>JAKFUS010000006.1 GCA_021732605.1 Betaproteobacteria bacterium | reverse complement strand
GCGGTACGGTGCGCGAGGTCACCGTGTATGACGATTTTGCGCATCACCCGACTGCGATTGCGACGACGCTCGCCGGCTTGCGGCGCAAGGTGGGTCGCGCGCGCATCATCGCGGTGATTGAGCCGCGTTCCAACACCATGAAACTCGGCGTGATGAAGCAGGCCTTGCCCGGCAGTCTTGCGGATGCCGACCTCGTGTTCTGTTACAGCGGCGCTCTGGGCTGGGATGCGGCTGCTGCGCTGGCGCCGCTGGGCAACAAGGCTGCGGTACATGATGATCTCGGACGCATGGTTGCGGCGATTGCCGCGGCAGCGCGTGCCGGTGACCAGGTGCTGGTGATGAGCAACGGCGGTTTCGGCGGCATCCACGACAAACTGCTGCAGCGCTTGTCGGCCTGATGCCTGCCTCACCCGGGAAAATACCTGACGATGCGCTGGGCGCATTCTGTCGGCATACCCATGTCGCGGTGACCGGCTCCGGCAAGGGGCCGCTCGCCGGACTGACTTTCGGCGTCAAGGATATCTACGACATCGCCGGGCATAAAACCGGATTCGGCAGTCCCGACTGGCTGGCCAGCCATGCGCCGGCAACTCACACCGCAGCTGTTGTCGCAAGCCTGCTCGCCGCCGGAGCGAACATGCTCGGCAAAACCCAGACCGATGAACTGACCTACAGCCTGAACGGCGAAAACGCGCATTACGGCACCCCCGTGAACGTTAACGCGCCGGGACGCATCCCCGGGGGTTCGTCCAGCGGTTCCGCAGCGGCAGTGGCCGGCGGCCTGGTTGATTTTGCGCTGGGCAGCGACACCGGCGGTTCGGTGCGTGCACCGGCCAGTTTCTGCGGCATTTACGGCATACGCCCGACGCATGGCCGTATTTCACTGGAAGGCGCCTGTGCGCTGGCAAAAAGTTTTGATGTGGCCGGCTGGTTTGCGCGTGATGCGGCGCTGCTCGAACGCGTGGGTCAGGTGCTGCTCGGGGCAGAGACTGCGGCGGCGCCGGGTGAACTATTGCTGGCGCAGGATGCAATGGCGCTGCTGGATAGTGCTGCCGTCGTCGCATTGCAGCCGGCACTGGCGCGTATTACGGCTGCAATCGGTGCGTTGCGGCCGGTGACGGTTAGCGCCGAAGGTTTGCCACAATGGTTCCAGGCTTTCCGCGTATTGCAGGGTGCGGAGATCCATGCGCAGCTGGGTGACTGGGTGGCGCGGACACAACCGGAACTCGGCCCGGGAGTACGCGAACGCATGCAATGGGTGGCAACGATCAGTGCGGAGGAGGTTGCGCGCGCGCAGGGGGTGCGTGAAGTAGTGCGCCGGCGCATGGATGAACTGCTTGCCGGGAACGTGGTGCTGGTTTTGCCCTCGGTGTCCGATATTGCGCCCTTGTTGAATACGCCTGCAGCTGAACTCGATGATTTCCGTGCACGGGCGATGAGTTTGTTGTGTATTGCCGGCCTCGCTGGCCTGCCACAGGTCAGCCTGCCGCTGGCGACAGCGCGGGGCTGCCCGCTGGGCGTGTCGCTGATCGCCGCACGCGGCAATGACGCGCTGCTGCTGGCACTGGCACGCGAGATTGCTGGCTGAGCGGGTGCCTTTCCATGCAAAGGCAAGAAGACAATTCGATAGGATGTCCGGGAATTTTCGGCAATGGACGATCACCATTGAAGTGACCAATAATGTATTGGCATTTGTAATGCAATGGGAGCGTATGACATTAATATTGGACGCGCTTGCGCGTAGCATCGAGCGCCCCCGCTAGCAGCTGGCGAATGCGCTAAAGACACGGCGTTATATTTCCCCCGCGATACCGTGGCCCGCAAACCGCGAACATGCCTGGCAAAGGCCAAAGCCGGGGCGAAATGGAGGGGGAGTGAAAAGGCATGGATGGGGCGGGTTCAATGAGAAAGTGCAAAAAGGGCGGTGTGATGATGGCGGGATTGAAGCCGTGGTTTGTCCTGTACGCTATTACGCCTCTGCGTTTATGTTTTCTTGCGTGGACGTTTATAGTTGTTTCGAATGCGCAAAGTGCGGATCGTGAAAGAGAGGTGGTGGATTGCTTAGGAACGCACAAACACTATCGGTTTATAGCTGAAAAATGGAGGGCTGATGGTGATGACCCTTGGAAATCAATGCCATTTAACATGGCCAATGTATTTGACTTTGATTTGCTCCCCGAAAAAAAATCGCAAATCGAATATGTTGCAATTTTTCTTGATAAAAAATCAACTGCGCTGCATGTAGTATTTTATTCGAAGTCTGGCGTTACCATATTTGAGTCGCAAGAAAGCGTTGAGGTTCAGCAGTGCATGAAAGATCGAACGATTCTTAAAACGAAAGGTTCTCGTTCAGGGGATGGCGGTCGAGTTCGAATCCAAAAAGATATTCAGATAGTACCTTGGCTTGAGGGTGTTCGCATCGAAACAAAGGTTAAATCGACTTCGTCATTTTTATTTTTTAGAGATGAGTGGAATCGTAGTTATTCGGCTGAATTTAATAATTATTGAAGCCAATGGTGTCGGAGTAGTGAACACTCCTCGAATTTGAATGGGTTTAACGGCCACTAGTTTCTATTGTGCTGATTTACATCCACGGCTTCAACAGCTCGGCGCTGTCGTACAAGGCCGGTCTGTTGCGCGAGAAAATGGCGCAACTGGACTTGTCCGCCCATTTTGCCTGTCCCGAGCTGTCGCACCGGCCGGCGCAGGCAATGGCACAGTTACAGGCCTTGATCACGCCGCACGCCGCGGGTGACGTGACCCTGGTCGGTTCCTCGCTGGGCGGTTATTACGCGACCCATCTGGCTGAACACTTCGGCGTACGCGTGGTACTGGTGAATCCCGCGGTGCGTCCCTACGAACTGCTGACGCCGTTGCTCGGTCCGCAGAAAAATCTCTACACCGGCGAGGAATACCAGTTCACTGCCGGACATGTCGACGAATTGCGCGCGCTCGAAGTCGAGCAGATCACCCCGGAATGTTATCTGCTGATCACCGCGACCGGCGATGAGGTGCTGGATTATCGCGACGGGGTCACGCATTACGCCGGTTGCGAACAAATCATCGTCAACGGCGGCGACCACGGCTTTCGCGGATTCGCCGATTATCTCGACACCGTTGTCACATTCTGGCAACGCGGGCGCGTATAATTCGCGGCCCGGTTTCAGTCTTTTTTTGTTCGCGATTGGGCGCTTGCTTTTAGGTTTTTTCCCCCTCACTCCCAGCCCTCACCCCCGACCCCTCTCCCGGAGGGAGAGGGGGGGTATTGGAGGAACAGGTCTGATGACCTGTTCCTGGAAAATTGATCGACATGAACGTTTTTTACGAAGAAGACGGCGAGTTCAAGGTCGGCGCCGTGCTCGCCGACAACGACACGTCGCTGCAGGTCGAGGCGCCGCACGGCAAACGTTCGAAGGTCAAAGCATCCGCCGTGCTGCTGCGTTTCGAGATCCCTGCACACACCGCGTTCATGGCGGAAGCACAGGCTCAGGCCGACGCCATCGACATTGATTTCCTCTGGCAATGCTGCGGCGCCGACGAGTTTGCCTATGATGTACTGGCGCGCGAGTACTACGGACATGCGCCGGGCGCATTTGAAGCAGCAGGTGTACTGATGCGCCTGCATGGCGCGCCGATGTACTTCTATAAAAAGGGCCGCGGTCGCTACAAGGCGGCACCTGAAGAATCGCTGAAAGCGGCCCTGGCCAGCGTCGAACGCAAAAAACTGCAGGCTGTCGCCAAGGCCGCGTATATCGAAGAGTTGAACGCCGGCCGCCTGCCGGAGGCTTTCCGGCCGCAGCTCGATGCCTTGCTCTACAAGCCGGACAAAAACGGCATCGAATGGAAGGCATTGGAAGAAGCCAGCATGGCCGCGAAGCTGACGCCGGTGCGCCTGCTCGAGCGTTGCGGTGCGCTGCCCGACCCCCATGTGTATCACCTGAACCGTTTCCTGCAGGAGCATTTTCCGCGCGGCGCGGGTTTTCCGGATTCACCCGCGGTGGTGGTGCCCGCCGGTCTGCCGCTGGCGGAGGTGCAGGCGTACAGCATCGACGATGCGGCGACCACCGAAATTGACGACGCCTTTTCACTGCAGACACTGCCCGGTGGCGCGCGCCGCCTCGGCATCCATATCGCCGCACCGGCGTTGGGCATCACCCCGGATTCGCCGCTGGATGTGATTGCGCGCGAACGCATGTCGACGGTGTATTTTCCCGGCGGCAAGATCACCATGCTGCCCGATGCCGCGGTGGAGGCCTACACGCTGGCAGCAGGGCGCGAGTGCCCGGCGCTGTCGATTTATTTTGATGTCGCCGCTGATTTTTCGATTACCGGCCATGAAACCCGGCTCGAACGCGTGCTGATTGCCGACAACCTGCGCCATGAAGCGCTGGAGCCGGTGTTCAATGCGGCGACGCTGGCGGCAGGCAGCGTGGCGCATCCGCAGGGCGAAGCGCTGGCCTGGCTGTGGCAGTTTTCCGGCAGCCGGTTGCACACGCGCAAAGGCGATGCGCCGCAGCCCGAGGATCGGCCCGAGTTCGTGTTCCAGGTCAGTGCTGACCGGGTGGCGATTTCCCGCCGCCAGCGCGGCACGCCGATCGATCAGGTGGTGGCCGAACTGATGATTCTTGCCAACAGCACCTGGGCCGGGGAGTTACATGATGCCGGCCAGCCGGCGCTGTATCGCGTGCAAAGCGGCGGCAAGGTGCGCAGCAGCACGGCAGCCGGACCGCACGACGGGCTGGGTGTCGCGCAGTACATGTGGGCGAGTTCGCCGCTGCGGCGTTATGCGGACCTGGTCAACCAGCGGCAGCTGATCGCGCGCGTGCGCGGCGAGGCGCCGGTGTACAGCGCCAAGGACACGGACTTGCTGACCGCAATGCGCGACTTCGAAGCCGCGTACGACGTTTACGGTGAATTCCAGCGCAGCATGGAACGTTACTGGAGCCTGCGCTGGCTGCTGCAGGAACAGGCCGCCACGGTGACCGGCGTGGTGTTGCGCGAAAACCTGGTGAGGCTGGACGCAGTGCCGATCACCCAGCGTGTACCGTCAATCGACGCCACAGTGATGCCTGGAGCCCGGGTTGAACTCGCAGTCGGGGCGGTGGATCTGCTCGAACTGGGGGCGCATCTGGACTTCAAGGCGATACTGGAAGCGCCCCAAAGTCAGTGATCGCCAACTGCCGTACCTATACTGGAATCAGCTTTAAGCAAAACAGTTAATTAGCTGATTTTAATGTTTTTATTGCTATTTTAAGGGGCTGGCCTAGAATAGTCGGGATGAGTGCCCAGCCCGCCAGGAATGTCCTGCCCTTGCCGCGCCGCGCGAAACATCCGCGCCGCGGTTCATGGGGTAGCGCCGTGGACCGGCTTGATGTGCGCGTCGCCGAACTGGAGCGACGCATTGCCGATTTTGACCGGCGTTATGCGCAGATGACCATTCGCACCCGTTTCGGTGCGGCCGGCGGTATTTCGCTGCTGGTGCATGCCTTTGTGATTTTCGGGCTGACCTTCACCGTGCCCGACCTGCGCGGACTGCAGAACGTGGCGCCGGCGCTGGATGTGGTGCTGGTCAATACCAAATCGCAGGCCAAACCGAGCAAAGCTGATGCGCTGGCACAGCACAATCTCGACGGCGGCGGCAATACCGACGCCAAACAGCGCGCGAGCAGTCCGCTGCCGGTGATCAGCCAGGATACGCAAACCACCGAACTGCAGCAGGCAAAAAAGCGCGTTGCCGAACTCGAATGGGAGGCGCGCCAGTTGCTGGCCCGCACGGGGGCGAGCCAGATCGCTATTGCGCCGACAAAAGCCGCGCCTGAACCGACCCCGGATAAGGCGCCGGTCGTGGACGGCACGGAACTGATGCAACGCAGCCTGGCGATCGCAAGGCTGGAAGCGCAGATCAGCAAGGACTGGAATGCTTACCAGGAACGGCCGCGGCGCAAATTCGTCGGCGCCCGCACCCAGGAATACCAATACGCGCGTTATATCGAAGACTGGCGGCAGAAAATCGAACGGGTCGGTGAACTGAATTATCCGCAGGTTGCGCGCGACCAGCGGATTTACGGCAAGCTGGTGGCGACGGTGTCGATCAAGGCCGACGGCAGCCTGGAACGGATCGTCATCAATCAATCCTCCGGCAACAAGGTATTGGACGGCGCCACGATGCAGATTGTCAAAATGGCCGCGCCGTACGCCGCATTACCGCCGGACATCGCGCGCGACACCGACATCCTGCACATCACCCGCACCTGGACTTTCACGCGGGCGGACCAGTTCGTCAGCCAGTGAATGATCCCAGTGAGCGGCTCACATTGAAAGAACAGTACGCAGTCATCGGCAATCCCGTCGCGCACAGCCAATCGCCGCAGATCCATGCGGAATTTGCGCGTCAGACCGGGCAGGACATGGGTTATGAGCGGTTACTGGCGCCCGTGGATGCGTTTGCAGCCACTGCCCGGCAGTTTTTCAGCGCAGGCGGCAAAGGGCTGAACGTCACGGTGCCGTTCAAGCATGAAGCTTGGAATATGGTCGTTGCCCATGCGGGTATTGCCCTTGATTCCGAGGCCGTGAATACCATCGAACTCGTGGGTAATGAACTGGTTGGTCACAACACCGACGGCATTGGCCTGGTCACCGATCTTGAACGAAATCTGGGATGCCCGATTGCCGGTAAACGGATACTGCTGATGGGCGCCGGTGGCGCCACCCGCGGTGTGATGCGCCCCCTTCTGGAAAAGCATCCGAAACTGATGGTGGTCGCGAATCGTTCGCTCGACAAGGTGATCAGCCTCGTCAGTCACTTCCAGAAGTTCAAGGATTTGACGCCGGGCGGGATATCCGCCTCGCCGTATTCCGATCTCGCTGGCGCGCAATTCGATCTGGTCATCAATGCCACCTCCGCCGGACTCAGCGGGCAAATGCCGCCGTTGCCCGAAGGCATTTTTGCTCCTGGCGCACTGGCCTACGACATGGTTTACGGGCGCGATACGCCGTTCCTGAGGTTTGCACATAAAAACGGCGCGCACGCTGTTGACGGCCTCGGCATGCTGGTCGAGCAGGCGGCAGAATCTTTTTTCATCTGGCGCGGCGTGCGGCCGCTGACTGCACCGGTTATTAAAAAACTCCGGAGCTGAATCTGATCATTGCGCTGAAATCCATCTTCCGCTGGAGCTGGCGCACGCTGCTGCTGGCGCTGATCGCGCTGGCTGCGGTGCAGTTCTGGTTTCTGGTGCATATCTGGTACTGGGCCAGTCATAATCCGGAGTCGACCGCGTTCATGCGTGCGCGCCTGGAAATCCTCCGTGAAGATGATCCCAAGGCCCGGTTGCGCCAGCAGTGGGTGCCGTATCAGCGTATTTCCGGGCATCTGAAACGCGCGGTGGTCGCTGCAGAGGACGCGAAATTTGCGACCCATAAGGGCTTTGACTGGGAAGGTATCCAGAAGGCCTACGAAAAAAATCTGCGCGAAGGCGAGATCGTCGCCGGCGGTTCGACCATTACCCAGCAACTCGCCAAAAACCTGTTTTTTTCCGGCGAACGAGCGTGGTGGCGCAAGGCGCAGGAGGCGGTCATTGCCGTGATGCTGGAAACCATCATGACCAAGCGCCGCATCCTGGAGATTTACCTCAATGTCATCGAATGGGATGATGGTGTGTTCGGTGCCGAAGCCGCTGCCCGCCATCATTACGGCACCACTGCGGCCGCGCTGGGCGCCGAACAGGCCGCGCGGCTGGCGGCTATCGTGCCGAGCCCGCGCCGGTATGGCCCCGGCAGCAACACCGGTTATCTGCAGCGGCGCACGCAAACCATAATGGCGCGGATGAACGGGGCGCAGGTGCCTTGACTCAGTGCCGCTGCAGTCATTCTGGACTTGTCATGGACATCGCATGTAGATGATTGGTGCGCTGCGTCAAGCGTAGCACTGTCGTATTCCTGTTGACCATTCCGGGATGCCAGCATAATCTGCACAACGAAGTGTAGAGACGCTTTCAACCGCGGCATTCGACTGCGGCGTTCCAACTATTCCGGGGAATTTCAGAGACCGTGTCGCAACGCGAGCACGGTATTACGCAGCCCAAAGTCATCGTACAGGAGAAACCATGCCCCAACTGAATATTAACGGCCGCTCATACGAGGTTGATGTCGAGCCCGATACCCCTTTGTTATGGGCGATCCGCGAACAAGTCGGCCTGACCGGCACCAAATACGGCTGTGGTGTGGCGCAATGCGGCGCCTGTTCGGTGCATCTAAACGGCGAAGTGGTGCGCTCCTGTGTGATGCCGGTCAGTGCAGTGAAACCCAGTGACAAAGTGGTCACTATTGAAGGTCTCTCGCGCGACAGTTCAACCCGGGTACAGAAAGCCTGGGTCGAACTGGATGTGCCGCAGTGCGGTTATTGCCAGTCCGGCCAGATCATGGCGGCCACCGCGCTGCTGGCGAAAAAACCCAAGCCTACCGACAAGGATATCGACGAAGCGATGACCAATATCTGTCGCTGTGGTACCTACCAGCGCGTACGCGCGGCCATCCACATGGCCGCCGGTACTGGCAAGGGCGGCGGCTCGGTGATCCACATGGGCGCAGGACCTACCGGTGACGAAAAAGTCGCGGTGGTCGATGAACAATCCGCTGGTCAGGCCTGAGGAGAACCATCATGAGCAAAAAAATCTCCGGCAAAGCCGCCAGCAAAACCACCGACAAAATCACCAATCGAATTGACAATATTTCCCGCCGCCGTTTCATCGTCGGCTCTGCCGCCGCCGGCAGCGGTCTCGCGCTGGGATTCAGCCTGCCGTTCGGCGCAGCACCGGCCTCTGCGCAGGGCGCTGCCACCGAGGTGAATGCCTGGGTGATGATCAAACCTGACGACAGTTGTGTGATCCGGGTTGCCCGCGCTGAAATGGGTCAGGGCACGCATACCGGTCTCGCCCAGTTGGTCGCTGAAGAACTCGAATGCGACTGGAAAAAAGTCAGCATCGAGCAAATTACCCCTGGCGACAACCTCGCGCGCAAACGCGTCTGGCGCGACATGGCCACCGGCGGCAGCCGCGGCATCCGCGGCTCAGAAGATTACGTGCGCCAGAGTGGCGCTGCGGCACGCATCATGCTGATGCAGGCTGCTGCCAACGAATGGAACGTGCCGGTGGGTGAACTGACGGTCTCAAACGGCGTGATCAGCCATGCAGCGTCCGGGCGGAAAACCAGTTATGGCAAGGTGGCTACTGCGGCGTCCAAACTGACATCGCCTGAACTCAAAAGCATCAAGCTGAAAAATCCGCGCGAGTGGAAAGTTGCCGGCAAACCGATGAAGCGGCTGGATACTGCCGACAAGGTCAACGGCGGCAAGGTATTTTCGATCGACCTGAAACTGCCGGGCATGCTGCATGCTGCGATCAAGGACGCCCCGGTATTCGGCAGCAAGGTCGTCAGCTTCGACGACAGCAAGATCAAGGGCCGGCGCGGTGTTCGCGGCGCGATGAAGGTCGGCGACACCGCGGTGGCCGTGGTGGCCGATAGCTGGTGGCGGGCGAAGACGGCGCTCGATGCGCTGCCTATCGTGTGGGATGAAAGCGCAAACGGCAAACAATCGAGTGCAGCCATTGCGGCGCATCTGAAGGAAGGGCTGACTTCCAATGATGCGTTTGCCGACACCAATAATGGCGACGCGTTGACCGCTATTGCCGGCGCCGCGAAAAAAGTCGAAGCGGTATACAGCCTGCCATTCCTGTCCCACGCCTGCATGGAACCCAATAACTGCACCGTTAAAATCGGCGCCGACAAGGCAGAAGTGTGGATGCCCAGCCAGAACGCGGAAGCGTCGCTGGCTGCGTTGTCAACGGCATCCGGTGTGCCGCTGGCACAGTGTGAAGCCTACAACCATGGCCTGGGCGGTGGTTTCGGGCGGCGCGGCGGTACTCAGGATTATGTGCGTCAGGCCACCTTGATTGCCAAACAATACCCGGGCACTCCCGTCAAACTGATCTGGAGCCGGGAAGAAGACCAGGCGCATGATTTTTATCGCCCGATCGCGCAGTGCAAACTGTCAGCCGGTCTCGACAGCAGCGGCAACCTGACCGGTCTGCACGTCCGCGTTTCCGGCCAGTCGATCAATGCCTGGCTGGCGCCGCACAATATCAAGGACGGCAAGGATCGCCGGCAGTTGCAGGGTTTCTGGCCCGAGCCGCACGACGCGCAGATCGGCTATACCGTCCCCAACATGCGCATCGAATATGCGATGCGCAACACCCATGTCCCGGTCGGTCCGTGGCGCGGCGTCAATACCAACCAGAACGGCATTTTCCTCGAATGTTTCATGGATGAGGTGGCCAAGACGGCAGGCAAGGATCCGCTCGAGTTTCGCCGCGCACTGATGAAGAGCCATCCCAAGCATCTGGCCGTGCTCAATGCGGCCGCGGAGAAGGGCGACTGGGGCAAGCCGTTGCCGAAGGGCGTGTATCGCGGCATTGCTCAGTTCATGGGTTATGCCAGTTATTCCGCCGCGGTGGCCGAGGTTTCCGTCAGCAGCAAGGGCGAAGTCAAAGTACATCGCATGGTGCTGGCGCTGAACTGCGGCCATGCAGTGAACCCGGCGACGATTGCCGCGCAGGTCGAGGGCTCGGTGGCTTACGGTTTTGACTCGCTGCAGTCCGAGATGACGGTGCAGGATGGCCGCGTGTCCGAGCTGAATTTCCACAACTACCCGATTGCACGACTGGCACAGATGCCCAAAATCGAAACGGTGATCGTGCCGACCTACGATTTCTGGGGCGGTGTGGGAGAGCCGACGATCTGCGTGACGGCGCCGGCGGTGCTGAACGCGATTTTCGCGGCAACCGGCAAACCGATGCACACGCTGCCGCTGAAACATCAGGGGCTGACGCTAATCTAGATGCGGCGGTTTTATCGCAACGCGCGCCGGACGTGGTGCATCGCCGCGTTCGGCGCCGTTGCCGGTTGTGCCGCGCTGGTTCCCCCCGAACCGCTGCCTGCTTTTACCGTGGCCGGCGACGCTATTCCCGTGCCATTGGTGCAAGCAGCGGGTGACTCGGCGCGCGGCCGCACGGTGATGGCGGGGCGAGATGCCAATTGCCTGTTGTGCCATGCGATCCCCGAATCCGGCGAGCGCTTCATGGGCAATGTGGCGCCGCCGTTGTCCGGCGTTGGCGCGCGGCTGAGTTCGGCGCAATTGCGCTTGCGGGTGGTCGATCAGTCGCGCCTCAATCGTGATACGGTGATGCCGTCCTATTACCGCGTCAACGGCTTGACCCGTGTTGCCGAGGCTTACCGCGGCAAACCCATCCTGACGGCGCAGCAGGTTGAGGATGTCGTCGCTTATTTGCAGACCCTGCGCTGATGCCTATCGATCACTCTCATGCCGAATCGTCGTAATTTTCTCGCTTGGTGTGCCGGCGTGTGGGGCATGTCCGCAGGACTGGCGCGCGCCCAGGCCGATCCGCTGGCGGCGCTGGTTCGCGACCTCACCGGCGGCGCGCGGCTGTCCGCCGGACGGGTCAGCATCGACACGCCGCGGTTGGCTGACAACGGGCACTCCGTGCCGCTGAAAGTCAGCGTCGATAACCCGATGACCGCGGCCAACCACGTGCGCAGCATCACGCTGCTGTCGCCGCGCAATCCGCGGCCGCTGATTGCGAAATTCGTGCTGGGGCCGCATGCTGGTCGCGCCGAGGTATCCACCCGCGTGCGGCTCAACGGCTCGCAGATTGTGCTGGCGATTGCCGAGTTGTCCGACGGCTCGTTTTGGTCGGGCAGCGCCGAGGTCGAAGTGACCGAGTCGGCCTGTTTGGATGCAGGTTAAAAGGGGGCTGACGTGATCGCGCGGATCCAGGTGCCGGCAACTGCCAAACGCGGCGAGGTGATCAGCATCCGTGTCGCCATCCAGCATCCGATGGAGACCGGGTTTCGATTTGATGTCAACGGCCGGGCGGTTCCAAAAAACGTCATCAACTCGCTGATCGTGCGATACAACGATGCGGAAATTTTCCGCGCTGAAATGGGCTCCGGGGTGGCTGCCAACCCGTCGCTGCAGTTTTTCACACTGGCTCGAGACAGCGGCGAACTGGTGTTTCAGTGGGTCGATGATGCCGGTCAGCGTGGCGAGGAGCGCGTGCAACTGGCAGTCACAGGGCCGTGATCCGGCGGTTTTTGCAGGCTGGTGTGGTTGCGCTGCTGCTGATGCAGAGTGTCGCTTTGGCTGCCACGTCGCCGCGCTCCGGCATCACATATGCCGGCGCCGACGTCCGCGCGTTGCAGGCGGATGATTTCGCCAACCCCGGCATGTTGTGGGTCGCACGTGGCGAAAAATTGTGGAGCACTCCCGCCGGTCGCAACAACAAGGCCTGCGCCAGCTGTCATCAGGAGGCAGCGTCCAGCATGAAAGGCGTCGCGGCGCGGTATCCGCGGATCGATACGGCAACGGGCAAGGTCATCAACATTGAGGGACGCATCAATACCTGCCGTGAGCGCAATCAGGCCGCAGATCCGCTGCAGTACGAGTCGGAAGAGCTGCTGGCGCTGACCGCCTACGTGGCGCACCAGTCGCGCGGCATGCCGGTGGCTGTTGTTGCGGACGCCGCGAACCGTCCCCACCTCGAACGCGGCCGCGAAATCTATTACCGCCGTCAGGGCCAGATGAACCTGGCCTGCGTGAACTGCCACGAACAGAACGCGGGACGCAAGCTGTTGGCTGAAACCATCAGCGAAGGTCACGGCAATGCCTACCCGGCTTATCGCCTGGAATGGCAGGCTACCGGCTCGCTGCACCGGCGGCTGCGTGCCTGTTATTTCGGTGTGCGCGCGGTGATGCCGGCCTTTGGTTCCGATGAACTGCTGGATCTGGAGCTGTATCTGGCCCGGCGCGCTACCGGTTTGACGGTAGAGACGCCGGGCGTCAGAAGGTAATCGCTTTATATCTCGATCCGGGTGCCGAGTTCGATCACGCGATTGGTCGGCAGGTGGAAATATTCGACTACGCTGCTGGCATTGCGCGCCATGGTGGCAAACAGGCGTTCCCGCCACAGCGCCATGCCGCCGTCACCAATGACCGGGATCAGCGTTTCACGGCTGAGGAAAAACGAGGTTTCCATCATCGCGAAATCGAGACCGTGTTCGCAGCACAGTGCCAGCGCCTGCGGCACATCGACCGGATTCTTGAAGCCAAAACGCATGCGGATGCGCCAGCAACCGTTGCCCAGTGATTCCACGGTGACGCGCTCGTTGAACGGCACCCAGGGGGTATCGGCAATGGTCACGGTGAGGAACACCACGCGTTCGTGCAGCACCTTGTTGTGCGCGAGGTTGTGCAGCAGCGCATGCGGTACTGCATCGGGGTTGGCCACCATGAACACCGCAGTGCCCGGCACCCGGTGCGGCGGATATTTGAACAGGGACGCCAGAAAATCCTGCACCGGAATGGCGGAAGTCTGCAGGCGCGCGGCAAGGATGCGCCGGCCGCGCCACCAGGTCAGCATCACCATCAGCATGACCGCGCCCAGCACCAGCGGAAACCAGCCGCCGCCGCTGATCTTGAGCAGGCTCGACGAGAAAAATGCCAGGTCGAGCAGGATGAAAAAGCCGGTGGCGGCAATGCACAAGGCGAGGTTGTAACCCCAGACGTAACGGATCACAAAAAATGTCAGGAAAGTGGTGACCAGCATGGTGCCGGTGACGGCGACGCCGTAAGCGGAGGCAAGGCTGGACGACGAACCGAAGCCGAAGACGGCGGCGAGTACCACCACCAGCAGGATCCAGTTCACCGCCGGCATGTAGATCTGGCCCATTTCCTTGGCCGAGGTCTGCAGCACGCTCATGCGTGGCAGGTAGCCCAACTGGATTGCCTGCCGTGTCAGCGAGTAGGTGCCAGTGATGGTCGCCTGCGATGCGATGACCGTGGCGGCGGTGGCCAGCGCCACCATCGGATACAGCGCCCAGTCCGGATACATCAGGAAAAAAGGGTTACTGACCGCCGCGGGATTGGTGATCAGCAGCGCGCCCTGGCCGAGGTAATTCAGCGCCAGCGCGGGGAATACCAGACTGAACCAGGCGATACGGATGGCTTGCTTGCCGAAATGCCCCATGTCGGCATACAGCGCTTCGGCGCCGGTGAAGGCCAGCAGCACCGCGCCGATCACGACAAAGGACGCGAAGCCGTGCTGCGTCACAAAGCCCAGCCCGTGCGCGGGATTCAGCGCCTGCAGGATGGCAGGGGCCTGCAGGATGCCGTGGATGCCGGCCACGCCGAGTGCTACGAACCACAGGATGACGATAGGGCCGAACAGCAGGCCGACGCGCGCCGTGCCGTAACGCTGAAATGAAAACAGCGCGATCAGCACGCCGGCGGAAATCGGCAGCACATAGGGTTTAAAAGCGCTGGTGCCAATCTCGAGGCCTTCAACGGCGGAGAGCACCGAAATGGCGGGGGTCAGCACCGCGTCGCCGTAAAACAGCGCAGCACCGGCAAGACCTGCGAACAGGATTGCCGCGTACTGGCGGGGATGGTCCTTGCAGGCGGAGGTGGCCAGCGCCAGCAGCGCCATGATGCCGCCCTCGCCCTTGTTGTGGGCGCGCATGATCAGCACCACATATTTCAGCGATACCACCAGCATCAGCGCCCAGAAAATTGCCGAGATGCCGCCGATGATGGTGTTGGTTGTCAGGGGGATGCCGTGGCCCGGGGAGAAGGTTTCCTTGACGGCGTAGAGCGGGCTGGTGCCGATGTCACCGTAGACGATGCCGAGGGCGGCGAGGGTGAGTGCAGCGCGGGACTGTTTCAGACGCGGGTCGGTATCCATGCCGGCCTCCTTTTTGTTGTTGCAGGAGAGCGCGGATTCTCATGCTGCGGCGCACAAATATCAAGTGAGCCAGTGCACGCTAACTTACTGGGGATGCGGTATTTATAAAAATATCAATTAAATCAAATATTTAATGAGAATTTGCCGAGGTGACCAATACAACACTGATGGCAAAACTTCGAATCTGAGCTGGCCAAAACAGCCCGTACTACGATCAACGCAACCCGGCGTTAATTTTCTCCAGTGCAGCCGAACCCGGACACAGATCCTTCGTCCCGAGCTGGTTCAGCGGGGTATCCACGGTGCTGATGTACTGATGCAGATCGGCGGCTTCGGAGGCGACGTAGAGCAGGCCGGTGACGATTTCGCCGGCCGCTGCTCGTTCCTGAACGTAGTTCATCGCCTTGATGCGATCAGTTGGATCGTAATCGGGTGCGAGTTTGCGCAGGCGGAGCTGTGAGCCGTCGTGCTGGGCGATGTTGATGACTTCACCCGGCGCGTAATCGGCAGTGATTTCATCCCGGCTTTCGATGAAGTCGAGGCGGTTCACCGCGGCATTGTGCTGGCGCACGTAATCGTAGGACTTGGTTGAACCTTCGTGATTGTTGAAGGCGACGCAGGGCGAAATCACGTCGATGAACGACGGGCCCGGATGTTTGATCGCGGCTTTGATCAGCGGTACCAGCTGTTTTTTGTCGCCGGAGAAGGCGCGGGCGACGAAGGTCGCGCGCAGCAGCAGCGCCATGCCCACGAGGTCCACCGGTTCGTCCGGATTCAGCACCCCGCGCTTGGATTTGGAGCCCTTGGTTGCAGTGGCAGAGAACTGGCCCTTGGTCAGTCCGTAGACGCCGTTGTTTTCGACGATGTACACCATGTTCACGCCGCGGCGGATGCAATGCGCGAACTGGCCCAGCCCGATCGACGCCGAATCGCCATCACCGGATACCCCCAGATAGAGCAGCTCGCGGTTGGCGAGGTTGGCCCCCGTCAGCACCGACGGCATACGGCCGTGCACGCTGTTGAAGCCATGCGAGTTGCCGAGGAAATAGTCCGGGGTTTTCGATGAGCAGCCGATGCCCGAAAGTTTGGCGACGCGGTGCGGCTGGATGTCGAGCTCCCAGCAGGACTGGATGATCGAGGCCGAAATCGAGTCGTGGCCGCAGCCGGCGCACAGCGTGGAAATCTTGCCCTCGTAATCGCGGCGGGTGTAACCGGCAGCGTTGGCGGACAGCGAGGGGTGGTGCAGCTTGGGTTTGGCGAGATAGGTCATTTTTAAGCTCTTTGAGGATTGAGGAGCGAGGAGTGAGGAGTGAGAAAACCCAAAGGTGACTCAATCCTCAATCCGCAATCCTCATCAGGCAACTGCTTTCTTGATCGGCACCACGCGGCGGGAGTCGGCATGCTGGGAAATCTGCTCGACGATGAAACGCGCGGTGATCGGCGTGCCGTCGTAATGCAGCAATGAAATCAGCCGCGCCGGGTTGATCTTGCCATCGGTGACCATCAGGGTTTTCAGTTGTGCGTCGCGGTTCTGTTCGATGACGAACACCCAGGGGTGGGACGCGACAAAATCGCTGAGTTCGTCGGCGAACGGGAAGCCACGGATGCGCAGCGCGTTGACGTGGATACCGCGCTCGGACAGCGTGTCCAGCGCTTCCTGCATCGCCGGGCTGGTCGAGCCGTAGAAAATTGCACCGAAGCGCGCCGGTTTTTCCGCCGGGTAGAGCAGCGGTTTCGGCACCAGTGATTTGGCGGTCTCAAACTTGCGCATCAGGCGCTGCATGTTGTCGATGTAATCGGGGCCTGCTTCGGAATACTGCGCATAACGGTTCTTGGTCGTGCCGCGGGTGAAATAACCGCCGCGGGTCGGATGCGTGCCGGGATAGGTGCGGAACGGGATGCCGTCACCGTCGACGTCGAGGTAACGGCCGAAGTCCGCGCCGGCATCGAGCCGTTCGTAAGTCATCACCTTGCCGCGGTCGTATTCCCGGGTGTCGTCCCAGACGTAGGGCCGGCACAGGCGGGTGTTCATGCCGATGTCGAGGTCGGTCATCACGAACACCGGGGTCTGCAAGCGCTCCGCCAAGTCGAACGCCTGCGCGGTCAGCTCGAAACACTCGGTCGGATCTTCCGGGAACAGCAGCACATGTTTGGTATCGCCGTGCGAGGCATAGGCGCAGGCCAGCAGGTCGGACTGCTGGGTGCGTGTCGGCATGCCGGTGGACGGGCCACCGCGCTGCACGTCGACCAGCACCACCGGGATTTCGGCGAAATAGGCGAGGCCGATGAATTCCGACATCAGCGAAATGCCGGGGCCGGAGGTTGCGGTGAACGCCCGCGCGCCGTTCCAGCCGGCGCCGATGGCGATGCCGATGGAGGCCAGCTCGTCTTCGCCCTGGATGATCGCGTATTTGTTTTTGCCGGATGCGGTGTCGGTGCGCATTCTCTTGCAGTAGGCAATGAAAGCTTCAGCGACCGACGACGACGGCGTAATCGGATACCAGGCGCAGACCGAAGCGCCGCCATAGACGGCACCCAGCGCGATCGCGCTGTTACCGTCGGTGAAAATCTTGTCGCCGACATTGTCCGCACGCTGCAGCTTGATGCCCAGCGGGCAGGGCAGGTGTTTCAGTGCGTAGTCGCGGCCGAGGTGCAGCGCCTTGAAGTTCGACTGCAGCAGTGCTTCCTTGCCCTTGTACTGCTCGGTGAACAGTTGTTCGATTTCTTTCGGATCCAGTTCCAATAGCGCTGACAGCGCGCCGACGTAAATGATGTTCTTGAACAGCTGGCGCTGGCGCGGATCGCTGTAAGTGGTGTTGCAGATTTCGGTCAGCGGCATGCCGATGGCGGTGACGTCGCTGCGGAATTTGCTCGGCGGCAGCGGTTTCGAGTTGTCGTAGAACAGGTAGCCGCCGGATTCGATTTCCTTCAGGTCGTTATCCCAGGTCTGCGGATTCATCGACACCATTAGATCGACGCCGCCGCGGCGGCCCTGATAGCCTTTTTCGTTGACTCGTACTTCGTACCAGGTCGGCAGGCCCTGGATGTTCGACGGGAAAATATTGCGCGGGCTGACTGGTACACCCATGCGCAGGATCGCGCGCGCAAACAGTTCATTGGCCGAAGCCGAACCCGAACCGTTGACGTTGGCGAATTTGACGACGAAGTCGTTGATGGCAGTGATTTGTTTCATGGAGTTTTTCCGAAATTCGACTTCATGCCGCTTGGCGTTGCGGTTTGCGGCAGCCCGGACCGGCGTGGGTCATCTCGACCAGGTATTTCTGCATGTCCCAGGCGCCCGTCGGGCAGCGCTCGGCGCACAGCCCGCAGTGCAGGCAGACGTCCTCGTCCTTGGCCATGATGCGGCCGGTCATGCGCAGTTTTTCCGATACATACAGATCCTGATCTGGATGCAGCGACGGCGCGGTCAGTTGTGTGCGCAGCTCGGCTTCTTCGGCGTCCGGCGTGAAGGTGATGCAATCCATCGGGCAGATGTCGACGCAGGCGTCGCACTCGATACACAGCTTGGGTGCGAACACGGTCTGCACGTCGCAGTTCAGGCAGCGCTGGGCTTCGGCCAGGCCGGCCTTGGCATCAAAACCGAGTTCAACCTCGACCTTGATGTTTTTCAGTGTCAGCTTCTGATCCTGCCACGGCACCTTGTTGCGCAGTCCCGCCGAGATATCGTTGTCGTAGCTCCACTCGTGGATGCCCATTTTCTGCGAGATCACAACGACGGCCGGCAGTGGGCGATCCTTGAGTTCTTCGCCGTTGAGCATCTTGTCGATGGACACGGCCACTTCATGGCCGTGGGCCACCGCCCAGATGATGTTTTTCGGGCCGAAGGCCGAGTCGCCGCCGAAAAATACTTTCGGATTGGTTGACTGGAAGGTCAGCTTGTCGACCACCGGCATATTCCATTTGTCGAATTCGATGCCAACATCGCGCTCGATCCACGGGAAGGCGTTTTCCTGGCCGATGGCGACCAGCACGTCGTCGCATTCAAAGAATTGTTCCGCTTCACCAGTGGGTACCAGGCTGCGCCGACCCTTGGCGTCATAGTCGGCCTTGACCTTCTCGAAGCTCATGCCGACCAGCTTGCCGGCTTCGATTTTGCAGGACTTCGGCACCAGGAAGTTGAGGATGGGAATGCCTTCTTCGATGGCGTCTTCCTTTTCCCACGGGCTGGCCTTCATTTCCTCGTAACCGGAACGCACGATGACCTTGACGTCTTCGCCGCCGAGGCGTTTCGCCGAACGGCAGCAATCCATTGCGGTATTGCCGCCACCCAATACGATCACGCGTTTGCCGATTTTTTCGATGTGGTTAAAGGACACGCTGGCCAGCCAGTCGATGCCGACATGGATGTTTTTTGCACCCTCAGTGCGACCCGGCACGTCGAGATCACGGCCACGCGGCGCGCCGGTGCCGACCACCACCGCGTCATAACCTTCGGCCAGCACTTTTTTCAGACTGTCGATGCGGGTGCTGGCTTTGACTTCGATATTGCCGATGTTGGTGATGTAACCGACCTCTTCGTCGATCACGGCTTCCGGCAGGCGGAAACGCGGTACCTGCGAGCGCATGAAGCCGCCCGCCTTGGGATCGGCTTCGTAAATGGTGATGTCGTAACCCAGCGGCGCCAGGTCGCGCGCGACAGTGAGGGATGCCGGACCGCCGCCGATGCAGGCGATGCGTTTGCCGTTCTTTTGCTTGGGTGCTTTCGGCAGCCGCGCGTTGATGTCTTCCTTGTTGTCGGCGGCGACGCGCTTCAGCCTGCAGATCGCGACCGGCTCCGGCTGCGAACCATGGTCATGCGAAACCGGTTTGCGGATCTCGACGTTGCCTTCTTCGACACGGCCACGACGGCAGGCCGGTTCGCAGGGGCGGTCGCAGGTGCGGCCGAGGATTCCGGGGAACACATTCGAATTCCAGTTGACCATGTAGGCATCGCCGTAGCGGCCTGCTGCGATCAAACGGATGTATTCGGGGACGGGGGTGTGGGCCGGGCAGGCCCACTGGCAATCGACAACTTTATGGAAGTAATCGGGGTGCGCAATATCAGTCGGCTTCAAAAAACAATTCCTCCAGCAGTTGGCTACATGTTGTTGTTTTTATTTGGCTATTCAAGCTTTTGGAGGTGAATCCGAAAGGGTCATAAATATTACCCTCTTGCTGCAGGGATTGAAAGATGAAGTCCGGCGGTGATGGTGATGAAACGGGTGATTACCAGAACTCACAACGCATGGCGGAATTGCCGGATGACCACACACAGTGCCCGCCGACAAAAAATTCAATAACTTGTTGTTTTTATTGATCTTTTATGTGTAGCTTATTCCAGCTTGATGCCCGCGGTTTTGATCACCTTTGCCCAGTTGGCCGACTCCGTCCTGATCAGATCGGCGAGTTCCTTCGGTCCGAGCAGCAGCGGATCCATGCCCTGTTTGATCAGCGTGTCGCGCATGACGTCGGTGCTCATCACTGCGACGATGGAAGTGTGCAGCGTCTCAATCACTGCCTTGGGTGTCTTCACCGGCACAAAAACCGCGCCCCATGAATTGACGTCGAAGCCCTTCAGTCCCTGTTCGTCGAGTGTCGGAATCTCCGGCGCGCCCGCTGAGCGTTTCAGCGTGGTAACACCCAGCGCGCGCAGTTTGCCGGAGCGGACATGGGGCATGGTTGCCGCCAGTCCCGCGCAATAAGCCTGGGTCTGGCCGCCGATGGTGTCCACCACCGCCGGGGCACCGCCCTTGTACGGCACATGCAACATATCAATGCCGGCCATCACCTTTAGCATTTCCACGCACAAGTGGGGTGTACCACCCACCCCGGACGATGCAAACGACAGTTTGCCCGGACGCGCTTTGGCGTAGGCAATGAATTCCTCGAGATTTTTCACCGGCAGCGAGGCATTGATCACCAGCAGGTAGGGCACGACGGCCATCAGCGCCACCGGCGCGAGATCTTTTTGCGGGTCGTAGGCGAGTTTGGTGTAGAGATGCGGGCCGATCGAGAGCAGTCCGCCGGTGCCGTAGAGCAGCGTGTAACCATCCGCCGGTGAACGCGCCACCAGCTCTGCGCCGATATTGCCGCTGGCGCCGGAACGGTCGTCGACCACCACATTCTGCCGCCAGCGTTCGGTGAGCCTGGGCGCGATCTGCCGGGCGAGGATATCGTTGGAGCTGGCGCCCGCCGGATAGGGGACGACGAGGCGCACCGGGCGATCCGGATATTTCTGCGCCTGTGCTGCGCCGTTCAATATGATCAGCGCTGCCGTACATCCGGCCAGAACGTGCCACTTGTTGTTGCTCATTTTCAGCCTCCCCGCGGAAAATTGCAGCAGTAGATTTAGATGTGGCGGTTTTTTTGAGCTATATCGCCTTGGTATTTTTAATACTACAGTCTGATGGCTGGAAAATATATCAAACAGGCACCTAGCGGTGCTGGATAAATTGCTCGGTGGTCAAGCCGATGTCCTTGGCGATCTGGCGCAGGAGGATCGGCGATAAGTCACGACCAGTGTGGAACGGCACGGTTGTCGCACGACCATCGGGATGCCGGAACTGTTTGTGTGAGCCGCGTTGTCGCGCTTCAACAAAACCCAGCGCGATAAGGATCGCGATGACCTCGCGGGGCTTCAGAACCGGGATGCCCGGCATTCAATCCACAACGACGGTTTGAATTCCGACAAATTCGGTATTGAGCTTCGGTTCGCCGTCATCGAGCAGCATGGCGATCACTTCCCGCAGATTCGCATGCAATTCATCGAGCGTCACGCCCTGGCTGTGGGCGCCGGGGAAGCCGGGTACATGGCCGACGTAGAGGTTGGTATCGGGGCAGCGTTCGATTACGGCGGTGTAAGCGTGCATGGTTGTTATCCTTAAGACAGGCTATGGTCATTCTAGCAGCTAAAAACATGAATTCACCGCATCAATCGGGCATTCGCTGTGGTCGCCTGCCGGTTCCTTACGCGAATGTGCCCGCACTCTCAATCACCGCATACGGCGCAACGCTTTTCGGTTATTACGCCCTACGTGGGCTTCATTTTTGCGTGCTCATGTGTTCTTTAGGTGATGTGATCGGATAAGGTGCTTTGAACCCTCCAGGCGAACGCCAGCCACCTTTCCCGTCGGACACTAGCTCTTCACAATTAACGGATGATGCGTCTGCCCCTTTTTTTACTGGCTCCCTCAGGATGGCGCGGTATTGGAGTTGTCTGAGACTGCTGTTCAGTTTTTTGACGAGTTCAGCTGACACGAGAGACTGCGCGGTAATCGTTTTTTCTTCCGTTTTGGTGCTGATCACCAGATTGATGTCCTTGAACTCGATCGGTAAATCTTGCAGAGGAATACGTTTCCACTCTTTGCCTTCGTATCTGAAGAACACGTACGGTGGATTGGGTCTCCCCCATTTATTGTAGGAAAGGCATAAATGCGGCACAGCCACGATGTAAGGTGTGCTGTTCAGAATATGCAGCGCGAGAAGTAGAAAGTTGGAGCGTCCGATGTCTTCACTGAATTCGGCTTTCCACGTGATGCGCTGGCTTGTTCCCGGCACACTGAACGTGATTTCCTGTTCTTTGATCGGCGGGGATTGTCCGATTTCGTGTCGCCCGCCGTAACTCTGCCGCCGCTCCACGATGATCTTGCTGCCATCGTGCAGTAGTGCCTCTTCTTTCCAGCTCACGCCGCCAAATCCAAACAACCCAGCCCCGGCGCTACTCATACTTACCCACATCGTCAGAAATAGTCCAAGTTGACCAATTTGCTTTACGATGCCGTTAGCAATTTTCATGTACTTTATGTAAGGCGGATCAATATTGTCGCCGTACCGATATTTACTTTTTCGGCATGTAAAGATCGGTAATCGACCCTTCCGCGATTTCTGCCGCAAAAAACAGCGTCTCCGACAACGTCGGGTGCGGATGGATGGTCAGGCAGAGATCCATAGCGTCGGCGCCCATTTCCAGCGCCAGCACCGCTTCTGCAATCAGTTCGCCGGCATTGACGCCGACGATCGCGGCACCGAGCACGCGGCGCGATTGTTTGTCGAGCAGCAGCTTGGTCATGCCGTCTTCACGACCGGTGGCCAGTGCGCGGCCGCTGGCGGCCCAGGGGAAGGCGGCTTTTTCGTAGTCGATGCCCTGCGCCTGGGCCTGGGTTTCGGTCAGGCCCATCCATGCGATTTCGGGATCGGTGTAGGCGACGGAAGGAATGGTGCGCGCATCGAAAAAAGCCTTGTGGCCGGCGATGACTTCGGCGGCGATCTTGGCTTCGTGCGTGGCCTTGTGCGCGAGCATCGGTTCGCCGCAGATGTCGCCGATGGCGTAGATGTGCGGGACGTTGGTGCGCTGCTGTTTGTCGGCGGGGATGTAGCCGCGCTCGTTCACCGTGACGCCTGCGGCTTCGGCCTTGAGTTCACGGCCGTTGGGGCGGCGGCCGACAGCCATCAGCGCGGCGTCGAAGGTGTCGGTGGTAGTGGTTCCGTCAGTGCCTTCGAAAGTCACTTTCAATCCGGCTTTCTGTGCTTCGATCTTGGCAACCTTGGTTTTGAGCAGGATTTTTTCGTAACGCTTCTCGATGCGTTTCGACAACACGCGCACGATGTCCTTGTCCGCCCCCGGAATCAGCGCATCCATCAGTTCGACGACGGTGATCTTGCTGCCCAGTGCGTCATAAACGGTGGCCATTTCGAGCCCGATGATGCCGCCGCCGATGACCAGCAGGCGCTTCGGCACTTCGGCGAGTTTCAGCGCGCCGGTGGAATCGATGATGCGCGGATTGTCGTAGGGGAAGCCGGGGATGCGTGCGACCGATGAACCGGCGGCGATGATGCAGTTTTCAAACGCGACGGTTTTGACGCCGTCCGCGGTTTCAACACGGATGGTGTTCGCCGAGGCAAATTCCCCGCGGCCGGTGACGACCTGTACCTTGCGTTGCTTGGCCATGCCGGCGAGGCCTTTGGTCAGCTTGCCCAGCACACCGTCTTTCCATGCACGGAGCTTGTCGATGTCGATGACCGGTTTGCCGAAGGTAATGCCGGCATGCGCGGCTTCATCGGCTTCGGTGATGACCTTGGCCATGTGCAGCAGCGCTTTTGACGGAATGCAGCCGACATTGAGGCACACGCCACCCAGCGTCGGATAACGTTCGATCAGCACAACTTTTTTGCCGAGGTCGGCAGCGCGGAAGGCCGCGGTGTAACCGCCGGGGCCGGCGCCGAGCACGACAACTTCAGCATGGAAGTCGGCTTTGATGCCGGAGATATCTTTGGGTGCAGCGGCTGTTGCTGCGGGCGCTGGCGAGGATTGAGGTTTGGGGATTGAGGATTGAGGGGCGGCCGGAGCAGGGGCAGGAGCTGCAGCCGCAGCCGGTTTCGCTGCCGGTGCTGCGGCAGCGCCTTCTTCCAGCGTCAGGATCAGCGTGCCTTTGGAAACCTTGTCGCCGGGTTTCAGGCTCAGCGCCTTGACCACGCCGCTGGACGGCGCGGGAATGTCCATCGTCGCTTTGTCGGATTCCAGCGTGACCAGCGGATCTTCCGCCTTTACCGTGTCACCGGGCTTGACCAGCACTTCGATCACCGGAATGTTTTTGTAGTCCCCGATATCCGGAACCTTGACTTCGACGAGTTTGCTCATGGGATTCTTAAATAAATGTTTAAAATCAAATACTTATGTTGGTTTCTCGGAGGGCACCAATCCTGCAACATACCGTTGGCAGCGGTGATGACACTCTTTGCTGAGTGTTACAGATAACCTTCCTGCTCACCCTTTTCATTGTGCGCATGCATCCACTCTGCAAGCGCCCGGAGCGCGGGCGGGAGGTCGCGCGCGGACAATTGTTCGAGAAGAACTTTATCATGGTCGGTCAAGGGCAAGCGCGTATCAAGCTGCGTCAGTTGACGCACATCCATCACCCACGGCAGCCAAGTAAGTCCGCTTGATTGCCATATGGCCCCGGCGTCCAGCGCAATACAAATGCCGGCCGGATCGGGGTCGCAGGCAACCAGAGCGTGCGTGGGTTTGTGGCGCAGAATGTGTTGCACGGATTCTTTCCACCAGCCCGGGGCAAAACCGGGCAGCCAGATTACGCCATCGGTGTCGCCATGTTCTCGTGCCGTACGTTCGAAGCTGGTGCGATTTTCGACTATGCGCCAGCAGCCGATCTCGCCACCAACACCGTCGAGAGTACTGATTGTCGCGGGAGAAATGCCGATCATGTCGGGAGGCGCTGACAAATCGATTGTTTTTTCGCCGAAGCGCAGCGTCAGCGGTGCGCGTAACCACAGCGCCGGTGTGTGCTGCTCGATGCCGAAAGCGGCGAAATCGGGTAGCGTCTCCAGCCATTTCCACTCTGCGCTGGTGACTGCCTTGGTCGTACCGCGAGCAAACAAGGCGAAATCGCGGCGTGTGCCGAAGCGGTTTCCCACGATCCATGCCTCCAGTTTGCGCAGCAGAGCGCAACGCTCAAGGCCGCGTGCGGGTGGATAATTCGCAAGTTCTGTCCACAACGGCGCGAGGCGACTATCCTGTGGTGGTGCGGTGATTTCGTCAGCTAGCTGCGCGCGGAGGGCGTCGGCGTCGGGTAAGCCGAGCGTTGCGCGCAAGGCAACCGGGTCAATAAACGCAACCTGCCGTGTTTTCCACTGGCCATGTTCGCGCGACTCATCTGTTTCGACCAACCCTGCACGCAACAGCGCTTCGAGCAGCGCGTGCGCATATGAGAATCCGGCGTTACCGGCGCGGCTGATGAGCGTGTCCCAACGGCGCTTAGATGCGCCATCAAGCCATTGAATCAGCAGATCGCGCCATGTGGCGGGCCAAGTAGTAACCGCGCGCGCGTCAGCGATCATTGCACGTCGCAAGCGCCGTCCGCGCAGCGTGGATTTTGCACCGACATCCAGCAGTCGCACGCATACGCCATCGGCGCCGGGCGCCGACCAGTCATTAGGCGGCGGTGGTTTCATCTTTACGCAACATCGCCACTGGCGGGGCCCAGCGTTCGCCCGGACGTTTCTTCTGCGTTACCAGTGTCAGTTGCACCGGGCTGAAGACGTTGATGTTATGCGTGCTTGGCGTGGTAATCAGATATTGCGCCTGCGTCGCTCGTAAAAAAGCGGCCACGCGATCGATGTTCATCACATCCAGATGCGCGAAAGGCTCGTCGATGAAAACGAACCCGCCGGGACGGTCGGTTTCCATTGTGAGCGCGATCAGCAATATCAGTGACTTCATCACTTGCTGCCCGCCGGAGGCCTCGCCGTCGTTCATGCCGATCATGCCTTTCTGATCGAAGTCGAATTTCACGTTCAGCCCCGCTTGCGCCAGCGTCGTATCATCGTTCACCAGATGCGGCAACTCGTAGGCCACCTCGATGCCGGCCTTTGACCCCAGTTCCTTTAGATGCTGTCCGTAATTGCGTACCGTGGCGCGCAGCACGTTGAGATACTCGCCACGGGCTGCTTCCGTGATTTTCTTGGCGCGTTCGCACTGATTGCGCGCAGTATCCACGCGCTCACTCTTGCCGCGCACATCCTCGGCGAGTTTGTCGCGGCGCGCGATCACGGTCTCGTCGGTTTCCCATTGGCCTTGTTCAAGGCGGCGCTGAACATCAGAAATTCGGAGATTTACAGTTTGTGCCGAGGAATAATCGGAGAGCAGCTTTTCCAGCGCTTGCTCGTCCTGCCAGGTCGCGGGCATGCCGTTGCGCAGTTGCACCTCTCGTTCGCCGCGCTTTTGCTGATCGTCGGCCTGCGCATGAATATCTTGTTGCGTAATCGTCAGCGCGGTGCGCGCCTCGCGCAGCGCGACTTCGACTTGCTGCCGTTCCGCACCGAGCTTGCCATATTCCGCCAGCAATTGGCCCTCGGTTTCGGAAGCGGAATTACGGGCTGCGCCGGCTTCCTGCTCTGCTGCTTCTTCCGCGGCGAGCCGCACCTCTGCGGCAGCGAACTCCTCGGCGCGGCTTGCCAGAAGATTGGCCGCATCCACACCAGATACCACGGCCTGATCTCGACTGATATCGGAAATGAGAATTTTCTCCTCTGTCGCAAGTTTGTCGATCTCAGCAGTGACTTGCGGCAGTTCTTCTTCCAGCGCTTTCAACTGTGCGCGGCGCGCGGCTTCACCGAAGCGATAATCATGTGCGGCGACACTGCGATGTCGTGCGCCGCGCCGCTCCCGATGGTAGCCCGCGCGGGTGATCCAGTCCTGCCGTGGATCAAGTTTCGCGCCGGCGGCCGCATCTTCGACACGTTGTATACGATTTAACCAGCCGGTGAGCCATGCCGGTGCCTCGCCCATGAAGCGAGCGATTTCCAGCACGCTGCCCTCGACAGGCGCCGGCGGCGGCTCCAGATCGGGTGTGACAAAACTGCGATACTGCAATCGCTCACCGATGCGCCACGCCGCATCGCTGTCACGAACGCGCTTCAACAAAACAAGATGGCGGTATGGCGCGAGCAGCGCTTCCACTGCCGCTTGCCAACGTGCATCGGCAACTTCGATGATTTCGGCGAGCATCATGTGGGGTATGCCGGCTTCGTCAAGAGCGCCACGCAATTTTTCCACGAACGGTTCAACCATGGCCTTGCCGCTGCGCAGTGCAGCGAGTCGCGCGTTGATTTCGGCGCGCCGCTGCGCGCATTGCGCCTTGCTTGCCTGAACCACGGCCAGACGCGGGCGATTCTGTTCCAGACGTGCCGCGGCGCGTGCGCTATCCGTTGTCGCGGCGGCTTGCGCGCGCAGCTTGTCGCGCTCCCCCAGCAGGTTGCGCGTTCCGGTGACGCTCACTAGCGCGGCGCTGTGACGCGCGACCGCTTCGTCGCGCGCCGCGGCGGCACGCTGCTGGGCAACGCTGTTGGCGGCGAGTGCTTCCGCGCCGCGCGTGAGGCGCCGTTCCTCTTGTTCGATATGAATACGGTGCTGCGCCGACTGGCGGCGCAAAGTGTCCAGCCGTGCTTCGGCGCTATTGATCGCAAGGCGCAGTTCCGCCAGCTCCATACGCGGACGAATCTCCGCAAGCAATTGATTTTCTTCGCTTTTAAGGCTTCGCCATTCCTGATATCTATTGGCGCGCTGGATGAAGGATTCATGCTCGTTTTGCGTGCGCTTGAGATCGCCATCGAGTTTGTCGAGCTCGGCCTCGCCGCTGCGTTGATCAGCGCGTGCCTGGGTGTAGTCGTCGAGTACGCGTTTGTCGCCGAACACATGGAACACTAGATCGAGCAGCGCTTTGGGTGAGTATTCGCACAGGCGGTCGGTCTCCCCCTGCTCCAGCGAGAGCACCTCCGCAATCGCCGCGCTTAAGCCGCCGCTGGCCAGCCGCCGTTTGTAATCCTGCACGCCGAGCCATTCGGTTGAGCGCTCCATTGTTTGATCAATCGGCGCATCTCCCGGCGCTATCAGATACTGCCGCTGCCAGTCGCCACCCTGCTTGCGGATGCGGCAGACCAGCGTTACCTCATCCTCCAGCAGTGGAAAAAACGGGTGCCGTGCATTGCCGATGCGCCGGTTATCGACCACTGCGCGCAGCCATGCAAAAGATTCGCCGGAATGACGAACGTAGCGTTTGTAATCGCGCTTGCCAGCGCATTGCAGCGCGAACAAAGTGCGCAGTGCATCGAGCAGCGTCGTTTTGCCTGAACCGTTGGGACCGACGATGGCGACAATGCTGGCATCCAGCGTCTGGCGAAAGCGCTGCCAGTAATCCCAATGCACGAGCTCGATGCTTTTAAGATGAAACACGCGCGTTACTCCGCTCTGGCCGCGCGCGTAGCAAGCAATTCAGCCAGCGCACCGTCAAGTATGCGCGGCGCGAGCGTGCCGTGATCGAGCGCCAGATCAAGAAGCGGTCCTTCACGAATCACGCTCTGATACCGTTCAAT
Source organism: Betaproteobacteria bacterium (assembly GCA_021732605.1). Taxonomy (GTDB): domain Bacteria; phylum Pseudomonadota; class Gammaproteobacteria; order Burkholderiales; family SG8-41. Next base: position 49,352 of record JAKFUS010000006.1, on the reverse strand, counting down.
AAAACCGTGGCGGGAGAGCAGCCCCAGGTTGAGGCTGATGCGCGTTTTGCCACCGAGTTGTTTACCGAAATCCGCGATCAGGGTCGCCTCGCGCAGGCTGCCTTCGACTTCGTTGCCGGTAGGAATGGGTTTTTCAAGACCGAACATGTCGTTTTGCTGCGTCTCAGTGTTGTCGCGGCGAGAAATCTGCCGCTCGCGCTTGGGTAAAATCAGCAGTGCCCACAGCACCACCAGTAGCGCTATGCAATCCCGGGGCAGTGCAAGATTATTTGATAACCATTGCCCGTTGCGTGCGAGCACCGGTTCTTCGGCTTCATGCGCCATTCCCAGCGCAATGTGCGTGGCATACGGGTTGTCCAACAGTCGCAAGCCGCAGGCTGCGAGACGGCGGGTGACGTCTTCACGGAAGTCTTCATCCACCAGTACGCGGCGCGCCAACGGTTCCGCGCGGGGCAGCCAACGTTCGGCGATGAGGCGTGCGATCAGTGCTTGCGCGTCGTCGCTCATTGCGCGACCTGCGGTGTGATGGTACCCCGGCTTACTTCGGCTATGCCGTCCCGGGCCACGCTTTCGTATTCACCGGAAAGCGTTACGCGTAGCGGCAGGCGTGCCAGGTCTGCGATACGTCCACGCATTTCAGCCGACTCCACATCGCCGATTAACGACAGCAGCGACAGCCGATATGCCGATAGCGCGTAACCGCCATTGATTACGGCATCGGACAGTGGCAGGGCTGTTTGTATTTGCGAGAGTTGATCGACATAGCGGTCAAGTGCCGCGAAGCGCTCGTTGGACACCTCCGCGGTATCGGGCGTATCGCAGGGCGGTGGCAACACGGTATTTTCCTGCGCGACGCGCTCGCGTTCGAGTAACTCATATTCGGCCACATCGACCATCAGATCGCTCATGGCAAAAGGCAGTGGCAGCATGCCGCCGCAGGAGTCTTCGCCCACAGCCGCAAGGCGAATCCGGTCGAGTGTGCGCAGCCATTGCAGCACGTCGGACGAAGATAGTCCACTGCTGGCAAGGGCCACGTTTTGCAATTCGAGCTGATGCAGGTTGCGTTGAAATGTGGCCTGCATGCGTAACAGGCGGCTTTGCGCTTGGCCGATAGCCTGCGCGTTTCGGTACATGGCATCTTCGAGCTTACCGCCTACGAGCAGCGAGTGGATGATCTCGGTGCCTTTTTCGACGGTAGCTTCCACTGCATTGAATTTGGCGCCGGCCTGACGTATGCGAAATTCAGAGCCGCTTTCCACTGCGTCCTCAAACTCTTTTTGCAATTCGCGATATTTGGTGAGCAGCAGATTGAGTGCTTCCAGAGAGGGCCGGCCTATCGCCTGGCCTGCGGCAACCTGTGAGGTGATGTAGGCGAGATCGGCATCGTCACCAGCCGGCAGTTCCAGCACATTGGCGAGCGCTGATAGTGTCACGCGCGCCGCGCCGCTTAACTGATAGGTGCGGTCTTCCTGATCCCACAGCAACAAACCGAAATCCTTCAGACGCGAAAGAACGGTATTGAGTTTGGTGCTGTCAAGATAGGAAAAATGCTGTGTGAGTTCCTGCGGACTCCAGCGCGGCGCATCGGGCCGATTGCCGATTTCGCGCATCACCAGCAGGCGTATCAGTACATCGGTTTCACTGCCGCGAAACACCATGATGAACGCGTTCAGCATCGCGCCCGCGCCACGTAGCGACATCAATGCGTGCACATCGCTTTCGCGTACGCCGTTCGCGAGGTATTGATCGAGCGGCAGATCGTCGGGGTTGTCTGGAGCGAGATTTTCCATGCGTAACAGGGCAGTGAAGGCTGACGCTATCCCGGAATTACTTATAACTACTTGTTTTATTTACTATTTATTGGCCGCGTACATGCCCATCACCGAACACCACGTATTTCAGCGAGGTCAGGCCTTCCAGTCCCACCGGACCGCGCGCGTGCAGTTTGTCGGTGGAAATGCCGATCTCGGCGCCGAGGCCGTATTCATAACCGTCGGCAAAACGTGTCGAGGCATTGACCATCACCGAACTCGAATCGACTTCACGCAGGAAACGCCGTGCACGTGTGATGTTTTCGGTGACGATGGCATCGGTGTGCTGCGAACCGTAACGCGTGATGTGGTCGATGGCAGCATCGAGTCCATCGACGATGCGGATGGACAATATCGCGTCGAGATATTCGGTGTACCAGTCTTCTTCGGTTGCCGCTTTCATGCCCGGCACGATCTTGCGTGCAGCGTCGTCGGCACGCAGCTCGATTTTTTTATCGGCGTAAATTTTGCACAGCGGCGGCAGGATTCTGTCGGCGATGCCGCGCGCCACCAGCAGCGTTTCCATGGTGTTGCAGGTGCCGAGGCGCTGGGTTTTCGCGTTGTCTGCGATGCGCAGCGCCTTGTCGAAATCGGCTTGATCGTCGATGTAGACATGGCACACGCCGTGCAGGTGTTTGATCATCGGGATGCGCGATTCCTGCATCAGCCGCTCGATCAGGCCCTTGCCGCCGCGCGGCACGATGATGTCGACGTATTCGTGCATGGTGATCAGCTCGCCGACGGCAGCGCGGTCGGTGGTTTCAATCACCTGCACCGCGGTTTCCGGGAGTCTGGCCGCTTTGAGGCCTTCATGCACACAGGCGGCGATGGCCTGATTCGAATGCAGCGCTTCCGAACCGCCGCGCAGGATGGCGGCGTTGCCGGATTTGAGGCACAGCCCGGCGGCATCCGCGGTCACGTTCGGCCGCGATTCATAAATGATGCCGACCACACCCAGCGGTACGCGCATTTGTCCGACCTGAATACCGGTCGGACGGTATTTGAGCCCGGTGATCTCGCCAACCGGATCCGGCAGCGCGGCAATCTGGCGCAGGCCGTCAGCCATCGCGGCGATGCGTTTCGGGTTCAGCGTCAGCCGGTCAATGGCGGCAGCGTCGAGATTTTTTGCTTTGGCCGCCTCAACATCACGGGCGTTTTCGTGCAGCAGCACCTTCGCCGCGTGTTCGATGGCCGTGGCCATCGCGATCAGCGCGGTGTTTTTGGCATGGCTGTCGGCGACCGCCATCGCGCGCGATGCGGCGCGGGCGGCTTTGCCGATGGCTAGCATGTAGGTTTGGACATCCATATCGGGATTCTAGCAGGCGGGAGTGGGGTTATTTGCCGGTGTAAGTAGCAACCACCAGCACTTTACCTGCCAGCAAGACGCTAGCGACAATATGACTAAGGGCATGGGCAGCATGCTGACCTGCACCAGCCACAACATACCGGGCCCGGTAGTGGCCGTCCCGGCCCGAGCGAAGCCTTTTGCTTGACGTATTACGAGTCACGTAATACCCTTGGCGTGTGATCAAATCCTTTCGCTCGGTCGAAACGGAAGCGCTGTTCAACGACCGGCAGGTGGTCCGCTTCAGGGCCATTGAACGGCAGGCCCGCCGCAAGCTTTTATACCTCGCCCAGGCGCGCGTGCTTGGGGATCTGATGGTCCCGCCCGGCAACCGGCTGGAGGCGCTCAAGGGTGACCGCAAGGGGCAGCACAGCATTCGCATCAACGACCAGTGGCGGATCTGTTTCCGCTGGTCGGATGGACATGCTTACGAAGTCGAAATTGTTGATTACCACGCCTAGGAGACGCCATGGCAGCCAAACTGCTAGCCCCGATTCCGCCGGGAGAGATTTTGTACGAGGAATTCATGAAACCGCTGGGCGTGAGCATCAATGCGCTGGCGCGGGAGATCGCCGTGCCGCCCAATCGCATCAGCGATATCGTCAACGGCAAACGTTCAATCACCGCCGACACCGCACTGCGGCTGGGCAAGTATTTCAGGGTTTCAGCGGAAACCTGGCTGGGCCTGCAAGCCGACTATGATTTGCGTGTGGCGAAACGCACGACCTGGCTCAAGGTCGAGCCGCGTGTGCGGATGCACGCGAGCGAAGGCTGATGAAATCGGGAGACAACCCGCCCCCGGCGCAGCGCCAGCGGTAAACCTTGCTGAGCTAGAACAGCGCTGGATGCGCTGCAAACGCCGCCGGCACAGCCCGTCGCCCCGGCTGCGCCTTCATCGTGCCAAGATTATTCCGCGCAAAGCGCAACGCAAGCTGCAGCAGCTCATTCCAGGTGTCGCCGCGCACCAGGCCCTTGACCATGCGGTCGATGACCGCAGCGTGGCGCAGGGCTTCAGTGACCTGTCCCAGCGTGAAACGTTTGAGGTTGTTCTGCATCGCGCTCTGGTGCGAGGGGCCCCAGATGCGGGCTTCGCGCAGCATCATCGAGGCCGGTTTGCCGGTGTTGACGCCGGCGATGATTTTGCCGATGGCGCGAATTTCTTCAGCGAAAGTCCACAGCACCAGCGGTGCTGCCGTGCCTTCTCCCTGCAGGCCGTCGAGTACGCGGGCGACGCGCAGCGGGTCGCCTTCGAGCATGATTTCGCCGAGATTGAACACGTCGTAACGGGCAACGTCGAGCACCGACGCGTTGACCTGATCAAAAGTGATCGGGCCGGCGGGGAACAGCAGTGCCAGTTTCTGCACTTCCTGATGCGCCGCCATCAGATTGCCTTCGACGCGGTCGGCGATGAAATCCAGCGTTGCCGCGTCGGCATCCTGTTGCTGGTCCTTCAAGCGGCCGGCAATCCATTGCGGCAGTGCGCGGCGCAGCACGGCTTTGGCTTCGACCGCGACGCCGCTGCGTTCCAGGGTTTCGAACCAAGCTGCTTTCTGGCCACGCCAGTCGAGCTCGGAGACGTAAATCAGGGTGATGGTGTCCGGTGGCAGCGACTCGCAATATTTTTGCAGTGCTTCGCCGCCTTCCTTGCCGGGTTTGCCGGTGGGGATGCGCAGTTCCAGCAGTTTGCGTGAGGCGAACAGCGATTGCGAATTGCCGGCGAGTGCCAGTTGATTCCACTTGAACCCCGAATCCACCGTCAGCACTTCGCGTTCGGTGTATCCCTCGGCGCGCGCCCTGGCGCGGATACGGTCGCTGGCTTCGAGCGCGAGCAGGGGCTCGTTGCCGAATACCGTGTACAGCGGTTTGAGATCCCGCGCGAGGTGACTCGCGAGTTGTTCGGAAGGCAGGCGCATCAGTGCGCGTATGCTACAGAACGTGCCGGTTTACAGCAATCAGCTTACGACAATGGTTTGGAGGCTGACGGTGTGAGGCGCACAGCCTGCAGCCGTCGCAACAGTTGCTGCACGGCGTCGCTTTGCATGTCGCGGAACAGCAGGGCCTCTTCCGATTCCTTGGACAGTGTTTCCTGGTCGTTGAACGAGAAATCGCGTGTCAGCACGATTTCAGATGCCGGTATGGTTTCCACCGCGTTTTTGTCGAGCAGGCGGTAGGTCATTTTGTAACGCAGCTGGAATTCACGCACCCGCCCTGAACCCGACAGCGACAGAATGCTTTTTTCGCGTGCTTCGCCGACGAGGATCAGTGTTGCTGTCGCGGCTTTAGGATCGTCGATAATTTTGGTGCCGCTGCCGTAGGTGACCACCCGTTTGAACTGCTGGGCGAACTGCGAGCTCACGGGGGCTTGCACGAACAGCGTTTCAAAAGGCAGATCGGCGGCGCCGCGCAACTGGAAGCCACAGCCGGCGATCAGCAGTGTGCAGAGCAGTGCGATCAGCGTTTTCATTGCGGTTCAGCTTATCACGTTCATCTCATTGCGTTCATATCACCACGTTGACCAGCCGGCCCGGCACGATGATGACCTTTTTCACCGGCTGCCCGGCGATGAATTTCTGCACTTCGGCGTGGGCCAGCACGGCGGCCTCGATCGCCGGTTTGTCGGCGTCGCGCGGCACCCGCAGGTCGGCGCGTTTTTTGCCGTTGACCTGCACCACCAGGTCGATTTCGTCTTCGATCAGTGCTGCGGCATCGGGTTCCGGCCAGGGTGCGGCGAGGATGTCGTCGCCATAACCGAGATCGCGCCACAGCTGGTGGGTGATGTGCGGGGTGATCGGCGACAGCACGCGCAGCAGAATAGACATGCCTTCTTTGACTACCGCATCATCAACACCTAAAAGACGTTCCAAGGCATTGAGCATTTTCATCGTTGCTGAAGCGACGGTATTGAATTGGTGGCGTTCCAGATCGTAGTTGGCCTGTTTTAGCAGGGAATGAATTTCTCGGCGCGTAATGTTTCGTAAGTTAGGGGCAATCGGCGTGTTGTCGCTTTCACTTATCTTCACGCCATAATTCCATACCCGGCGCAGAAAACGCGACGCCCCCTCAACGCTGGCATCGGACCATTCCAGCGTCTGCTCCGGCGGGGCAGTGAACATCATGTAAAAACGCGCGATGTCCGCGCCGTAATCTTCGATCAGCGACTGCGGATCAACGCCGTTGTTCTTCGACTTCGACATGGTGCCGATGCCGCCGGACTCCACCGGCTGACCATCGGCACGCAGCACGGCGCCGCCGCGGTTGCCCTGGGCATCGACGGTGACGTCGATATCGGCCGGGTTGTAATAAGTGATGCGCCCCGTTCCTGCTACGGCTCCCGCCCGAGCGGGAGCCTCGACGCCCCCCTCTCCCTCCCTCATCCCCGACCCTTCTCCCGACGGGAGAAGGTAGGCAGATGTTTCCTCTCTCCCACCGGGAGAGAGGTCAGGAGTGAGGGACGGAGGGGTTGGGGGTGAGGGCAGCGCCGGTTTGCGGAAGTAAATTTCGTTCAGCACCATGCCCTGTGTCAGCAGGTTCTTGAACGGCTCATCGAGTTTGACCAGCCCGAGGTCGCGCATCGCCTTGCTCCAGAAGCGAGAATACAGCAGATGCAGGATGGCGTGCTCGATGCCGCCGATGTACTGGTCGGCGGGCAGCCAGTAGTTGACGCGTTCGTCGACCATCGCGCTGCCGTTGTCGGCGCAGGCGTAACGCAGGTAATACCAGGACGAATCGACAAAAGTATCCATGGTGTCGGTTTCGCGCTTCGCCGGTTTGCCACACCTTGGGCAGGCGCAATTGATGAAGTCGTCGCGTTTGAGCAGCGGATTGCCGCTGCCGTCGGGTACGCAGTCTTCAGGCAACACCACCGGCAGATCCTTGTCCGGCACCGGCACGTCACCGCAGGCCGGGCAGTGGATGATCGGAATCGGGCAGCCCCAGTAACGCTGGCGCGAGACGCCCCAGTCGCGCAGGCGGTAGAGCACCTGCTTTTCACCCAGACCTTTGGCGGCAAGGTCAGCAGCGATGGCGTCGACTGCTGCCGCGTAGTTGAGCCCGTCGTATTTGCCGGAGTTCGTGCAGTTGCCATGCTCCTTGTCGGCATACCACTCCTGCCAGGCTTGGGTGGCGAAGGTCTGGCTGCTGACGTCGATGACCGGTTTGATTGGCAATCCGTATTGTTTGGCGAAATGGAAATCGCGTTCGTCATGCGCCGGTACTGCCATGACCGCGCCTTCGCCGTAACCCATCAGCACGTAATTGCCGACCCAGACTTCGATTTTTTCACCGCTCAGTGGGTGCTCGACAAAAATCCCCGTCGGCATGCCTTTCTTTTCCATGGTCGCCATATCGGCTTCCATCACCGAGCCGCGTTTGCATTCGGCGATGAAGTCGGCGAGTTTGGCATTGTTTTTCGCGGCGTGGGTGGCCAGCGGATGTTCAGCAGCGACGGCAACGAAGGTGACGCCCATGATGGTGTCGGCGCGGGTGGTGAATACCCACAGCAATCCCTGCTCCCTTCCCCCTTCGGGGGAAGGGTTGGGGATGAGGGAAGGTGTTTGATCTTTTCCCGCACCTCTTCCCTCACCCCCGGCCCCTCTCCCGGAAGGAGAGGGGAGATTTGTGCCGCCGCTTACCGCGGCGGATAAGTTGTATCGAAAGGCAAAACGTACACCGTAACTTTTACCGATCCAGTTGGCCTGCATCGCCTTGACCCGCTCCGGCCAGCCCGGCAGCGTGTCGAGCGCTGACAACAACTCGTCGCCGTATTTGGTGATGGCCAGGTAGTAACCGGGGATTTCGCGCTTCTCGACGCTGGCGCCAGTGCGCCAGCCCTTGCCGTCGATGACCTGTTCATTGGCGAGCACGGTCTGGTCCACCGGATCCCAGTTCACGACCTGGGTTTTTTTGTAGGCGATGCCTTTTTCCAGCAGGCGCAGGAACAGCCATTGGTTCCAGCGGTAGTAATCGGGGCTGCAGGTTGCGAGTTCACGGCTCCAGTCGATGGCAAAACCCAGCGACTTCAATTGCTGCCGCATGTAGGCAATGTTGTCGTAAGTCCACTTCGCCGGCGGCACGCCGTTGGCCATCGCCGCGTTTTCCGCCGGCAGGCCGAAGGCATCCCAGCCCATCGGCTGCAGCACGTTGTAACCCTTCATCCGGTGGTAACGCGTCAGCACGTCGCCGATGGTGTAATTGCGCACATGGCCCATGTGCAGCTTGCCGGAGGGGTAGGGGAACATCGACAGGCAGTAGTATTTCGGCTTGTCTCCAGTCTCTACGGCACGGAAGGTCTGCGCCTCATCCCAGAATTTTTGCGCGTCGCGCTCGATGACCTGCGGATTGTATTTTTGTTGCATGATGCTGATTAAGAGGGAATTGTGCGAGGGAATTGTGCGGTTGCGGAGGGGTGTTGCGTGCCAGTTTGCAGCCAGCCGCGATTATAAACGGTTCCATGTGTAACCCAGCCTGTGTGAGACAGGCCGCTGGAGAGATCGATGATGCGCAGCCTGCTGTTTACAGTTCTGTCCGTACTGTTGATGTGCACCGTCGCTGTTGCCGGCGCCCGTACGCTGACCGTCGAGGCGGTGGTCAGCCCCGCCTGGGTCGAACACGCGGGCGGCGCCCGTGAACCGCTGGTGCCGGGCGCGGTGTTGCGTAACGGTGACCGCGTGCTGACCGGGAGCGGTGCGCGCGCCCTGCTGCGCATGGCCGAAGGCAGCGCGGTCAAACTCGGTGAAAACGCCAGTCTCGGTATCGACCGTCTGGTCGACAAGGGCGGCACCGCCGGCCGTATTGTCAGCGGCGCGCTGGACGTGGCGCAGGGTGCTTTCCGGTTCACCACACGGGTATTCGGCGCACCGCGCGCCAGCCGTGACCTGAACATCCGCATCGTCACCGTTACCGCCGGCATCCGCGGCACCGACCTCTGGGGCAAGTCGTCCACCGAACGCGATGTGGTGTGCCTGATCGAAGGACGTATTTTTGTCCAGCATCAGGATCAGGCCTTCACCATGCAGGATCCGCTGTCATTTTTCATCGCCGGACGCGACGGCAAGCGCCAGCCGGTGGCGCCGGTGCCGGCCGCGCAATTGCAGGAATGGGCAACGGAAACCGAGATCGCGCCAGCGAGCGGCGCCAGCCGTCGCGGCGGCACACATCGCGTGTCGCTCGCAGCGACTGATGAAGGCGCGGCGGCGACACTGGCCGGCAAATTGCGCACGGCAGGTTATCCGGCGCGTGTGCGCGCCTACCGAGCGGATGGCGCCGATGGCAGTCTGCGTTATGCCGTGGATGTCATCGGACTCGGCAGTGCGGAAGATGCCGCGCAAATGGCGGGTGCGCTGCGCAAGGCTGGTTACTCGCCGCAGGGTTGATGGCGCGGGGTGTCATGACGGCGCTCCCGTATAATGCAGATCGCCTATTCTGCATTACACGATGATTCCCGCCACGTCGCCTTCGCCCCCAGCTGCGCCTGCCGCTCCTGCGTTCCTCTCCGGCCTCAACGATGAGCAACTCGAAGCCGTCACGCTGCCCCACCAGTCTGCGCTGATTCTCGCCGGCGCCGGCAGCGGCAAGACCCGCGTGCTGACCACACGCATGGCCTGGCTGATCCAGACCGGCCAGATCAGTCCGATGAGCCTGCTCGCCGTGACCTTCACCAACAAGGCGGCGAAGGAAATGATGACGCGGCTGTCGGCGATGCTGCCGATCAATACCCGCGGCATGTGGGTGGGCACTTTCCATGGCCTGTGCAACCGCATGCTGCGCGCGCATTACCGCGAAGCCGGTCTGCCGCAAATGTTCCAGATTCTTGACTCGCAGGATCAACTCGCGCTGGTCAAACGCCTGATGAAGGCGCTGAACATCGACACGGAGCAATATGATCCACGTCAGGCGCAGTGGTTCATCGCAGCGCAGAAGGAAGAGGGTAAGCGCGCCGACAAGGTCGAGCCCTACGACGATTTTTCGCGGCGCATGGTGGGTTTTTACGCTGAATACGATCGCCAATGCCAGCGCGAGGGTGTGGTCGATTTTGCCGAGCTGCTGCTGCGTTCCTATGAATTGCTCGCGCGCAACGACCACCTGCGTGAACACTATGCCGGCCGTTTCCGCCATATTCTCGTCGACGAATTCCAGGATACCAACCGCCTGCAGTACCGCTGGCTGCAATTGCTGGCCGGGCAGCACAACGCGATATTCGCGGTCGGCGACGACGATCAGTCGATCTACGGCTGGCGCGGCGCGACGACGGCGAACATGCAGGAGCTGCAGCGCGATTTTCATGTCGAAAAAGTCATCAAGCTCGAACAGAACTACCGCTCGCACGGCAACATCCTCGACGCCGCCAACGCGCTGATCGGGCACAACCGCAAGCGCCTCGGCAAGAGTCTGTGGACAGCGGATGCGAAGGGCGAACCGCTGCGCGTGTTTGAGGCGGCTACCGATTATGAGGAAGCGGCGTACGTCGTCGATGAAGTGCGCAGCCTGCGCAACGAGGGCACTCAGCTGGCCGACATCGCCGTGCTCTATCGTTCCAATGCGCAATCGCGGGTCATTGAACACGCGTTGTTTACCGCTGGCATGCCGTATCGCGTTTATGGCGGGTTGCGCTTTTTCGAACGTCAGGAAATCAAACATTCGCTGGCTTACCTGCGGCTGGTCGCCAACCAGGAAGATGACGGTGCGCTGTTGCGCATCATCAATTTCCCGACGCGCGGCATCGGCAACCGCAGCCTCGAGCAATTACAGGGTATGGCCAAAGAGGCCGGTATGAGCCTTTGGGCAGCAGCCTGTGCCAACACCTTGTCAGGCAAGGCTGCGACGAGCATCGCCGCTTTTGTGAAATTGATTGAGGCGATGCGCAGCGCCACCGCCGGCCTGCCCTTGCCGGAAGTGATTGGTCATGTCGTCGAACACAGCGGGCTGAAAGCGCATTACCGCAGCGAGAAGGAGGGCGCGGATCGCATCGAGAATCTGGATGAATTGATCAATGCCGCCGCGGTGTTTGTCGATGAACGCGCGACCTGGGTGCCGGCGGAAGGTGCGCCCATTGAAGAAGAGATGGACGAACTCACCGCCTTCCTCGCCCATGCCGCACTGGAAGCCGGCGAACACCAGGCCCTCGCCGGCGCCGATGCGCTGCAACTGATGACGGTGCATTCGGCCAAGGGTCTGGAATTCCACGCGGTGTTTGTCACCGGGCTGGAAGAGGGCCTGTTCCCGCATGAAAACAGCATGACCGAGGCTGACGGCGTCGAGGAAGAACGCCGCCTGATGTATGTCGCGCTGACGCGGGCACGGCGCAGGCTGTATTTGTTATTGGCACAAAGCCGCATGCTGCACGGCCAGACGCGTTACAACGTGCCGTCGCGGTTTTTCCAGGAATTGCCGGAAGCACTGCTGCAACGCGTGAACCACGTGCGGCAGGCACCATCCAATTCCGCTTATGCGCGCCAGTTGTCGCCTTCGTACGGTCCGGCGCGCGCGGCTACCCGCGGTGCAACTACTGCGCCGGCGATGCCCTCGCGTGATTCGCCGTGGCGCATCGGCCAGGCGGTGACTCATGCCAGGTTCGGTGCCGGCGTGATCGTCAACGCCGAAGGCGGCGGCAATGATGCGCGGGTGCAGGTGAATTTCCGCGACTCGGGGTTGAAGTGGCTGATGCTCGAATACGCCAAGCTGACCCCGGTTTAAAATATCAATAAAATCAAATACTTATAGAGTTTTTCAGGGGCTCGGCATTTCCACTGTTGCTGCCGGCACCGCAGTTGCTGCCGGGAAGATGTCCTTGTAACTCGCGTAGATCGAACACACCAGCACCGGCAGCAATACGATCAAGCCGAGCATCAGTGGAATCGACGCGATGATGCCCAATACCAGCGTGGCCACGCCGTACACCAGCAGCGGCATGGTGTTGCGCCAGGAGGCGGCGAGCGACAGTTTCATCGCTTCGACCGGCGGCATGTTGTGGAACACGATCAGCGGCGGCGCGAACCACACCGCCATCAATATCGGGATGAATACCGCCATGCCGACAGTCATGCCCAGCAGCAGGCCGCGCAGCGCCGCGCGCAGGGTTTCGATGTCGGTACCGGCTTTGCCCAGCAACGCCGGCAGCGCGGCGCCGCCGGCGATGCCGAATACGATGCCGACCGCGACGATGTTGCCGACCAGATAAATGCCGCCGACGGTGATCAGCGGACTGGCGTGGGTTTTGAACGCGGCGAACAATTGGCTGAATTCGGGTTCGCCGTCTTCATCAGTTGTGCGGCAGGCCAGCATCAGTCCGGCGAAAAATACCGGCGACACCAGGTTGATCACCAGCGGACCGATCAGCGGCATGATCAGGGACAAGAGCCAGATCACCACCAAGACCATGACCAGCGTAATCCAGGTCAGCGGTTGTTTGCGGAAAATCCGGAAACCTTCAACGATCCATTGCCAGCCACGGCCGGCGGCTACAGTGCGTATTTCCATGGTTTTTCTCCCCGATTTTCCTTGGGACCGCGATTATAGGCGCGGCCTTTGATTAATTCAGCCCGTCAGTACCGGCAGCAGGTCTTCTTCGCGGATGCGTAACTCAAGGATGCGGCGGAAGTGCCCTGGATCCTTGGCATGGGTCATCTCACCGGTGCGCGGCAGATGAAAGTCGTACAGCCGCGACACCCAGAAGCGCAGCGCTGCAGCGCGCAGCATCACCGGCCAGGCGCCACGTTCGACGGCAGTGTACGGACGCACCGCGGCATAGGCATCGAGCAGCGCGCGCGCGCGCGCGTTATCCAGCGCGCCGTCCCCGACGATGCACCAGTCGTTGACGGTGATGGCGATGTCGTAGAGCAGCACGTCGGTGCAGGCAAAATAAAAATCGATGACGCCGGCGACGCGGTCGCCGGCAAACAGCACGTTGTCACGGAACAGGTCGGCATGGATCGCGCCGCGCGGCAGATCCGAAAAACGGTACTGCGACTGGAAGCGCACTTCGTCCTGCAGCAACGCCGCTTCCGGCGCCGGCAGGAACGGCAGGATTTCGGGCAGCACTCCGGTCCACCATTTCGGCCCGCGCGGATTATCCATGGTGGCCGGGTACGACTCGCCGGCCAGGTGCAGGCGTGCCAGCACGGCGCCGACCGCAGCGCATTGCGCAGCCGTCGGTGCACTGACGTCGCTGCCGTCCAGGCGGGCGACCAGCGCAGCGGGTTTGCCCTTGAGTGTGCCCAGATAACGGCCGGCGCGGTTGGCGAGCGGGTGCGCGCTGGGCACACCGCGTTCGGCGAGGTGCGCCATCAGATTCAGGTAAAACGGCAGTTCCAGCGCAGTCAGCTTCTCGAACAGCGTCAGCACATAACGGCCATTGCTGGTGGTGACGAAATAGTTGGTGTTTTCAATGCCCGCGGCAATGCCGCGCAGATCCTGAAGTTCGCCGATGGCGTAATCCTGCAGCCAGTGCTGCAGGTCGTCAGGGCTTACCGTGGTGAAAACGGACATTGCTTAGTGGTGACTGGCGACTGGTAATTGGTGACTGGTGAAACCCCGTGGGGATGCTCGCGATTTACCAATTACCATTTACCAGTCACCAATTACCAATCACTAATTACCAGGAATGAATCACCCACATCGGCGGCCGGACGCCAGTCCCTGGCCCTTCCTGACGCGCGAATTTGCCGTCGCCGCGTTCGTCGATCAGGTAATACGGTCGTCCGCCCGGCGGGGTGACCTTCATCATGTAGAGCTTGCCGGCCATGCGGTATTCCTCGACGGTGTCTTCGCCGCGTTTGCGGATCGTCACCTGCGGCTCCGCCGCCGGATCCAGTTCGAAGCCGGGGGGCGGCGGTGGCGGTTCGGGAATCGGCTGCGCAGCCGATTTGCTGTTCTGTGCCACCGCGGGCAGCGTCATGACGACGGCAGCGGCAAAAGCAATCAGGGTCTGAATAATCCGGGTTGATGCAGGTCGCATGGTGATGGCTCCAGTGATGTTCATTATCCGGCTTTCCCAGGTGTTTTGAAAGGTGGCGTGGCCCGGAGTTCACGCGAATTTTGCGATAACTCTGCGATAATTCCTGCCATATGCAGCGGCAGCACGATGTTGTCGCGCAACTGCCCGGATCCCGCATGAAAACCCTGCTCCTCGTTGATGGATCGTCCTATCTGTACCGCGCATTCCATGCGATCCGCGACATGAGCAACAGCCGCGGCGAACCGACCAATGCCATCTATGGCGTGCTCAGCATGCTGCGCAAGCTGCACAAGGATGTGCCGGCGGAGTACAGCGCCTGCATCTTCGATGCCAAGGGCAAAACCTTCCGTGATGATCTCTACGCCGAGTACAAGGCCAACCGTCCTGCCATGCCCGATGAACTGGCCTCCCAGATTGGCCCGCTGAAGGAGGCGATTGTCGCGATGGGCTGGCCGTTGCTGGAAGTCGGCGGCGTCGAGGCCGACGATGTGATCGGCACGCTGGCGCGGCAGGGTGAGCAGGCGGGATTACGCGTGGTGATTTCCACCGGCGACAAGGACATCACGCAACTGGTGACGGCACAGATCACGCTGGTCAACACCATGTCCAATGAAATTCTCGACATCAATGGCGTCGAGAAAAAATTCGGTGTACCGCCGGAGCGCATCATCGATTACCTGACGCTGATCGGTGACAGCGTCGACAACGTGCCGGGCGTGCCCAAGGTCGGGCCGAAAACCGCGGTGAAATGGCTGACCCAGTACGGCACGCTGGACAACATCGTCAAAAATGCGCCCGACATCAGTGGCGCGGTCGGCGAAAATCTGCGCCAGTCGCTGGACTGGCTGCCGCAGGCACAGGCCTTGCTAACCATCAAGTGCAATGTCGAGCTGCCGGTGCAGTTGCAGGACTTGACGCTGAAGGAGCAGGACAAGGTAAAGCTCGTCGAATTGTTCGACCGGTTTGAATTCAGGACCTTGCGGCGTGAACTGGATGGTGGTGCTGCCGAGGTGCCTGCCGCTGCTGCCAATACGGATGCACCGGTTGCCGCGGTGATTCCGGCTGCGCCGCAATATGAACGGCATTATGAAACCGTGACCACCGCGGACGCACTGGCAAAATGGCTAGCGCGTATTGAAGCTGCACCGTTGACCGCGGTCGATACCGAAACCACCAGCCTTGATGCGATGGCGGCGGAGTTGGTGGGCATCTCGCTGTCAGTGGAACCGGGTCATGCAGCGTACATTCCCGTCGGTCATGTTTATGCCGGCGCACCGGAGCAACTGTCGCGCGACACCGTGCTGGCTACGCTGAAACCCTGGCTGGAAAATCCGCAGCGCGCAAAACTCGGCCAGCACATCAAGTACGACATGCATGTGTTCGCCAATTACGGCGTGCAGGTGGCCGGTGTGCTGCACGACACATTGCTCGAATCCTATGTGCTGGAAAGCCATCAGCGGCATGACATGGATTCCATGGCGCAGAGAATTTTATCAATAAAAACAATTAGTTATGATGATGTGACGGGCAAGGGCGCAAAACGCATCGGTTTTGAACAAGTCGCCGTCGAGCTCGCCTCTAATTACGCCGCCGAAGACGCCGACATCACGCTGCAACTGCATCAGGCATTGCATCCTCGCATCGCCGCCGATCAAAAACTGAACCATATTTATGCCGACATCGAGATGCCGGCGATGCCGGTGCTGCATGCGATGGAACGCAACGGCGTGTTGATCGACAGCAAATTGCTGGCGGAACTGTCGGCCGAATTCGGCGCCAAGATGATCGACATCGAAAAACGCGCGCATGAACAGGCGGGCCAGCCGTTCAACCTCAGTTCGCCGAAACAGATCCAGGAAATCCTCTTCGACAAGCAGGGCCTGAAGCCGGTCAAGAAAACACCCGGCGGCGCGCCATCCACTGATGAGGAATCGCTGGCGGAACTGGCGCTCGATCATCCATTGCCGAAACTGATCCTCGAATACCGCGGTCTGGCCAAGCTCAAATCGACCTACACCGACAAACTGCCGGTGATGGTCAATCGCAACACCGGTCGCGTGCATACCAGTTACGGTCAGGCGACGGCAGTGACCGGGCGGCTGGCGAGCACCGATCCCAACCTGCAGAACATTCCCATCCGTACCGCAGAGGGCCGGCGCATCCGCGAGGCCTTCATCGCGCCGCCCGGTTCGACGATTGTCTCCGCTGACTATTCGCAGATCGAACTGCGCATCATGGCGCACATCTCGCGCGATGAAAGCCTGCTCAAGGCCTTCGCCGCGGGTGAGGACATCCATCGCGCAACCGCCGCGGAAATTTTCGGCCTGACGCCGCAGACCGTGGACAACGAGCAGCGCCGTTACGCCAAGGTCATCAACTTCGGCTTGATCTACGGCATGTCGGCGTTCGGCCTGGCGAGGCAACTCGATATCGAACGCTCCGCTGCGCAGCAGTACATGGACCGTTATTTCCAGCGCTACCCCGGTGTCGCCGAATACATGCGCGTCACCCGCGAACAGGCGCGGGAGCAGGGTTATGTCGAAACCGTGTTCGGCCGCCGGTTGTGGCTGCCGGAAATCCGCGGCAGCAACGCGGCGCGGCGCCAGGGCGCTGAACGCGCGGCGATCAACGCGCCGATGCAGGGCACGGCCGCAGACTTGATCAAGCTGGCGATGACCGCCGTGCAGCACTGGCTGGTCGAAGAAAAATTGGGCTCAAAACTGATCATGCAGGTGCACGACGAACTGGTGCTGGAAGTACCCGATGCCGAACTTGGCACCATCAAGACGGGTCTCGCACGGCTGATGGCCGGTGTCGCGCAACTGGCGGTGCCGCTGCTGGTGGAAATCGGCAGCGGTCCGAACTGGGATAAGGCGCATTGATGTGGGCGCAATGAGGCGAGCGCAATGAAGCGAGCGCACTGAGGGCGGGCTAGATCCGGACGACCGTGGCCAGATCTCCGGCGGCAACGGCATTCATATAGGCGAGCACCAATTCCTTGGTCAGATAACGGCCGAAGGCTTTTTCGTCGTGCTCACGCACGATGGGGAAGGTGTCGAGGATGTAGGCCGCGTCATCGCGTGAAATGCCGTAGAGCTGGAAAAACAGCGCATCGAGCCGCGCCATGCGGTGGCGGCGGTCGTCTTCATCCCATTTGAACGGCGCGCCTTTATAGCCCAGGTCGCGGGCGAAGGGTTCGAGATCATGCGCGGTGTATGACAGTCGCAGCACTTCGCTGCGCACGAAGTCGGCAATTTTCTGTTTTTTAATTTTAGTTTCGAACTGAGCAGGGGTAATTACCGGGCATTGTTCGAGTATGAACAAGTTAAGATTTTGGCCTTGGACTTTTTGCCGAAGCACAAAATCAAATGCAAATGAAGCGAGATTCGCTTGCAGCAGAGGACACCAGACAGCGTAATCCGAGGCCGCATCTGCTAACAGCATTGACATACTATTCCCAACACCACATTGCGGAAGGATGGCCGATATCATCGTCCTCATGTTTGTTGTCGCCGTGATTGCTTTGTAAGCGATGCACCATGCGCCATCAAATGTCTGGGAAACATCTGATGTGCTTACCCAAAACTGGGGCTCTGGCACAAACCTCGGATCTTTGTGGTGCGCTAAGTCGGTTGCTTCTTGTTGCGCAGCACGATGCAGGTTGTCCGCATGCACTACAACGTTTGCCGCACGATGGTCATACATTTGAACCATCTTGCCTTCGTACAGCGGCACGGCTTCAGCCTCGCCTTTTTCCCAGCGGTTGAGTCCGGTGGGGTACCATCCATTACGTTCCAGTTCGTCGCGGCGCTTGAATAGTCCGGAGTCGTTGGTCATGTCGAACATGCGCAGGTAACGCACCGGCCAGACTTTTTTCGGCGGAATTTCTTTCGTTTCTTCGCGCCGGTCGACCAGCACCGGCTGGCGGCGGTAAATGGAAATGGTGATTTCGACATCGCGCTGGTTGCGAAAAATCGGTGCACCGCCGGTGTTTGGATTGACGGTACGGAAATCCTTCGCACTTAATGTGAGCAATCGCTCTGCGTCGGCAAGTTCATTGATGTGATGGAGATAGAATGCACAGCGCGTTGTTTTTATTGATTTCTTTGGCCCGGAAAATACGAAGGCACAGAACTTGAAGCTGGCATGAATGTCCGGAAAGAAAACTTTCTTGTTTTCGAAATCGAATAACGTAGCAAGTCTGCTGGTATCGGCAATGCCCCCAAAAAAAGCCGACGCCCCTTTGTCGGAAGCGATGCCGGAGGGTGTCAGCAAGCCGACCATGCCGTCCGGATGTATCAACGATTCGGCGCGTTCGACAAAAAGGCTGTAGAGGTTGATGTCACCCCCGGAGAGCAGCGGATAATCGCCGCAGTCGCGGGCGATGCGCGTCGCGGCTTCGGCCATGTCGCTCGCGATCACATATTCCCGCCACAGCGGATCGTCGGCCTTTTCCAGCGCCGCGATCATTTTCTTGCGGTCGGAGGCGCGCGCAGCACGGGCAATCTCTGGTTTACGCTCGGCGAACCATTCGACCTCCTGCAGCTTCATGCGATCCCAGGGCGGGTTGCCGATCACCGCATCAAAGCCGCCAGTGCGGCTGCCGTTGGTGCCGGCCCAGACGGTCGGGAACGCGAGCTCCCAGTGCAGAAAGCGGATCTCGCGGGCGAGTGCGAGTGCTGATTGCACGACGCGATGCGCGCGTTTTTGCGATTCGCCATGCAGCCGGATGCCCGGCTTCGACAGCAGGTCGATGGATTCAAGCAGGTTATCGCCGTACTCCTGATTCAGCAGATCGACCCAGGTCTGCTGATATTCCTTCGTCTGTGCCTTGCCGGCCCATTGCCGGGCCTGGAGAAAATCCAGTGCGCGATTGAGCGGACGCAGGCTGTCTTCCATCTGGTCCATCAGCACCTTGGAGTGATGCGCTTCCGCGATGTCGATGTCGGTGAGGTCGCCGATGGCCAGCATGGTGGTGCGCGCCTCATCGACCTTGCGCAGGTCGCCACGCTGGAGCAGGCCGCCGGAGAGTCGGTCGAGTTCATGCTTCAGATCGGCGACCTTGCCACCGAACAGCGCGTCGCCGCAACGCAGGTGGTGGTCAAGGAACGACAACGGCGCGCCGACGGTGAAGGTGTGCAGCCACAGCGCAACTTTGGCCAGTTCCACCGCCATCGGATTTTTGTCGACACCGTAAATGACACGTTTGAGGATCATGCGGCGGATGACGTGGCGGTCATCGAGCAGGGTTTCGTCAATGGCCCAACCCTGCGACCGTCCGGCCTTGAGGATGCGGTTGCGGATATCGGCGATACGTGCGGTCACCGGCGATACCCAGGGATTCGCGATGTTTTTCGCCCATTTGTGGTCAGCGATGAGTTCCGCGGCATGCGCCATGTTTTCGAGGATGGCGTCGGCGAGGTAGTCCACCAGCGCCACCAGAAAATGCCCGCTGCCCATCGCCGGGTCGCAGACCTTCAGCTCAAGAATGCCGCCGGCGGGATCAAGCGCCGTCAATGCCTCCCAATCACTTGGTATAAGCCTTTGTTTATGTTCATATTTTTTGAGGGCCTTGGTAAATTTTTCAAAGCGCTCGGCGATCAGCGGTTCAACCGTTTCCCGGATCAGCAGTGCGACCAGATCGTCATGGGTGTAATAGCTGCCGGAGCCTTTGCGCGCAAAACTCGTGGGCCGTGCAACCAGCCGTTGTCCCTGCGGCTCCAGCCGGAATTCGAGCAGGCGTTCGTAGATGCCACCGAGGTGCTGTACGGAAAGGTCGCGATAGTTGATCCATGCGCGCAGCGTGTCTTCCGAGCGGCGCGATACCTCATCAATCGCTGGCGCGAGTTGGGCATCCGTGACCCGTGCACGCGCGAGCAAGGGCGTACGTTGATCGTCGAACAATCCGCCGTTATAGGCCGGCAGACCCAAAGCGGAGTCGCCTTTGGCGATGGCGGCGAACAGGCTTTTCAGGTCATCCCAGATGCGCGAGGCCTGGGTGGAAAAGGCAAAGTTGGCATCGCGCTTGTCGCGTATGTCTTCCCGGGTGCGGCGCAGGCTGTAGTTGTAATAACGCTGGTCGCGCACTGGCAGCAGCCCGCGATCTTCGGCATACAGCACGAACAGCAGGCGGTAGAGCAGGAGCAGCGCCGCTTCGCGTACCTCGTCGAGATATTCCCGGGTCGGTGGTACTACCGCCTTGGGGTCGCCAGAGGCGAGGGCGCTCGCCAGATCGGGGAATACGGTGTCGAAGACGCGTTGACCAAGGTCCTGGGATACAAGTTCTTCATAGCGGCGCGCCTCGGCCAGAGCGAACTCGTGGAACGTGCGGTGCTCGTTGTCCCATGACTGGTTTTGAAATGCATCCAGTCGGAACAGGCAATAAAACACCTTGAGTGCATGTCGGGCATCCATCCCGTGCTCAAGCTCGGCCTGGGTGCCGGCGCGATATCGAGTTCGAGAAACTCCTCGGAGCGCGAGCGCGCGCCCTGGTAGTAGAGCCGCCACGCGCCGCCGTTGGTCAGAATGCCCCAGCGGATCGCCCGGTTGGAGGCGA
Source organism: Betaproteobacteria bacterium (assembly GCA_021732605.1). GTDB lineage: Bacteria > Pseudomonadota > Gammaproteobacteria > Burkholderiales > SG8-41. The sequence goes on along the minus strand of JAKFUS010000006.1, from coordinate 28,689 downwards.
TTTCCACGGTGGAGAGGTAACGCAGGATTTGATTGGATGGGGTTCCGCGGTCCAGCGGGTCGGTGGCATCGCCGCGGTCGAGCGGGCGCATCCAGCGTTTGGATTCGAGGACCGCAATGCCATGCCGGTAGCGCCGGTCCTCGCGCTTTTCCTTTAATGCGGCGGTTTTGGCTTTCGCATCCGCAAACAGCAGCATGTCCGGCACGTCTTCCCGTCGTGTTTTTGATGCAACCTGTTGTGCGAGAAGCTCGTTCCAGCCAAGGCACGACAGCACCTTGACGATAATTTCGTCTTCGGTTGTGGTTTCGTTGAGAGTGCTGCCGGCCTTGAAAGGAGCATAAATCTGTTTGATTGCCCCCACAAAGGCATCCAGTTCCGTTTCGGGAATGGTTTTCCAGACGGGCACATCACGGATGCCGACCGTGAGGAAATTATGCGTGAACAACTGGCCGATCATGACGGGCGGTTTTCCAAGGTTGTATTGAAGTCGCGCAGCAGGGTGATGCTGCCCCGATTGAGGGCTTTTTTGTAGTAGCGCTCGTCAGCGGTGATCAGGGTGCAGTGCGGTAAATCCAGCGCCACGGCATGATAAAGCGTGTCAAAAAGGTGCTGATTCAGGGAAACTGCGAGATCAATGGCGGTGGCATAGATTTTCGGGGTTGCCATGATCGGGATGCGCATCGTGCAGAGATCCTCAATATCTTGGCGTGCCGTCGCCGGGGCAAGCCGGCTCAATACCGCGGCGACCTCGGCCAGCCAATGCGGTGGTTCGCGCAGGACGACGGCCCTCGATCTCACCATCTCCAGCAATATCAAGGCCCGGTCATGGTCTTGCTCGGCCGCGCTTGGCGGCAGGAACCACTTGATCGCGACGCTGGCGTCGGCGACGACGTGGATCACGGGCGACCGGCGATGCGGGCTGCGCGAATCTGGCGATCGGTAACGGGTTTCTGGCTGCGGCGGCGGCGCAAAATGGTGTCGATGGCCTGTTCCCGCTGTTTTTGCAGGCGACGCTCCTCGACCGCCTGCATCATCAGGCGGGCGATAACGCTGCTTTTGTTTTCGCGGGCAAAGACCCGGTTGAATTCGGCCTTGACTTCATCCGGCACGCTGAAATTGACGGTCGCCATCGCGGCATCCTTGTTGAAAATTTCAACAAGGATGCCGCGCCGTCAAGGAGATGTCAATCCGTTGTTCTAGCGCAGCGCGCCGAACACCTTTTTGACGATGTTGCTGCTGGCGCCCACCGGATCGGTGCGGAAGGATTTTTCCTGCTCGGCAATCATCAGGTACAGGCCGTCCAGCGCCTTGCGCGTGACATAGGTCTCGATCGACGCGTCATCCTGTTTGACGACACCCAGCTTCACACCCTGACCGGCGAGGTTGTTGTACTGCTGCGCAAGGCCGACGCGGTCGGTGGCTTTTTTGACGATGGGCAGAAAACGCTGGGTCAGCTGCGCCTGCGTGGTGCGCTTGAAATATTCGGTGGCGGCAGTGTCGCCGCCGGTGAGTATGCCCTTGGCGTCCTGCACCGACATTTTTTTGACAGCATCCGTCAGCAGTTGTCTGGCTTCGGGTGCCGCAGCTTCGGCGGCGCGGTTCATCGACAGCACCAGCTCATCGGCCTGTTTTTTCATGCCCATCATGCGCATCGCGCCTTCGACCTTCTGCAGGCTGGGCGGCAGCGGGATTTTGACCTTGGCATTGCCGAAATAGCCGTTTTCAGCCCCCAGCAGTTTTACCGCGGCGGCGGAACCATCGGTCAGCGCCTGCCTCAAACCGCTGCTGGCATCGGCATTGCTGATGTCGGCAATGCCCGCGATAGCCGGCGGGGTGGTGACCAAAATGAGGACCGAAGTGATGACAACAGCCAGCAGAACTCCGAGAATACGCATCCTGTTAGTGGTTACGTTAAGGGTTACGTTAAGGCTCATGTCCAAAACTCCTCGCAGCGGTCGGGCCGCATGATGAAATCCAGAAACCTCATTCTAGCTGTGGTTGTAGCCGGCGCGTTAGCGTTTGCCGGGTTCGCGATCTGGAGCGCCAAGCCGGCAGCACCGCTGGTGACTTTCGTTTCGTTGCAGGGCGAAAAAATCACAACCGCCGATTTGCGCGGCAAGGTGGTGCTGGTCAACTTCTGGGCCACCGACTGCGCCACCTGCGTCAAGGAAATGCCCGATATCGTTGCCACGCACAACAAGTATCAGGCGCAGGGTTTCGAAACCATCGCGGTGGCGATGAAACATGACCCACCCAATTACGTTCTTAATTACACCGAGAAGAACAAATTGCCGTTCAAGGTGGCGCTGGATCCGATGGGTGCCCTCGCCAAGGCCTTCGGTGAAGTGAAGCTGACGCCGACGACCTTCATCATCGACAAGCAGGGCAGGTTGGTGATGCGCATACTCGGAGAGCCGGATTTCGCGAAGTTACATGCCTTGCTGGAAGAAAAGCTGCAGGAGTCATAGGGCCTGTTAACAGGCCCTAGCTACGATCAGACCACGCCGGCGTCGTGCGCCTGCTGGTCGGCATGGTAAGACGAGCGCACCAGCGGCCCGCTGGCGGCATGGTTGAAACCCATGCGCTCGGCTTCCGCGGCATACATGTCAAAGATCGACGGTTCGACGTAACGCAGCACCGGCAGATGGTGCGCCGACGGCTGCAGGTACTGGCCGATGGTCAGCATGTCGACGTTGTGCGCGCGCAGGTCGCGCATGACTTCAAGTATTTCTTCGTCGGTCTCGCCCAGTCCGACCATCAGTCCGGACTTGGCCGGGATATGCGGGAAGCGCGCCTTGAAGTTTTTCAGCAGTTTCAGCGAATGCGCGTAATCGGAGCCGGGCCGCGCCTGCTTGTAGAGTCGCGGCACAGTTTCGAGATTGTGGTTCATCACATCCGGCGGGCAGGCCGACAGGATGTCCAATGCAACGTCTAGGCGGCCGCGGAAGTCCGGCACCAGAATTTCGATGCGGGTCTGGGGCGACAGCTCGCGCACGGCGCGGATGCAATCCCTGAAATGCTGGGCGCCGCCGTCGCGCAGGTCGTCGCGGTCGACGCTGGTGATGACCACGTATTTGAGTTTCAGCGCGGCGATGGTTTCAGCGAGGTGCCGCGGCTCATCAGCGTCCGGCGGTTTCGGCCGGCCATGGGCAACGTCGCAGAACGGGCAGCGTCGCGTGCACAGGTCGCCGAGGATCATGAAGGTCGCGGTGCCCTTGCCGAAACATTCGCCGATGTTCGGGCACGAGGCTTCTTCGCATACGGTGTGCAGCTTTTGTTCGCGCAGGATCTGCTTGATTTCCTGGAAGCGCTCGCTGTTACCGAGCCGCACGCGGATCCAGTCCGGCTTTTTCAGTGGCGTGACTGGCACGATCTTGATCGGGATGCGCGCGGTCTTGGCGTGGCCTTTTTGTTTCTCGTCGATGTTCATTGCGTTGTCGATGTTTTCCAAAAACATGACAGCCGAATTTGCCAAATGAGCAGAGGCATGTAGCTGTCATTATTCATGGGGTTCATTGCAATATACTTTTGATGTGCCGGATCAGGCGGTCGCCGATTTGTTCTTTGGTTTCAGTGATGCCCAGGCGTTGTGTGCTGGTGATTTCGAGACCGGCATAACCGCAGGGATTGATGGCATGGAAAGGCTCGAGGTCGACATCGACGTTCAGCGCGAGGCCGTGGTAACAGCAGCCGTTTTTGACGCGCAGTCCCAGCGCGGCGATTTTGGCGGCGCTGACATAAACCCCGGGCGCATCGCTGCGGCCTTGCGCCGCAACGCCGTAATCGGCGAGCAGATTGATCACGGCCTGTTCCATGTGCCGCACCAGCGGCCGGATGGTCAGCCCGCGGCGGCGCATGTCGAGCAGCAGGTAGGCCACCCATTGCCCCGGACCGTGATAGGTGATTTGTCCGCCGCGATCGACACGCACCACCGGGATGCCGTTGTCGACGCGCGGCCAGTGTTCGGTTTTGCCGGCGATGCCGACGGTGTAGACGGGAGGATGTTCGAGCAGCCACAGTTCATCGGGGGTTTGATCGGTGCGCGCCAGCGTGAAATCGCGCATCTGTTCCCAGGTTGGTACGTACGGCACCAGTCCGGGATGGCGCACGACCAGCGGGTCGGCGGCAATCAAAGCCGGAGTTGCGGAAAATGGTGTTGTGGCGAGTCGGGACACCAGGTCAACCCTGTGGGCGGGCACTGCACCCGTAGAATGATGGATAATCAGGTCGCATTATAGAGCGATCAAGGAGATGACGGTGCGCGTCGATGTTATGTGTAAAGCGTTGGGCAAAACGCTGAATAAGGCACTGTTGTGCGCAGGGTTGATGGTTGTATTGTCGGCCGCAGCAGCGGAAAAAGCCGGAGATTACGGCGCCAACCTGAGCAAAATCTATTTTGCGCACCAGCGCCTGCTGGCCCTGCGCGAGGCCTGTGACCAGGCGCTGCCGGCGCAGGTGAAGGCTACTGAAAAAGCCTATGCCACATGGCAGGCCCGCCACAAGGGACTGCTGAATGAACTCGACGCGCGGCTGACTTTGATGATCCGCGGTGCGTCGAAAGACGAAAAAGAATATATGCGTAACGTCGGCAAGTACGAGGGGTCGATTCTTGAATACCGCACTGACAATCGCGAGCAGATCCTCGCGCAGCCGCGCGACGGCATGGAACTGTTCTGCGGCGATTTCCGCAATTACCTGACTGGCTCGGGTTCCGATTTCAACAAGGAATACGCCGCAGAGTTGCGCGAACTGCGCAAGCGCAAGCTGCCGCAATAAATGGTTCATCCCGCGGCGACTTTGATCCAGACCGACCGCGCACTTCGGGTCATTGCTGCGATCTGGGTGATGGCACTGATCGCGTCGGGCATCGCACCCTACGACCGCCCGACCTGGTTCATGGAAGTGCTGCCGGTGCTGATCGCAGCACCGGTGTTGATCGCGACGCGCAACCGCCTGCCGCTGACTGCGCTGGTTTATGGGTTGATCGCGATTCACGGCCTGATCCTGATTTATGGCGGTGCGTACACCTACGCGCGGGTGCCCCTCGGTTTCTGGCTGCAGGAGTTGCTCGGCTTCGAGCGTAATCCCTACGATCGGCTTGGCCATTTTGCGCAGGGTTTTGTGCCGGCGCTGGTGGCGCGCGAACTATTGCTGCGGGTGTTCCGTATCGAAGGCCGGAAAATCCTTAATTTCCTGGTGATCAGCGTGGCGCTGGCGATCAGTGCCTTCTATGAGCTGATCGAGTGGTGGGCAGCAGTGGCGATGGGCGCGGGTGCTGACGACTTCCTCGGCACGCAGGGCGACGTGTGGGACACGCAGTGGGACATGTTCATGGCACTGACCGGGGCGACCCTCGCGCTGCTGACGCTGAGCCGCTGGCATGATCGGCAACTGAAAAACTACAACACCATGACGACCTGCGGCAGGTCGCACAATTCCTGATACAGCGCATCCAGTTGTTCGCGCGAGGTGGCGCGGATCACGCAGGTCACGCTGAGATATTTGCCCTTCTTGCTGCTTCTCATTTCCAGCGTGGTGTCGACAAAGTCGGGCGCGTGGCGCTTTACCACCTCTAGCACGGCCTGCGCGAACCCGGGCCGGGTGTGGCCGAGGATTTTCAGCGGAAAGTCGCTGGGATATTCGATCAGCGACGGTTCAGTGCCGCCGGGAGGTGCTTCCGTGGTCACGCCGCCGTTCTCATGCGGTCTTGTTTGAAGGCCTGATACAGCGCGTGCATGCGCTGGAACAGCAGTCCCGGTTTGCCATCGCCGACGGGTTGGCCGTCCAGTGTCGTTACCGCCAGCACTTCCTTGGTCGATGACGTGACCCAGATTTCGTCGGCGCTACGCACTTCGGCTTCGCTGACCGGCCGTATCTCAATCTCGAATTCCCGCGCGCGGGCGATTTCGATCACCACGTCGTAGGTAATGCCCGGCAGCACCAGGTGATCCTTCGGCGGCGCCAGCACCACGCCGTCCCGGACGATGAACACGTTGCTGGATGAGGCTTCGGTCAGCTGGCCGTCGCGGAACAAGATGGTTTCGGCGGCGCCGGCTTCCGCCGAGCGCTGGCGCAGCATGCAGTTGCCAAGCAGTGAAGTTGATTTAATGTCGCAGTTGAGCCAGCGGTAATCCTGCGCGGTGATACAGGCGACGCCGGATTCGACCAGCGCGGGGGCGGGCGTCACCAGCGGCGTGCTCATCATGAACACCGTGGGTTTGATGCCTTTCGGAAACGCGTGGTCGCGTTTGGCGACGCCGCGCGTGACCTGCAGGTAAACAGACTGGTCATTGCCGGGGTTGCGCTCGAGAATTTCGCCTGTCAGGCGGCCCCATTCGGCATCGCTGTGCGGATTGGTGATCTGCACCTTATCCAGGCTGTTCTGCAGCCGGCGCAGGTGTTCGGCGAGGCGGAAGGGATGTTTCGAATACGCAGGGATCACTTCATAAATGCCATCCCCGAAAATGAAGCCGCGGTCGAGCACGGGTATGTATGCTTTTTCGATCGGCAGGAAATCGCCGTTCAGGTAAACGATGTCGCTCATGGTGTGGCGCCGTGAAAAGACTGGATATGAAAGTTTAAGCCAAAGTGCCTATTTGAACAGCAGCCGCAGCGTGTCCCAGGCGCGGCCGAAAATGCCGGCTACCGGCACCGGTTCCAGCGCGACCACCGGCAGTTCGCGGAAGAGTTTGCCGTCGATTTCCAGTTTCAGCGTGGCGACGCGCTGACCGGGACTGACGGGCGCGAGCAGAGGCTGCAGGCTTTCCACCGTGGCTTTGATTTTATCGCCCTGGCCTTTGGGCAGCGCGACATAAAGATCGCTGGTGAAACCGGCCTTCACCATGTCCGATGCGCCTTTCCAAACGCGCAGCTGGGTCACCGGCTGGTTGCGCGTGTACATGCGCACGCTGTCGTAGAACTGAAAGCCCCAGTTCAGCAGTTTCTGGCTTTCGGTGGCGCGCGCCGATTCGGAAGCCGTGCCCAGCACCACCGAGATCAGCCGCCGTTCGCCGCGCCGCGCCGAGGTGATCAGGCAATAACCGGCGTTTTCGGTGTAGCCGGTTTTGACGCCATCGACCGCCGGATCCAGCCACAGCAGGCGATTGCGGTTGGACTGGGTGATGTTGTTGTAGCGGTATTCCTTCTGCGAATACAGCGGATAGTGTTCGGGAAAATCGCGGATCAACGCGACAACCAGTTGCGAAAGATCCTGTGCCGTCGAATAGAGCTGCGGATTGGGCAGACCGGTGGCGTTGGTGAAATTGGTGTTGGCGAGGCCGAGGCGTTTGGCTTCGCGGTTCATCATCTGCGCGAAAACCTCCTCATTGCCGCCGATGGCCTCGGCCAGTGCGATGCTGGCGTCGTTGCCGGACTGGATGATCATGCCGCGGAGCAGCTCGTCAACGGTGACCGGTTTGTTCGGCTCGATGAACATCCGCGAACCTTCAGCCTTCCAAGCCCGGGTTGATACCGGAACCACCTGATCAGGTTTCAGCGATTTCTGTTTCAGCGCGCTGAAGGCCAGGTACGCCGTCATCAGCTTGGTCAGCGATGCCGGTTCAAAACGATTATCGGCATTCTGGCTCGCCAGCACCTGTCCGCTGTTGACATCCAGCAGCAGCCAGGCGCGGGCTTCGAGAGCAGGGGAGGGTGGCGCGAGCTGTGCCGATGCGGTCAGTGGCAGCAGGCAGCCGGTGAATGCGCAGACAGCGAGAGTGGGGAAGAAATTTGACGAAAAAAGTTTCATGTGCGGAAAAAGCCTGATTATAACCGTGCGGGGTTGCGGTTCCGGAGCGAGGGTGTGAATACGCGCCGGTGCGATCGGGACCGATGTGGACACCGATTTGGGCACATGAGTGCAGACCGGGCGCCTGCAGCGAGGTTCCGCCGCCGTGGTCAGTCGCGATCGCGGTAGCGGCGCAGGGCCGCGCGCATGAACTCGAGTTGCCGGTTGAAATTGCGGCAGCCAACGCACAGCAGCAGGTGCAGGTGCAGGCGGGTTTTTTCCGGCAGCGACAGCGACCGGTCCTGGCTCTGTGACAGCAGTTCAGCGGTGTGTTTGCAAGTCGGGATCATTTTTCGGACTTTCCGAACCACTGCAGTTCGAGACATTCACGCAGGGTCAGGCGAGCGCGATGCAGCATGACCCAGCAGTTCGTCGCGGTGATATCGAGTTCCTTACAGATCTCCTCCGTCGTCATGTCCATGATTTCACGCATCATGAATACGCGCGCGGTGCGTGCCGGCAGGCGCTGGGCGCACAGTTCGAAAGCGGCCCAAAAGCGGCTGTCTTCCAGCGCTGCATCCGGGTTGCCCCACTGTGCCGGGAATTCCCGCCAGTGGCAGTCTCGGGCAAACAGCGCGTCCACGGCTTCGGCCTCAGAGCGGTCATCATCAATGCCGGTCAGCGGTTGTTCGCGCCCGGCGCGGCGCAGATGGTCGATGATTTTGTGTTTAAGGATGCCGGTGAGCCAGGTGCGCAGCGATGATTTTCCGGAAAACCGTGCGGCACCTTCGAGGGCGGCAAGCAGCGTTTCCTGCACGGCATCCTCGGCCTGAGCCGGATTGCGCAATTGCAGCCGCGCGTAACGCAGCAGATAGGCGCGCTCGCGCTCGATGGCGGCGGGATGCGCTGTGCTGCTGCTATTTTCTGCCAGCAACTAAAAATCCTTTAAAAACAATTACTTATTACAATTTTCAGGATCTTGTGCCGGATCCGGCCGGCGGCTCTTGAAATGATTCCGGCGGCACCCATATTTGAAACACTGGCGCAGGGCGTCATTACAAATTCAAGGAGATTAACCATGCTTCATGTTACCCGTTTTACCCCATTGAATGATTCCTTCGATGAATTGCTGCGCGGTTTTTTTGTGCGCCCGACGGGCTATGAAGGTGAGCCGCCGACGGCGCAGTCGTTCCGTGTCGATGTGCGTGAAGACGACCATGCCTACACGGTGTATGCCGAGATTCCCGGCGTAAAAAAGGAAGATATCCACGTCACCATCGATGCCGAGCAGATCGCAATCAGCGCCGAAACACGCAACGAGCGCGAAGTGAAAGAAGGCGAACGGGTGCTGCGCGCCGAGCGCCACTACGGCAAGGTCTACCGCGCGTTCACGCTGGGGCAGGCCGTTGATGAAGACAAGGCGGTGGCGAAGTACGCCGACGGCGTGCTGGAGCTGACGCTGCCGAAAAAAGCTGCGGTTAGCGCCCGGCGCCTCTCCATCAACTGAGCCGACAAAGCAATCTGCAGTGAAAAGGCGGCAGGCCAAAAGGTCTGCCGCCTTTTTTTGTCGTCAGGTAGAATGAGTGAACCCTCACATTTGCCCGTCGTTTGCCTCCGTCGTTTGCCTGTTTACCCGACGTTTTTTGCAAAATCTTTTTACTGGTACCCGCGCATGCCACTCACCGCCAATAACGCCGCCAGCAAAGCAAAAACCCTGGCCGAGGCCCTGCCCTACATTCAGCGTTTCCACGGCAAGACCATCGTCATTAAGTACGGCGGCAATGCGATGACCGATCCCGCGCTGAAGGAAGGTTTCGCGCGCGATGTGGTGTTGCTCAAAGTGGTGGGCATGAACCCGGTGATCGTGCATGGCGGCGGGCCGCAGATCGACGATCTGCTGAAGCGCGTCGGCAAGAAGGGCGAATTCATCCAGGGTATGCGCGTCACCGACGCCGAAACCATGGATCTCGTCGAGATGGTGCTCGGCGGGCAGGTCAACAAGGAAATCGTCAACCTGATCAACCGCCACGGCGGCAAGGCGGTCGGTCTCACCGGCAAGGACGGCGGCCTGATCCGTGCGCGCAAGATGAAGTTGCGCAGCGCACCGGGCAGCGACGAGATGGTCGACATCGGCCAGGTCGGCGAAGTCGAAAGCATCGATCCGGCGATCGTCAACCTGCTGCACACCGAAGATTTCATTCCGGTGATCGCGCCGGTGGGCGTCGGCGCCAATGGCGAGTCCTACAACATCAACGCCGACCTGGTGGCGGGCAAGGTCGCCGAAATCCTCAAGGCGGAAAAGCTGATCGTGCTGACCAACACGGCCGGTGTGCTCGACAAGAATGGCAATTTGCTGACCGGACTCACCGCGCGCCGCGTCGATGAACTGTTTGCCGACGGCACCATCCATGGCGGCATGCTGCCGAAAATCGGCTCGGCGCTGGATGCGGTGAAAAACGGCGTCAACACCTGCCACATCATCGACGGTCGTGTCGAACATGCGCTGTTGCTGGAAATTCTGACTGACGAAGGCGTGGGCACGCTGATCAAGCGGCGCTGACTCCCGCCGCAGCATGACCCGCAATGTCGCGTGGATCTTCGATCTTGACAATACGCTGCACAATGCGACGCCGCATATTTTTCCGCATATCAACCGCGCGATGACCGCCTACCTGCAGCAGCACCTGCAGCTCGACGAGCAGGCGGCCGGTGAACTGCGACGTGATTACTGGCAGCGTTACGGCGCGACACTGCTCGGCCTGATCCGTAACCATGGTACTGATCCCCGCCATTTTTTGTGGCATACCCACCAGTTTCCGGATTTGCGGCGCATGGTCGTCGGCGAACCGCTGCTGCGCCACGCCCTGCGCCGTCTGCCCGGACGCAAGTTCGTGTTTTCCAACGCACCGGTGCATTACGCGAAAGCGGTGCTGGATGTGCTCGGCATCAGCGATCTGTTTGAAGCGGTGTATTCGATCGAGCGCGTGCATTTCCGCCCCAAGCCCGATGCCTACGGTTTCCTGCGCTTGTGCCGCGCGCATCACCTGCGGCCGCGGCGCTGTATCATGGTCGAAGATTCGCTGGAAAACCTGCGCACCGCAAAAAGACTGGGCATGAAAACAGTCTGGGTGGCGCGGGCGGAGCGGGCGCCGGCTTATGTCGATGTGCGCGTCGCCGGCATTGCCGGAATTTCCAATCACGCAACAACACTGTACTGAGGACACGCATGGCACGCAGCGGCGAACGCAAATCACAGATTCTGCAGACCCTGGCGCAAATGCTCGAGGGACCGTCGGCAGAGCGCATCACCACTGCGGCACTCGCGGCGCGCATCGAAGTCTCCGAGGCCGCTCTGTACCGCCACTTCAAGGGCAAGGCCGACATGTTTGCCGGCCTCATCGATTTCGTCGAGCAGACGCTGTTTTCGCTGATCAACAAGATCACCAGTGAAGAGCAGAGTGGCCTGCGTCAGACCGAGGCGATCATGACCATGCTGCTCGGTTTTGCGCAGAAAAACCGCGGCATGACGCGGGTGCTGATCGGCGACGCACTGGTTACGGAAGACGACGCGCTGCAGGCGCGCATCAACCAGATCAACGACCGCATAGAGGCTGCGCTGAAACAGGCGCTGCGTTTTGCGGTGACACAGAAAGAAGTGGCCGAAGATGTCGATCTCGCGGCGCAGGCCAATGCGCTGATGAGTTTTGTCGCCGGGCGCTGGCATCAATACGCAAAAAGCGGATTCCGCCGCGATCCGGCGGAATTCTGGCAACGGCAGTGGAAGCAGTTGATGGAAGGCGTGCTCGCCTGATTCAATTAAAGACGATGAGGAGTAAGCAATGGCGGATGTGACTACACAGCAACTCGCGCAACTGATGATCGGCGTGGCGCGGGCGCAGCTGGCAATTATCGATTCGATTGAAAACTCGAAAGCCGGCTTCAAATTCACCCATGTCCGGCCGACGCTGGAGACGGCTTCGCGAATCCGCTCCAATCACGCCGAAACGCTGGCTGACTTTCCGTCGCGGTTGCTGCTGCAGATGATCAGCCGCAACGCGCCGGATCTGGACAAGGTGACGCGTGATCTTGAAGCCTTGGTCAGCGGCAACACTCCCGCTGCGACGGCTGGAGGCCCTGCCGCTGCTGATTCACTGGATATGACAAGATGAGGATGCAGCGCCGGCGCTAGCGCCCGGCGCAGACCGCACAGGCAGGGTCTTTTTTCAGGCTGATGGTGCGCACGTCCATGTTCAGCGCATCCAGCAGCAACAGGCGGCCGGTCAGCGCTTCACCGGCGCCGATCAGGATTTTCAGCGCCTCGGCGGCCTGCATGACGCCGATGATGCCGACCAGCGGCGCGAACACGCCCATCACCGCACAGCGCATTTCTTCAGTTTCGCCCGCTTCCGGAAACAGGCAGGCATAGCACGGTGAATCGGCGCGGCGCAGATCGAATACCGCAAGCTGTCCATCGAAGCGAATGCCGGCGCCCGACACCAGCGGTTTGCGCGCCTGCGCGCAGGCACGGTTGACGGCGTGGCGGGTCGCGAAATTGTCGCTGCCGTCGAGCACCACGTCGGCGGCGGCTACCAGCGACTGCAGCTTTTCACCGGCCACCCGCTCGGCCACGGCATTGATGCGGATGTCAGGATTGAGTGCGTGCAGCGTGTCGCGCGCTGAATCCGCTTTGTTTGTGCCGACCGCGGCTTCGCGGTGCACGATCTGGCGCTGCAGGTTGGTGAGGTCCACGGTATCGCCGTCGCAGATCGTCAGCGTGCCGACACCGGCCGAGGCCAGGTACAGGGCAACCGGTGACCCGAGCCCGCCGGCGCCGATCAGCAGCGCATGCGCATCGATCAGCCGTTGCTGGCCTTCAATGCCGATTTCCGGCAGCAGGATGTGCCGACTGTAGCGCAGCAGTTGATGATCGTCCATGACGCTAATTTAGCTTTTGCGGGCGCTGCAAACAACAACGCCCGGTTAAACCGGGCGTTGTTGAAAGAGGCGTGGTTCAGTTGGTCTTGGTTCCGGAGCGGCTTTTCAGGAAAGCCACCGCCTGATTCAGTTCGTAATCATTGGGAGAAACGATTTCACCAGGTTCCGGGACCAGCGTTTTTTCGTCGACGACCTTCGGCCGCGGCGCCGGGGTGAACCGGTATTTCAGCGCCGACTTGGCGGCAGCCTCGGCCTTGTCACCGGGTTTTTCGGCTGCGCTCTCGACCACCGCTTTCTCGGTCAGATGCTTGGTCAGGTCGGCTTCGCGCAGTTTCAGCGCCGTGCGGTCGGTGGCGAAATCGTCGAGCGGAATGTCCGGCGTGATGCCCTTGGCCTGGATGGAGCGTCCTTTTGGCGTGTAGTAACGCGCGGTGGTCAGTTTGATGGCGGTGTTGTTGCCGAGCGGCAGGATGGTCTGCACTGAACCTTTGCCGAAGGTCTGCTGGCCCATGATCACGGCGCGATCATGATCCTGCAATGCCCCGGCGACGATTTCGGAGGCCGAGGCCGAGCCGCCGTTGACCAGCACCACCATCGGCACGGTCTTCGCTTCTTTCGGCAGCAGCTTCAGGAAGTCCTCCTTGTTGCGGCCGCGCAGGTAATGCTCGGGGCTGGCATTGAGCTTCATCTTGGCGTCTTCGGTGCGGCCGTCGGTGTAGACCACCAGCGCGTCTTTGGGGAGGAACGCCGCCGATACCGCCACCGCGCCGTTGAGTAATCCGCCCGGATCGTTGCGCAGGTCAAGCACCATGCCTTTCATCGGTCCGTGGTTTTCCTTGAACATGCGTTCGACGGCGCGTGCCAGCGTATCACCCGTCTGTTCCTGGAACTGACTGACGCGCACATAGGCGTAGCCCGGTTCCAGCAGCTTGGATTTGACGCTCTGAATCTTGATCACTGCCCGGGTCAGTGTCAGCACGATGGGTTTGGTTTCGCCCTTGCGCACGATGGTGAGTACGATCGGGGTGTTGGGCTTGCCGCGCATGCGCTTGACGGCATCGTTGAGGGTCATGCCCTTGACCGAAGTTTCGTCAAGTTTGACGATCAGGTCTCCGGCCTTGACGCCGGCACGCGAGGCAGGTGAATCATCAATCGGCGACACCACACGCACAAAACCGTCTTCCATGCCGACTTCGATGCCAAGGCCACCGAATTCGCCCTGGGTGCCGACCTGCATTTCCTTGAAGGCCTCCTGGTCGAGGTACGCCGAATGCGGATCGAGGCCGGTGAGCATGCCGTTGATGGCTTCGGTGATCAGTTTTTTATCTTCAACAGGCTCGACGTAGTCGCTTTTGACGCGGCCGAAGACTTCAGTGAAGGCGCGCAATTCCTCAATCGGCAGCGGCAGCGAGGCGGTTTCCCGCTGCGCGATGGCCGAATAATTGAGGCTGATCGCTACGCCGAATAACGCGCCGACGATAATCAAGCCTAACTGATTGAATTTGCTGCGCATTTGATGCTCCTGCCGCAAGGCGGCTTATGAGACTAAGGCTGAATGAGAAGGGTAGAAAAGGTAGGAAGAAACTAAAAAATAGCAGTGGCTGAAAAAACAGTGACTGTTAACGTAATTTGACCCAGTTAAGGGGGTCGAAAGGCCTGCCTTCGTGACGCATTTCAAAGTATAAACCTGATTCCGCATTGCCGCCGCTATTGCCGACGGTGGCCACGGGTTCGCCGCCGCGAATCACATCGCCGACCTGTTTCAACAGCGCTTCCGCATTGGCGTAGAGCGTCATGTAACTGTCACCATGGTCCACGATCAGCAGGTTGCCGAAGCCACGCAGCCAGTCGGCATACACCACCCGGCCATCGGCCACCGCCCGCACGTCGTCGCCCGATCGGGCCGCAATGAACAGCCCCTTCCACGTTACGCCGCCACCTATACGTGGACTGCCAAAGCGGCTGCCAAGTTCCCCGCGCACCGGCAAAGAAAGCTTGCCGCGCAGCGCGCCGAATGGACTATCGTCGTTTCGACTGGACGGCACACTGTCGGTACGCGGCCGTGGCCGACTGCCGGTTGCCGGTTTGCGCACCACCAGTTTTGCCAGCTGGTCGACCAAACGGGTCAGGCGGTTTTCATTGGCCTCCATGGCGCGCATTTCACGCTGCTGGGCACGGATGTCGCGTGACACCCGTGACAACACCCCGGCGCGGGCGCGTTTTTCCTGTTCCAGGCGTTTTCTCTGGGTGGTCTGTTCGGCGGCGATGCGTGCAATGGCCGCGGCTTGTTCGGCGATTTCCGTTTTGAGACGGTCTATTTCGCGCAGGTTGCTGCGCAGGCCGTCGACCAGCAGCGCGCGGGCGCGGGCGATGTGCGCGAGATAGTGCAGCTGGCGCGCCATTTCATTGGGATCCTCGCGACTCAAGACCAGGCGCAGGGCATCGGACTGGCCCTGCAGATATTGCTGGCGCAGCATCCTGCCCAGCAGATCCTGCTGGGCGCGCAATGCGATGCCGGTGTCCTGCGAGGATTTGCGCAGTCCGCCGAGTTTGGCATTCGATTCGCGGGACTGGCGGTTGAGCTGTCGCAACTCGCGGTTGGCTTCCGAGATGGCTTGTTCGGATTCACGCAGCGCGTCCGAAGCTTCGGTTTTGATTTCTTCCGCGGCCGCCAGTTTTTTTTGCAGCGCGGAGATGCGCTCACGCAGTTGGCGCTGCTGTTCACGGGCCTCTTCCTGGGTTTTCGCCGGGGTCGCCGCATTGACAGCATCCGGGACCCAAACGGCCACGATCAGCACCAGCAATGCCGGCAACAGGGTTGCAGGCCTATTGACGCAAATACGGGTCACGCAAACTCAAGCAGCGACCGCCCCGTCATCGCCGTGGGCTTGGGCAGGCCCATCATGGCGAGCAGGGTGGGTGCGACATCCTGCAATGCGCCGCCGTCAGCAATGCGCGCCTTGCGCCCGATGTAGAGCAGCGGCACAAGATTGAGGGTGTGGGCGGTATGCGGTTGCTGCGATGTTTCATCGCGCATGGTTTCCGCATTGCCGTGATCCGCAGTGATCAGCACTTCACCGCCGATGTCGCGCATGGCATCAACGATGCGGCCGATGCATTCGTCCAGCACCTCAATGGCACGGGTGGCAGCGGCAAGGTTGCCGGTATGTCCGACCATGTCGCCGTTGGCGTAATTGCAGACGATGGCATCGTATTTGCGCGCCTGAATGGCGGCGACCAGCTTGTCGGTGACTTCGCGCGCGCTCATCTCCGGTTGCAGGTCGTAAGTGGCGACCTTGGGTGAAGGCACCATGATGCGATCTTCGCCGGCGTACGGTGTTTCCACGCCGCCGTTGAAGAAATAAGTCACGTGCGCGTATTTTTCCGTTTCAGCAATGCGCAGTTGGCGCAGGCCCTGTTGCGCCAGGTATTCGCCGAAACCTTCGCGGATCTGCTGCGGACCGAAGGCCGCGGGGATGTGCGCGAAATCTTCGCCGTAACTGGTCAGCGTGCAGTAGTAACCCAGTTGCGGTATGCGCTTGCGCGCGAATCCGCTGAACCCCGGGTCGGTCAGGGCGGAGGTCAGTTGCCGGGCGCGGTCGGAACGGAAGTTCATGAACACCACGGCATCACCGTCGTTGATGCGTACGGGCTGGCCGATGGCCGTGGCTTTGAAGAATTCGTCGGTTTCGCCTCGCGAGTACGCGGCTTTTAACCCGGACAGCGCATCTGCTGCTGAGTATGGCGCAACGCCGTCGGTGATCAGGTCGTAGGCGGACTGCAGGCGTTCCCAGCGCTGGTCACGGTCCATCGCGAAGTAGCGGCCGCAGATCGACGCAATCTGTGTCTGGCCCAGCGCCCGGCATTTGTCCTGCAGCGCGACCAGCGAGGCTGCGGCGCTTTGCGGTGGTGTGTCGCGGCCGTCGAGAAAAGCATGCACATAAACTTTTTTTGCACCGCCCTGGGCGGCGAGATCGAGCAGTGCGTGAATCTGCGATTCATGGCTGTGCACGCCGCCCGGCGACAGCAGGCCGAGCACATGCAATGCGCCGTTGCGTGCCTTGCTGATCGCGGACTTCAGCACCACGTTGGCGGCGAACTCACCGGTTTCGATGGCATGTTCGATCTTGGTGTAATCCTGATACACCACCCGGCCCGCGCCGATGTTCATGTGACCGACTTCGGAGTTGCCCATTTGCAGGGCCGGCAGGCCGACCCATTTCTCAGAGGCGTCGATGATGGTATGCGGCGCGGTTTTCCAGAGGAAATTCCAGTGCGGTTTCCGCGCCTGGCAGATGGCGTTGTCGGCGCAGGCCTCGCGATGGCCGAAGCCATCGAGTATCACCAGCAGGACAGGGGTCAATGCGGGCGTTATCTTCATGATTTTAATGATATTTTTTAAGTTGCGCTACAATAGGATTCTAATTCATTTCCACCGACTTGGGCGCACCGGGAAAGTCATGACCGAACAGCTTGCAGTGTACGTCTCGTTGCCGGCGGCAGCCGGCCTGTGCACCGCCTTACGCCGGTGCTGTCCTTGAGTCAGACCGCGCCGCGCGGCCCGCTGATATATACAAGTCTGGCCAGCGTTGCGCTGCTCTGCGCGATCCCGTTCCTGCAGCCTTTCCATCAGTATCCACTGACCTCGTTTTACACCGAGTGGCTGGCGTTTGCGCTGGGGCTGGGGGTGATGGTCGTCATGCTCGATCGCCGCGCCTGGATTTCCGCCGAAGTGCCGTGGATTGCGCTGTCACCTTTTGCGCTGGCGCTGCTGCTGATCGTGCACGGTGCGCTGGGTTGGTCACCGTATTTCGGCCATGCACTCACCGGTGCCTTGTATCTGGTCTGGGCCGGTTTGCTGATGATTGCGACGCGGGCGCTGGCTCGGATCTGCGGTACGGAAACCATCGTTACGTTTATCGCAGCCGCGCTGGTGGCGGGCGCGTTGCTGAGCGCGGCGGTTGGTGTGATCCAGTATTTCAACGTGATGACGCCGTTGAATGCTTTTATTGTGCGCCTGCATGGCGGCGCAATTTTTGGCAATCTGGCACAGCCCAATCACTTTGCGGCCTATACGACGCTGGGCCTGCTCAGTCTGGCGTATCTGCACAGCCGTGATCGCCTGCCGCTGCCGGTTGCGGCCATCTGCGGCCTGCCGTTGTTGTTTGTGCTGGGCGTGTCAGGGTCGCGCAGCCCCTGGCTGTATCTGCTGGCGGCATTTGCCTGTGCGGTCTGGCTGCGGGCCTTGTCCGGGGATCGTGCGCTGCGGCGTCTGTTTTTATGGACCGGTGTTTTTCTGATACTGCATTACGCGATGCAGGTCGCGGTCGGGGCCGGTTGGCTCAAGCCGCCCGAGCAGGTGGCAGTTACAGCCATTGAGCGCCTGTTTTCCGGAGCAGCCAGTATTACGGATCGCATCGGACTCTGGAGTGCTGCCTGGTCGATTGCGCTGGATCATCCCGTTTTTGGCGTCGGCTGGGGTGCGTTTGCCGGACGCTATTTCGATTTTATTGCCGAGCCCGGCGCCACAGCCCCGCTCGGGCTTTATAACAACGCACACAACATACTGCTGCATCTTTTCGCAGAGACCGGGTTCATCGGTCTTGTTCTGCTTCTGGCGCCCCTGGCGGCGTGGATAATCGCCGTGCTGCGGATCAGCCTCGATGCCCGCCAGTGGTGGCTGCTGGCAACGCTGGCGGTATTCGGCATACACAGCATGCTGGAGTATCCGCTATGGTATGCGTATTTTCTCGGCATCGCCGCGTTACTGCTGGGGCTGGGCGCGGGGCCGGTTTTTGTGCCCCGGCTGGCACGGGTGGGGCGAATGTTTGCCGCCACAGTTGTTCTGATCGGCAGCTACAATCTTGCTGTTTTATGGATCGACTATCGCCAGTTTGAGGGTCTGTTCCGGCCTTCGCCCGATCAACTCCGGCGCGTGGATTTTCCGACTTTGGCGGCACGACTGCACCAGAATTCAATATTGACCCCGTATGTTGAATTATTTACCGCATTTCCGTCAGCGGTCGCCGAGGAAAATCTGTCGGGCCGGTTACTGCTGAACGGGCAGGTCATACGATTCTCCCCGATCCCCACGCTGGTTTACCGTCAGGTGCTGCTGCTGGCACTGGCCAACCGCACGGCGGAAGCGCAGGCGCTGCTGATCCGTGCGCGGCGGGCCTATCCTGCCGTACCTGCGGAATTCGAGTTTGGCTTGAAGCATCTTGCCCGCGAATATCCAGCGCGTTTCCGTCCTCTGTTAGAATCCCTCGCTCACGTCCCGGGTAGCAAATAAATGCCTTCCATAGAAGCGTTTTTCGTTTTTTTGCAGAAAAATCCGTTCAACATGATGTTGTTCGGCGGCGCTATGGCCACTGGCGTGATGCTGCTGTGGCCGCTTGTGATGCGTCCGTTCCGCGCCGGTCGTGAAGTGGGTGTTGTCGAGGCGGTGCAACTGATCAATCGCAAGGACGCACTGGTGATCGACGTGCGCGATACCGGGGAATACGAAGCGGGCCATATTGCCGGCGCCCGGCATGTGCCCGAAAAGCAGCTGGCGGAACGGCTCAAGGAATTTGAAAAATTCAAGGATCGTTCGCTGATCGTGGTCTGCCGCAGCGGGGCGCGCTCCGCCGCCGCTGTGCAGGTGCTGCGCGGCAACGGCTTTGCTGAGGCGGTCAATCTGAGCGGCGGCATCGGTGCCTGGCAACAGGCCGGCATGCCCCTCGAGAAGCGGTAGCGCGGAACGTCAGCCATGGCCAGGGTTCGCATGTACACCACTGCCGTCTGCCCGTTCTGCCAGATGGCCGAGCGCCTGCTGCAGAGCAAGGGCGCCGAGATCGACAAGGTCCGCATCGACCTTGATCCGGCCGAGCGCGCCGCGATGATGGAAAAAACCGGGCGCCGCACGGTGCCGCAGATTTATATCGGCGACACCCATGTCGGGGGCTACGACGACCTTGCAGCACTCGATCGCGCCGGCAAGCTGGATCCGCTGCTGGCGGCATGACTTTTTGTTAAAACTTCTTCCCAGGAATTCCGGCAATGAGTGAGCAGCAGCAACCGCAGTTCGGCATCGAGAAGATTTACCTGAAAGATCTGTCGCTGGAAATTCCCAATGCGCCGCAGATTTTCCTCGACCGTGATACACCGCAGATTGAAATCAATATCCACAACGGCGCAAGTCCTCTGGAGCAGCCCGGCCTCTACGAAGTCGTGCTGACAGTGACGGTAACCGCCAAGATCAAGGACAAGACGGCATTTCTGGTGGAAGTCGCGCAAGCCGGCATTTTTCAGATTGTCAATCTGCCGCCGCAGGAACTGGATGCCGTGCTTGGCGTGTTGTGCCCCAGCACGCTGCAGCCTTATGCACGCGAAGCGGTGGCGAGCCTGATGACGCGCGCCGGATTCCCGCCGGTGGTGCTGCAGCACATGAATTTTGACGTGGCCTATCAGGAACGCATGCGCCAGTTGCAGCAGGAACAGGCGGCAAAGGCCGGCGCTCCGAACTGACGGTGATGAACATCACGCGCCCCCTGATTGCCGCAGTCGTTCTGGTTTTCGGCCAGACTGCAGTGGCAGGCGCCGCGGATTTTCGTTCCGCGGCCGAGGCCGCAGTGGTGCTCTACGATGCGCCGTCGGTGAAAGGGCGAAAACTCTACATCGTCAACCGCGGTTATCCGCTGGAAGTCGTGGTGCTGGTCGAAGGCTGGGTCAAGGTGCGCGACGCTGCCGGCACCCTGTCCTGGGCTGAAACCAAGGCACTGGATACGAAGCGCAACGTGTTGCTCAGGACGTCTGCCCCCGTGCGCCAGAAACCTGCCGATGATGCGCCTGTCGTGTTCGAAGCGCAGCGCGATCTGCTGCTTGAAATGCTCGAAGCCGCGAATGCCGGCTGGGTGCATGTCAAACACCGCGATGGCACCGCCGGTTACCTGCGCGCCGCGGATGTCTGGGGCGAATGACCGTGCCCTCCGGCGCAGTAATCGCTGACGACTGCGCCGCTGCATCATGAACATCGCCATACTCGGCGCCGGCGCCTGGGGTACCGCCCTAGCCATCAATCTTGCGGCCCGGCACTCAGTGAACTTGTGGGCCCGCGACGCGGTGCAGGTGGAGGCGATGCGGAGTCGTCGCGTCAACGACCGTTACCTGCCCGGCTGCGCATTTCCCGATGCCTTGCAATTGCACGCCGATTTGCAACATGCGATTACCGGCAGTGATTACCTGATTTGCGCTGCGCCGGTCTCGGGTCTGCGCGCGACGCTGCGCGCCGTTCGTGAATTGCGCTGCAAGACGCCGGTGATCTGGCTATGCAAGGGTTTCGAGCGCCCGGACGCGCGGCTGCCGCACGAGGTATTTGCCGAAGAGATGGGCGCTGCTGCCGGCGCCGTGCTTTCTGGCCCCAGTTTTGCCCAGGAAGTGGCCGGCGGCCTGCCTGCTGCGCTGACACTGGCCGCTGTTGACCGCAAGCTGGCCGTTGCCGCGGCACAGGCGCTGCACGGTCCCGCGCTGCGGGTGTATTCACACGATGATGTAATCGGCGTCGAAGTCGGCGGTGCAGTCAAAAATGTGATCGCGATTGCGGCGGGTGTGTGCGATGGCCTGGGCCTCGGGCTCAACGCCCGCGCCGCGCTGATGACCCGCGGACTTGCGGAAATGACGCGCTTCGGCGTGGCGCTGGGCGGGCGGGCGGAAACCTTCATGGGATTGTCCGGCGTCGGCGATTTGCTGCTGACCTGCACCGGAGACCTGTCGCGCAATCGCCGGATCGGACTGGCGCTGGCGCGCGGTGAGACCGTAAGCACTGCGCAAGCCGGGCTGGGGCATGTCGCCGAAGGCGTTTTCACCGCCGGCGAAGTGCGCCGTCGCGCGCGCGAGCGCGGCATCGACATGCCGATTACCGATGCGGTATGCCGCTTGCTCGATCAGCCCGGGCAAGCGGCAGCCGTGGTGCGCGAGTTGCTCGCGCGCGACCCCAAACCGGAGCATGCAGCATCAACAACAGCCGGTCGCTGAACTCGTCACGCGCCGTTGCTGAAACCGCATTGACGCCAGGCTTCATAGATCACAATCGCGACGGCGTTGGACAGGTTCAGACTGCGATTGCCGGCCAGCATCGGCAGGCGTAAACGCTGCGTATCCGCTATGGCGTCCAGCACGGCGGCCGGCAAGCCGCGGGTTTCCGGTCCAAATAGCAACACATCGCCTGCAGCGTACTGCAGCGTGTCATAGCGTACGCTGCCGCGGGTGGTGAGGGCCAACAGGCGTTGCCCGGGGAAATGGCTGTGACAGGTGGCCCAGTCGTCATGCACGGTGATGGCGGCGCGCGCCCCGTAATCCAGACCGGCACGCGCCAGCGTGCGGTCACTCAGCGTGAAACCCAGTGGCCGTACCAGGTGCAACCGGGCGCCGGTGTTCGCCGCCAGGCGCAGTATGTTGCCGGTGTTGGGCGCGATCTCCGGTTCGTACAGCACGATGTCGAACATCAGACACCTGCCTGTGAAGTATGTGGTGTTGTCATTAGCGGCTTAACCGGATATCCTTAAATATCAATAACATGCGTAATGTGTGTGGCAGGAGGTCACGATGGTCACGGTATGTGATCGTGGCACGACGTTTGCATGATTACTCCCATTTTGAGCGAAAACTGAATGGCCCGTCCTGAAAAAATCCGCCTCGGCGACATTCTCGTCCAGCAAAAACTGCTGACCGATGAGCAGTTGAAGCAAGCCCTCGAAGAACAGAAAAAAACCGGGCGCCGGCTGGGCCATGTGCTGATCGAGAAAAAATTCATCACCGAGGAACAGATTTCCAAGGCGCTGGCCCGCCAGCTCGGGGCGGTTTATATCGACCTCAAGCATTACAACTTTAAACGTGAAGTGGTGGCCAAACTGCCGGAAACCCAGGCGCGCCGCTTCCGTGCCATTGTGCTGGAGGACAAAGGCGAGGTCTGCACCGTGGGCATGGCCGACCCGACGGATCTCACGGCCTATGACGAGATCACGCGGCTGCTCAAGCGCGAAATCAATCTAGCGGTGGTCACGGAAACCGAATTACTGCGCGCGATTGACCGCAGTTACCGGCGCACCGAGCAGATTACCGGTCTGGCCCAGGAACTCGGGGCTGACATTGGCGATTCAGCCGCGATTGATTTCGGTGTGCTGGCCACGACACCGGGCGCCGAGGAGGCGCCGGTCGTCAAACTGCTGCAGACGGTGTTCGAGGACGCGACCCAGGCCCGCGCTTCTGATATCCACATCGAACCCCAGGAAAAGCGGCTGCAGATCCGTTTCCGTATCGACGGCGTGCTGCACCTGCAGACCGAAACCGACGGCAAAATCGCCTCGGCCGTGGCGCTGCGGCTGAAGCTGATGTCGGGGCTGGACATTGCTGAAAAACGCATGCCGCAGGACGGGCGTTTTGCAATCAAGGTCCGCAATACTACTGTCGATGTGCGGATTTCAACCATGCCCACCCAGCATGGTGAGTCCGTGGTGATGCGTTTGCTGAATCAGGGCAGCGGCATCCTCGGTCTCGACAACATCGGCATTCCCGCCGACATGCTGGGCAAGATACGCGAGGTGATCCAGCGCCCCAGCGGCATGGTGCTGGTCACCGGGCCGACGGGGAGCGGCAAGACGACGACGCTTTACGCAGCGCTCAACGAACTCAACACCACCGAGCGCAAGATCATCACGGTCGAGGATCCGGTGGAATACCGCTTGCCCGGCATCAACCAGGTGCAGATCAACGAAAAAATCGAACTGACTTTTGATCGTGTGCTGCGCTCGGCACTGCGCCAGGACCCGGACGTGGTGCTGGTCGGCGAGATGCGCGACGAAAAAACGGTGGAAACGGGTCTGCGCGCGTCGATGACCGGTCACATGGTGTTCTCGACGCTGCATACCAACGACGCTGCCAGCACGCCGGTGCGGCTGCTCGACATGGGGGCGCCGCGCTACATGGTCGCATTGTCGTTGCAGCTGGTGATTGCCCAGCGCCTGGTGCGGGTGATTTGCGAGAGCTGCATCGAGGATTATCAGCCGCTGCCGTCGGAGCATGAGTGGCTGCGCAGCGAACTCGGTGACCATGTCGATGAGCACAAATACAAGAAGGGCCGCGGTTGCTCATACTGCAACGGCACCGGATACGTGGGGCGTACCGGGGTCTACGAGATGCTGGAAATGACCAAGACGGTGGTCGAGGCAGCGAACCAGGAAAACATACAGCAGTTCATGCAGGTGGCCCGCGAGCAACTGGCGGGGCGGACCTTGCGTCATCACGCAGCACAACTGGCAGCCTCGGGCAAGACCTCACCGGACGAGGCGATGCGCGTCAGCAGCCAGCTCGCGGAATAACAGTTTGTTGAAATTCTCGAAAATGATGCTATTCGCTGACGCACAAGATTTTTCAACTCTCGTTAAATCAACGACCTGTACGCGTGTGCGCTTGGTCGCTACGCTCCCCACGCGCTCGCGCATCGCTTTTTCAACGGACTGTTAACCGCGCGATGCCTTTTTTTTCCTACAAGGGTCGTAACGGGCGCGGCGAAGCGGTGCAGGGCGTGCTCGAAGGTGCGGACACCGGCGCGGTGGCCGGACAGCTGTTTGGCCTTGGCGTGGTGCCGCTCGAAATCAAGCCCTCGGAGCCGCCGCGCTCCGAAAGCGCCAGTCTCAATATCAGTTTCGGCAAGAAAAAAGTCTCGCATATTGAAGTTCTGCTGTTCAGCCGGCAGATGTACACGTTGCTGAAGGCCGGTGTGCCGATCATGGGCGCGTTGAAGGGCCTGGAAGAGTCAACGGTGAATCCGCGCTTTGCCGAAGTCGTGCGCGATCTCAGGGAGAGCCTTGATGCCGGGCGCGAACTGTCGGTGTCACTGGCGCGGCATCCCGAGGTGTTCGGCCAGTTTTATACCTCGATGGTCAGTGTGGGTGAGGGCACGGGGCGCCTGGAGGAGGTGTTCCTGCGCCTCTTTAATCACCTCGAGTTCGAAAAATTCATGCGCGAGCAGGTCAGGGCGGCGATTCGTTACCCGACCTTCGTGGTGGCGACCATGGGCGTCGCCATCGTGATCATCAACATCTGGGTGATCCCCGCTTTTGCCAAAATTTACGCGGGGTTCAAAGCCGAACTGCCGATGATGACCAAGCTGCTGATCGGCTTTTCGAATTTCATGGTCGAGTACTGGCCGTTCCTGCTGGCGGGTCTGGTTGCGGCGATCTTCGGTTTTCGCGCCTGGACCAATACGCCTTTGGGACGCATGCAGTGGGATCGCATGAAACTGCGGATTCCCGTGGCGGGGCCCATTATCCTCAAGGCGACCTTGGCGCGGTTTGCGCGCAGTTTTTCGCTGGCTTTCCGCAGCGGCGTGCCGGTGACAACAGGCCTCAGCATGGTGGCCAATACCGTGGACAATGTTTATGTCAGCGACCGTATCACCCGCATGCGCGAAGGCGTGGAGCGCGGCGAATCGGTGCTGCGTACGGCGCGTGATACAGGTGTATTCACGCCGGTGGTGCTGCAGATGATTGCCGTCGGTGAAGAATCCGGTGCACTGGACGACCTGACCGGGGAAATCGCGGATATGTACCAGCGCGAAGTCGAATACGACCTGAAGAATCTCAGCGCACAGATTGAGCCCATCCTGATCATCATGCTGGGCATATTGGTGCTGATCCTGGCGCTGGGCGTGTTCCTGCCGATCTGGGATCTGGGATCGGCCGCGATGGCCAAAAAATAAGCCCATGAGCCGCAACCAGCGCGGTTTTTCACTGCTGGAACTGGCGGTGGTTGCGGTGGTGTTATCCGTGTTGATGGCCGTGCTGCTGAACCGGTTGGCGTTTTATCAGGAGGCGGCGGAGCGTGCCCGATTCGAATCGACCTTGCGCATTTACAAGACGGCCGTGCAGATCCGGCTGGCGGAATTGATCCTGGAGCGCCGCGAAGGCGAAGCACCGACACTGGAAGTCGAGAATCCGACACTTTGGTTGTCAGAAAAGCCGACAGATTATGCCGGGGAGTATCCGCTGCAGCCGGAACCGGGCACCTGGTATTTTGACGGCGGCACCCGCGAACTGGTGTACGTGCCCAATAGCGCGGCGGGTCTGGTGGTGAGCGCGGATAAGCACATGAAACAATTGCGTTTCCGGGTGAAAATCATTTATCAGCCGATTAACGCGGGCAGCAAACCCATCCTGGGCATCGGGGGTGTTGCCCTAACGCCGTCAGCCGCCTACCGGTGGTTGTAATGGATCAATAGTTAACTTGGCATTACTTTTGCTGTATTTGCTGTATTATCAGTAGGATGCATATGGAAATCCGTGAGAAATATCACATGAGTCACATGAGCAGACCCATGAAGAACAAGCATTTGCAGAACGGCCGCTTTCAAAACGGCTTCACACTGATCGAACTGATCGTGGTGATCATTATTCTGGCGATTCTGGCGGCCACAGCACTGCCGCGTTTTGCCAACCTGCAGGTGCAGGCGCGCGTTGCCAAGTTGAATGGCGCGCTGGGCGCAATGAAGGGGGCGGCGGCGCTGGCCCATGCCGCCTGTCTGGCCACGGTGCCGCAGTGCGGGGCGACGTTGCTGATGGAAGGGGTCAATGTGACCATGATCAACGCCTACCCGACGGCCGATGCCGCGGGGATCGTCACAGCCGCGGGGATCAACGCGAGCCCCACCTCCGACGACGGTTACAACACCGAGCTTGGCGGTGCGGCAGCTGGTGCAACCCTGCGCCTGGTGGTGCTGGGCAATACCCCCACCAATTGCAGTTATACCTACACGGCCCCCGTGGCCGCCAACCAGTCGCCGACGTTCAGCGCGCTGGTGACTTCCGGTTGTTGAGAATGCCCGCCGGCTGGAATGAAAGTTGCGACTGAGATGTTATTGCGAATATGAATTTGCAGGATTTTTCGAAACCCGGTTTCAAGACAGAACGTTAAGGAGAAAACAATGAAACAGCAACGTGGCTTTACCTTGGTTGAACTGATTGTTGTAATCGCTATTCTCGGTATCCTGGCGGCGACAGCGATTCCCCGATTCATCGACGTAAACACTACTGCAAGGACGGCTGCGGCGGACGGATTGGTTGGTGCCATTAATGGCGCAGTTGCGCTCTGCCAGGCGTCCTGGGTTGCTGGCGGCAGCACCGGCACTTCCTGCACTATGAGTGGCGCAACACCGACTACAAACGCCAGCGGTATTCCGGTGGCTACGGCTTTGGGGATCGGAGCGGCACTTTCGACCACCAGCGGGTTCACCTTTGCTGCCCCGGTTTTCACGATGACGGCGGCCTCCACTTGCACGATTACTTACGCCACCACTGTGCCCTATGCCACGAAGTCGGGTTGCTGATCAGTAATCCAGGCACGCCTGAGCCCGTTTAACTTGGGCCGGCTGAGAACGGGGGGCGTGGATTTACTGCGCCCCCCGTTTTTTTGGAGACGAAATGCCATGAAAGCCGCTGGATTCACGCTGGTGGAACTGGTGGTCACGATCGGCATCCTGTCGATTGTTGCCGCGGTCGCGGCGCCGCGATTTTTCCAGGCCAGCACCTTTGAATCGCGCGGTCGGTATGACAACGCAGCGGCCATCGTCCGGCTGGCGCAGAAAACCGCGGTGGCCTGGCGCCGTCCGGTCTACGTTTGCGTGACCGCTACCACAGTCAGCGCCGGCAGCGCCTCGGGTTGCGGCGGGCTCAATACACTCAGGTACCCGGTCAGTAATGAGCCGGCCACGGTGACCATGGCAGACGGTGTAACGCTGAATCCCTTCGAAATCACCTTTGACGGACTGGGCCGCCCCAGCGCGGGCGTGACCATCACCTTCACCAGCAGCATTGCCGGCGACCCCGCGCGGCAGATCAGCATTGCAGCCGAAAGCGGTTATGTTTCAGCGAACTGAAATCGTGCCGCAGGCCGGCCTCAGCAGGCGCAGCCGCGGCATTTCGTTGATCGAACTGATCGTATTTATCGGCATCATTGCCGTCGGCATTGGCGGCATTCTTGGGGTGATGAATTACACGACCCGGGCCAGCGCCGATCCGCTGGCGCAGAAGCAGGCACTGGCGATTGCCGAGGCCTATCTCGAAGAAGTGCTGGCAATGCCGTTTACCTATTGCGATCCGGATGACGCCAATGCGGGGACGGCGCAATCCACCGCTGCCGTCAATCCGGTCGATCCGACGCGCTGCGCAACTAACCTTGAGGCCATCGGCGCGGAGAATATGGGAGGGCTCGAAACCCGCGGCAACGCGACAAGGCCGTACGACAACGTCAACGATTACAACAGTCTGGCCGCCGACGCACCCGCCAGTGTCGATGGCACGGCCATCGGTGGCCTGGGCGCTTACAACGTGTCGGTTGTTGTGGCCACGGCCAATCTGGTGGGCAGCAGCGGGACGGTGAACGCAAGCGATGCCAACGGCCGCCCGCAGTCACTGCGCGTCACCGTCACCGTGACCGGTCCCGGTACCACGGTGGTGCTTGATGGCTACCGCACCCGTTACGCGCCCAATGCGTTGCCCTGAGCCGATGAACACGATGCGTAAAACTGCAGGCGTTACCCTGGTTGAGCTGATCGTGGTGATTGCCATTACTTCGATTATCGGCGCCATGGTCGCCATCTTCATCCGTCGCCCGGTTGAGGGCTACGCCGATGCGGCGCGCCGTGCCTCGCTGACGGACGAGGCGGATACCGCCCTGCGGCGGATGACCCGCGACCTGCGGCTGGCGCTGCCCAACAGCGTACGCGTCGATGCAAGTGGACAGTTTGTCGAATACATCGAGACTACCGGCGGCGGGCGTTATCGCGCTGAAGTCGACAGTCTGGGGGGCGGGAACCCGCTGGACTTTACGACGGCCGACACCATATTTGATGTTATAGGCCCTGCGCCTGCCCGTGTCGCCGGTAACCACATCGTTGTCTATAATCTGTACAACAGTGGTACGACATCAAATGCCTACTTTGGCGATAACCGTGCGGTTTACTCGAATCTCGCGGGTTCAACGATCACGATTGC
>JAKFUS010000042.1 GCA_021732605.1 Betaproteobacteria bacterium | reverse complement strand
TGGTGCCCGAGGGCGTGCCGCGCGTGCTGGTGAGTGACACGGTGGGTTTCATCAAGAACCTGCCGCATGACCTGGTCGCCTCGTTCAAGTCGACGCTGGAAGAAGCCGCCGAAGCGTCGCTGCTGCTCCACGTGATCGACGCCAGCGACCCCGGGTTCGAACGCCAGATCGCGGTGACCGAGAAGGTGATCGAGGAAATCGATGCGGGCAAGGTGCCGCGCCTGCGCGTGTTCAACAAGATCGATCAGGTCGGCGATGCCAAGGAGCAGGCCGCACGCACCAAGGCCCTGCGCGGGCAATACCCCAAGTGCATCGTGTTGAGCGCCGTCGACAGCGATGACGTGGCGAAGCTGCACAAGACGATCCTTGCGTTTTTCAGCCGGCGCCTGGTCAAGGCCGAATTGTTCCTGCCCTGGTCGGCGCAGCAACTGCGCGGTGAATTGTTTGCGCAATGCCAGGTGCTGGAGGAGCGGGCCGACGCGGAAGGCGCGCATTTCCGCGTGCGCGGCGAGCGCAAGGACATCGATGGCCTGCGCGAGCGCATCGGCCAGGCGATGGGGGGCCGTTAGAGTAGGTAAGCAGGCTCAGTGTAACTTTTTGAAAATTTACACCGACCCCATTTATTCCATTTATTCAATATTTGACGCGGTTGTTACAACGTGAGGAGCTGGTCGCCATTGTTTTTGTTCATGGCGTCCTCATATCCGGCTTAATGCTGTGTGCAGCCATCTTTTAGCAATCACATCTGCTGATAAATTGCCCTCCCAATGGAGGGACGGTAATGCGTCCATACTTAATTAAAAAAGGTGCACTTCTTTTTTTAGTCGATCGCTAGCAATGCTGTAACGAAGTGCAAAATCGTTTTCTTCACAGTCAAGGAAGTGCTCGAATAACCTATAAAAAGAGTAATCAATTAAGTTGTTACCGTAGCTGCGGATTTCTTCCGCTTTCAATTCTTCAAACTCATAAGAATCGACACAATGTGCCAAATACTTGGCTGTGGTTAATGTAATTTTTTTCGCGTCTTTAGAGCAGAGATGTCTGAAAACCCGTATTGCCATGCCAAGAGGATTTGGGTTCTGCTCTAATACAATATCTAACATTCTTGCTTTTATTTCCTCAAGATAGTTAGTGCGATATATAAAAGCCTTGGTCCTCCAGTTCATCAAAATAGCGTCCCAATTCGAAACTGTCGTTTCAGTTAAGGATGCGATGCCTTTGTATTTAACAAGTCCTTGCTTAATAGCCCAAGTTTCTCGGGCGTTCCAAATGTCGATAGGCCAGTCAGCAACATTTAATCTGTAGCCCCCAAATTTATTGCGTTGGGCTCCTAAGGACTCAAGATAAGTGACGCAATGACCCCATTCGCCCTCGACGACCAAGTCAATGTCTGACTTGAACCCCCGTTTGCCAAGTAAAGCCATATCACGAAGAATTCCGCCAAACAAATAAACATCGCCATCCGGCAATGCATCAGCAAGAAAATCAAGAAATCCGCCTATATTTTTGCTCGGATAGTCAATCAACCTTTCTTGCGATTCGATTGCATCTAAGCCAAGCGAAAGCTGCGATCCCGTTTTTGTTCGGCCGCATGGCGGTTTAAAGAATCGATCTATACGCACCCGTAGATTCTCAATGGAATCTACGGGTTGCATTTTATTTACGTGCGCTTTCAAGTGACTTATATTCATCATGTTTTTTTATTAAGAATGACTCGGTCATTCCCGAAATTACATCGCATAAAAGTTGGCATTTCGCGTATTGGGATTTGTCGGTGCTTTCATAAACCCTTCGATAGTTCTCTGAAATGTCACCAAACACATAACGCTTAAACGGATGGTGTTTTCGGCCATCGTCTGCTATAGCGTTCCAAAGTATGCTCATCATACTTTTGATGTAATTACTCCCTTGTAGTTCAAGCCGGAGTACTTCTCTGTGCCGAAATCCGTAGCGTGTATCGAAGCCCTTGGCTGCTTCGCATAGCTTCGCGCAAGGGGATTGGGCAATTAGTTCAAAGCCTTTGGCAATCGTGCCCCCCATTATTGGGTCAATATTTTTTACAAATACGTCTGTGGCGGCAACGATCATTTCGGAGATTGCTTTAACTCTGAACATTTGCATCGAAATATCATTTAACTCACGCGAGCTGAGATTCTCTTTTTTGAAGTCTTCATTTTTTTCTTTTGCTACCTTAACCACTTCCTTGATGACGGGATCTTCTTTGTCATGTGACTGTAGGTGGTCGATGAGGTCATAGAACGAGGCGCAGCCTTTTTTTACAGTATCTTCGGCATCAATGACTGAATAGGCAATGTCGTCGCAAGCTTCCATTACGTATACAAGAGGGTGGCGAACGCCAGCTTCTAGTCCCGTATGCAGCCAAACCTGTTCAACTATTTCGGACTCGCTTTTAAATAAACCGAACTTTTTGAATCCACTGGTGTTATTTGTACCGTAGATCGTTGGATACTTAATCAACGCTGCAAGTGTACCTACAGTTAAGTTAAGGCCGAATTGATCGTTCAGTACTTGCAAGCGGGTCAATAGTCGGAAGGTTTGTGCGTTGCCATCAAACTTAAGAAAATCGGTGGCTAGTTCTTTGCCGGCATGTCCTTCTTCGAACCATTGCTGCATGGCAAGCTCACCTTGATGACCAAAAGGGGGATTCCCTAGATCGTGGGCTAGTCCAGCAGCCGCTAATAAGGCCGGGACGCTTCTGGTTACTTGAAGCGCTTGATGCTTTGATCCAAAAATCTTTTCCGCATTTTCAAATGACAATCGCACACCAATGCTTCGTGCAAGATTACTAACCTCAAGGGAATGAGTGAGTCTAGTCCGGACGGAGTCGTTCACTTCCATCGGGAAAACTTGGGTTTTGTCAGCTAGTCTCCGCGTGGGGGTTGAGAATAGTATGCGGTCATAGTCGCGCTCAAACTCGGTTCTCCCGACTTTGGTCCCCATGGTTTCGTTAGACCCGCTTAATTCTTTGCGCCGAACTTGATTTAGTAGCTTTTCCCAAGTAAGCATGGTTAATTTATTTTCGAAATATTTGCGGGCAGAGTTAACGAAAATGACGGCTATATATTTCCCAGATTTCTAGGCGGAAAATGAAGTAAAGATAGTAATCGAATTGTTAGGCATCCAGAAAATTGTCATTTTTCGATGACTTTAGATTATTTATCGGGGTACGTTGTTTGAAAAGCAAGTGATATCAAACAGTTGTTTGAGATGAAGGTGTGTTTTTCTAATGAGAGAAAGTGATTCTGTAATGTTGTTCGAGCGGCCCTTACAATTTAATTTGAAGTTTTAAGGGTCGATTTCAGCATCGCCGTTTGCGGCCCTCCCAACCCTTTTCGCCCAAACACCATATATTCCGCACTGATGAGATTAAAGGTGCCGGAGTCGATTTGTCGAAAAAGAAATTGACCCCGGTAACTTTGGATTATGTTGCTGCCAACACGTCATAGACTGGCCGGTCCCAGTCCGCCTGCTGCACTCGGACGAAATCGGGGAAGGCCTGTTCCCATTGTGTCTGCCAATGATTCGCCCCCGCGCCGTTGAGGCCGGGATGGATCAGCACTGAGACGTCATTGAGTGTTTGCATGGCGCGGGGATATACGGGGTTAGAGTAACATTTCTAAGAAGTAACTCTGACCCCATTTAGACCTAGCCAAAAATAGGCGCTTGTAGGAGTGACACTATGGATCGGATGGAGCGTTTTTATAAAATTAACAATCTACTCCAAGACGGTAAAGCAATTCCATTTAGGAAACTTCTTGACGAGCTACAGGTATCGTCTTCAACAATAAAGCGTGATCTCGAATACATGCAAACTCGGTTTTACGCGCCGATTAAATGGGATCGTGTGGCGCGGGGGTATCGATTTGTTGAGCAGAAAAGTCCGGGGCCACGTTACCTACTTCCAGGTCTCTGGTTCAGCGCATCAGAAGCTCATTCGTTGCTAACGATGCAGCATCTACTTGAAAATATTGAACCAGGACTTCTCGGACAGAAAATAAAGCCGTTAGAGAACCGTCTCCACGACATACTCGGTAGCACAGACCACTCTATTGCCGAGATCCAGCGTCGAATCCGCATTCTTCATATCGCTTCTAGAAAAGCGCATCTAAAGCACTTTGAAGTCGTTGCATCGGCAGTCTTGAAACGAAGGCGGCTTCATATTAAATACTTTGTTCGATCTCGCAACGAGTTAACTGAGCGTGATATTTCACCCCAAAGACTTGTGCACTATCGGGACAATTGGTATCTGGATGCGTGGTGTCACTTGCGGAAAGCAGTGCTGACTTTCTCTGTGGATGCAATCGAGAATGTCACCCTTCTCAGCACTACGGCCAAGAAAATATCAGAAACTGAACTCGACGAAATCCTCGCGAGTGGCTATGGAATCTTTTCAGGCAAGAAGACAACAATTGCAACCTTGCGGTTCAATTCGCCCTGCGCTCGTTCAATTGTTAAGGAATCTTGGCATCCAAAACAGCAAGGTCAAATTGAGAACGATGGATCATACGTTCTTCAGTTTCCGTACAGCGATGATCGGGAACTGATTGGCGACATCCTGAAATTCGGGTCTGAGGTGGAAGTGATCAATCCCCCCAGTTTGCGCAATCGTGTGATTGAGCAACTGCGCCAAGCCGCCGCCATATACCAATAGTAATTGCTAACCTATTGATTGGATTACATCTTTCTTTAGCTCACGTAGTGAGCTACCAAGTCGCGTAGCCTCTCTCACTGGAAAAGTGTTCCAAGTTATGGGATGTAGCATGACTTCACACGCTAAATGAGAAAGTGAGACAGCTATGAGTAAAGAGAAATTCTTGGTTTTTGTGGATAACGATAAGTACGAATGGGAAAAGAGCACGATCACCGGCGCGGAACTCCGGATGCTGGCTGCTATCCCGCAGAACGCGCAGATCTACATAAAAGTGCCAAGTAAACCGGACGCACCCGTGAACGACGATACAACAATTGACCTCGCGAAACATCACGGCCCAGCGCGGTTCTCGACGCAGTCACCCGGATCGCAAGCGGGTTAAGTGTTGTGCCGCTGCTACAGGACTCAGATTACGAAGCCCTTCGCGGGGCAGGCTTGGCGTTTGATGAGGATGCGGGGCAACGCTTTTTCGTCTTCCTTGGATTTGAACTGCAAGCGCAGCAGTACACCGTACCCACTTGCGATATTCTGGTCGTCATACCGCCAAACTACCCGCAAGCTGGTAATGACATGTTCTGGACCTGCCCGCGGCTTCAGCGTACGGACGGACGACCCATCCCGGCGACGATGGATCCCGGCGGCGGAGACAGCCGAGTCTGGAAGGGGCGTGAGTTTTGTCGCTGGTCGCGCCATTGGGATGCATCTTCACCGGGCGCTTGGAGGCCGGGCAAAGACGACATCATGTCCATCTACCGGCGCATCGAATGGGCATTGAAGTACCCCGACGGTCGATGAACCAGCCCCGCATTACGCTGCTTGCTTCGCAGGACAAGATCTTGCGTGAGTATTTCAACTCGCAGGCCGATGGGCATGAACGAGCCGCCGTTGTCCTCTTCAAGCGTTTAAACATCACCGTTGGTAGCCTTCCGGTCTCGGACAGGTACATCGCGGTGGCTGTCCAACCATTTAAGAATGAATGGGTTACAGGGAGTTCCCCATCGCACATTGCGTTCGACACTCAACCCCTTCGGGAATATTTCCGCCGTTGTGAGGAAGATTCACTCGTTTTTGGATTTGCACACAATCACCCAACTGGATTTCCGGATTTTTCGGAGACGGATGACGCGAACGAACTTACTTTGCTTGAGGCCATATCGAACAGAAATGGTCGTGGCATTAGCCTCGTGGGCCTGCTTTGGACTGATGGTCTTTGGAAGGCCCGGGTCCGTAGTGGCCTTGCACCAAATGCGATTGTGTCGGCTCGCCACGTTTTGGTAACTGATCGCCCCATGCGTGTTTACCGGGACAACGTCGCTGGTCGACAAGACGAAGCATATGCCCGGCAGGCGGCGGCTTTTGGTATGCCGTTCGTGCATACGCTACAGAGTTTGCGGGTTGCCGTAATTGGTGTGGGCGGCACAGGCAGTCCGACGGCGACCCTGCTCGCGCGCTCTGGTATTGGGGAACTCATTCTCATCGATCCTGACAACCTCGAAGAGAGCAATCTGAATCGTGTCCGAGGGGCAGCACGAAGAGACGTTGGAAAAAATAAGGCTGAAATACTCGGGGACTACATCTCTTCATTAGAATTGGGGGGAAGTGTAACCACGCTCAACTCGCACGTGGATTCTCCGGAAGGGGTCGATGCGTTAGCGAGTTGCGATGTGATATTTGGCTGCACCGATGACCAGATTGGGCGCGAAATCCTCAACACAACCACCTATGCCTACGCGCAACCGTATATCGACGTAGGGCTGGGAGGGCAGGTCGCGCAAGACGCGAATGGACGGCCATATCTTCGATATCACCACGGTCGAGTAAGTACGATTCTTCCTGAGGCGGGTGAATGTCTGTTTTGCCAAGGCGTGCTGACCGAGCAGTGGATAAGACGAGACTATGCACTTCGCGAAACCCCGAACATGGGTGACGCACAAGCGCGTGAGCGTTATCTGGACGGTGGCGCTGAGCAGGCACCAGGGGTAGGTCCTTTTACGAGTGCTATAGCCGATTTCGGCGTCGCAACGCTTTTCGATCTGGTAGCGCCATTTCGTAAATTTCCGGGTGAATTACGCTGGGATGCGTTTACGTTCGACTTCGTGCAAATGGCCCTGCAAAGCAGCCGCGAGCGCAATGACGCCAACTGCCCCTACTGCGGCAGTCGACAGTTCTTGGTCATGCAAGAAAAACAGCGCCTGAATAGACCGAGTTTAGGTATCCGAGATGTCACGGTTTAAGGCGCTCTTTAACTGGCTGGGGTTTGAATCCGCGGAGGCGGATTTCGACGCCTGGGTAGCTCGCCAGCCGCCGCCGCCGGTTACTTATCATGAGATCAATGACGTCGCTTCGCCGCCACCGAACGAGTCAGTCAGGCCCGGTGTTTTCATCCGGGTTATGCGTAACGACCAGCCAAAGTGGGCGCTATTCCTATGCCCGTGCGGCTGTCGCTCAGTAGTCACGTTGTCATTGCAGTTTGCACACCGACCACATTGGACTGTGAGCGAAAGCAAGAAACACCGACCCTCAATGCGTCCGTCGGTATGGCGCGATATTGGCTGTATGAGCCACTTTTGGGTGGAGGATGGCCGCATTTATTGGTGCGGTGATACCGGCTCGCCGCCTTGGCGGTAACGTATAAATACGTAGGTATCTCATGACAAAGCAATTATCGGAGCGCCCCGAATTAATCATCGCCTTGGTATGCCCGTTGGGGGCAAACGTCGAGAAACTGCAGAATTTATTATGCGATGAGCTAAAAAATTACGGCTATACGTCCGATATTATTCACGTATCGAGCCTTCTTAAAAACCTTGATTTTTGGAAACGACTACCTGATAAAAGCGAGCAAACACGCATTACATATTGTCAAAGCAAAGCGTTTGAGTTTCGCCGCATCGGTGGCACCGATGCCTTAGCCCGCGCCACGATCGCTGCCATTAGAAAAAAGCGGCGCTCTAAAAGTGGTCATGCGGATAAGCTCGCTGACGCCCGCGCGTACATCGTGAGGCAGTTGAAACATCCAAAAGAGATCGAACTTCTTCGTAAAGTATATGGGCAGTCATTCGTGGTAGTGGCGGGTAATGAGCCAGAGAAGATTCGTATAGGTGCTCTGGCAAAAATCTTGACTAAGAAAGGCAACCTATCCACCAAAGATGAAGCTGAAAAACTTATCGGTGTCGACACAAAAGAAGTGCGTATAAATGATGAAGAGGCGCAATTTGGACAAAATACACGGGACACGTTTCCACTTGCAGACGTTTTTGTTGATCTTGCGCACAAAGATGCTGACGATCAAGCGCGACGATTTATTCAGCTGCTATTCGGGCACCCGTTTCGCACGCCCACGCCGGAAGAAATGGCGATGTATCAGGCGAATGCCATGTCATTGCGCTCCTCCGATGAGCGGCGTCAAGTCGGTGCCGTGATCGTCGCTCGCACGAAACGCGGGGGAACGCCAGTCATGGATGTCGATATTGTCGCATCGGGAATGAACGAGGTGCCGCGACGGCAAGGGGGATTCTACTGGGAAGGAGAATTTCTTGATGCGCGAGATCAAGCGCTTAAAAGAAGCACCTCGCGTCTCCGAGAAGATGTAATTAAGCTCGAAGCGCTCGGAGAAATCGCCAAGTTGCTAAAAGATAATAATTGGCTCGCACAGAAATTCGATTCCCTTGGAGAAACAGAACTTAATTACAGTCTATTGCAACTACTTCGACGTTCCCAGTTCATGGACATCAGCGAATTCATGCGCCAAGTTCATGCTGAAATGGCGGCGATTGTTGATGCAGCAAAACGAGGTGTTGCCGTGCGTGGCGGGGAAATGTACGTAACAGCTTTTCCTTGTCACAACTGTGCAAAGCACATTATTGCTGCAGGAATTACGAGGGTTATTTACCTCGAGCCATATCCGAAAAGCCGGGCGACGAGGCTTCATAGCGAAGAAATAGTGACAGAGGCCGCGGACCAAAACAGCGATTTCGACATGGTGGAGTTTAAATCCTTTACTGGTGTGGCTCCTCGCCAGTACGCACGCCTTTTTAGTATGTCCGCGCGTAGCTACAAAAATGGTGGGCATCAATTAGAGGATTGGACTGATAAGCGAAGCTCGCTTTCACCCCTTTACGTCCTTGCTAATTCCGCTCAAGCGTACACGCGTACGGAATGTGAAGAACTGAAGCGGTTGCCAAAAGAATACAAGTGGGATCAAGAGGCCTTGTGTCCACCCCAAAAGTAGCTTTGCACATCGATGCTTTATGGTGCCAGAGTCAATTACCTATATTTTGATCGTGCCAAACATGTTTTCATTGATTGCCTGTGCATACTAGACAAAACCCCTGATCACCCCGCCGACTGATCAACCCCCGGCTTGTCCAGCGTGACAATGATCTGTGTGCCCAGGCCTTTTTCCTGGCGGATTTCCAGGCGTGCCCCGATCGACTCCGCCCGTTCGCGCATGATGCGCAGGCCGAACTTGGTGCTGTTGACGAGGGCGGGGTCGAAACCCGTGCCGTTGTCCGCGATGCTCATGCCGTACTGTTTGCTGTCGTTGTAGAGCGAGACCAGTGCCCGGGTGCAGTTCGCGTGCTTGAGGATGTTATGCAGTGCTTCCTGCGCGATGCGGAACAGCATCAGCGCCTTGTCCTGCGGCAGCCGCGGCTTGAAGTCGAGTCCGTGAAGCTGGGTTTCAATGCCGGTGCGCTGCGCCATGTTGTCGAGGTGGAAGGCCAGCGCGGTGCGCAGGCCGTGATCGTCGAGCGCGGGGGGATGCAGTTCGGCCATCAGGTCGCGGATGTGGGTGCTCATGGTCCGCAGCAGGTCGTGAACACTGTTCAGGCTTTCTTCGACCAGCGGGCGCGCGTCTTCGGGGATTTGTTCGCGCAGGAAATCCAGATTGAAGCGCGCTGCGGTGAGGGTCTGGCCGACGCGGTCGTGGAGTTCGATGCTCAGCGCGCGCCGCTCGTGTTCCCGGGTGGCAATGACCTGACGGGTCAATTCGCGCTGGAGCATTTCGAACTGTAACGCGGCGGCTTCCCGTTCCGATGAATCATGGATGATGGTCAATACCTGTCGTCCTTCGCGTTTGGTGAGCATCAGCCCGGTGACTTCCCCGACGATGGTTTTGCCGTCCAGTCGCAGAAAACGCCGTTTCGCAATCGGGATCGGAGTTTGCGGCTGCACCAGCAACAGGCTGCGTTGCCGGGCGATTTCTTTCTCGTCGTCCGGGTACAGATCAAACCAGTCCCTGCCGATCAGGTCTTTGGGGTGGCTGGCGCCGAAAAACTGGCAGGCGGCGGAATTGACCTGGCGTATCGTGTTGGAATCGTCGCGCACGATCAGCGGATCGGGGACGACATTGAAAATGCCGCGGAAATTGGCTTCGCTTTCCCTGACCGCCCGCTGTGCATTGAATTCATCGGTCACGTCGGTGGCCGCACCCCTGTAACCGGTGAAACTGCCGTCCGCGCTGAACAGCGGCTTGCCCGACACCTTCAGCAGGCGTGTGCCGCCGGGCAGCCGGCGTTCGATGATCAGGTTGCGGAACGGTCGATGCTCCTGCAGCGTTTCAATATGCTTATCCCAGGATTCATTGCGCGGCAGAACGGTATCGGGAAGTTCCCATCGCGTTTTGCCGATATGCGCTTCGGCGCTGAGGCCGGCATAGGTCCGCGCGCTGGCGAGGGCTGTGTAGCGGAAATGCTCGTCCTGCTCCCACCACCAGTCCGATGACAGCTCCGCCAGGTCGCGAAACCGCTGTTCGCTGGTGTGCGAGGTGATTTGTGCACGAATCAGCCGGGCAATCAGGTTCACCAGAATGGCGGACAGTGCGCTGATGACGATCATCAGCGCCGCGTAACTCGCGACGGCACTCCAGGTGAACCCCCCGTTGCGCTGCTCGACATTGTTGATGTGCTCGTACCAGATCAAGGCCGCGCTGATGCCCAGCACCGCAATAAACGTGACGGCGGCGGCAAAGGTCGGATTGGGGCCGAACCCGCGAATTTTGCCGAGCAGCCAGCGACCGGCGATGGACGGGGAAAACCGTGAACTAATGCGCATGATTTGCAGTAGTCATGATGTTGCGCCAAATATAATCAGCGGAAACCGGAAGCCCGGTTGACACTGCAGAGGGTGGCCGGTAAGAATGGACAACCATAAACGCATGCAATGGCAACTGACAGTAGATCAGTGCCACCCACAGGGGAACATTGTGGATATCGCAGAACCAAGTGTTGGCACGAATCAGTCCATAAAAGTCATGATGATTGACGACCATACACTGGTTCGCGCCGGCCTCAAGGCCTTGATTGCGCGGCAGCCGGACATGGAAGTCATTGCGGAGGCGGCGAGCGCTGAAGACGCTGTTGAGGCCCTGCGCCAGCACACGCCGGATGTGTGCACAGTGGATCTTTCTCTGCCGGGTATTTCCGGAACAGCGCTGATCAAGCAGATTCATGCGCGCCAGCCGGATTGCCGGGTGCTGGTGGTCTCCATGCACGATGAGGCGACCCATGGCACGCGCGCGTTTCGTGCGGGGGCGCTGGGTTATGTCTGCAAGCATGAGGGATCCGCCCAGGTGATTGATGCGATCCGCAAGGTGGCTGCCGGCGAGGTGTACATGACCCCGCAGATGCAAAAGCTGTCGCTGAACGCCTTGTTGTCCGGACATTCGGATTCCGGCGAGGGTGAGGTCGGGGTGCTGACCGATCGTGAGCATGAGATTCTTCGGCTGATCGGGATGGGGCTCAGTGGCTCTGAAATCGCTCTGCGCCTGCATCGCAGTGTCAAAACGATTGATGTACACAGGCAGAACCTGAAACAGAAGCTGCGCATGACCTCGACCGCAAATTTGACCATCTTTGCGGCGCGCTGGCTGCAGCAGCAACTGGAAGAAACCAATACCGCAGGAACGGTCGACTGACACCCCGCTGCGACGCTTCATCCCGCTCCGCGAACGGATAGCAGCAGTTCGTCGGTCAATATCGGTGTCATTCCATTCCATTGGCGGGACCCGCGGCTCATTTAAGGCGTTTTGAAGATGGCCTATTCTCGGGGAGCCATTGCTAAATGGGAATAAGCACCCTGGGAATAAGCCCGCGATCACGGGGTTTTCCCTAGGTAAATCGCCTACTCAACAGCAGGCTGGCGAGCCGGGTTCTTAGGGGCAACCGGCAAAACCCATACGCCGAATACGCAGCCTGCCCAGTCCTTTTCAGGGTTTCCCCGATAGCCCCGGCTGCCCCGGGCCCCTATCGTCGGTGGCATGAAACCCGGCGACAGCCACACAGGTGTGGCGAAAATCTACGTCATTGACGACAGCCCCGAAACGCGGAGCCTGCTGCAGTTGTTGTTGAGCAAGGCCGGCCACGCGGTGCGGGTGTTCAGCGACGGGCGCAGCGGCCTGGATGCCGCATTTGCGCATCCTCCGCATTTAATCCTCTGCGACATCGGGATGGAGGGCATCGATGGTTTCAACGTGCTTGAGGCGGTGCGGAGCCATCCGGCAACAGCGGGTGTCTCGTTCATCTTTCTGAGTGCGAACGACGATCGTGCCAGCTTCCGCAAAGCGCTCAATCAGAGCGCTGATGACTATCTGGTGAAACCGGTCCGTCCGGGCGAGTTGCTTCCCGCTATTGAGCGCTGCCTGCAGCAACGACGGCGCAGCCTGTCCGGCGTCGCCACTGTTACGCAGCGTCAGTCCCGGCCGGCTGCGCCGGTTCCCACCATGCGTTTCGAGAAATTCCTCGATTCCATGGAGCCGATCACCGCGGCACCCCGGGAAACGTGTTTTGGCGCGGTGCTCTATTTTGACATCCGCAATTTCACCACCTATGCCGAGTATCTGACCGCAGCCGAAGTGGCGGAAATGCTGCATGCGTTTTTTGCCAAGGCTTGCGACCCCATCGTCCAGCAGGGCGGGTGGATTGTGAAAATGATGGGGGATGCGGTGCTGGCGATGTTTGATGTGAACAAGCACGGATCGGAGTGTGCACTGCGCGCGATCCGGGCCGCTTTGCTGATCGTGATGGCGGCATCGAAATTCCGCGAATGGATGTCGGCGCGTTTCGGCCAGAAAGAATTGCCCCATTTTGCGGTCGGCATCGGGGTGCATGTCGGTGATGCGGTGATTTGTGACCTGGCGGGCGATCAGGTGGGTGCTCCGACGCTGATCGGGGACACGGTGAATGTCGCCGCCCGAATCGAGGAGCTCACCCGCCGGCTCGGCTGGAGCATCGTGGTCAGTCGCGATGTGCTGCAACTGGTCAATGAACGTATCGAATTCGGCCGCAGTTCCACTGTTGCGTTGCGCGGCCGCGATGCCCCGATTGAAGTGGTTGAGGTCATCGGGCTGCGGGCGCCGGAGGACAGCACGGATCAGCACAAGGTTTTTTATCAGGTGCTGCGCAAGAGTGTGCTGGAGAACTCTGCATTGTTGTCGGATTCCGTCGACCCTGATGGGGTATTTGTCCCGGCCATCGACGGCTATCGCATCGTCAGGAAGCTCGGTCGCGGCGGAACGTCGATTGTTTATCTGGCCGAGCCGGCTGGCGGCGGGCCGCTCTGTGTCATCAAGATCGTGGAAATCGGCGCGAATGAAGGGCAGGCCGAAACCATCGACCGGTTTATCCAGGAGTACGCCCTGGTGTCACAAATCAGGCATCCCAACGTCGCGGAAATTTATGCCCAGGGATTTACCCGCACACATGCCTATATCGTGATGGAGTATTTTCCCAATGGCGACCTGTACACGGCGGCGCAGCTGGGGCTGTCGATGCGCAAGGTGCTGATGTACATCCGCGACATCGCCGCAGCGCTTGATCTCATTCATCGCGTCGATATTGTCCACCGCGATCTCAAGCCGGCGAATGTGATGCTGCGGCGCGACGGCACGGCGGCGCTGGCTGACTTCGGCATTGCCAAGCATCTTGCGCTCAACATGACCCACACCCGCGTCGGGCAGGTTTTTGGCACCCCCCATTACGTCAGTCCGGAGCAGGCCATGGGCAAGACGGTTGACGGCCGCAGCGACCTCTACAGCCTGGGTGTGATGTTCTACGAACTGGTCACCGGAGTCCTGCCTTATCAGGCGGAGGATTCGGTGCAGCTCCTGGGCATGCATGTCAATGGCGAAATCCCGCGCTTTGCCGAAGCCATGGCGAAATATCAGCCGTTGCTGGACGGGTTGATGGCGAAGAACCCCGATCACCGTTTCGAAAGTGCACGCGATCTGCTGCGGGCACTTCCGTTGTACATCTCGAACGTTTCCGGAGTCGAGCGTAGCAGAGTCGCAGCTCAACATTAACCAACTCATATTCAGACAGGTGAGTTTATGACCATACCCGTGAGGATGCCCGCAGCCACAACCATTAACATGGCTGCATTTCAACCGGCGCCAGCAGAGGTGCATACCGTCGCCGTTGTGGGGTTCAACCAGACCGAGCGCATTGTGCTCGGCAGCATTTTCGGATTGTCGGCGCGCCGGAATCCGAGCTTCATCGCATTCACCCCCAAACCGGATACGTCGCCCGACCTGTTTCTGATTGATGCGGATGACCGGCGCTGCCCGGATTTCCTGCGCGCTGTCACGAGCAAGAGCCGGGCGCCCATCATCCTGGTTGGCGGCTCGGATCACGGCACGCGTCATTTTGTGCTGCCGCGCCCGCTGCGCCATGGCGCAGCGCTGGCGATATTTGCCCAGGCGATCCGCGAGCGCTTCCGTCCGGCGCCGGACGAATCCCAGGTCTTGCCAAAACCCGCGGTTCAGGCGCCGGGCCCGCTTGCAGCAGCGCCTTCAGCGCAGCCGGCAGCGCGGTCCGATGCGGTTTCCACGGACCGTGTCCTCGTCGTCGATGACAGTCTTGCGGTTCGCAAATTCATGGAGACCCGGCTTGCCCCGTATGCCTTTGGCGTCGATTTTGCGGAAAGCGGTGAGCAGGCCATCGGTTTTACCGGGGAGCGGACTTATACCTGCGTTTTCCTTGATGTGATTCTTCCCGGAGTGGATGGTTATCAGGTGTGCAAGCTGATCAAGGGGAAAAAGTCAGCGGAGAAGCCGACAGCCGTGGTGATGCTGACGAGCAAGTCTTCGCCCTTCGACAAGATCCGCGGAACGATGGCGGGATGTGACGCGTACCTGACCAAGCCGGTGGACGAAGACCGTCTGCTGGAGGTGATTTCCAGGTTCGTTTCGACGACAACGCCCGAGGAAATGGCTGTTTAGTTTTGATCAATCGAAGCGGAGGAATCTGAAATGAGCAAAGGCAAAATTCTGGTTGTTGATGATGCAAAGGTGGACCTGATGAATCTGGAAAGGATCGTCACCGGCGCCGGTTATCAGGTGGTCACGGCGGTCTCCGGCGAACAGGCGGTTGACAAGGCGAAGTCAGAGAAACCGGATCTCATTTTCATGGACGTCAACATGAAGGAAGTCGACGGGTTCCAGGCCACCCGGACGCTGCAGGGCACGCCGGAGACGAAGGGCATCCCCGTGGTATTCGTCACCGCGAAAAACCAGCAGGCCGATCGGGTCTGGGCGCAGATGCTGGGGGCGAAAGGCTTTGTCACCAAGCCTTACAGCGCCGAACAGATACTTGATCAATTAAACGCGATTTAGCCGACCCGCATGTTGCGTTCATCAAAGCGATTGAAGGAGCGGGAAGCCGCCGGCGCACAGGGCGCGATGTGCCCTGGCGTCGCGCAGTTCCCGGTTGCCGCCCATGAATGACATGGTTCCGGACGGCGCAAATTTCCTCGCGGACATGCCGCTGCTGGAGGATGTCCCTTGCGCAGAGGCATCTGCCGCGCCGGAGCAAGCCGCAGAGGACATGATTCCGGATTCGACTGCGTTTCTGATGGATGGTTTTGCGGCGGAGGCTGACGCAGCGTTGCCGGATGCGGGGACTGAGCGCAGCGGGGAACCGCTGCCGGCGGCCGCAACGACAGAGGCTGCTGCAGTGACTGCTCCGCCGCAGGATTTTTCCGCTCAGCCCGGGTTGTTGCCGCCTTCCGTGGCACTGGGTTCGTCGCGGACGGATCTGCGCGAAGGTCTGCTGGGTGGCTGGGGTACCGACCGGCGCCGGGCGTTGTCTGCCAGGCTCGGTTTTCATGTTGGCGATCTGCGGTTTGTGGTGTCGTTTGACGATGCCAGCGAGTTGTCCGAGATGATGACGGTTTACCGGTTGCCGAACGTGCCTTCCTGGTTCCGCGGGCTGGCCAACCTGCACGGCAATCTGGTGCCGGTGTTTGATGTCGCCGCGATGATCGGATCCCAGGTCCAGGCCGGCAATGACCGGATGCTGCTGGTTCTCGGTCATGGCGCCATGGCCGCCGGGCTGCTGGTCAATGAGTTGCCGACACGGA
The DNA here is from genome assembly GCA_021732605.1 of Betaproteobacteria bacterium. Taxonomy (GTDB): domain Bacteria; phylum Pseudomonadota; class Gammaproteobacteria; order Burkholderiales; family SG8-41. Next base: position 62,560 of record JAKFUS010000042.1, on the reverse strand, counting down.
TCCGCCTCGAGTCCGCAACCGCGATCGACCTGCCTGAATTGCCGGATGCGCTGAAAGATTGCGTGCCGAAGGCTTACCTGCAAGAGCAGGAAGTCTGGCTTGAGCTGCAATACCAACGATTTTTCGAGATGACCTCGGCAAGGCTTGCATCATGAATTTCCCGGGCCTGTTTTTGCATGGAAATAATCCTACTGGAGAAATGCGATGAAACTGAAATTCAAACAGTTTTCTCTTGCTGACTGGAAGCTTTGGAAAAAGTTTCTGCTGCTCGGGTTGCTGGTGCTGCCAATGGTCGGATTGCCGACGTACTACTACGGCATGAAAACCTGGGAGGAGATTGATACCGCAAAACGCGAGATCAGCGGACTTTCGACTGTATCGACGACGATCCAGCTACTCAAGCAAGTGCAGCGGCATGGCGCCCGCTCAATGATTTTCCTGACCGGGATTGACGCGAATCCGCAGCCGCTCGAGACCATCCTGACGGAAGCCAAAACCCTGATCGAGAAGCTGGAAAAGGATGTGGAAGCCACCGGGGACGGGCGTATCCAGGGCGCGTGGCTGGAGGTCAAGACGCAATGGCCCACCCTCACCGAGCTGGTGAAGGTCAAGTCCATTGATGCGGATGGATCGTTTGCCGATCACGGCGAGATGAGCCGGAAGGTGTTTTATCTGAACGAGCTGTTTCTGGATTACTACAAGTTGAGTCTTGACCCGGATGAACACACGGCACTGCTGATCCGTAACGTCTATGTCGATCTGCCGGCTGCATCGGAGCCGCTGGCGAGGATCCAGGGTCTCGGCGCTGTTCAGCTGATGCGCGCAGAAATGCGTATTGCCGATCCGAAAACGGCGGTACCGGTGTCCGCGGCGGAACGCGCTGCCCTGGCGTCGAGCATCGCCGATGCGCAGGTGCGGATCGAGCAGGCGGGCAGGGGGATGGTCAAGACCTTCCTGATGCTGCCTGCTTTCAAGGACACGATGGAGCAGCCGGCGCGGCAAAAAATACGCGTGGTCAACGGATTGGCCGAAACGGCGAGGGCGGAGATGCTGAATACGGACAAGTCGACGCTGCGCCCGATGGAATTCTTTGATAGCGCGACGCAGGGCATCGATGGCCTGTATGAGTGGATCGACACCGCGGCGAAAGCGCTGGAGACCGAGCTTATTGCCAAGGCGGATCGCCTGCGCCAGACCGCAATCTATGCCGGGTTGCAGATCGTCCTGTTGTTCGCGTTGGGTGGCGCATTGGGCTTTTTCATTGTGCGCAACGTAACCTCCACCGTCCGTGCGCTGCAGGTTGCGGTCAACAAGGTGCGCAGCGGCGATGAGTCGGGGTTGGCCAACATCAAGGGCAATGACGAGGTCGGGTCGCTCGGGCGGACGGTCAACACCCTGTTGCAGGATCGGATCGCGGCGCAGAAAAAGGCGGAGGAAGAAAACGCCCAGCTCAATAAATCCGTGATTGAGCTGATGCAGACCGTGTACCAGTTGAGCAACCGGGATTTGACGGCGCATGCGAACGTCGATGAATCGGTGATTGGCACCGTCGCCAGTTCGATCAATCAGCTGACCGGCGAGACCAACAAGGTGCTCGGGCAGGTGTCGCGCATTGCCGGAAACGTTGACCGTGCGTCGGCGCAGGTTAAGGCAAAGGCCGAGCTGGTGCAGAAGACCGCAAAAAACGAGCGCGCCGAGGTCTCCCACATGGCCGACGACCTTACCGAGGCGGTTACGCAAATGAATCTGATCGCGACACTGGCGGGAGATACCAACGTCGCTGCGGAGAGCGCAAGCCAGGCGACCAATGCGGCGCTGGAACGGGTGAAGGAAACCGTTGCCGGCATGGAAGGCATTCGCGAGACCATTGCCGAAACCGAGAAGCGAATCAAGCGTCTCGGCGAACGCTCGCAGGAAATTTCCGGGATTATCGGCCTGATCAACACGATTGCAGAGCGCACCCACGTGCTGGCGCTGAATGCTGCGATGCAGGCGGCGATTGCGGGTGATGCGGGCCGTGGTTTTGCGGTGGTGGCGGAGGAGGTGCAGCGGCTGGCGGAATCCTCCCGCAATGCGACCTCGCAGATTGCGACACTGATCAACAATATCCAGATCGAAACCAACGAGACGATCGGAACGGTAAACCGCACGATTGCGCAGGTGGTCGATGGATCTGAACTGGCGAAGCGCGCGGGTGACCAGATGCGTGAAACCCAGCGTATCGCGACCAGCCTGGCGGGCCTCGTGCAGCGCATCGCGGCGGGAACGGATGCGCAAAACCAGGTGGCGATCGAGCTGAAAAGCCGGATCAACGAGATCGGGCGCAGTTCCGAGCTGACATCGCAGCAGATCGAGGAGCAGACGATTGAAACGACCGCCCTGGCGGAGGCGGCGCGCCAGCTCAATTCGGCGATTTCCGTGTTCAAGCTCCCCCGGCAGGTGTTGGAGTCCGACACGGCGACGCTGGTGGCCGTTCAGCGCGAGCCCTTGCCGGCAGCGGCCTGACCGTGCGGGGCTGGTGTTGGCGCCAGCCCCGCATCTACCCGGTGGAAGTAAAGCGGTGCCTTGTGCGAATCGGAGCATGAAATGAGTGACAGGTCATGGATGGTGTATGGATACCAGTGAACTGATACGGGCGCTGCAGTCCGAGGTCGAGGGTATTGCCGGAGACCTCTCCGCCAGCTTTTCGGCCCTGGTTGCCGGCGGTGACGATGCATTGGGTGCGCGGGAGAACTACGGGAGCCAGGTTGAGCGTCTTGCCGCGACGGCCGCCCTGATGGGCATGCCGGGACTCGGAATCTGCTGTGCCAAAGTGAGCGAGGCCTTGCTCGTTCTCGATGTGGACGATGCGCAGGCGGTTGCCGCGAGCCGCGGCTTCTTCGACCGGTGGCCGGAACTGGTGATCAGCTATCTTGCAAAATCCGCTGATGCAGCAGCCTGCAGCGCGCTGGCCGAACATTTTGCCGCCGCCGGGGCTGCGGGTGACGGTGGTGCCGCTGAGCTTGCACTGCTGCTGTCGGCACCGCCTGACCTGACCGCTGAAATCCGCGATGCCGCAGGGCCGGCGCGGCCGACGGTCGCAGCGGAGGACGACGTATCGCTGGTTTTGCCGGCGGATCTGGATCAGAGCATGTTTGAGGGATTCATGCAGGAGGCGCCCGGCCATGCCGCTGAATTCTCCAAACTGGTCGGCCGCATTGTCGCCGGCAAGGGCACGCCGGAGGTCTTCAAGGAGGCAAAGCGGATCGCCCATACCTTCAAGGGTTCGGCAAACATCGTTGGCATCATGGGCATCGCGCGTCTGGGACATCACACCGAGGACATCCTGGAGTACCTGCAGGGGCACCCGGAAGCGTTGTCTGCGGCGCTGGGCAACACGCTGCTGGATGTTGCCGGATGCCTGGAGCAGATGGTGTGTTATCTGCTCGGCCAGGAGGATCAGCCGCACAACGCCCGGCAGGTGATGCAAAGCGTGCTGGACTGGGCGAACCGTATTGATAATGGCGAGATGGACGTCACGACGGAACCGGTTCCGGTCGTGCCCGATTCCGCAACACCCCGGATGGAACCGGCAGCCGACAAGCCAGACGTGGCAGAAGCGGCTCCGGCCGCCACGACGGAGCTCGAGCAGAGTCTGCGCGTGCCGGTGAAGACCCTCGATGACCTGTTCCGTCTCACCAGTGAAATGGCGATCAAGGTCGGACAGTTCCAGTCGCGCCTGAAGCAGGTGACGCAGCGATCGAAGCATCTGCTGGAGCAGAATCTTGCCGTGCAGAAACGGATCTTCGAGCTGGAGAACATCGTCGACATCCGCGGATTCGCCGACATGCAGGGGCAGCGTAGCGCGGCTGATGGTCATTTCGACTCCCTGGAAATGGATCAGTACAACGAATTGCACATGGTTACCCGGGCATTGGCGGAGGAAACCGCCGATGCCCGCGAGCTTGGCCGCGAGATTGAGGAGGACATTGCCCAGCTCGGCGGCACATTGCTGCAGCAGGACCGCATTCGCCGCGAGATGCAGCATCTTGCGCTGTCCACCCGGATGACGCCGGTGAAGAACATTCTTCCCCGGCTCACGCGCAATGTCCGACAGACCTGCCGCTCGACCGGGAAGCAGGCGGATCTGCTGTTGAACGGCGGCGATACCATGCTCGACGGCGAGATTCTCAACCGCCTCGCAGATCCACTGCTGCACATTCTGCGCAATGCGATAGACCATGGCATCGAGCCGCCCGAGGAGCGCGAACTGCTCGGCAAGCCGCTGCTCGGCAGCGTGACCTTGAGCTTCCTGCGACAGGGGCAGGGATTGATCGTGCGCTGCGTGGATGACGGGCGCGGGCTGGACTATGCGGCCATACGCGCCAAGGCGATCGAACGGGGGTTGATCACCGCCAGCCAGACTTTGAGCCAGCAGGAACTCGCGCGTCTGATCATGCTGCCCGGTTTTTCCACGCGCGACAGCGTCAGTGAAATTTCCGGGAGGGGCGTCGGCCTTGACGTGGTGCGCGAGCGCGTCCTGTCGATGAAAGGCAGCGTGGACATTTCCTCGGCCGGTTCGGGAATGGGCACGATGATTGAACTGCGCCTGCAGGCGTCGCTGACGGCGCTCCACGTACTGCTGGTCGAGTCCGCGGGCCAGATATTCGGCCTGCCCAGCTACGGCATCGAACATGCCATGGCTCCCGGCGTCGCCGAAGTGGTGCATGTCGCAGACCAACCCCATCTCAAGCATGGCAATGGCGTCTTCCCGATCCGGTCGCTGGCCGATCTGGTCGGAGTCACCGGAACGCCCTGCGATCCGGCGAAGCAGGTGGCCGTGCTGATGCGGGTCGACGGCAAGGCCACGGCACTGCTGGTGGACAAGCTGGTTGATGCGCGCGACCTGATTGCGAAGGATCTGGGGCAATTGCTGAAAGGCGTCAAGGGGCTCAACGGCGCGGCGGTGCTTGGTGACGGTTCAGTAGCGCCGCTGCTGGATATTGCCGCGATGCTGCGCGAACCGGCTGCGGGTTACGGCCGGGATTTCGCTGCCGCTGCCGCGGTGGATGAGCCGATACAGCGGACGCGGATCGTTGTTGTTGATGATTCCCTCAGCGTGCGCAGGCTGCTGACGCAGTTGCTTGAGGACAGCGGATACGCCGTGGAGGCGGCGAAAGATGGCATGGAGGCGGTACAGATGATCGATGCCTTCCGGCCGCATGCGGTGCTCACGGACCTGGAAATGCCGAATATGAACGGTCTGGAGTTGACGGCGCGCCTGCGGGCGGGCAAGGAGACGCAGAGTCTTCCGGTGATCATGATTACCTCGCGATCCCTCGACAAGCACCGCCGGCAGGCGGAATTGTCCGGAGTCAGCGTCTATCTGACCAAACCGTATTCAGATCACGACCTGCTGTCGCACCTGCAGGCGCAGCTCAAAGGAGGACACCATGTTGCCCAAAGCATCCACTGATCATCTGCGCGCGGGGGCGGGATTCCTGGCGGCGACATTTGATGGATTTACGGCGCTGTTTCCGCAACAGAGCGTCATGACGGTGGAGCAGCGTTCGCATTTGACGGAACATCGTGACACCTATGCCGTGTATCGCGGGGGCGGCATCAGTGCCCGCGTGTTTTCGCTGTCACGGGCGTTCCGGCCCATCGCAAAAACCGACCGGCCGTACTTTATCGTTGCCCGGTATCGCGGCGGTGTATTTGGCCTGGCTTGCGACGAGTTGCAGGCCATCAATTCAGCGCAGGTCAGTCTCAAATTGATTCCGACGTCCTTGAAATGCGGTAACTCCCCGATTGAAGCCTTCGCACTGTTCGGGAAAAAGATTGCATTTCAATGCTCGCTGGAAGCCATTGCTGCATTGTTGCCACTGGAGGATGTGGAAGCCCATGCCTACGAGCAAAGCCATCCGGCTTGACGCCGGTGTCAGCGCGGTCGCTGCGATCGGATTGCATGAAGTCATCGAAGTGGTGACGGAGGGGGACATGGCGCCCGTTCCCATGGCGCCGCCGCATTGCCGGGAGCTGTTGCAGTGGCGCGATCAATGGATTCCGGTATTTGATCTGGCGACATGGCGCGGTTTGCAACCGGAATCGCCAGGGCGGTTTTTTGTCGTCGTCGGGTATGCGGCAGACGCCGGCGGTGTCCAGTACGGGTGCATGCGGGTGCCCGAATTTCCGCAGATTGTCGAACTCTCGGACCAGCAGGCCTGCAGCCTGCCCGTTGATGCGGCGTGGAGCCGCATCGCGATTTCGTGCTTCAAGGGGGACGGGAAGACAGTGCCAATCCTGTCGTTACGCAAAGTGTTTCAACCCCATGACCAATCCCAAAAGACAGGCGCAGCCGATGCTGCCGGCGCTTCGATTGCGGCCTGATGGCTGCCGCCGTGTTGATGACGGGTCAAAGGGCGAACGAGTGCTGCCACGATGACCAACAATCTGAAGGAACCGGACGACAGCCTGGATTTCACGCTCATCCTGACCAATCCGTCGCTGGCGATCACGCAGTCGTGGATGGTCGCCGAAGCCATCGAATCGCGGACCAGCGCCGGTGATGCGCAGCCAGCGGGTGCGGCGAAGCTGAATGACCATTTTCTGATTGGCGGTGTGTCCGCTGCCGGCGCAGCCGGTGCGGTGCGCAGGGTGCAAAGGCGCAGCGGGGCACCGCCGCCGACCCCGGGTGCGCCGATCGTGGTGGTCGATGACGACCTGATAACACGCAAGTTGCTGGAAAGGCTGTTGATGACGGACGGATATCCGGTGAAGGCTGCCGGTAACAGGGATGAGTTTATCGGCGTGATGAAACTGGTACAGCAACCCTCGCTGATCCTGCTCGATGTGAACATGCCGGATATGAATGGATTCGCAGTGCTGTCGCGCCTGCGCCAGCAGGCGTCGGTCCGGAACATCCCGGTGGTGATGGTGACGTCGTGTTCTGCGCCGGACGATGTGGCGCGTGCCTTCAAGCTGGGTGCGGACGGCTATTTGTCAAAGCCGGTCAAGGTGGGTGTCGTGCGCAGGTTGTTGACCGAGATCTTCGGGGAGCGATGAGCGTGCCGGCGACTAATCCGCTGCAATCGCGCACGGGCAATCCGCGTTCCCCGGCGGACCCTGATGTCGCCAAGTCCGAATCGGTGGAGGCGGGGGATATTGACGCCGACTTTCACGGCGAGGCTTACCGCAGCCTGATCAGGCATCTTTCCGGCGTGGCAGTGGGTGTCGCCGCGGCGATTTCTCTCGGCATCCCGGCGGGCCATTTTGCACTCAGCCATTTCTGGCTGTCGAATCAGATCGAGGCTTATGCCGGTGAACATGCCCGGCAACTGGGCGACGCGGTTTCCCGCGACAGGAATTTTTGGCGCCCCCTCGGCGCCGAAGTGCGCGATATGGTGCCGCCCGGGGGGACGTTCGGCATGTCGATCATGGTGGTTTCCGCCGCCGGGGAGACGATGGTCCGGACGGGGCAGGCTGTGTCAGATCCCGTGTTGATCCGACGCGCAGCCATTGTCGTCTCGAAGCAGGAGATCGGCGAAATTACGGTCAGGGCCTCGCTGCTGCCCCTGGTGTTGCAGAGCCTGCTGGTAACGGCCCTGTCGGCAGTCCTCGCGGGCGTGTTCTATTTTCTGGTGCGCATCTATCCGATCCGCCGGCTTGGTCTGGAAGCGGTGCGGATGCGTGCCGAGACGCAGCACCTTCACCGTTACGCGCGGGATCTGCAGGCGAAAAATGCACTGTTCGTGCAGATCAACCGCAAGGCGGAGGAGGCCGTCATTGCCAAGTCCGCATTTCTGGCGACCATGAGCCACGAAATTCGCACACCGATGAATGCCGTGGTCGGAATGACCGGCTTGCTTCAGGACACCCCGTTGACGATGGAACAGCAGGATTATGTGCAAACCATCAGGGTTTCCGCTGACTCACTGCTGACCGTCATCAACGACATCCTGGATTTTTCCAAGATCGAGTCGGGCAAGGTCGAACTTGAAAACATCGATTTTGAGCTGACCGAGGTGATCGACGACGTGGTCGATCTGGTGGCAGTGCACGCGCGCGAACAGGGAACGGGCATTTCCTGTGTCATCGAAGAGAACGTGCCCGATCTGATCTGCGGTGATTTCACCCGGCTCCGGCAGATTCTGCTCAACCTGTGCAGCAATGCGGTCAAGTTCACGCCGCAGGGGCAGGTGCGCATCCACGTCGGATTGTGTCCGTCGACGGAACCGTCCCTGCTGCTGCAATTCAGTGTGTCCGATACCGGCGTCGGGATTCCCGAAAAGGCGATCGACCGCCTGTTCGAACCGTTTACCCAGGCGGACAGTTCCACGACGCGGCGCTACGGCGGCACCGGGCTTGGCCTGGCAATTTGTGCAAGGTTGGTTCAGTTGATGGGCGGCAGGATTTCGGTCAAAAGCGCGGAGGGTTGCGGCTCGACGTTCACGTTTACCGTAAAAATGTGGCAGCAGGTTGTGGCGACGGTTCCAGCGCAGCACGGCAATGTTGTTGCGCGCAGGATCGTCATCGTCGATGAGCAGGAGGCCGACCTGCAATTGTTCTCCCGCCGCTGTCTGAGGGCGGGAATGGCGGTATATGCATTTCGAAAACCGATGGATGCCATCGAGTGGCTGCGGACGGCGGGGCCGGTTGATGCCGCCGTGGTGAGCATGGGCAACGGCGGACTGCGCACCACCGAACTGGCGCACACCATCCGCGGGCTTTCGGGTCATTCAAGCCTGCCGCTGATATTGCTTTCGACCGCCGGGCGGGTCGAGTCCGGAATCGAGAATGGCGTTTTCTTCGCCCATCTGGTCAAACCGGTCAGGGGATCGGTGCTGATGGATGCCGTGACACGGGCGATTCTGGGGGTGCCGTCAGAGGCTTTTCAAAGCATTCCATCCGGCAATGTCTGGCGCCGGACCGCGCTGCGGGTCCTGGTTGCCGATGACAACGATATCAACAGAAAACTCGCCGTCAAGGTTCTGGTCCGGCTTGGCGTCAACGCGGACGTTGCGGCAAACGGGCTTGAGGTGCTGACGGCGCTGAAGCGTCAGCAGTACGATGTGGTGCTGATGGACATGCAGATGCCGGAAATGGATGGCCTCGACAGCACCATCGAAATACGCCGCCGCTACGGGGCGGACGGTCCGCGCATCATTGCCCTGACCGCCAATGCAATGGCCGGTGATCGGGAAAAGTGCATTGCGGCGGGCATGGACGGCTATCTCGCCAAGCCGTACTCGCAGTTGCAACTGGCCGAGGCCCTGGGTCTCGAGAACGAGAAACCGGCATCGACCGGACGCGACAGCGAGCGGATACTCGATCCGGAGTGCGTGTCGATGCTGCGCAGTCTGTATGAGGATGATGTCATCGCACTCGAAGACCTGATCGCGGCATTTGTCGCGCGCTTTCCGCTGGAGTTGTCGGGGATTGTCGACGCACTCGAAGCGCAGGACTTTGCGAAGGTGGCGGTGCGTGCGCACAAGCTGAAAGGGTCAGCCGGTGCGTTCGGCGCCAAAGGTCTGGCATCGGTTGCCACCCGGCTGGAACAGAACGCCCAGGCGGGCGATCGTCGTGGCAACTCGAATCTGATCCGCGAATTGATGGACAGTTTTGAGACAACCCACGTGGCCCTGCGCGATTTGGCTTATATCCACAAGCTGGCGGCCAGTGAGGAGCGTGCGGCTGGAATTGCCGGGTTCGGGCAGGACATGCAGCAGCCGCTGACCATCTGAGACGCGCCGGCCAGCGCTGTCAGATGAGCGCTGAAAACGCCTGGTCGAGTGACTGCTGCCGGCTTGCGAGATGTTCGGCGTGTTTGTTCAGTTGAGCCGTGTTGGTTTGGACTGCCTTGATCGCAACGGCCAGCATCCGCTTGGTCTCTGACTTCTGCGGTCCGCCCAGTCCCTGCCGCCCAAACACCATATATTCCGCACTGATCACCTCACGGAATTCCTTCTCGGTGAGCGGCAGCTCGGCCTTCGCCTGTTCCTGATAAATCCGCGCCACTTCGGTAAATCGAATCTCCTGCAGCTTCAGCCCCTTGCCCCGCCCGAAGTCCGTCAGCCTGGACGCAAAATGATGCCCGGTGCGAAAGGGCACTTCGGCGCGCTGTAACAAGGCATCGGCGATTTCGGTGGTGGTCGAATAGTCGGCGTGCACTTCTTCCAGCGCCCGTGCCTTGTTGACCACCAGCGCTTCCACCACCTGCTTGAACAGTTTGAACACCTGCAGCGCGCGGCCGGCCGGCACCGGGTCGTACATGCGGTAGTCGAACATGCCCGGACGGTTGTTGTGCGCGACGAAGGTCATGGTCTGCATTTCGCTCAACAGGATGCTCGACTGCGCGCGCAGTTGTTCGAGTGCGGCCGGGTTGCGCTTCTGCGGCATGATGCTGCTGGTGCCTGTCAATTCACCCGCGGCAAGCATGAACCAGGGCACGGGCTCGGCGTATTGGGCGTGGATGTCCTGCGCGAACATCCCTGTTTGCACCGCGGCGCTGCTATACGCGGCGGCGACTTCGAGTGCGCTGTCGACGGGGGCGAGGTGGTTGGCGTCGTAGGCGTTTTCAACGAGGCCTTCGAAACCGAGTTGTTCCGCCAGGCGATTCCGGTCCAGCGGAAAACTGGATGTCGCCAGAGCCGCAGCGCCGAGCGGACATTTGTTCACCCGCACATAAGTCTCCTGCAGCCGTTCGGTGGCGCGGGCGAGGGCAGATTCAAACGCCAGCAGGTAATGCGCGAAGGTGGTGGGCTGTGCCTGCACGCCGTGGGTGTAGGCGGGGATGATGGTTTCAATATGTTCTTCGGCGCGCTTCAGTAATGCTTCGCGCGCCTTGATCAGTGCATCGATCACTTGCAGCAAACCGTCGCGCAGGTTCATCCGTGCGATGGTGGAGGCGAGATCCTGCCGGCTGCGGCCGGTGTGCAGGCGCGAGGCTTCCTGGCCGGCGACGGCGATCAGCCGCGGTTCGTAATCAAGGTAATCAGCGGAAGTACGCCGCGTGCCGGGGTCTTTGCTTTCGTTGTCGATGACCTCGGCAATGCCGCGGGCAATGCGCTGCGCCACATCCCGCGGCACGATGCCGGTCCCGGCGAGCATCACGATCGACGCTTTGTTGATCTGGTCGAGAAATTCGACCGAGCGGCCGCCGCCGCGGAAGCTGGCGTTGATGTCGAGGGTGGAATCGCTCATGGATAATTTTTACAAAAATATCAATAAAAACAGTTACTTATATAATTTTACCAAGGGAGCGAGAGCTGTGAGTCAGTACTCACTCATGGGTCAGCCGATTTTTTTTACGCAGACTGAGCGTGCAGGACCTGCGGAGAATTCTAACCCCGGCCCGCAGCAGGTGACCGTCGAGTCCGGGTATTGGCCTTGGAGCGGTGGCCCAGCCTTTATTTGTCAGTCAGGTCTGGCGGTCGAACCCGAGCTGTGCGGCTTGGGCCCGATCGACGGCGCGTTGCCAGTCCGCGGGTGGCGAGGTGCCGGCGTCATGGCTGTTGATCAGCGCGACAATCACGGTGAGGGTTTCCCGGTCGAACACGGAAATTTCCGCGGGGCGGAATTCGCCGCTCTGGCGGGTCATCGCGGCCAGCAATCGGGTGAGCAGCCGGGATTGTGCGAAGGCCGGATTGGTTTCGATTCTTTTTGCGGCGACATCCAGCGGATTTTCAAGCGGCGGGCCGATCATGAAGCGCGTGAGGTGGCGCAACGCATCCTGAAAACTGAAAAACGACTGCTGCTCGACAGGGACCGGCAGCGCGTCGGATTCCATCATGCCGAAGGATGTCCCACAGGCAATGAATGGGACAGCAGATTGCTGATGGTCAGGCACGTCGCCGCAACGGCGAGGGGGATTATTGGCGAGAACGGGTTGAAAGGGCTGATTGTGTCGATGACGTCAGCCAGCATCGGCGCCAGCGTCATGCCACCCAGCAGGCCGCCCAACACGCCGATGGTGACTGTTGTCAGCACACCGTGCCGTTCATGGTCATGGAAAACGATGTAGCCCAGCCAACCGATGGCAAAGCCCGCCAGTATCCAGATCGCAATATTCATGTGCGTTTTCCCCGGGAATGATGGCCGAGCCTGCATCCAGCTCTGCCGAGCCGCTGCGCGGCTCAAATCGCACGATGTGCCAAATTCCGGAATGCGTCCGTACGTTCGCGCACGGGCGTCAAAAAAAGCCCGGTAACAGCATTGCTGTTATCGGGCTAAAAGTACGGGCGTCATCAGGGGGGATGAAGGCCCGTGTGGACTTAAAGACACAGGGGGAGGCCTAGTGTTTGCCACAATTCATTCTTTACCCTTTGTCGCGACCAGGCTGTACGGTGGCGTACGCCCGGTGTGCCGGGCCCAGGGCGAGGTTTTTCAATGTTCGTTCACTAACAGTAGATACCGGTAAGATGCGCTCACTTGCGCAGGCTGTGGCGAAATGTAGCGAGAAACAACAGGAGGGACCAATGGAATTTCTGAACATGATGGGCGGGCACAGCGTCCGGCTGTGGCTGGCACAGTCAACGGTGATCTTTTTTCTGGTGGGCGGTGTTGCCTTGCTCGCCGTCGGCATCAGCCTGATCATCAACAGCGCGGGGGCGTTGCGCTTTTTCGGCAACATGAATCGCTGGGTGTCGATGCGCGGTGCGTCCCGGTCGCTGGAAATCCCCCGCGATACCCGGCAGGCCGTGCAGCAATACCGGTATTGGCTGGCGGCGATTTTTGTCGCCGGCGGCGTGTTTGCGGTATTCAGTCTGCTCACCCAGTTCAAAGCCAGCGCAGTCGTGACCATGCTCGGTCTCGAGTCCCTGCGCCCGGTTGTTGCGCTTTGGGTGATCGACAGCGTGCGCTGGATGCTGGTCGCCGGCAACCTGGCCGCGGTCGTGGCCGGCATCATGCTGGCTTTTTTCCCCGACGCCGTGGTCGCGCTGGAGGCGCGCGGCAGCCACTGGTATTCGGAGCGGAAGATCACCAAGGGTGGTGATGACATGAATACCCGGCTCGATGCCTGGGTGGCGGTCTATCCGCGCGCGGCCGGCGGGATCATCGTGGTGTTTGCGCTGGCGCTGATCGGCGCCTTCGGATTGATATTGCCGAAGCTCTGGTAAGCGCGCGCGATTCTGCCTCCGGACCTGTTGTCGCGAGTGCCAAGGTCGTGACTACGAACCATCCGGCAGGCAAAGCCGTAGTGATCGGCGGTGGTACCATGGGCAGCGGCGTGGCGATGGTCTTCGCCGCAGGCGGCTGGAGCGTGCAACTGGTCGAGTCGGTGGCTGCGCTGCGCACTACTCTGCCGGAGCGCCTGCGTGAGGGGCTGACCCGCACCGGGGCTGATGGCGCGCGGGCGGAACACATTGCAGTTATGGCTGCATTGAGCGATGTGAACTGGGACGGCGTCGAACTGGTCAGTGAAAGCGCAACCGAAGATCTGGCGATCAAGCGGCGCGTGTTCACGGAGCTGGAGCGTGTTGCCCCGGCGACCGTCATTCTGACCAGCAATTCATCCAGTTATCCGATCAGCGAGATTGCCGAAGGCCTCGCGACGCAGCAGCGCATGCTGGGCATGCATTTCCTGATGCCGGCGCAGTTTGTGCCGATTGTCGAGGTGATCTGTTCCGGGCATAGCGATCCGGCGCTGGCCGATCGCCTGGTGGAGATTCTGCGAGGCCTCGGCAAACGGCCGGTGCGGCTCAATCGCGATCTGCCGGGTTTTCTGGTCAATCGCATCCAGGCTGCGCTGATGCGCGAAGCGCTGGACCTGGTCGACCGCGGGGTGGCCACGGCGGAGGACGTCGATGCCGCCGTGCAATATGGATTCGGTTTTCGTTATGCGGTGTGCGGCCCGATCCTGCAAAAGGAACATTCGGGCTGGGAGATTTCCACCCAGCTCTATCGCCGGGTGTTTCCGACCTTGTGCAATACGGCGGCGCCGGCGCCGGTGCTGGAAGCCCTGCTGGCCCGAAAGCGGTTTGGCATGAAAACGGGCGGCGGTTTCATGGACTGGAACGCGGCGGCGATTGCGCGCGAGCGCGAACGCTACGAAAATGGTTTGCGGCAGGTGGTCGAACTGATGAATAACGGAACAAACCGGACTAAGCCGGAATAAACCGGATCCACGGGGGAGGCGACATGAAACGCATCACACAATGGTGTTTGGCGCTGCTTGCGTTCGCGGCGGCAGCGGCCGGTGCCGCCGATGGTTCAGGCACGGCCAAGAATTATCCGAGCAAACCCATCCGCATTATCGTGCCCTATCCACCGGGCGGCGGTAACGACACGCTGGCACGCATTTTCGGGCAGAAGCTGACGGAGGCCTGGAGCCAGCAGGTGGTGATCGATAACCGGCCCGGCGCCGGCACCACCATCGGCACCCAGATCGCCGCGCGCGCGGTGCCCAACGGTTACACGCTGCTGCTGTCATCAATCGCCACGCATGCGCTGGCGCCCAATCTCTACAAAAACCCAGGCTACGATCCGGTTAAGGATTTCTCCCCGATCACTTTGCTGGCGGTGGCGCCAACGGTGCTGGTAATGAACAACAGTATGCCGTTCAAGGGCGTGCAGGATTTCGTTGCGGCGGCGAAGGCAGCGCCGGGGAAATATACCTACGCGTCCGGCGGCGCCGGTACGCCGCCGCACATGGCCGGCGTGATCTTTGCATCGATGAACGGTATCAACCTGCTGCATGTGCCGTACAAGGGCGGTGCGCCGGCGCAGCTCGACACCATTTCCGGACAGACCAACATGATGTTCGACACCGCAGCATCGGTGATGCCGCAGATCAAGGCGGGCAAATTGAAAGCGGTGGCCATTGCCCGTGAGCAGCGGCTGCCGGAGTTGCCTGAAGTCGCCACCTTCAGCGAGCAGGGCATCAAGGGCTACGAAGTCAACGCCTGGTATTCGATGCACGCGCCGGCCGGCGTGCCGAAGCCCATCATCGCCAAGCTCAACGCGGAATTCGTGCGCATCCTGAAAACCCCCGAGATCATCGCGCGCATCAAGCAGCTGGGCAGCGAGACGGTGGGTAATACCCCCGAACAGTTCGCAGCGTTTGTGCAGGCGGAGTCGGTGAAATACGCGAAAGCCATCCGCGAATCGGGCGCGAAGGCCGAATAAACCGCAACCGTAGTGGGTCGCCAACACGTAAGACCGCGGCACGGGGGATGCGGCTGGCCATGAGCTGGGTCTGCGGGGCTGGACCCGGACAATCGTGAAAAAGGCTGTTGGACCACAGCCCCTGCTCCGTACGCTATCGAACCGACGCAGCGGTCGTCATTGGACATCGTGCCACCTAAGGGCTCCGTATTGCTGGGCGTTTTATTGAAACCCGTGAACAGCAATCCTGGCGCCGGCTCTGGTCCGCGAGCGACTAGCGTGCAGACTGTGAATCCAAGGGAGGCCCCATGCAAGTAGAACGGTTTGAAATAAGGGAACGCCAAGAAAGGCGCGCGCTCCCCGTGCGGCGCGAAACCATAGACCAGTTGATCGAGCAACTTTTTGAAGTGCAAAAGATTGGTCAATGGCTCGCCAAGGAAACCCACGGCGATGCCTATGTCCAGGTCCGGGAACTGAACGAACTTTTTCATCAGGCGAATATTCAATTGCGCCAGATCAAAAATGGCAGGGCCAATGGCAATGCACGACCCGCATCCGGCCCTACGGTTCCAGCGCTGCTGCGTTAGCGCCGCTGTCAGGTATTTTGGGCGTGTCCGGTGGTGCTGAACGAGGTGCGTGCCGTCAGCCGTGCCGCGAGCCTGGCCAGTGCCGGGTGTTTGCTGCGCCATTCGTAATCCGGCAGCGCGTAGTCGGTGGTGTCCGTTGTTACTGCCCGCGCTGGATCCAGGGTTCGCAGAAGGTGATGCCTGCAGATTCAAACCATCCTACTGTTTGATGCCGGCACGCTTGATGATCTCCGAAACCCGTTTCATTTCGGAGGCGAGGTGAGTCTGGAACTGTTTAGGCGTGCTGCCTCGTGGATCTGCACCATCAGCGGATATCTTGTTCCTGACTTCCGGTGACTCAACCGCTTTTTTCATTTCTTCGCTGAGCTTGTTCACGATGGCGGCAGGCGTGTTTGTCGGGGCCATCAGGCCGTACCAGGTTGTGGTCTGGTATCCCGGAACTCCGGCTTCTGCGATGGTGGGCAGGTCAGCCATGACGGAGGATCGCGTTGATCCGGTGACGCCCAGCGCACGCATTCGACCGTTCTTCACGTGGCCCAGCGAGGACAGCACGCTGCCGAAAGTCATGTGTACTTGTCCTGCTATTACATCGACGATTGCGGGACCGGCGCCCTTGTACGGGATATGGACGATGTTTACTTTCGCCAGATAGGTTAATAACTCGCCCGCGAGGTGGCCCGAACTCCCGTTGCCGCCGGAGGCGTAGTTCAGCGCGCCCGGTTTTGCCTTGGCAAACGCCACCAACTCCTTGACCGAACGTACCGGCATGGACGGATGCACCAGCAGCAGGAAAGGGGCCTCGGCGATCAGACTGACCGGGGCAAAATCTTTGACCGGGTCAAAAGGCAGGTCGGTATAGAGGCTGGGGTTGATGGCATAGCTGCTCGAAATCACCAACAGGTTGTAACCGTCAGGCGCACTTTTCGCCACAAATGCCGCGCCTATCGAACCGGCAGCACCGGTGCGATTTTCCACCAGTATCGTGTGACTCAACTGTTCGCTGAGTTTCGGACTGACCAGTCGGGCGATGACGTCGGTGGCGCCGCCCGGTGCCTGTCCGACGACCAGCCGCACCGCCTTGGTGGGGTAGGGGCTTTGCGCGTGGGCGTGCAAGGAAACGCCGGATACCAACAGTACTGATGCCAGAACAAGAACCTTGGCCATGCCTATGCTCCTCGATAGAGACCCGGATGTTTGAATCACGGGAAGTCTCTAAATAATTGTTTTAAAAAGTTTATTGTTGCTGCGCTGAGGTAAAGAGTTCACGTGTATACATGAGAGTACAATCTCGCTATCATCCCGTCAACCGCGAAATTTTCAGAAGAAAGCACGCACGCATGCCGAGCGCCAGCACGCCGAGAGCGAAATCGGGACCGCAAGCACTACGCCACGGCTCGCGCAGCGAACACGCCTATCGACGTCTGCGCGATGCCATACAGCAGGGGCAGTTTGCGCCGGGGCACCGGGTGATGGAAGTCGAAATCGCGGCCTGGCTCAAGCTGAGTCGCACACCCGTGCGTGACGCGATCCGCCGTCTTGAAGGCGAGGGTATTCTTGAGCACGAACCCCGCAACGGTCTGATCGTCGCGCATCTCGATCGGCAGGCGGTGATGGAGCTTTACGCCATGCGCGAGGTGCTTGAAGGCACGGCAGCGCGACTTTGTGCGCGCCACGCCTCTGACATTGAAGTGCAGTCGCTGCTCGATCTCGTTGAGCGTGAGCGCCAGTTGGCCGGCAATCAGGAGGCGTTGTCCCAGAACAACCGGCGTTTTCATGAGGCGATTCACCGCGGGGCACACAATCGTTATCTGGAAAAGAGCCTTGCCGCGGTGAATGACTCGATGTGGCTGCTGGGCTCACCGCTGATGTTGTTGCCCGAGCGCGCACAGACGGCGGCGACGGAGCATGCAGCGCTGGCGGCAAAAATCGCGCAGCGTGACGCTGACGCTGCAGAGAAGGTCGCGCGCTCGCATGTGCAGGCCGCGCAGCGCGAACGGCTCAAACGCCTGTTCCCGCAGACCGAGGGTTAGCCAGCGGGTTTCTTGACCCGCGCGTCTTGCGGGACAGCACATCAATGACCGAACTATTACTGAATTAACTGGATTTTTTCATGACGCAGACGATGGCGGAAAAGCTGCTCACGCGGCACAACCTTGCTGGCAAGGAGGTGCGTGCGGGCGATTTTCTCGAGGCGCGGATCGACGGAGCGATGTGTCACTACCACGCCGCCGAGCCGATGCATGATCTGGCGATCGAGGCCGGCTTCAAGGATGGTTTGCCCAGAGTGTGGGATCGCAGCAAAGTCTACGTGCTGCTGGATCACCATCAGCCCACGCTCAGCCAGAAACTGGCGGATGAAAACGCCCTTGTCCGACGTGAGGTTGAGCGGCTCGGCATCCAGTGTTTTCATGATTCCGAGCCCGGCATTGCCCATCAAATGATGCTCGACTACGGCCTCGTGCGTCCCGGCGAGCTGGTGGTCGGCAATGATTCACACACCCTCGGTTATGGATCGGTTAACGCCGGCGCCACTGGCATCACCCGCGCCGACATGCTCTATGTGCTGCTTTATGGAGAGTTGTGGTTTCAGGTGCCTGAATCGATCCGGGTGGTGCTCGACGGCAAACAGCCGGATTATCCGATTTCGAAAGACATCATTCTTTATCTGGCCGGCCAGTACGGCGATGACTTCGCGCAAGGCATGTCGATTGAATATTCCGGCACGCTGGCGCCGCAATTGTCCATCGACAGCCGCATGTGCCTGTCGACGCACGGTGTGGAGGTTGGCGCCAAATTCGCCATGTTCGGCATGGATGAGGTGACGCGGCAATTCGTTAGCGCAAGGACGGAGCTTCCCTTTGAAGCGCTGACTGCGGATCAGGGCGCGCAGTACGCCAAGGAAATTCGGCTGTCCGTGGACGACATGCCCTTCGTGGTCGCCAAACCGCACCAGTTCGGCAATGTGGTCCCAGTGGACGAGGTGCTGGGCACGCGCATCCATCAGGCGCAGATCGGCTCCTGCGCCAACGGCCGATACGAGGACATTGAGATCGCGGCCCGTGTGCTGAAGAAACACAAGGTCGCTAAAGGCGTGCGTTTCCTGATTTCTCCGGCATCCCAGCAGGTTTATCTGCAGTGCCTCAAGGCGGGCCTGATCGAAACGCTGATCGAGGCCGGCGCCCAGGTCATCACGCCCGGCTGCGGTATCTGCCAACCCCGCGTGGGTTTCCTGTCCGATGGCGAGGTTTGCATTACGGCCACCACACGCAATTTCAAAGGTCGCAAGGGCAGCGCCAAAGCCGAAATTTATCTTGGCGGCCCGTTGACGGTGGCGGCTGCGGCGGTTGCCGGCGAAATCGTGAATCCGAAGGAGGTGTTCAGTGGGCTTTGACCTCAATCGGCTTATACGTGGCCGCGTGTGGAAGTTCGGCGATTCGATCGAGACCGATGCCATCAATCCCTATTACCTCTACCCGACCATGGAGGAGTTGAAGCTGCACACCATGGAGGTGTACCGGCCCGAGTTTCCGCGCGAGGTAAAGCCCGGCGACATCATGATCGCGGGGCGCAACTTCGGCTGCGGATCGAGCAGGCCCGGCCTGGTGCTGCGCGAAGTGGGGATCGCCGCGATCATTGCCGAATCGGTGTCGCGTCTTTTTTTGCGCAACAGCATCTCGCGGGCAATCCCGATTTTTGTGGTGCCGGGCGTCACGTCGCTGGCAGAGGACGGCGACACCCTGGAGGTGGATTACCCGAAAGGCGTGATTGTCAATCCGGCCACCGGGGCCAGTCTGCCTTTCAATAAATACCCCGCTGGCATCGAACAGATTTTCGAGTGCGGCGGATTGCTGCAGTTTGCTTATGAGCGTTACATCCGTGAGGCCGCGCTGGCCGGGCGGACCCGTCAGGAAAAACAGGAGTGATCATGGGAAAGACTTACGATGTAATCGTGGTGGGCGGCGGTAACGCAGCACTTTGCGCCGCCTTGTCGGCACGCGAACACAATGCAACGGTTCTTTTGTTGGAGCGTGCGCCAGAGGCTCAGCGCGGCGGCAACAGTTCTTACACCGGTGGCGGCTTTCGCATGGTGCACCATGGCGCTGATACCGTGAAAACGGTGGTGCCTGATCTTTCCGAGGGAGAGATTGCCAATACCGATTTCGGTGAATACACCACGGAACAGTACCTCGATGATCTGGGCCGGGTCACGCAATACTATTGTGATCCCGATCTTGCAGAGATGCTGGTGCTCAACAGTACCGAGACCGTGCAATGGCTGCACGGCAGGGGTGTGCGTTTTGTTCCACGTTTCGGGCGATATGCTTTCAAGCACGAAGGGAAATTCAAGTTTTTCGGCGGCACGGTGGTCGAGGCGGCAGGCGGCGGACGGGGTTTGGTGCAGGCTGAATACACCGCAGCAGAAAAACACGGTGTGGAGATTCGTTATGGCGCACAGGCCATCGGACTGATCCGTGGCAACGGCGAGGTTCGGGGTGTGCGCGTGTTTGCGAACGGCAGTGAAGAGGAAATCAGCGCCAAGGCCGTGGTGCTTGCGGCGGGCGGCTTCGAGGCAAATCGCGAGTGGCGCGCGCGTTATCTCGGACCGGGCTGGGACATGGCCAAAGTGCGCGGCACCCGATACAACACCGGGGACGGCATTCGCATGGCCATTGATATCGGGGCACAGCCGTACGGGCAGTGGTCAGGCTGCCACTCGGTGTCCTGGGAGCGATATGCGCCTGATTTCGGCGAATTGGACCGACCGATAACCGCGAGCCGGAACGGATACCCGTTCAGCATCATGGTGAATGCCGAAGGCAAGCGTTTTGTCGATGAAGGCGCCGACTTCCGTAACTATACCTACGCGAAGTATGGCCGCGTGGTGCTGGAGCAGCCGGGCGGGTTCGCATGGCATGTGTTTGATTCGCAGGTTGATCACCTGCTTCATGACGAGTATCGCTCCAAGGGCACGACCAAAGTTCAAGCCGATACCCTAGAGGAGCTGGTGGCAAAGATGGAAGACGTTAACCCGCCGCAGTTCCTGAAGACGGTGCGCGAATTTAACGCTGCGGTGAAGCGAGACGCCGCGTTCAACCCCAACATCAAGGATGGCAAGTGCACGACCGGGCTTGGCATCGAGAAATCGAACTGGGCGAACCCGATCGAGAAGGCGCCTTTCTCGGCCTACGCCGTGACCTGCGGCATTACCTTCACTTTCGGCGGGCTCAAGATCGACACTGCGACCCGCGTGCTGGATATTGCAGACGCGCCGCTGCCGGGCCTGTTCGCCGCCGGCGAGTTGGTTGGCGGTCTGTTTTATTTCAACTATCCCGGCAGTTCCGGTCTGATGGCCGGCTCGGTGTTTGGCCGCATTGCCGGACGCGAGGCCGCAGCGCACGCGCTCGGCGCCGAAGCAAAGGCAGCCTGAACATGGAGTCCGGAAAAAAATCTACGCGCTTGCGGGAACTGATTCAACGCAAGGACAAGGTGCTGGTGGTATTGCATCCACCGACGGCAACACATGCCCGTATCATGGAGAAGGCGGGTTGTGAATGCGGGTTTGTGGGCACCAGTGGTGTAGTCGGGTCCTACACCGGCCTGTCCGATGTGGGCACGGCGACCATGACTGAGTGCGTGCAGATCGCGGGTTGGATTGCACAAAGCGCGAATTTTCCGATCATCATGGACGGTGATACCGGTCACGGCGGCATCATGGCGGTGCGCAGGATGGTCAGGGAATGTATCCGCGCCGGAGTCGCCGGGGTGCGGATTGATGACCAGCCGATCGAAGGCAAGCGCCGCACCCAAAGTGCAGGTGTGGAGGTGGTGCCGGTCGAACAGGCAATAGCCCGCTATCGTGCGGCCGTCGACATGAAAAATGAAATTGATCCGGATTTTGTGATCATGTCCCAGTGTTATGCGCGTGACGCGGTGAACAGCAGCCTTGAGGATTGTATCCGCCGCCTTCAGCTTTATCGCACGGAGGCGGGTGTGGACTGGGTGCAACTGGAGTCTCCGCATTCTCTCGACGAGATCAGGCAGGCGCGGGCGGCGGTCGAAGGACCACTTTCATTCATGAAGGGCAAGCTGCCGCGTTACCTCGGGCTGGATGAACATCTCGCGCTCGGCGTGAACATCGCCTGGTATCCCGGATTCACCCACGAGGTGATGTGGGCTGCGCTGCATGATTTCATGCGGGACTTCCAGAGCCGCGGAATCCTTGCGTGGGAGGATTTTCAGGCCAGCCGCAAGAACAATCCCTATCCGCGTCCCGATCCCGGTCCTGATGGCGAGGGCGGTGAAAAGCAGCGCGAGCTGGAGGAGCGTTACATGGCCGCAGCTGCGTTGAAGAAATACGCGGACTGAGGTGTTGCGCTTGTCGGGGTTTGCGATCCGGCGGCGCAGCAGTTTATTCACTGCTTGATGATCTGAGGTAATTGAGCGTGGCAAATACGGTGACACTGATGGCCTGCGGTGACGTTGGCCCCATTCACGAGCCGGTCGATGCCTATGCGGCACTGGCAAAGCCGGTTCTGGCGGCAGCCGACATTCGATTTGCGCAGGTCGAGCGCGTTTACTCAGAGCGTGGCGCGTTCCAGGTGCATTCCGGCGGTGCACACAGCAGGGTGAAACCGCATATGGCCTCGGTGTTCACTGAATGTGGCTTTGATGTGGTGTCACTCGCCAGCAACCATGCAATGGACTGGGGCGAGGATGCCCTGCTCGACACGGTGGCGTTATTTCGCGGCAAGGGCTTCCATGTCATCGGTGCGGGGCGCAACCTGAAGGAGGCGCGCACACCGGCCATCATCGAAAAGAACGGGATGAAGACGGCCTTCCTCGCCTACTGCTCGATACTGCAGGCGGGATACGCGGCCAGACCTGACCGCGCGGGCATCGCGCCGATGCGCGCCCACACTTACTATGAGGCCTTCGATTATCAGGCCGGTGTGCCGCCGCGGGTGGTTACGGTGCCCTATGAAGAAGATCTGGCCGGCATGGTTGAAGATATCAAGCGCGCGAAGAGCCTGGCGGACAACGTGGTGGTATCCCTGCACTGGGGCATCCATTACATCCCGCGCATGATTGCCGATTATCAGGTGACTGTGGCCAATGCCGTATTTGATGCCGGAGCCGGCCTGATCCTCGGCCACCACGCGCACACACCCAAGGCGGTCGGTGTGCATCAGGGCAAAGTCTGTTTCTACAGCCTGTCAAACTTCATCATGTCCTCGACCGCCAAGACCCCGGAGAAGGCGGCGGCATTCGAAAAGCGTTACGGCGTCGTTCTTGATGCGGATTACCCGCACCTGTCTTACGGTGCCGACGCCAAACGTAGTCTTATTGCAAAGGCGGTTTTGGCCCGCGATGGTGTCAGGCGCGTGTCATTTCTGCCGGTGCTGATCGACAAGGCGCTGCGTCCCGAGGTTTTGCGCCAGGGCGATGAACGTTTTGACGAGGCAGTGCGTTTCATGGATTGGGTTTCTGAGGATTTTGAGCACCGATTTACGGTTGAAGGCGACGAAGTCGTTGTAACGGTGAGTTAAACGCCCTGATGTGAGCCAAAAAAAATGAGGAGGTGGAGCATGAAGACGCTGTTTTTGATGATGGTTCTGGCAAGTGTTGGTGTCGCCAGTGTTGCGGCCGCCCAACAAAAACCATCCGGCTACCCATCCCGGCCGGTACGGATTCTGGTCGGAACTCCCGCAGGCAGCGGCAGCGACGTGATGACCCGTGCCGTCGCGCAAAAACTCTCCGAACGTTATGGGCAGTCTGTCGTCGTTGACAATCGAGCAGGGGCAACCGGGGCGATTTCGCTGCAACTGGGTGCCCAGGCAGCACCCGACGGCTACACGCTGGTTGCGCTCAGTGCGCAGAACGTGACGGCAATGCTCCTCGGTACGGTGACCACCAACATTTCAAAAGAGCTGACGCCGGTGGGCATGATTCTGTCGCAGCCCTATCTGATGGTGGCAACGCCATCCCTGCCTGCAGCTTCGGTCAAGGAATTGATTGCGCTGGCCAAGGCGAAGCCGCTGGTATACGCATCAAGCGGTGTCGGCTCGGTTGTGCATTTGGGCATGGAGTTGTTCAAGTCCATGGCTGCGGTCGAGATGACGCATGTCCCGTACAAGGGCAGCGGCCTGTCGATGATCGATCTGATGGGTGGTCGTGTCCACCTTGCAATAACGAATACGCTTACGGCGACTCCATTGGTGCGCAGCGGCAAGCTGAAAGCACTGGGGATCACCAGTCCGCAGCGGGCGCAAGCCATGCCCGATGTACCGACCGTTGCGGAAACCGTGCCTGGTTATGATCTGCGCAGCTGGTATGGCTTGCTGGCGCCCAACGGCACCCCGGCAGCTCTGGTGCTTTCGATCAATCGTGATGTGAGCGCAGTGGTCAATGCGCCGGAAATGAAGGAACGGCTGGCCGCGGACGGCGCCGAAGCGGCTCCGCCGAATACGCCGACGCAGTTCCGCGATTTGATCCTTGCCGAGACTGCACGCTGGAACAAAATCATCAATAACCTCGGGCTGGCCAAAAAGCCGGAGGCGAAATGAGCGCGGTCACTCCTACCCAAAAAGCGGATGTTACTCAGCAGGCGCCGGGCATTACCCGTGCCCTTTCCCGTCATGCGGCGACGCTGCAATACGAAGCGCTGCCGCCAGCGCTGGTCGAACTCATCAAGCAATGCGTGATGGACACTCTCGGCGTATCGATAGGCGCCAGCACCCTGGCGCCCGAGGCGGCGATACTCGACGCCTATGTTGCCGACATGGGCGGCAAACCCGAGGCGACGATACTCGGTTTCGGCAGCAAAGCTCCCGCAGCATGGGCGACCTTTGTCAACGGCAGCCTGGGCCATATGCTCGATTACGACGATATGGGCGAGAGCGGACATCCCGGCATCGCAACGATTCCGGTTGCGTTCGCAGTTGCGGAGAAGCTGGGTGGCGTCAGTGGCCGCGAGCTGATTACCGCTGTCGCCGCGGGCATGGACATCATGACTCGGATCAGCCGCGCGATCGACGTGCCGGACTGGACGATGGCCGAGGGCTGGTTCGCGACCCAGTTGATCGGTTTTGCCGCAGGCGCCGCGACTGCCGGCAGGCTGCTGAAGCTCGACCCGGAGCAGATGGAGAACGCGCTTGGCATCGGCTTCAACCAGATGAGTGGCACGCGCCAGATGGCCGAAGGCGCAGCGACACACATGCGTTCGATGCAGGCGGGCTTTTCCGGACAAGGTGCTGTGCTCGCGGCGGAACTTGCGCGGCGCGGCATCATCGGCTCGAAGGATTTCGTCGAGGGGCGTTACGGTTTCTTCAGGACTTACATACGTGGCTGCGAGCCCGACTGGAACGGGATCGTGGACGGGCTCGGTGTGAAGTTCCCGATTCTCGAGAAGCACGGCTTCAAGGTGTGGCCGGCGTGTGCCTACACGCGCACCACGAATACCTCGACGCTGGCCATGCGGGAGCAGCATGGCCTCAAACCCGAGGACATCGAGTCGATCACCATCGTCGGCGGCACCGGTGGTACGCAGCAACTGTGTGAGCCGCTCACTGCAAAACGCCGGCCCAAAGTCAGCATCGATGGAAAGTTCAGCATCCCGTTCACGACTGCGGTGATGATGGCAAAGGGCAACGTTACGCTGCGCGATTACACCGAGGAGGGGTTGCGCGATCCGGCGGTGCTCGCCATGGCCGACCGGGTAAGTTACCGGCCAGGCACCCAGCCTGTCACGGGCAAGGGCGGCTCGCAGGACGTGTCGAAGACTTCGGTCGAGATCGTCACCCGTGACGGCCGGCGTTTCGAACACAGGTCGACCAGCGTGCCCGGTGACTCGAAGAACCCGGTTTCCTGGGAGCGCCTTGAGACAAAATTCCGCGACTGCGTGTCGTTTTCGGCAAAACCAATTGCGGCGGGTCAACTAAGAGAGGCTGTCGCGATAATTCGTGGTCTGGAATCGGAGCAGGACGCCACCAAGGTGGTGCGACTGCTTGCATGATCAGTAAAAACCCGCTCGGCTAACGGTTGGCAGAGTGGTCATTGCCGATGAATGACGGCCGCGATTTCAGCCGCAGTGCAAGTTGTGCCAGCGCCGGGTGTTTGCTGCGCCATTCGTAATCCGGTAGTGCGTAATCGAGATAACCCAGCGCGTAACCGGTGCAGATGTCGGCCAACGTCAGGCGGCCACCAAAACACCAATCGTTTTTACCCAAATCTTTTTCCAGAAAGACGAGGCTGCGGTCGATTTTTGATTGCTGCTTGCTGAACCACGCGGCGGAACGCTGCTTCTCTGTGGGTTCGCGGTATTCATGGTTGATGGCAACGGTGGCCTCGGCAATACCGTCGCACAGCGCTTCCCAGCGTTTGACTTCGATGCGCGATTCAAAATCTTCCGGGATCAGTTTCGGTCCGCTGCCGAAGGCATCCAGGTATTCGACAATTACCGGCGAGTCATACAGTGCACGGCCATCGTCGCGCACAAGTGTGGGGATTTTCGCCAGCGGGTTGAACGACGGCACCGGGGAGTCCGGCGTCGAGGCGCGGGCGACGATGTAATCGTAAGCGATGTTTTTTTCTGCAAGGAAGACGCGCACTTTGCGCACAAACGGACTTCCCGGCGTGCCGAACAGTTTCATGTGGCCTCCTGTGGAGTGGGGATTCTAACGCCCGCGTCGGTCGGGCCGGAGTAGGGAAAGGAACGGGGGGCAGTCTGGTCGCATGCCGCAAGGCGCGCTAAGATATGCGGCCCCGGGCTGCATCGGCCCGGCCCGATCAGGGAGGCGGCATGGAAACCCTCTACAAGTGGCGTGTCCAGGAAAAAGACCAGCATGGCCGGGTGCGCTGGCGCCTGGTCCGCGCCCCGATGACCGAAGACACCGCGCGTTTCTGGGCGGCGAACAACAACAAGGTCATTGTGCGGGTTGATCTTCCGGCAGCGGCACAACCGATCGCTCAACCGGGTTCCGGCATTACCACCGGCCCGTCGTTCAGGCGCAGTTGATCGCGGCCGCCGCCGCTTATTGCAGCCTTCCTACTGCGGCTTGATACCCGCAGTGCGAATGACTTTTTTCCAGCGCTCATGGTCGGTACGCATGTATTTGCCCAGTTCCTCGGGCGTGCCGGGGGCGGGGTCGGCGCCCTGCGCGGTCAGACGCTGAGCAACGGCAGGGTCACTCAGCGCGGCGACGACTTGGGCGTTGATTTTCCGCACCTGCGGCTGTGGTGTGCCGGCGGGCGCAAACAGCGCGTTCCAGTTTGAATACTCGAAACCGGGGTAGCCGGATTCCGCCACTGTTGGCACGTCCGGGGCCGAGGACGTGCGTTTCGCCGTGCTCACCGCCAGCGCGCGCAGTCGGGCGGCTTTCACATGCGGCAATACGGAGGGAATGCTCACCCACAGCAGTTGCACCTGGCCGCCGATCAGATCGGTGACCGCAGGGGCCCCGCCTTTATACGGCACATGCACGACGTCGATGCCGGCGGTGAGTTTCAGCAATTCAAGCCCCAGGTGCGTTGCGGTGCCCGTTCCGGCCGAGGCGAAATTGAGCTGGCCGGGCTTTTGTTTGGCGAGCGCGACGAGTTCCTTGATGTTTTTTGCCGCCAATGTCGGATGCGCGACAAGGATCTGCGGGTTCACCACCAGCATGCCGACCGGCGAGAAATCGCGGAACGGATCGTAGGAGAGGTCGGAGCGCAGCGCAGGATTGATGGTCATGCCGCCCGCGGTGCCGACGAGAAAGGTGTAACCGTCGGGCGTGGCGCGCGCCACGATTTCAGTGCCGACAATGCCGCCGGCGCCGCCGCGGTTGTCGATGATGACCGGATAACCCCATTGATCAGTCAGCCGCTGCGAAATCAGCCGCACCACGACATCGCTCGGGCCGCCGGCGGGGAAGGTGATGACCATGCGCAAGGGTTTCGATGGGTAGGCATCGGCCGCGATTACGCCCAGGGGAGTCAGCAGCAGTGCAGCAGCGAGAGTGCGGGCAAGGCGCTTCATGACAATACTCGTGAGGTCGAATGCTGCATTATTACTTAACACTGCTCTGGCGTTAACGCTGTTTAGGCTTCGGCAGGATCTCGTCCAGCCCCACGCCCTCCAGCGCCCCGAACAGTTCAGCGATTTTTTTCGTGGCGGCGGCCGGCAGCGGTGGTTGCAGGATGGCGTTGATGTTGGGCGCCAGGTGATCGGGATTGCCGGTGCCGAAGAGCACGACGTTGGCGCCGGGTTCGTGCCGGGCGTAACGGTAGGCAGCCTCGATGATGTTGATTGCGCCGCCGTTCTCCTGCAGCAGAAAATCCAGCGGCTGCTTCTTGTCCGCGAGCCATTTCGGCAGCTTGCCCTCTGCAACAAGTTCGGCGATGTCGCGCTGCAGCCGGCCCGGCACGCTGAAAATTGCGCGCACGGCGAACATCAGCAGTGTGCCGATGTTGTTGCCCTGTGTCGCCGGAAACACGCGTTGCCGCGCGTTCTGGTTGAGCATGTGAAAGGCGACCATCATTACGTCCCAGCAGTCGTCACTGAGGGCTCGGGCGAGCATGTCGTGTCGCGGATCGCGTCCGGCGAACTCGGTGATGCCGAGAAAGCGGAATTTGCCTTTTTCCTTTTCGCGCAACAGCGGCGGGACGATCTCCGCCATCACGCGATCGTATTCCTGCGGCAACACGGTGTGCAGGCAGAACACATCGACATGGTCGGTGCCCAGCGCCCGCAGTGAGCGATCGAGCCCGGCGAGGACCTCAGCGACGGAGATGATGCCGCCATCGTTCGATGACACCTTGTGCTTGGTGGAGATGACCACCGACTCGCGCGCGCGACCCTCGATCGCAGCGCCGACCACGGCTTCGGTGCCGTAGTACTGCGCGGTATCGATGCAATTGATGCCTAGGTCGAGAGCACGGCGCACGAGGTCCGCCGCATGCGCTGCGCTGTGCCCCGTGCCCAGTCCGAGCTTGCTGTTGCCGCCGCAGCCGAGTCCGGCGACGCTGACCTTGAGGCCGGTGCGGCCGAGAGTGGTGTATTCCATGAGCGCCGGTGTATAAAATAATCAATAAAAACAATTGCTTATAAATATACACCCTCTGTGGCGGCGACGCCATCAGCCTTCTCTTATGTGCGCTATGGAACTTAGTCTGCAGTAATCCCCGCGGCCTTCACGACCTTGCCCCATTTCGCGATCTCGCTTTTGATATGCGCGGCGAATTGTTCCGGTGTGCTGCCGACGGCTTCCGAACCGTCTGCGGCTAGGCGTTCAATGGCGGCGGGCGAACGCAGGATGGTCACGATCTCGGTGTTGAGCCGGGTAATGATGTCGGCGGGTGTTTTTGCGGGTGCGAGGATGCCGTACCAGCCGCTGACGTCGTAGCCGGGGAAACCGGATTCGGCGACCGTGGGCACGCCCGGTGCGACCTGTGCGCGTTTGATGGAGGACACCGCCAGCGCGCGCAGCTTGCCGGCGTTGACCTGCGGCATGCCCGACACCACGGTGGAGTACAACAGCGACACGTGCCCGCCGGTGATGTCGGTGATCGCGGGCACGATGCCCTTGTACGGCACGTGCACCATGTTGACGTTGGCACTGGTCTTCAGCAGTTCGAAGCCGAGGTGGCCCAGGGTGCCGGCGCCCGACGAGGCGTAATTGATCTGTCCCGGCCGCGTGCGCGCGAGGGTCACCAGTTCCTTGACGTTTTTTGCCGGCAGTGACGGATGCGCGAGCATCACGTAGGGCTGCGCGGTGGCCATGGTGATCGGTGCAAAGTCGGCGATGGTGTCGTAGGGCAGGTTGCGGCGCAGGCTGGGGTTGACGGTGTGCGTCGCGCTGACAATGGCGATGGTGTAACCGTCGGGTGCTGCTTTGGCTGTCAGCTCAACCCCGATGATGCCGCCCGCACCGGCGCGGTTTTCATGGATCACCGGCTGGCCGAACTTTTCCGCGAGCCGGGTGCCGATCATGCGGGCAACGGTGTCGGTGGCAGAACCCGCCGATTGGGGAATGACGAGGCGGATGGCGCGCGTCGGATAGGTTTGCGCGCCGCTTTCAGTCGCCGCCAGCATTCCGCTGCAGACGGCCAGTGTCGCGATGATGACGCTGGCGTGGTGGTTGGCAGACATGGTGATCACCTTTTAAGTTTTTGAATTTATTCCGGCTTGATGCCGGCGGTTTTGATGACGCCGGCCCACTTCGCCGATTCGATCTGGATTACCTTGCGGAATTCTTCCGGTGTGCTGCCGATGACATCAGTACCCTGCGCCACCATGCGTTTTTTGACATCGGGCTGCTGCGTAATCTTGACGAGTTCGCCATGCAGTTGCTTGATGATCGGGGCCGGCACCTTGATTGGCGCGACGAAGCCATGCCAGGACGTTGACTGGTAACCGGGGAATCCGCTTTCAGCAATGGTGGGGATATCCGGCGCAGCGGACGAGCGTTTGGCGCTGGTCACGCCGAGACCGCGCAGGCGGCCGTTGGCGACAAACGGCGTTGCAGGCAGCAGGTTGATAAACATGAACTGGACCTGGCCGGCAAGCACATCGTTCATGCCGACGCCGCTGCCTTTGTAGGGAATGTGCACGACATCGATGCCGGAGAGCATGCGAAACAGTTCGCCGGAGAAATGATTGCCGGTACCGACACCACCCGAGGCAAAATTCATCTTCCCGGGCTGGGATTTCGCCAGCGCAACCAGTTCCTTCACTGATTTGGCGGGCACGTTGGGGTTCACCACCAGCAGATACGGCGTTTCAGTCAGCAGCGAGATCGGGGCAAAGTCGCGCAGCGGTTCATACGGCAGCTTCAGGTAGAGGCTGGGGTTGATCGACATGGTGCCGACGGTGGCCTGCATCAGCGTGTAGCCGTCGGGTGCGGCGTTCTTGGCGATTTCGCAGGCGATGGTGCCGGCAGCACCGCCGCGGTTGTCGATGACCACCTGCTGGCCCAAGGACTCACCGAGTTTTTGCGCAAACATGCGGCCGACGATGTCGCTGGGGCCGCCAGGCGGGAAGGGCAGCATCAGCCGCACCGGGCGATCGGGATAGGCGCCGGCTGCCATCGTGGTTGCTGGCAATAATGCGGCGATCAACAGGGCGATACGGGGCAAGCAGGCAAACGAACTCATCAATACCTCCATGGGTGAACTATTCTTATGGTGTTGGCCAGATGCGGCAGCCAACGGCGGGTGAATACGGTGCATGGGTCAGCTGCGGTACTACGCGGCCCATCCATGTGTTCGGATCATCCCGCTCGGCTTCGTGCGCGGCGAAATGTTGTTCACGCAGAGTGAGGCTGCTGAACTCATGCAGGATGGCGTGTTTGTAATTGCCGACCGTGGCGAGCATTTTACGCGTGCCGACACAGCCGGGCAGTGTGGCCAGTAACGGGAATCGCTGTTGGGCATACCAGCCGCCGAGGTCGTCTTCGATGGCGGGGGTCGGGGCGTTGTAATGGCCGATCTGCAGCACCGGCGCGGTGCTCAGGCCAGGACTGCGTTTGCCGGCATCGGGGCCGGCGACGCGGTATTCCTCGGCGAGGATGCCCGCGGCGGACTGCAGTCGCATGGCGAGGAATTTTTTGGTATCGGCGCTTTGCCGCGTGGCGAGCTGGCCGGGGCTGGGACTGAGGAAAGTCTGCGTGCTGTCGCCGCCGAACAAAGCGAGATAGCCCGTGCCTCGTCCGCCGTGGCCGAGTTCATAGTGCGCCGCCCAGCGATAGCCGGGGCGCGCCAGTTTTTCCGGGATGTGGACGCCATGAAACCAGTCGCGGTATTCCGTCTTGTGGCTGGCGGCAATGTCGTACCACAGGGCCCAGATGCTGAGATCCATGGGCTGTTCCTCTTCGGGCTTTGATTGTAAAGCAGTGCCGGCGCATGTCTGCAACAAGGTCATGGTATGGACCTTCCGGCGCTGTTATTCTGTGCGCCGCAATCACATCTGGCGGATACCGGTCTGCCGCAAACCTCAGGGGGAATCAATGAGCATACGTAACTCCGAACACCGCTGCGCCCACAACGACGGCGGACTCATCTTTACCGGCTGCAACATGAGCAATGCCGCACAAGGACAGGCGGGCGGACGTCGCCGCCAGGTGCTGGTGAACGGCAAGCGCGTCAAAACCATCGATGTGCATGCGCATTGCGTGGTGGCCGAGGCGCTGGCGCTGCTGGGCACGACGGTCGAAGAGCAGCGCGGCCCCGGTCTCGGTGATGTCGGTTCGCGGCGCATTGCCGAGATGGATGAGCAGGGCATCGACATCGAGGCGCTGAGCATCAATCCGCTCTGGTATCACGCCGAGCGTGATCTGGCGACGGAAGTCGTGCGCATCCAGAACGAAAAACTCGCCGACTGGTGCGACACCTACCCGGACCGTTTTGTGGCCTATGCCTCGGTGGCTTTGCAGTTTCCGGAGCTTGCCGCACAACAGCTTGAATATGCAGTGAAGAAGCTGGGGCTGCGCGGCGCCGCGGTTGGCACCAGCATTCCGGGCAGGGAGTTCTCGGATCCGTACCTGCACCCGTTCTGGAAAAAAGCCGAGGAACTCGGCGTGCTGATTTTTATTCATCCGCGGGGCACGGCGCCGCTGGAGTCACGCTTCAAGGGCAACGGCTGGCTGTCGAACACCATCGGTAACCCGCTCGACACCACCATCGCGCTGTCACACCTGATTTTTGACGGCATGCTCGACCATTTCCCGGGCCTGAAAATCTGTTCTGCACATGGCGGCGGTTACCTGCCTTCGTATGCGCCGCGATCGGACAACAGCCTGCGTGTGGCACCGGAGATGGACACCGGCGTGAAGCTGAAGAAAAAACCGACCGAGTACCTGCGTGACATGTATTACGACACGCTGGTGTTTACCGACGAGGCACTGCGTCACCTGGCGGCGGAAGTCGGTGTCGACAAGCTGGTGATCGGAACCGACCACCCGATTCCGTGGCAGGCTGATTCGGTGAATCACATCCTCAATGCACCGGGCTTCACCGACGCAGAGAAACGCGCGATGTTGAGCGAGACCGCGGCAAAGTTGTTGGGCATTCCGCTCTAATTTTTTAACCGATCCTTTGATCCTGATTCTTTCGCCTGACTCTTAACCAGGAGGTCGTCATGGAACGCAAAAAAGCGAGTGATTTTCCACCGGAAGTGCTGAAATTGTTTGACGGTTATGTGCATGGCCAGCTGGACCGGCGCGAATTTCTCGATCGTGCCGCGAAATTCGCGGTAGGTGCATTTACCGCAACCGCAATGCTCGAAAGCCTGAAGCCGAATTTCGCCTGGGCACAGCAGGTGGCGAAAGACGACAAGCGCATCAAGGCCGGGTATGTGGATTACGACTCGCCCGGCGGCTCCGGAAAGATGCGCGGTTATCTGGCGCAGCCGGCCACCGGCAGCAGCAAGCTGCCGGCGGTGCTGGTGATCCATGAAAACCGTGGCCTCAATCCCTATGTCGAAGATGTGGCGCGGCGGCTGGCGACGGCAAATTTTGTTGCTTTTGCGCCGGATGCGCTGGCGCCGCTCGGTGGCTACCCCGGCGATGAAGACAAGGCGCGCGCGATGTTTGCCGGGCAGGATGCAAAAAAGCGCGAGGAAGATCTCTACAACGCTGCGCTGTACCTGAAATCGCGGCCGGACACTACCGGAAAAATGGGCGTGGTCGGATTCTGCTTCGGCGGCTACATCTGCAACAT
This sequence comes from Betaproteobacteria bacterium, assembly GCA_021732605.1. GTDB lineage: Bacteria > Pseudomonadota > Gammaproteobacteria > Burkholderiales > SG8-41. Next base: position 29,198 of record JAKFUS010000042.1, on the reverse strand, counting down.
GCTGGCTGCGCGCATGCCCGAACTCGCCGCTGCGGTACCGTACTACGGTCGCCAGCTTCCGGCAGCGGAGGTGCCGAAAATCAAGGCGCCGCTGCTGCTGCACTTCGCCAGCGACGACGAGGGCGTCAACAAGACCTGGCCGGAGTACGAAGAGGCGCTGAAGGCGAACAAGGTCCGGTACACGGCGCACATCTATCCAAATACATTGCACGGTTTCCACAACGACACGACGCCGCGGTTTGAAGAGTCAGCGGCGAAACTGTCGTGGCAGCGTACGCTGGAGTTTTTCAACCAGCATTTGAGGGCTTAGAAGCGGCGTGCTTAAATGCGGCGCGGCTGAACGATGGTTGCTGAATAAAAAAACCCCGCGATTGCGGGGTTTTTGTTGGCGGTGTGGCGATCAGGTGCCGCGGCCCCACAGGCCGCAGTAGCGGCGCAGCACGAACTGCAGGTTGTTCTTGTAGCCGGGCCAGTTTTCATACTGCGGCAGCGTCACTTCCTTTTCCGCCGGTTCCCAGCATTTGCCTTCGCGGGCGGCTGTTTTCACTGCAGCGGAGGCATCGCGCAGGAATTGCAGTTGCGCGCGCACGTCGTCCTTGGTGCCGAGGCGGCCATTGGGTGCGCCGGGATGACCGGGGATCATCCTCTCCCAGTCCATCGCCAGCATGGATTCGATGGATTTTTCGGCTTCCAGCGGATGAAAGTCGATCATGCCGCGGCCGGGCACCGAACCCACGGGCAGCACGTCCACCACGAACAGGATTTTTTCCTTGGGCAGACGCATGGCGATGGTGCTGTCGGAGTGGTTGAGGCCGTGGTATGTCAGCTCGAGGGAGGTATCGCCGAGCTTGATGACGCGTTTTTCGTCCATGACCTCGTCGGGCAGCGGGGTGTGCGGATCCTTGATCAATGCAAGGCGTTCCTTGGCGCGTTTGTGGGCGATGATTTTGGCCCCTGCGTCCTTGAACGGTTTGCCGCCGGCGATGTGGTCGTAGTGGTGGTGGCTGTAGATCAGGTATTTGACCGGTTTGTCGGTGACTTTTTTGATTTCATCGAGGTAGGTGGTTACTGCCTGCGGCCGGCCGTAGCCGATGGGGTCGGTGGCGATGACGCCGGCGGAAGTGACGACGAACATCGCCTGGTGGTTGCCGTAACGGAACACGTAGACATTGTCGGTGCCGTCAACTTTGGTGGTGGCGTAGAGCGGCGGTTTTTCGACAGGTGCGGCGGCAGGCTGGTCCTGGGCGGCGGCGCCGGCGGCGAGCCCCAGGGTGATGATGGCAATCATGGTGCGCAACATGGTTGTACCTCCGGAGTGTTTGCAGCCGGGCCTCCCCCTGCTGCATCAACGGTCATTATGCCCGCAGAACATGTCGTGAATGTTGCGGGAAATTTTTGCCGGACTGGCGGAATAACTGCCCTGAGGATGGTGTTTCTTGGCGCCGTGCGGCTTTACAACAGTGAGGGGTGCCGCCAGAATCATCACACTATTCAATAAACATCCGGGCCATGAACCGGATATCTGAGGAGATCAGAATGTCAGCTAGTTATCAAATCCGGATGGTCTGCAGCCTGATGGGCATTTCACTGTTCGGAATAGCGCTGGGCGTTGCGGCGCAACAGAATTATCCAGTACGTTCGATCCGGATTATCGTGCCTTCCGGGGCCGGCGGTGGCACCGACTCCACGGCACGTCTGGTTGCGCCCAAGCTTGATGAGTTTCTCGGCCAGCGGGTCCTCGTCGAAAACCGTCCAGGGGCCGGATCGCTGATCGGCAGCGAAGCCGTCGCGCGCGCGGCGCCCGACGGCTACACCCTGCTCGCTGGCGTCAGCAGCATTACCATCCAGCCTTCGATGCAGAAGAACATGCCATTCGATGTGGTCAAGGATTTCGCGCCGGTCAGCCAGCTCGTGATCCTGCCCAATGTGCTGGTGGCCCATCCGTCAATGCAGCCGAAAAACATCAAAGAGCTGATCGCGTTTTCGAAATCCCGTCCGGGCAAGCTGGAGTTTGGCTCGGCTGGTACTGGCAGCAATCTGCATTTGTGCATGGAGATGTTCCTCAGCATGGCGGGGTTGAAGATGGTGCATGTGCCTTACAAGAGCGCCAATCAGGCGATTGCCGATCTGGTGGCCGGTTATGTGCCGTTCATGGTCACCAACATGATCACCGGTACGCAGCAGGTCAAAGCCGGCCGGCTGCGCGCTTATGGCGTGACCAGTGCCAGGCGCTCCAACGCTGCCCCTGACATCCCAACCATTGCCGAGCAGGGTGTCCCCGAATACGAAGCCGTGCAGTGGTACGGATTGATGGCGCCCGGCGGCACGCCCCGCGATGTCGTCGCCAAGCTGCACAAGGGCGTGGTCTTTGCGTTGCAGGATGCCACGGTGAAGGAGCGCTTTCAGGCCAGCGGCGCCGACCCGGTGGGCAACACGCCCGAGGAATTCGCCGCCGGCATCCGTAACGACATGGCGAAGTGGGCCAAGGTGGTTAAAGCCGCGGGTTTAAAGCCGGAATAATTTTTACGTTAGTACGGCGTCGCTTGTACTTTGCCGCTAGATTCCACGAACCAGCGCTCACTGGTGAACGGTTGGCCTGCGAGGCGGGCGTTCATCCAGTCCGCGACCAGCACTGCGGGTGTGGGGCCGAGACTGGCGGCGGGCACGTTGCCGACCGAGTGGCGGCTGTCCTGGTACACCACCAGCCGTTTCGGGCATTGCAGCGTGGTCAGCAGCCGCTCGGTGTGGGTGAGCGGCGACAGTTCATCAGCTTCGCCGGCCACGCATAAGTACGGGACGCGGATTTTTTCGGCGTGGCCTTCCCAGGTCAGCGTTTTGCAGAATTCATCAAACGCAGCCTCGTCGGTATAACCGGACATGTACATGAAGCGCTGCTTGAAGGTGGGCGAGGCTTCTTCGAAGATGGTGTGGCAGCCGGGTTCGAGACAGGTGGCGGTCACAGCGCAGGCGCGGTAACGCGGCTCTGACGCGGCTGAGATCGTCGCAAAAAATGAACCGAAGCTCTGCCCGGTGACGCCGATACGCTGCGGGTCTATCTCAGGCCGCGCTGCCATCCAGTCCATGATCGCGCGGCCTGCGGCTATCCAGTTCGGCATGCTGACAGGGATGCCGAGCACCGCGCTTTCGTATTGCCCCGGGCCTTCAACGCTGAGTACGGCGATGCCGCGCGACAGCCAGCGATCGCCGTACATCGCAATGCTCGCTTCCTTGAAGCCGTCCATACCCGGTATTGCCACCACCGCCGGTATGCGCCCGCCGCTGTAACCGGGCGGCAGATGAAACCAGCCCGGGAGCGCCTTGCCCTGGAACGGAATCCAAGCGGCCTCGACCTTGTGTTCGGCGTATTTGGCGTAATTCAGATAACACTCGCGCTTGCGTTGATTAAGCGCCAGATTTTTTTCATTATTTTCGTCATACGGCCACTGTGACGCGGCGTACTGAACTGCGGCGATGAAATAGTTCTGGCGTGCGGTGACGGTCTCGCCGGCTTCTTCTGCAGCTTTGGCCTTAGCTTCACGGCGTTTGGCCGCAGTTTCAAATGCAGGGGAAATATCGGCATATTTTTTGACGCGGTCGCGGATGCCGGCAAAGTCGGCATTGGCTTCAGGTCCGCAGGGCGCGTTGTAATTGATGCTGCGCGGCTGGTCCCAGTCGATGCCGACCGAGCGGATGACGTTGTCGATCAGCCAGCGTTGTTCGGTCCAGCGGCGGGTCACGGGGGCGTTCATGATGTGGGGTTGCTCGCAGTGATGGACGAGCGGGCATTCTACTCACGCCGCAGCGCGTCGTGTATTGTTGCAGTCATCCATTTTGAGAGCCTGGTCGATGTCCAACGATAAAAAGCCCCTGCAGACCGTCAACATGATCACTTTCGGCGGCGGTTATTCGCTGCCGGCATGGGTGGCGCAGCGCCAGGGCTTCTTCTCGATGCATGGCATTGAGGTCAACATCACGCATACGCCGAATTCGGTGTTCCTGATGAAAAATCTGATCGAAGGCAAGTTCGATCTCACCGTGACCGCCATGGACAACCTGGTGGCGTACCAGGAGGGCCAGGGTGAAGCGGAATTCACGGGCACCTGCGATCTGGTTGCGTTCATGGGTGTGGACGACAGTTTCCAGAGCCTGATGGCCAGTCCAGACATCAAGTCGGTTGCGGATCTGCGCGGCAAGAAAATTGCGGTGGATGCGCTGACCACCGGTTATGCCTTCATCCTGCGCGAGATGATCGCGCGTGCCGGCATGACCGATGCCGATGTGACTTACGAGCGCACGGGCGGCGGGCCGATGCGTCTGCGTGCGATGCTGGATGGAAATTATGCCGCGGGCCTGCTCGCCACGCCGCTGGACAAGATTGCAGCCGACCAGGGATTCACAAAACTGGGTACGGCGCGTGAACTGCTCGGCCGTTACCAGGGCCGCACCGGTTTCGCGCAGCGGACGTGGATCAAAAACAACCAGGCGGCGGTGATTGGATTCATGCGCGGTTATCGCGATGCGATGGACTGGCTATATGACCGCAATAACCGCGCTGCCGCCGCCGATCTGCTGATGGCCAACGATGCTTCCGTGACCCCGGAGCTTGCGCGTTTGTCGCTCGACATCCTGCTCGATGAAAAGGGCGGTTTCTGGCGTGACCTTGCACTGGACCTGGAAGGTATTCGCACGGTGCTCGCGTTACGCACCCGCTTCGGCGTGCCGCAGAAAACCCTGACCGATCCGATGCCTTATGTAGATCTGGCGCTGCACGACAAGGCGTTTGGCAAGCAGTAATTGCGACAGTCAACATCGCCATGTAATGTTTGCAGTGTTCCATAGTCCGCAGCCGCGATGTTTTTTGCGGCGTACAGATTGATTGTGTTTCCGGGGTTGCGATGCTCCAATGGCTGGCAGTGGCAAAAAACAAAAGTTAAGCACACGAGAGGAACCTCATGCAGAAACTGATTCATCGTTGCGCCTGTTTTATGCGCGTGCTGCTGGCGGCTGTAGCCATCGTTGCCGCCGTGCCGGCTCAAGCCCAGTCCTATCCGACGCGCCCGGTGCGCATGGTTGTGCCGTATCCAGCCGGCGGTGCCAATGACATTGTGGCGCGTCTGCTGTCACCGCTGCTGATCCAGCAATTGGGGCAGAGTGTGATCATCGACAACCGCGGCGGCGGCAACACGCTGATCGGATCTGAAATCGTGGCCCGTTCGGCGCCCGACGGTTACACGCTGCTGGTGGTCGCTGCGGGACACGCCATCAATCCCGCGCTGTATCCCAGGTTGCCTTACGATACCGCGCGCGATTTTGTGCCGGTTTCGCTGTTCGGTGACGGCGCCTATGTGTTTGTTGCGCATCCCGCGGCTGGCGTGTCATCCAGCGCCGAACTGATTGCGCTGGCGAAATCCAAACCCGGGCAGGTGACCTATGCGTCTTCGAGCACCGGCAACCTGACGCACCTGGCCGCGGAACTGTTCAACTCGCTGGCTGGTATCAAGATGCTGCATGTGCCGTATAAAGGCGGCAATCCGGCCATGACCGATTTGCTGGGCGGCAGGGTCAGCGTGTTTTTCTCGACGGTGGCGGTGGCGCGGCCGCACCTGCAGTCGGGCAAGATCAGGGGGCTGGGGGTGACGACGCCGAAACGCACGCCGGCCTTGCCCAATGTGCCGACCATCGCCGAATCCGGTCTGCCCGGTTATGCGGTCAGCGGCTGGTACGGAGTGGTTGCGCCCAAGGGCACACCGAAAGCGGTGATCGAGCGCCTGCATGGCGCAATCCAGTACGCGCTGCGCCAGCCGGAAATCAAGGAGCGTCTGCTAGGCGTCGGTGTCGAAGCCGCGGAGGTATCCCCGGCAGAGTTCGGCAAGCTGATCGACAGCGATATTGCGAAATGGCTGAAGGTGGCGAAACCGCTGAACATCAGCATGGAGTGATGTGGTTTCTGCGGGTAATAAAAACCCCGCCGCAGCGGGGTTTTTGCCGGGTGCCGGAACGGTTACGCAGCTTTTTGCAGCGCGCGCAATTGTTTGGCGATAAAAGCCATGACCATTTCGTGCGAACGGTCGGCTTCCGGACTGGGCACTGCGGTCCATTCGTGTTCGCAATCCTTGAAAATCTCGAGCTGACATTCGCCGCCGGCTGAACGGTAGGTCGCAGCGAATTTTTCCTGGATCGGCGGAATCACGTTGTCATCGAGTTCACCCTGCATGATCAGCAAGGGCGGGAGTTGAACCTTTTCCTTGCGCTCGAGGATTTCCTGCGGGTTGCCGTCGTGGATGCTGTCGGGAGTGCTGAAGAAGGCGTCGGACTTTTTCATCATTGCCGCATTGCCTTTCTTCTCGGCCTGCGCGCGGCGCGCCACCGGATTGCTGATCGGAGAGCGCGTGGCGAGGTAGGCGATGGTGGCGTCGAGGTGCGGCGCCTCGGGCAGCGGAATCGCGGCATAACGCGCATCTCGCGGGCGCATCGCGATCAGTTGCGCCACATGGCCGCCGCTGGAACTGCCGAGCACACCGAAGTGGGTCGGATCGCCATTCCACCCAAGGGCTTTGTGCTTCAACCAGCGGATGGCGTAGTGCGCGTCCTGCACCGCGGCGGGATAGGGCGCCTCGCTGGAGATGCGCAGGTCGGGCGACACCACCAGCATGCCGGCTGCCGCGATGGCGCGTGCCATCGGTTCATTGGCATAGCGGTCTTTGCGGCTCCACGCGCCGCCGTGCAGGTCGAGGAGCACCGGGAACGGCCCCGTGCCCTGCGGCTGATAGATGCGCGCGATCAATGTGCGCTGGTCGGTGTTGCGGAATTCCACTTCCCAGACTTTGACGGCGAACAGGTTGGCGGGGTTATAAGCGAGCGTCATGGCGGTTCCTTCGATTGGGGCGGGTCACAAAGTGCAATATGATAAGCCCTCCAGTGCGTTTCGCGTGACACGAAAACATGCTCTGGAGTCCACATTAAATTACGGAGAATCACCATGCTTTGGGCCATTGTCTGCGTCGATAAACCGAACACCGCCGCCAACCGCGAGACCGTCCTGCAGCCGCACCGCGATTACCTCACCAGCCAGAAAAACATTCTGATACTGTCCGGCGCCACTCAAAGCGATGACGGCGCGCAGGCGATCGGCAGCCTCTTTATCCTCAACGTCAACAGCCGTGCCGACGCAAAAAAATTCTCCGATGGCGATCCGTTTACGCAAAACGGCGTGTTTGCCAATATCACCATCACCCGCATGCGCAAGGGGAACTGGAATCCGGGCGCCGCGGAAGGCGCCTGATCTCCGCTGCCGCAGGAGCTGTTTAAAATGGGAAGCGAACGTTTTTACGCTAGCTTGCCGGCGATCACCGACTTCGAGGCGATCACCGATGCCGGGAGCTACGCGCCGCTGCCCGACGACTGGCATGTCGCGCTGTGTGACGTGCGCAATTCCACCGCCGCAGTCGCCGACGGCAAATACCGCAACGTCAATTCGATCGGTGCGGCGGCGATCACCGCGATCATCAATGCCGCGGGCGAGGTTGAGGTGCCATTCAGTTTCGAGGGCGACGGCAGTCTGGTGTGTGTGCCGCAGCAACTGCTGGAAGTCACGCGCGCCGCACTGGCGAAGACACAGGAGGTCGCGCGCGATGCCTTCGGCCTCGACTTGCGCATCGCCACGGTGCCGGTTAAGGCTATTCGTGCCGCGGGGTTTTCGGTGCAGGTGGCGCGCTATCGCGTCTCCGACAACTACACGCAGGCGGTGTTTTCCGGCGGCGGTATTTCCTGTGCTGACAGTCTGATCAAGGATTCAGCCACCGAGGCGCAATTTGCGATCGCGCCGGGCAGCGTGGAGCCGCGTGGCAGTTTTGATGGTTTTGAGTGCCGCTAGGAGGACATTCCCAGCCGCCACGGTGAGACGGTGAGCCTGATGGTGCTGGCGCTGCATTACGAACCCGAACGCGCGTCAGCGGTGTACTGCGAGGTGTTTCGCAAGGTGCGCGAAATTTACGGCGACGAGGAGGCCTGCCATCCGGTATCGGTGCCGGAGCTGGCGATGACGCTGAAGTCGACGTTGCTCGCTGATGAACTGGGCGTGCGCACCGGCCAGGCTGCGGGATTTGACCGCTGGAGACGCGTGATGAAAACGCGTGTGATCGTGCTGCTTGGCAAATTGCTGATGCGTTTCGGTATCAAAATCGAGGCAACCGACTGGAGCCAGTACAAGAAGACGCTGGCACGCAATTCCGATGTGCGCAAATTCTCCGATGTCTACAGGCAGATACTCGCCGGTAACGAGGCGCAGCGACTCGCGCTGGACGCCTGGCTGCAGCAGCAGTTCAAGCGCCGGCAGTTGATATACGGTCTTCACGTCACTGATCGCGCGCACATGACCTGTCTGGTGTTTGATTATTCGGGACGGCACCTGCATTTCATCGACGGCGCCGACGGCGGGCTGTTTCTGGCGGCCAAGGCGTTCAAGGAACGCGCCAACCAGTACATCAGCCGTACTGGCATCTAGGCCGCAGGAATACATATAAGTTATTGATTTTAAATATATTTTATTATACTTCGTCGGGCCCCGTTTTTGCCTTCAGCGGTGTCGGCGTGTATTGTCGCTGTAAATGTCGCTGTAATAAAAATCCGGACATCCGATCCGTTGTCATCTGGGAGAGAGCACCATGACGCAGGTATTGCCGAAGCTGCTGTTTGCCGTGGCCGCACTGTTGTCGTTGCAGGTTGTTGCGCAGGACTATCCAACGCGGTCGATCCGGATGATCGTGCCGTTTCCGCCGGGGGGTGCTGCCGACACCATGGCGAGGCTGATCGCGCCACCGATGTCCAAGGCACTGGGCCAGAACCTGGTGATCGAAAACCGGCCTGGCGCCAACACGGTGATTGCCACGGAAGTCGCGGTGCGTGCGCCGGCCGACGGCTACACCATGCTGGTGATGGCGACGAGCTTCACCGTGAATCCGTTCGCTTACAACAAATTGCCATACGACACGCTGCGTGATTTCCACGGTGTGACGCGGATGGTTTACAACCCGCTGATCTACTGTGCGCATCCGTCACTGCCGGTGAAAAACATGAAAGAGCTGGTGGCGCTGGCGAAGGCCCGACCCGGCCAGTTGACATGGGGCGTATCGAGCATCATCGGCGGGGGGCGGATTGCCGGTGAACTGTTCAAGGATCTTGCCAAGATCGACATCGTCAATGTGCCGTTTGGCGGCGGGGCACCTGCGACGACAGCGATTCTCGGCGGCCATATCACGCTGCTGGTCGGCAATGTACTAGATTGTTCCCAGTACATTCCTACCGGACGCCTGCGCGGGATTGCGGTGACGTCGGCGCAGCGCGCGTCGAATCTGCCTGATGTTCCGACCATTGCCGAATCAGGCTGGCCGGGGTTTGAATCATTGAACTGGTTCGGCATCATGATCCGTGCCGGTACGCCGCGGCCCATCGTGGAGCGCCTGTCGGCGGAAGTCGCCAAAGCGCTGAAGGCGCCGGAGGCGGGTGCGATCCTGGCCAAGCAAGGCTTCTCGGAGGGCACCATGACGCCTGCCGATTACGATGCCTACATCCGCAACGAGATGCAGCGCAACGAAAAAATCCTGAAAAAACTCAATCTGAAACTGGATTAACCCGGACCAGGAAGCGGAGAGCGCGGCCCTTTGCGGGCCGCGCCGCTGCGCTTAACGCAGTTTCTCCAAGGCTTCCAGTAACTCGTCATTGGGCATGATGCCGCGCGGGTCTTCGATCTTGGCGTAGCGAATGATGCCTTCCTTATCGATGATGAACCACGAGCGCTTCGCACGCAGATAGCCGGCGATGCGTTTGGCGTCGTTGGCCATCGCTGGATTGTCGTTGAGCACGCCGTAATCGCGGGACATGACGCGGCGCGTATCGCTCAGCAACGGAAACTTCAGGCCGAGTTTTTCGGCAAATACCGTGTTGGCGGCATTGAAATCGACACTGATGCCCGGGACCTGAGCATTGGTGGCTTCGAACTTGGGGAGATCAAGCTGGAAGGCCACGACTTCGGTCGTTCAGGTGTCGGTGAAGGCGCCAATGTAGAAGAACAGCACTACGTTCTTCTTGCCGAGGTAATCGGCCAGCGCCACTGATTTTCCGGTGGAGGAAATCACCGAAAAGGCGGGCGCCTTGTCGCCGACTTTCAGCGCTTGCGTTTGCGCTTGCGCGGTCCCGGCGAGCAGCGTTGCGCTTCCCAGTAACCCGATTGCGATACAGCGTTGCAGTAACGACATCCTTAACATGCGACACCTCCGGTGGTGGTGGGAAATTATTGTTTTGCAAGATTGCGCGCGTAGTTGCGCAGTACCTGACCGTCAAAATCAACGTGGCCCAGGCCGCGCGAGTTGATCATGCCTTTTTTATCGACGATCACGGTGAAGGGCACGCCGCGTGCACCGAAACCGCGTGCCGCATCCATGTTCTGGTCGAGAAGCGCGGGCATGGTATAGCCACCCTTGGCGAAGACCGGTTTGACGGCATTCTCGCCGGTGCCGTCTATTGAAATGGTGATGACGTTGATGCCGTCTTTTTTCAATTCGTTATGTGCCCTCTGCACGGAGGGCATTTCACTGACGCAGGTACTTCACCACGACGCCCAGAAGCGGATTATCGTGACTTTATTGCGCAGGTCCGCGTCACTGCCAACGGTGCCGTTGAGGCCCGGCAGTTTGAATGCCGGCATTGGGACAGGCGGTGCGACCGGCGACAGAGTGTCGGCAGCGACCGGTTGTACCAGCGTAACGCCAAGCAGGCAGGCACTTGCGGCAATCATTAATTTAAAACGTTTGGTGGTCAGGCGCATGAGAACTCCGATAATCAACATCGTGGTCAACCCTGTTCCTGGTGATTCTATTCCTATTGCTGGCGGGGCGAGCAATTACGATGCGAGCCGTTCACCGCTTGTCATGGACAGGGCCCCGGCGGTCGCATGCGCGCGACGCCGGGGCGATCCGGTTATTGCGGTTCGATGCCTGCCGCCTTGGCAATTCCAACCAGGCGTTTGACGTCGGCACGATATTGTTTGGCCCACACGTCCGGCGGATCACCATTGGGTTCGTAACCGTTGTCGACAAAATGGGCGTTGATCTTCGGGTCCTGGAGTGCCTTGTGTATGGCCTGCTGCAGCTTTATGGCAATAGGCATCGGCAGTTTGGCGGGGCCGAACACGCCGTGCCATCCGGCGTCGGATACGTAGCCGTTGACTGTTTCACCAACGGTCGGAATGTCGGGCATGGAGGACAAGCGTTTGGCACCGGTAAAGGCGATGGCGCGTACGCGACCGGCCTTATGGTGTGGTACACCGACCGAGCCCGCCGGGAAATGCACCTGCACTTCGCCGCTGATGCAGGCGGCGACCGCCGGTCCGCCGCCCTTGTAAGGCACGTGCAGCATGTCGGTCTTGGTCATGTTTGCCAGCAGCGCACCGGCCAGATGCTGGCCGTTGCCGACGCCGGCGGTGCTGTAGCGCAGCTGCTCTTTTTTGGCGAGTGCGATCATCTCGGACACGTTTTTTACCGGCACCCTGGGGTTGACCACCAGCAGATAACCGAGACCGGTCGCGACATTGGTGATCGGCAGGAAGTCGCGAATCACGTCGAACGGCAGATTTTTGACGATGGCAGGATTCACCGCAAAACCGAACGAAGTATTCATGATGGTGTAACCGTCGGGGTTGGCGTTCTTGACGGTGTCTGCGCCAACGATGCCGTTGGCACCGCCCCGGTTGTCGATGACGAAGGTCGCGCCGAGTTCGGCTTCGACCTGTTTGAACAACACGCGGGAGAACACGTCAACGTTGCCGCCGGCGGGAAAGGGCACGATCAGCCGGATCGGTCGGCTCGGGTATTGTTGCTGGGCGATGGCATGGCCGGCCAGCATCAGTGCGCACAGGCCGAGCATTGCGGAAATGTTGATTGCGGAAATGCGGCGATGCATGATTTCTCCTCCAATGTTTCGTGACATGGATGCCGGGTGCGCCTCATTTGGGTACCTTATTTGGGTACCCCACTTGGGTACAACAGCGGCGGGTTTATTTTAGAGGTACCAGCGACAATGCAGGGAATAAGTTTTAGGGCGGGCCGCATTGCGCCGGAATCGGGTAATCTGAACGCTCCAAATCCGGCATCAATGCTTGTAAATAATGGAGTGGAAATTGGGTAAAACGGTCGTGTTGGTGACTGCGGCAACCGTCTCCGAACTGGCGCAGAAACTGCTGCGCGAGGGCGGTGCCGATATTGAATTCATGACGGGCCTCGTAGACGAGGATGCAATGGTGACGGCGCTTTCGCGTGGCAATATTGCCGCAGTACTGCTGCGCGGCTCACCACCGTTGACGGAGCGGGTGTTTGCGGCAGCGCGCGGCCTGAAAATCGTCGCCAAACACGGCGCCGGTGTTGATTCGGTAGACATGGCGAGCGCGACCAGGCACGGCATTGCGGTGATGGTAGCCGGTGGCGCCAATGCCGATGCGGTGGCCGAGCATGCACTGACTTTGATGTTGTGTCTGGCGCGCGAAGTGCCGCGCTTTGACCGTGAGACGCGGCGCGGCGCGTGGCGCGATCTGAAACATTTCACCCGCGAATTCCATACCCTGACCGTCGGCATTGTCGGTTATGGCCAGATCGGCGAGCGCACGGCGAAACTGGTGCAGGCCTGCGGCGCGCAGGTCATGGTCCATACCCGCTCCAAACCGAAGTTGCCGGAGGGCATGGCCCTGGAACCCGATCTCGACCGCTTGCTGGAGCGCGTCGATATCCTCAGCCTGCATTGCCCGCTGACCGATAAAACCCGCGGCATGATCGGTGCGGCGCAGTTCGCGCGCATGAAACCGGGCGCCTTTGTGGTGAACACCGCGCGCGGACCGGTCATCGACGAGCCTGCATTGGTCGAGGCGCTGCAGAGAGGGATAATTGCTGGCGCCGGACTGGATACGTTTGCAGCAGAACCGCCGGACGCGGCGAATCCGTTGTTCGCCTTGCCCAACGTCCTGGTGACCCCTCATATCGCTGCGGCGACTACCGATGCGATGGTGCGCATGGGTACGATAGCCGCTGCCAACATCATCAGTTATTTGCGCGGGGAAGTTTACGAGAAACGCAATTTCCTCAATCCACAAGTGTTCAAAAGCGCCTCAGTCTAAACAGGGCAGAACGCATTGTGGTCGGTTGGTGGAACAGGAGCCCGCCGGTATGTTCAACTATCGGGGTCGGATTCAACCCATTCGGAAAAACACATATGACAACAGAGAAAATATTGGCGAACAAAGAAGGCCCTATCGGCTTCCTGATTTTCAACAACCCCGAGCGCCGCAATGCAGTGTCTCTGGAGATGTGGCAGCGCGCCGGCGAAGTGCTTGCGGAGTTTGCGGCTGATGACAGCGTGCGGGTCATCGTGCTGACCGGCGCAGGAGACAAAGCCTTCGTGTCCGGCGCCGATATTTCAAAGTTCGAGGATGAACGTGCAAATGCCGAGGCGCAGGAAAAATATACGAAAACATCCTCGGGCATGCGCAAAATCCTGCGCGAGGTCGGCAAGCCGACCATCGCAATGATCCGCGGATATTGCATCGGCGGCGGCATGTCGCTGGCCCTGAGCTGCGACATGCGCGTTTGTTCCGATGATTCGCAGTTCGGCATCCCGGCGGCGCGCCTCGGCATCGGTTATGGCATCGAAGGTCTGGGCCGGCTGGTCGAGCTGGTTGGCCCGTCGGTGGCCAAGGAATTTGTTTACACGGCGCGCCGTTACAAGACCGACGAGGCGCTGCGCATGGGCATTGTCAACCAGGTGTTCCCGGCACAGGCGCTGGATGCCGCCGTGCGCGAAATGGCGAACGGCATGGCGGACAACGCGCCGCTGTCAATCCTCACCGCCAAGCGCGTGGTTGATGAGTTGATGAAAGATCCGGCCAAACGCAATGTCGCGCTGTGCGAGCAACTGGTGAATGACTGCGGCGCCAGCGAGGATTTCATTGAAGGGCGCCGTGCGTTCATGGAAAAGCGCAAACCGGTGTTCAAGGGGCGCTGATGGTGACGCAACGGAACTTTGGCTTCGGCGTGCTTACGGTGTTGTTTGCTGCATGGAGCAGCGTGTTGCTTGCTGCGGAGGTGCGGCCCGGCGGTTATCCCAATCGCCCCGTGCGCTTCATTGTTGCGCAGGCCGCGGGCGGCAATGCCGATTTTGTTGCGCGCATGGTGGCTGCCGAATTGGCGAAACAGCTGGGCCAACAATTCGTGGTCGATAATCGTTCTGGTGGCGGCGGGGGGGTGCTGGCTGCCGATATGGTGGCCAAGGCCAATCCCGACGGCTATACGATGCTGCTGGTCGGCAGCTCCTTCGGCGTCAATCCGAGCATTTACAAAAAACTGCCCTACGACTCCGAGCGCGATCTGGCGCCGATCACGCTGGGCTCCACGGCATCGCAGATTCTGGTGGTCAATCCGTCTTTGCCGGTGAACACCGTGCAGGACCTGATCAAGCTCGCCCAGGCCAAACCCGGTGAACTGAACTTCGGCTCGTCAGGCAATGGCGGCGGCCCGCATCTGGCTGGCGAACTGTTCAACCTGATGGCCAAGACGAAAATGACGCATATCCCGTACAAGGGCGCCTCGGGTTCGATCCTCGATCTGTTGTCGGGGCGGATCCAGGTGGTTTTCGCCACCATGCCTTCGGTGATGTCGCATCTGCGCGCCAACAAGTTGCGTGGTGTTGCAGTCACCAGCCTGGAGCGTTCGGCGCTGGTCCCGGAGTTGCCCACGATCTCCGAAACGGGACTGAAGGGATTTCAGTCGGGCACCTGGCAGGGTATTTTCGTGCCACGCGGCACCCCGGAACTGGTGATCCGCCTGCTCAATCGCGAAATCGTCGCCATTGTAAAGCTGCCGGACATCCGCAAACGCTTCGAAATGGAGGGCGGGGTGCCGGTGGGTAATACGCCGCAGGAGTTCGCGGTGTGGCTGCATGCAGAGATCGCGAAATGGGCGAAAGTGGTCAAGGCGGCGAACATCACGCTGGAATGATCTGCTTGTAATAAAGCGGAGGGCACGCATGGGTAAACGCTGGAAAAACCGTCCGGAAGGCTCGAACTGGGGCGAGTTCGGTGACAACGATCAGCGTGGACGGTTGAACCTGCTGACACCGCAGCGGCGGCTCGCCGCTATCAAGGAAGTGCAGACGGGCCTGGTGTTTTGCCTGTCACACCCGCTCGACAAACCCGGCGGCAGCGTACTCAATCATTTCCGCAAACCGCCGGAATTCCATCCGGTCACGCGCGAGGGCAAGCTGTATTTCAACCTTGACATGAGCGAGACCAACCCGCGTTTCACCGATGTCGGTTCGGACGAGGCGATTTTACTGTATTCGCAGTATTCAACCCACTGGGACGGATTTGCACACAAGGGCATGCGTTTTGATGCCGACGGCGACGGTGTCGCCGAGAAGGTTTCGTATAACGGCTTCAGCCTGGTCGATGCGCAGGGTCGCGGCCTGCATGGTGACGTTGGTGCGGTGGCATTGTCGGTGGCGGAGATGGCGGAAACCGGCGTGCAGGGCCGCGGGGTGCTGATCGATCTGCGTCACCATTTCGGCGATGCGCGTACCGACATCAATTACGAAATGCTGGAGCAGGTGATGAAGGATGACGCGATCACCGTCGAGCAGGGCGACATCCTCTGCCTGCACACAGGGCTCGGGCAATTGATCCGCGATGCCAACGGCCGGCTCGACAATGCAATCAAGACGCAGTGCGCAGTGCTCGACGGCCATGACAAGCGCCTGCTGGAGTGGATCTCGGATATCGGCGTGGCGGCGATTGCCGCTGACAATCTCGCGGTTGAACGTTCCGGCACACTGGGTATAGACCCGCGCATGCCGCACCGCGGTCCGCAACTGCCCTTGCATGAGCATTGCCTGGTCAAACTGGGCATCCATCTCGGCGAGTTGTGGTATTTCACCGAGCTCGCGGCGTGGCTGCGCAAAAACAAACGCAGTCGTTTTCTGCTGACTGCACCACCGTTGCGCATGCCCGGTGCCGCGGGTTCACCGGTGACGCCGGTCGCTACCGTGTAGCCAACCTTAATAGTGATTTTTTGCACGAAAGCCAGGATTATCTGGTGCGAATCCCGTCGCTGCTGACAACCAAAAGCGTTGCCGCACGTTAAACTGGGGCAGGTAATTTGAATCGAGGAGAAAACAATGGAATTTACGAGTATCTGGGCAGGTCGTGCTGTGTTGCTGGCGATGACCGCGGCACTGGCGGTGAATCCCGCCTTTGCGGACAACAAACACGATAAACGCGACAAACACGACCAACGTGGCGGCAAACATCAGCGCGATCGCGACGGTGACCGCAACGAGCGGCAGGGACGACATTTCGACGACAATAAGCGCGTGGTGGTGCACGAGTATTACGAGCAGGAATATCGCAGCGGACGTTGCCCGCCGGGACTGGCCAAGAAGAACAACGGTTGCATGCCACCGGGGCAGGCGAAGAAATGGCATAAAGGCCGGCCGTTGCCGCGTGATGTCGTGTACTACAATGTGCCGCCGCAACTGGTTGTGCGCCTGGGTGCGCCGCCCGCCGGGCACAAGTATGTGCGTGTCGCCTCTGACATTTTGCTGATTGCGATTGGCACAGCGATGGTGGTGGACGGCATTACTGATCTCGGGCGCATGTAATTACGCGGGGCTTTCAATAAAAACGCGGGCCGCATTGCGGTCCGCGTTTTTATTGGCGTCGCCTGAGCTGAATCGAAACAAAACACCCGCCTGTGGCGCAGCGGCGGGTTGCGGCGGAGTTTACTGCGGCTGGATGCCGGCGAGTTGCATGGCCTGCTTGTAGCGCGCGATTTCCTTCGGCAGCAGATCCGGCAATTGCGCCAGCGGCAGCGGCCAGGCTTCGGCGCCCTGCGTGTCGAGGAATTTCTTCATGTCTGCACTGGCGATGATTTTGTTGATCGCCGCGTTGATGAAGTTCAGCCGCTCTGTTGACATCCCCGCCGGTGCGAAAGTGCCCCACCATAGCTGGTATTCGTAGCCCGGAACGCCCTGGGATGCGATGGTCGGCAGGTCGGGGAACAACGGTGACTTCTCCAGGCTGGTGACACCGAGTATGCGAATGCGCCCGGAATCCCGTTGCGGCAGCAGCGCCGACGAGCTGGCGATGACGATTTCGACTTCGCCGGAGGCAATCGCGGTTACCGCGAGCGAGATGCCCTTGTACGGCACGTGTTCCATTTTGATGCCGGCGGCAGAAGCAAACAGCGCGCCGGAGAAATGGTTGTTGCCGCCGGTGCCCGAGGAGCCGTAGTTGAACTTGCCCGGATTTTTCTTGGCGATCGCAATCAGTTCCTTGATGTTTTTTGCCGGAACCGAAGGATGCAAGGCGAACAGCATCGGCGCGCGCGCTGTCATGCCCACGGGGATGATGGACTTGCCCGGATCAAACGGCAGTTTGGCGCGTACCGCGGCGGTGGCGGGATACGACGATGTATGGCCGAGCAGCGTATGGCCGTCGGGTTCGGCCTTGGTGACCATTTCAGTGCCGATCATGCCGCTTGCGCCCGGACGGTTGTCGACGATGACATTGCGTCCCCAGGCTTCGCCCAGCCGCTGGGCAATGGCGCGACTCATGGCGTCGGCGGAGCCGGCTGGGGTGTAGGGCACGATCATCACCAGGTTTTTTGACGGGAAAGTGGTTTGTGCCAGAGCAGCCGGCGTAGCCAGCAGCGATATGGCAGTGATTACAGCAGGGCCGGCCGAAACGGCGAATGACGATTTTTTCATCTGAACACTCCGTTGTTGGTTGATGCGGTGTAAGTCCCGCATTAAATTAATCCCAAGCTTAATCCCACGCCGGCGCACGACCCGCCGGATTGGCTATGCGGCCGTCAGGCCGTGCCAGGGCATGAATGCGTTTCATCTCGTCGTCGCTCAGCGTGAAGTTGAAAACATCGAGGTTTTGCGCGATGCGCTCCGGATTTGACGAGCGCGGGATGGGCGCAATGTTGCCTTGTTGGACAATCCAGCGCAACACGACCTGGGCGATGGTTTTGCTCCTCGCCTGCGCGATCTCGGTCAGCACGGGGTCCTGGAACAGGCGGCCGCGGGCGAGTGGACAGTAAGCGGTGAAGATCATGCCGTGCTTCCTGCAATAGTCGAGTACTTTGGTCTGGTCCAGGTATGGATGGTATTCACCCTGCAGCGTGGCCAGGGGTTCGGGACAGTGTCGTCGCGCTTCTTCTATCAGCGCGATGTTGAAGTTGGCGACGCCGATATGGCGGGTCAGTCCCTGCTGTTTCGCTTTGGCCAGCGCGCCCATGGTTTCGGCCATCGGGATTTTGTCGATGGTCGGCCAGTGCACGTGCAGCATGTCGACATAATCCACCTGCAGGTTCCGCAGGCTCTCATCCACCGAGCGCGCAAAGTCGGCGGCGCGCAAATTTTCATGCGATACCTTGGTCACGAGGAAAATTTCGCTGCGTGGTACGCCGGAGGTGTGGATGCCGGCGCCGACGCCTTTTTCGGAGCCGTATTTCCAGGCTGTGTCGATATGGCGGTAGCCGAGTTTCAGTGCAGTGGCGACCAGATCGGCGCAGTCGCCGAGCTGCGATGTGCCGAAACCGACTTGCGGCATGGTGCAGCCATGGGTAGTGAGTGAGGGTATGGCAGGCATGGTGATCAGAATCCCGGTTTGGTGTTGGGGTGCGTGTCAGCAGCGACGGCAGCAGTGTTGCCTGATTTCAATCTGGACATATCTTCCTCCCTGCAAATGAAGCTGACGGTATGCGGTCTACGCCGCTGTTGTGGCGGAATCCTACACTGACTTGATAGCAGCTTGCGCGGCCAGGTGCAGAATATGGCCACTGCCGGCAGGTACGCTTAAAATGCACACTTTGGTTCATTCATTTTGGTTCAACCACACCGGATACCGTATATGGCACAACCCTCTTTCCATCTCGCTTTTCCCGTCGATGATCTGGCCCGCGCCCGCGCGTTTTATGGTGGATTGCTGGGTTGCCCGGAGGGGCGTTCTTCCCCGGAGTGGGTCGATTTCAATTTTTACGGCCACCAGATCGTCGCCCATCTGGCGCCGGGTGAAGTCGGCCATCGCAGCACCAGCGCGGTGGACGGCGACAACGTGCCGGTGCGCCATTTCGGTGCGATCCTGGCTATGGGTGAATGGCAGGCGCTGGCTGACAAACTGATAAAGGCTGGCACGCAGTTCGTCATTGAGCCGCATGTTCGTTTTAAGGGCCAGGTCGGGGAGCAGGCGACGATGTTTTTTCTGGATCCTTGCGGCAACGCCCTGGAGTTCAAGTCGTTCCAGGACATGTCGCAGGTGTTTGCCAAATAAGGCCCGCTGCGGCGCAAGGTTGACCGTCGCGGGGAATGTTCCTAAACTCAATAGACCGCAATCTGAAAAATCAGCCGTAGTACTCCGTAGCACTTAAAACGTGGGTTAAAAATCAACCTGTTGGAGGAGAAAGACATGCATCAACTATTCAGGATTTTGGCGCTGGCAGCATGCGCGCTGATTGCACAGCCGGTAACCGCAGCCGAATCCGTCAATCTGTCCATCGCCACCGGCGGCAC
Organism: Betaproteobacteria bacterium; assembly: GCA_021732605.1. Taxonomy (GTDB): domain Bacteria; phylum Pseudomonadota; class Gammaproteobacteria; order Burkholderiales; family SG8-41. Next base: position 9,590 of record JAKFUS010000042.1, on the reverse strand, counting down.
CGGCGGCGTGTATTACCCGCTGGGCGGCGGCATGGCGAATGTGTTTTCGAAAAGCATCCCCGGCATGACCGCCACGGCTGAAGTGACCGGGGGCTCGGTCGATAACATGCGCCTGATCGGCACCGGCAAGCCTTACATTGCCCTGACCCAGGCCGATGCGGCGATTGACGCGCTGAATGGTGAAGGCAAGTTCAAGGGCACCAAGATTCCAGTGCGCGCGATGATGATGCTCTACACCAATCTGATGCATGCCGTGACTATAGAAGGCACGGGGATCAACAACATCAATGATCTCAAGGGCAAGCGTGTATCCACCGGTTCGCCGGGCAGCGCGACGGAAGTCTTCGCATTCCGCGTGCTTGAAGCGGCAGGCCTTGATCCGCAAAAAGACATGAAGATCGAGCGTCTGGGCGCTTCGGAGTCAGCCAACGCGATGAAGGACAAGAAAATCGACGCGTTTTTCTTCGTGGTCGGCCTGCCGACTTCGGCTGTGACTGATCTCGCGGCGACGCCTGGCGTCAAGATCAAATTCCTTGATCATGCGAATCTGCTGCCGGCGATGACCAAGAAAAACGGCCCCTTGTACATTGCCGATGTCATTCCGAAAGCGACTTATCCGGGCATGACGGCGGACAATCAGGCGACGGCAGTGGCCAATCTGCTGGTGGCCAATGCCAACATGAGCGATGAGACGGTTTACAACATCGTCAAAACGATTTTCGACAAGCGGCCTGACCTGATTGCGGTGCATAAAACGGCAGCGGACATCACACTCGAAAAACAAAAACCCGAAGCGTCGCCGGTACCCTGGCATCCGGGTGCGGTGAAGTATTTCAAGGAAAAAGGGCTGAAGTTCTGATTTGAGTGGCCCGTACTAACCCCGTCCGTTTACGGACGGGGTTTTTTGTTTGCGGAGCTTGCGTGCCGGGATGGGCCGGTCGTGCTTCAGCATGAACACAGAAAATAATATCTTTTCCCGGGGAAGAGCATGAACGAAGTGCCGACTCAGAATTCGCTGCAGAGTGAGGCCGCGCTCAGCGAAGAGGCGCGTAAACGCGTCGCGGAACTGATCGAGGAGGAAGAGGGCGCCCACAACCGGTATGGCGGCGCGCTTGCGGTGATACTGACGCTGGCCGCGGTGATCATGTCGCTGTTTCATCTGTATGCCGCAGTGGAGATCGTTCCGGCATTCAGGTTGCGGCCCATTCATGTCGCCTTTGCGCTGACCTTGGTATTTCTGTTGTTTCCGTCGGCGAAGCGTTTCCGTCATCGCCTGATGTGGTGGGACGTGATTTTCGCCATCGCTTCGATGGCGATCATCGGTTACATACTGTACTGGGGTGACTTGCTGGGTGACCGGGCCACTGTCCCCACAACGCTGGACCAGGTCGTCGGTGTCGCCCTGATTCTGCTGATCCTTGAGGCCAATCGAAGAAGTTCGACATGGATACTGCCGTTTATTGTCTCGCTGTTCCTGGCCTATGCGCTGTTCGGCCCATCGTTGCCGGCGCCATGGACGCACAAGGGTTATGAAATTGCGCGGCTGACCGGTGCCTTGTACATGACGCTGGAGGGAATTTTTGGCGTCGCCGTGGACGTGTCCTCCACCTTGATCATCCTGTTCACCATTTTCGGCGCCTTCCTGCAGTATTCAGGCGCAGGCAAGTTCTTCCTCGACTTTTCGTTCGCGGCGATGGGCGGCAAGCCGTCGAGTGCCGGCCGCGCGGTGGTGATGTCCTCATTCCTGCTCGGCGGTCCTTCGGGTTCGGGTGTCGCGACCACGGTGACCATCGGCGCCGTGGCGTATCCGCTGCTCGCCAAGGCCGGGTATGGCAAGGAGGCCGCTGGTGGACTGCTGGCGGCGGGTGGACTGGGGGCCATACTGTCGCCGCCGGTGTTGGGCGCGGCGGCGTTCCTGATCGCCGAGTTTCTCAGGATCTCGTATCTCGATGTGATCCTGATGGCGACGATCCCGACCATCCTGTTCTATCTGGCGATTTTCATCATGGTCGAGATCGATGCGCGCAAATTCAACATGAAAGCCGTCGCCCTCGAGAAGCATCATCGTCCGCTGGAACTGGCCAAGCGCTACTGGTACCACTTTGTTTCGCTGATATCGATCGTGGTTTTCCTGCTCGTCGGCTATTCACCGGTACTGTCCGTGTTCTATGCCACCCTCGTGACCGCGCTGGTTTCGTTCTTCCAGAGGGATTCGGCGCTGATCCCCTACGACTGGTTCCGTGGCCGCATGCCCTGGATCAGGGGGTTCTGGGAGTCGGGGTTCATCAAGGCGCTGGAGGGCGGCTCGGTGGGCGTGCTCAACGTGGCGATGACCTGCGCATCGGCGGGCATCATCGTCGGCGTGGTGACATTGACCGGCCTGGGGCTGAAGTTCAGTTCCATCGTGCTGGACTACGCCGATTCCGGTTCGAAAGGGCTGGTCAGCCTGTGGGTGATGTTCGGCGCGGCCGCAACACCCGAACTGCTGCATGACATGAAGCTGCTGCTGACGGCTCTCTTCACTTCTCTGATTGTGTGGGTGGTCGGGCTGGCAGTGCCGGTCACCGCGTCATACATCATCTGTGCGGTGATTGCCGCGCCGGCGATGATCAAGCTGGGTGTGCCTGATTTCGCAGCGCACATGTTTATTTTCTACTATGCCGTGCTGTCGGAAGTGTCGCCGCCTACCGCGCTGTCACCGTTCGCCGCCGCCGCCATTACCGGGGGCGGACCGTACCGCACGACGCTGCAATGCTGGAAGTACACCGCGCCGGCGTTCCTGATCCCGTTCATGTTTGTGCTGGATCCTTCCGGTACGGGCCTGCTGCTGGAGGGCTCCATGAAGAATCTGGCCAATGCCAACTGGGGATCGATTGCGCTGGTCGCCGGCACCGCCGCGGTGGGCATTGCCGCACTGGCCGGCGGCTTGCAGGGCTGGCTGTTCTGCAAGACCACCGTGCTTGAGCGCTGGATGCTGATCATCGCCGGTCTTGCCCTGGTGTATCCGACGACGTTTGCCGATATCCTGGGAGTCGTGCTGGTCGCCGTGGTGGTGGTGCTGCAGAAACTGCGGCCGCCGGATAAAACGACTGTTTCAGCATGACGGGCCGGGGACCGGTGACGGGGCAGACCGAAACCCGCTACGTCACACCGTTCGCGGTGCTGGGTATCGTCACCGATGGCCGCGTGTTGACCAGCGTGCGTTATCTGCCGCGCAGCACGGCACCGGTTGCACCGCAGGATCGTGTGGCGGAACGCGTCTGCCGTGAAATCGAACGTTATCTGACGGATGCCGAATATCGTTTCACGGTACCCTATCAATTGGATGGCACGCCCTTCCAGTGCCGGGTATGGCGCGAGATCGAGAAACTGCGTGAAAGATCGTTTGAAAAACAGCGCGAAAAACTTTGTTCAATAAAAACAAATACTTATGGAGAGATGGCGCGTCGACTGCAGAGCGGTCCGCGCGCCGTGGGCGGTGCCTGCGGTGCCAACCCGATACCGCTGATCGTGCCCTGCCATCGCGTGCTGGCGGCCGGTGGCGGACTGGGCGGATTCATGGGTGGCAAGGATCCGTTTCCATTGAGTGTCAAACGCTGGCTGCTGCGGCATGAAGGAATCCTCAAAGCCGATCATTGACGGCTTCTGTGACGCGTTGTGGCTGGAAGACGGCCTGGCGCGCAACACGCTCGACAGTTATCGCCGCGATTTGCAGCAGTTTGCCGGCTGGCTTGAGCAACGCAATGGCAGAGATCTGCTGGCGGCCGACCAGGTACTGATACAGGATTATCTGGCGCACAAGTTCCGCGCCAAGGCGCGCGCGTCCACAGCAGCGCGGCTGCTGTCGACCTTAAAACGCTTTTATCGCCACGCGCTGCGCCAGAACACGATCAAGGCGGATCCGACGCTGCGCATCGACACGCCGAAGTTGCCGCGGCCATTGCCTAAAACACTGACCGAAGCCGATGTCGAAGGGCTGCTCGCGGCGCCGGCGCTCAATCAGCCGCTGGGCCTGCGTGACCGGGCGATGCTGGAGATGCTCTACGCCAGCGGCCTCCGGGTGTCCGAACTGGTGACGTTGAAAGTGCCCCAGGTCAGCCGCGACATGGGCGTGGTGCGGGTGATGGGCAAGGGTTCCAAGGAGCGGTTGGTGCCGCTGGGCGAAGAGGCGCTGTCGTGGCTGGAGCGTTATCTGAAAGAAGCACGACCGGCGCTGCTCGGCAGCAAAACCAGCGATGCCTTGTTTGTCACCACGCGCGCGGCGGTGATGACGCGCCAGGCGTTCTGGCATCTGCTCAAACGTTATGCGCTGCTGGCGGGGCTGCACAAGCCGATTTCACCGCACACGCTGCGCCATGCCTTTGCCACCCATTTGCTGAACCACGGCGCTGATTTGCGTGTGGTGCAGCTGCTGCTTGGCCACGCGGATATTTCAACGACGCAGATTTACACCCATGTCGCGCAGGAGCGGATGAAACAGTTGCATGCGAAGCACCATCCGCGGGGATAGAGCACGTGACGAGCTTATTTTTTTTCGCCGCGTTCAATGCTGATGCCCAGCCGTTTGACGCCGGCGAGCGGTGCGAGTTTGGCAATGCTGACGCGCAGCCACGGCGCTTTGAAATCCCTGATCACCATGCTGGCGATGGATTCTGCGGCATGTTCCAGCATCGAAAAATGCTGTTCCGCGAAAAGTTGCTTGATCGCTGCAACGACTTTTGCGTAATCGATGGTGTCTTCAATGCGGTCACTGTCGGCGGCATGTTTGCCGCGCAGGCCGATTTCGAGATCGAGCTGGACGGTCTGCCGCACCTGCAGTTCCTGCGCGTAGATGCCAATGCGGGTTTCGATGCGCAGTTCGCTGATGAAGATGGTGTCCATATGCGGCAGGTGTGTAAGAAGCGGTGTAAGAAGCGGTGTCCGAAACGGCGGATACTGTTGAGCTAAAATGGCCGCGCCATTCTAGGGGAAATCATTTGGCGTTACTAATTGTTGTTGTCACAGCATATCTGCTCGGCTCAGTTTCGTTCGCAGTGGTCGTCAGCCGCGCATTCCAGCTGCCGGATCCGCGCGCATACGGTTCAGGCAATCCCGGCGCGACCAATGTGCTGCGCAGCGGGCGCAAGTCGGCGGCGGTGCTGACGCTGCTCGGTGACTGCGGCAAAGGCTGGCTCGCGGTGTTTGCTGCCGGGCAGTGGTTGGTCGATGGCACTGCGATGGCGATGGCTCTCGCGGCGGTGGCGGTAGTTCTGGGTCACATGTACCCGGCTTATCATCGATTCAAGGGCGGTAAAGGTGTCGCGACGGCGCTGGGCGCGCTGCTTGCGCTGAGTCCTTATCTGGGACTGGGCTTACTGGCCACCTGGATCACCATCGCGGTATTTTTCCGTTACTCCTCGCTCGCCGCGTTGATCTCCGCGGTGTTCGCCGTGTTTTTCACCTTGATATTGTTTAACGTCGCACATCCGTTTTTCTGCGCCGTGGCGGTGATCGCGGCGCTGCTGATCTGGCGCCATCGTTCAAACATCCGCAATCTGATTGCCGGCAAGGAAAGTAAAATTGGCGCCAAGGCCGGCAGTTAAGCTGTAGCGAGGCTCGCCAGATCCCAGCGCGGACGCACGGTAAATCCGGAACCGCTTCCCCGGGTGTTTTCCTGCTTATCCTGCTGCAGGCGCAGCGCGCCGGCAAACGCGATCATCGCGCCGTTGTCGGTGCAAAACTCGAACGGCGGGTAAAACACCGAGCAACCGCGGCCTTGCGCGGCTGCGCTCAGTTGTACGCGCAACCGGCGGTTGGCGCCGACACCGCCGGCAACCACCAACCGCGTCAGTCCGGTCTGTTCAATCGCTGCGATGGACTTGCCGACCAGCACATCGACGATCGCCGTTTGCAATTCGGCGGCGAGGTCGGCGCGAGCCTGCGTATCCGGCGGCAGATTACGCGCAGCGGTGAGCACCGCGGTTTTGAGGCCGCTGAAACTGAAATCGAGGTTATCGCTGTGCAGCATCGGCCGCGGCAGCGGATACCTGCCGGTGTGGCCGGACTCGGCGAGCGCGGCGATAGCTGGACCGCCGGGATAGCCGAGCCCCAGCAGTTTTGCTGATTTGTCGAAGGCTTCGCCGGCGGCGTCGTCCAGGGTTTCGCCGAGCAGAGTGTAGTCGCCGACGCCGCCGACCCGCATCAACTGGGTGTGGCCGCCGGAAACCAGCAGTGCGACAAACGGGAACTGCGGCGCCGGATCGGCCAGCAGCGGCGACAGCAGGTGGCCTTCGAGGTGGTGGATGCCGATCGCGGGAATGTCCAAGGCATAGGCGAGGCTGGTGCCGACTCCTGCGCCGACTAGCAGTGCACCGGCCAGCCCGGGACCGGCGGTATAGGCCACGGCGTCGAGATCGGCCAGAGTGACACCAGATTCAAGCAGCACTTCCCGGGTCAGCGGCAATACTCTGCGGATATGGTCGCGGGAGGCCAGTTCCGGCACCACCCCGCCATAATCGGCGTGCAGGGCCACCTGGGAGTGCAGGGCATGGGCGAGCAGGCCCCGCCCGGTGTCATACAGGGCAATGCCGGTTTCGTCGCAGGAGGTTTCGATGCCTAGTACAAGCACGGGGATTCAAGCCGAGGGGGAAACAGGGGGTATTTCGGGCCCTGTAAATCCGGGCCGGATCTGGTTATAATACGCGCCTTTCCGATTTCTACCTGCCAAATGCCGGCAGGACCATGAGGGTTTCATGACGACAGTACGTGTAAAAGAAAATGAACCGTTTGAAGTGGCTCTGCGCCGCTTCAAGCGCACCGTGGAAAAAACAGGGCTGCTGACCGAACTGCGCGCCCGCGAGTTCTACGAAAAACCGACTTCTGAACGCAAGCGCAAGCTGGCCGCCGCAGTGAAACGCACGCATAAACGCCTGCGCTCACAACTGCTGCCGCCGAAGATGTACTAAGACAAGTTACTAAGCCAGGTTCGGCGCGCCGTTCAGGCCGTCAAAGGGTGTAGAGGCCTAAGGCCTCGCACCCTTTTGTTATTTCTGGGACCGGATCGTTTTGGAGCACATTCATCATGGCATTACGAGAACTGATCAACGATGACTTGAAGACCGCGATGCGCGGCGGTGAGGTTGCACGCCGCGACACCATCCGGCTGCTGCTGGCCGCGCTGAAGCAGCGCGAGGTTGATGAGCGCAAGGTGCTCACCGATGCCGACGTGCTGGGCATTATCGACAAAATGCTCAAGCAGCGCCGCGATTCGATCAGCCAGTTCGAACAGGGCGGCCGTCAGGATCTGGCCGACAAGGAAAAGCAGGAACTCGTGCTGCTGCAGGCCTATATGCCGCAGGCCTTGGGTGACGCAGAAATCGCAGCGGCTGTTGCGGCAGCAGTGGCCGAGACCGCTGCGGCTGCGCCGTCCGACATGGGCAAGGTGATGGCGGTGCTGAAACCGAAACTGGCCGGGCGCGCCGACATGTCGCAAGTGTCTGCGGTGGTCAAAGCGCAACTCGCGAAATCATAGCCCGTTGTTTTTGCGGCTGTTTTTGTTTGCGTCTCGAGCGGGCGCCACAACTGCCGCTGCTGCCCGGCGCTACCCTATAATTCCCTGATTACCACGGTCCGCCAGGACTGCGGGTTCCGAGTGGAGCAAGTTGCCGCGCGCATGATTCCGCAGTCGTTCATCCAGGATTTGATCGGACGGGTCGACATTGTCGAAGTGGTCGATCGCCACGTCAAGCTGAAGCGTAGCGGTGCCAATTATTCGGCCTGTTGCCCGTTCCACACCGAAAAATCCCCGTCCTTTACCGTCAGTCCGACCAAGCAGTTCTATCACTGCTTCGGTTGCGGTGCGCACGGCACCGCCATCGGCTTCATGATGGAGTACAGCGGCATGGGCTTTGTCGATGCGGTGAAGGATCTCGCGCAAAGCGTCGGCATGCAGGTGCCTGAAGAGGCGCGCTCCGAATATACCCAGCGCCGCGCGGAGGAAGGCCCGGATTTGTATGGCGTCCTGCTGCAGGCCGCGCAGTTCTACCGCAATCAGCTGAAGGATGCGCCGCGGGCGATTGAATACCTGAAGCGCCGCGGTTTGTCGGGGGAGATCGCCAAACGGTTCGGCGTCGGTTATGCGCCGGACGGCTGGCAGAACCTGGAGCAGGTGTTCCCTGATTACGCGGACAAGGCGCTGAATACCGCGGGTCTGGTGAAGCAGAACGAGGAAGGCCGGCGTTACGACGTATTTCGCGATCGCATCATGTTTCCGATCGTCGATGTGCGCGGCAATATCATCGGTTTTGGCGGGCGCGTGCTGGGTGATGGCGAGCCGAAATACCTGAACTCTCCCGAAACCCCGGTGTTTGAGAAGGGTCGCGAACTCTACGGCTTGTTTCACGCGCGGCGCGCGATCCGCGACGCTGCTTGCGTGATCGTGGTCGAAGGTTACATGGATGTGGTGGCGTTGGCGCAGGCGGGGGTTGAATACGCGGTGGCAACGCTGGGCACGGCGACCACGCCGAACCATGTGCAAAAACTGTTGCGCCAGTCCGACGAGATCGTGTTCTGTTTTGACGGTGACGCCGCCGGTCGTCGCGCGGCGTGGCGCGCGCTGGAGAACAGCCTCACGCAACTGGTGGACGGCAAACAACTGCGCTTCCTGTTCCTGCCCGACGGCGAGGATCCCGATACCTATGTGCGCACCAACGGCAAAGCGGCGTTCGAAGATTTGCTTGCCAAGGCGGAACCGCTGTCGCGGTTTTTGATTGATGAACTGCGCTCGAATGTCGACATTCATACTTCAGAAGGTCGCGCCAAGCTGATGCAGCTGGCAAAACCGTTGGTAAAACAGATTGCCGCACCGATGCTGTCGCTGCTGATTCGCAAGGAGCTCGCGCAACTCGTCGGTGTGACGCAACAGGAACTCGACGCGAATTTTGAAATCAGAAATCAAACCGCAGCGGCGCCGGCGCGACGGACAGCGCCGGCGACGCAGTCGATTTTGCGCACGGTACTTGAATTATTGATCGTCGAGCCGCGGTTTGCAGCGCTGATCAAGCGGGGTGATCTGGTGGAGGCGGTTGGGGTTCCCGGCGTGGATCAGGTGGAATTGCGGGCCTTGGACGCGGTTCTGGAAGTGACAGGCAGCGGGGAAGTCATGGTCAATCTGGGCGAGGTATTTCGCGGCTCGCCGCATGAAGCCGCGGTCCGGCAGGCGGAGGCCGGAGCCCTGCGCTGGCAGGACCGGACGCTGGAACCGGGAGAGTTCGAAGCGGAGTTCCGCGGCGCCTGGGAACACGCTATGGTCTTGATTCGTAAGGCGAGAATCAACGCGCTGCTGGAAAAATCCAAACGCCAGAGCTGGAATTCCGAGGAACAGGCCCAATATCGTCTGTTACATCAAGCACTTAACGTACCAACCATCAAGTGAAGGTGTTGGTGGTTTGCGGTATAATTTCCGGCTTTTTCACCGATCCATCGCCTCGCGGAGCCTAACCCATGGCCAAGCAGTCCAAAGCACCCAAATCCAAGGCAAAAAACGCGAAGGCGAAAAACGCTAAAGCGAAAAACGCAAAACCGGGCGCTGCACGCGCCAAAACGGGATCCGC
>JAKFUS010000023.1 GCA_021732605.1 Betaproteobacteria bacterium | reverse complement strand
TGAAACTCAGCGGCATTCATCACATCAACATCGGCTGTCGTGAGAGCGATTTGCCGGCCATCGAAAAATTCTACTGTGATGGCCTCGGCATGAGCGTCGGCCCGCGCCCGGATTTTCCGAACAAGGGACTGTGGCTGTATTGCGGCAACCATCCGCTGGTGCATGTGGTGTGCCGCTTCAAGCCCGACTGGCCGGGCATCGATGAAAAACGCAGCGGTTACGATCACACCGCTTATGACGTCACCGGCGTTCAGCAATTTCGTGACCGGCTGAACAAGCTGGGCATCACCTACGATGAACAGAATGTGCCCAACGCCGGGTTCCAGATGTTCATGCGCGATCCGGTGGGCAACAAGGTGGAATTGAATTTTCCCAATGCAGAGGCGCCGGCCGACGTGGTGCGCGGCACATTGTCAGCGATGCAGTTTCCAGAACATGCCACGCCGCGTTAGCCCGACATTTAACAAAAATGAGGTAAGTAATTGAAATTATTGACATTTATTGCTGATGGCCAGATGCGGCCCGGAGTGCTCGACGGTGATCTGGTGATTGATCTCATGGCCGCCGGATTGCCCGTCGATGAAACCGGTGACCTGCTGCGTATCGTCCGCGGCGGTGACGCCATGCTGGAGCGTGTACGCGAGGCGATCAGCAGTTCGACGCGCCGCACGTTTGCTCTGGACGAAGTGACGCTGACCGCACCTTTGCACAATCCGTCGAAAATCATCGCTGTCGGTTTGAACTACATCGACCACTGCGAGGAAGCCAAACTGCCGGTGCCCAAAGAACCGGTGCTGTTCAGCAAGTTTCCAAACTCGATCACCGGGCCGTACGATGATCTGAGCTGGCCGGAGAGCGTGACCCGCGAAGTGGATTACGAAGTCGAGCTCGGCGTGGTCATCGGCCGCCGCGGCCGCAACATCCGCGAGCAAGACGCGCTGGATTATGTCTGCGGTTACACGGTGGTCAACGACGTGTCGGCGCGCGACCTGCAATTCGCCAATGCCAAGCAGTGGGACCGCGGCAAGTCGCTGGACACCTTCTGCCCCTGGGGGCCGTGGATTGTCACCCGCGACGAGATCACGGATCCGCACAAGCTCGAAGTGCGCACGGTGCTCAACGGCCGGGAGATGCAGAAGTCGAACACCAGCAAACTGGTGTTCAACATCAACCAGATCATTGCCTACGCTTCACAGGGCACGACCTTGCTGCCCGGCGACCTGATTCCCACCGGTACGCCGTTTGGCGTCGGTTTTTCGCGCACGCCGCCGGTGTTCCTCAAACACGGCGACATCTGCGAATGTGAGGTTGAGCACATCGGCAAAATTATCAACAAGGTCAATCTGAAATAGGACGAATGCCATGGGTAATGTCGGAAATAAGGCCGAATCAGCAGTGTTGAAAGACGGCGGCGTCGAGGTGATTCCCATGGCACCGGCACTGGGTGCTGAAGTGCGCTGTGGCGATGTGCGAGTACTGGACACCGCGGCTTTTGACGCCGTGTATAAGGCGCTGCTCGACAACCTGGTGATCCGCATCCGCGGCCAGTCTCTGACTGATCCGGAATTGCTGGCCTTCGGCAAACGGCTGGGTGAACTCGATTTCGCGCCTTATGCCAAGACCGGCAAGGAAAAGGCGCGCACGCATCCGGAAATCGTCGTGGTCTCCAATGTCACTGAAAACGGCGAAGCCATCGGCGTGCTGCGCGACGCCGAAGTGGTGTGGCATTCCGACAATTCCTACCGTGACCGGCCGCTGGCTTACAGCGCTCTGTATGCACTGGAAATCCCGCCCAGCGGCGGCAATACCGGTTTCGCCAACATGTACCTGGCATTGCAGACGCTGGATCCTGCCTTGCGCAAGCGTATCGAAGGCAAAACCCTGAAGCACGACATGACCTACAACAGCGCGGGTGACCTGCGCGAAGGCTTCAAGCCGGTCAATGATGTGCGCGACGCCCCGGGGCCCAGCCATCCGATCATCCGTACCCATGCTGAAACCGGCTGCAATGCGCTGTACCTCGGCCGGCGGCCCAACGCTTACATCAACGGCTATTCCGTGGCGGAGTCCGAAGCGTTGCTTGAAGCCTTATGGGCGCACGCCACGCAGGACAAATTCACCTGGCATCACGAATGGCAGGTCGGCGATATTCTTATTTGGGACAATCGCTGCGTCATGCACCATCGTGATCCATTTGACGGAGGGTATCGGCGGGTGATGCACCGGATTCAGTGCGCGGGGGATGTGCCGGCGCTGCGAAGCGGCGCAGGCGAGCATCATCCGCGGTCAACGGTCGCAGTGTAGTTAGAGCGCAGCGGTTGGGACGAGACTCATGCGGGCGTAGCCCGCGTGACGGCGAGGCCACAACACAAAAATGCACCATCGTGATCCGTTTGATGGCGGTTATCGGCGGGTGATGCACCGGATTCAGTGTGCGGGGGACGTGCCGGCGCTGCAGGCGCAGGGACGCGAGGGGCACCCGCGGGCGCGGATGTTCGGATAGGCAGCGGGCGCGACCCCGCCGCAGCTTCAGTCGCTGTCCAGGCCGTGCAGAGCGATGCCGCCAAATGACGGCCATGCGTGCCACTTGCTTTCCAGCTCCGGCAACAATTTGCGCATTGTGCCGACGTTCTGGTGGAACGTAATGTTGTTACTCTTCCGGTTCAGCGTGTGTGAGAAATGGAAGGCAGTCCCTGCGGGATTGGCCCGCGCTGTGTTGAGCGACAGCATCAACGCGTTAGCGCCCAGCGGCACCAGCCACAGGTCACCCTGCGCGCTGTTGCGGAAGATGTGCTGCGATTCATCGGGAAGCGGTCCGGCTTCGAGACCGATGCGTATGCTCTTCCGGGCACGCACCCCCCATGCCAGGAACGGTTCGGCAAAATCCACAAGCTGCTGCCGTTCAGTGCGGTAATTCATCACCGTCACCACCTCAACCAGAGGTCTGAGATGATCGAGAAACATGCCATCGCGGTACGGCTGCCGTCCCCACCAGAACGGCACGGCCACATCGAGCGGCATTGCGGCGTGGGCACGGACCTGGGACAGGGTTTCGAGATAGGCTGAAAGCCAGCCTTCGGTGTCGATGTGATAGCCGCGGTTGAGATAAGGCTCGATGTCGAGCTGCAGGCCGGCGAGGCCTGCGCCGGGTGGTGCGCCACGGTTGTAAGCCGCATAGGCGCGAGCCATGTCGATATATTGGCGACGTCCTTCAGGCAGGACGGCCAGCGGGTCTCCGACGACGGCCCAGACGCTGACTCCCGCCTTTGATGCCTGGATCACGAAACGCTCCAGCACAGCGGGATCTGCAACTCTGCTGTTGCCTGGGGTCAGGGGAATGGTGACAAAGACCGTGTTGGCAGCATTCTCGACAAGCAGCTTGAGCAGTGCCTCAGGGCGCTTCAGCCAGGCCGAAGGTTCCCAGACCCACAGGGCCCGATGCGTAGTGGATCTGGACTGCTGCGGCTGCAATTGAATGGAGCGGATCGCCAGCTTCGCCGATGATGCGGGGCAGCTGATCACCCAGAACCGCCAGAATTCAGTTTGCAAATCTGCGGGTAGCGGAAACTGCGGGCTTGATGTGCCGGGATTGATTGTGCCAAGCACGAGCGGTTCGCCAAGTTTTTCACGGAGAGCATCTGCGGTGCCAAAACGGAAACTGCCATTGGCATCCACATCCAGCTTGACTGCGATTGATGCTCCTGGCGGCAATGTTCCAGCCCGGCTTCTGAGCAACGCACCGGCAGCTGTGTTTCCGTCCGCGCAATCCAGAAAAATGCCCGAGGCTTCCTGTTTTATTGAGGCGCGGTTCGCGGAGCCAAAGGCGGTCACTGACAGTCGTGGAATGAGTTCTGCAGCGAGGGGCAGCGAGGCGGGCGCGGGGCCATTCTCATGCAGCGGTATGATTTCCTGGGGTGCCGCAGTCCGCGTTTCGCCAATGGCGCTTTTGAGTATCACGCCACGGGACAGTGCCTCGGCCTCAATGCGGCTGACGATTTTTGCCCAGCGCAGCTGTTCCATTGTCACAGGTAACTCTGACATGGCGCATTCCGGCAATTGCGTTTCTGCGGCAACGATGAAGCTGCTGATACCCGCCGGTCTGAGGATCGTATCCAGAACCCGGATACCGGGTTTGTCGGGTACGTTGTTGCATATTCCAAACCACGCGGCTGTCGCCTGGGGGGCGAAGAGCAGCAATATCCAGCACAGGCGCAGGATGATCAAGGGGATGTTCCGGCGGTTTCAAACTCGAGCAGCATCCGGCCCGCAGCCTGTTTTACGACGAGTGTCTGGCCCGCCGCCGGGGTTGTGACCGTCTCGGGTGTGGTTTTGACCAACCGGTAGTGTTTCGGTAACTGGAGCGGCAGGTCATTGACTGGCTGCGGCACCTGCAGCACCAGCCTGCGACGGCTGCCTTCGCTCTCGATGCGCCAGGTCACCTGGTCGCGCGCCGTCCACCAGTTGCCGAAATCACGCAGGGAACCGAACCAGGCTCGATCCTTGAGGGCTTCCACCAGCCGTTTTTGGAATTCGAGCTTGTGGTCGAGGATATTGGGATGGATCAGCACGACATAGAGTCCGCCATAACGGCTCAGCCGATCCGCGACTGCAAGTGCCTGGGGCAGGCGGTCACCCAGTCGTGGTTTGTGCTCATCCTCGATCGTGATCGGGAATTCGTAGATGGCTGACTGGGCCGTGGTTTCCCGTCCATAGGTCAGCCGGAACGGCAGGTGGGTTAGTGCGGTATTGGCGGTGACCGAGGAGCTGAAGCGAAATCCGGTGGCTGCCATGGCCTGCGGCAGCGTGAACGGGTACTGGAGGTGTCCGGGCCGGAAACTGACAGGATCACCGGTTGTTGTCATTTTGCCGAGGAGGAAGCGGCTGACACGAAGCTCGCCGAGAACGGAGGCACGGTCGGTGTGTTCGGCGTCGCGCACGAACGGCTGGTATTGCGGGTAGCGCTCCTTGCCGCTACCCAGCTCGAATTCATTGAACACCCGGGAGTGCGACACGGAGTGGCTGCCGATTTCCATGCCGAGTTCCGCGATCTTATTGATCGTTTCAAGCATGTCCGGCTTGAAAAACGCGTCATCGTTCCAGTCGCGTACGTATTTGGTCTGGATGAAATGCGTGGCTGATATGCCGGCACGCTTTTCGTGTTCGGCGTAAACGAGGGCATTGCGCACCGATTCCGTGTAGTCGATGTCGTGGGTGAGAATCACGGACATGCTCCGCGCCTGCGGGACGGTGCCGAGCGTCACGGCATCGGGTTCACCCTGACGGTAAATATTGCGGATCAGTCGCAGCAGCACGTCAAGGGCGGGTTCGAAATCGTTGACATAGCTGCGCGCGATTCCCTGCTGCCGGTTGTTGTACCCCTTGAGCAGAAAAAAACCGATGTCGATCCCGACGGCGTAGGCGTGGCCCGTGCCGATCGGGCGATACAGGATCGCAGCAGTGCCGTTGTCGTAGGTCGCGAGCGGCGGAAATCTCGGATTCGTGTAGCTGACGACCCCCATGTCATTGGTTGACCGTTCGCGGCTGTTGATCGGGATGATGCGCTCGCGGGGGTCAGTGAATTCCGCGGCGACCGGATGGCTGGTGTCAAAGCGCAATTCAGCGCGGCTGCGGTCATCTACCGCATTTTCGAAACCGAATACCGGCTCCAGTCCCCCGCCGGCGACATTGAACCCGACCAGGGTTCCGCCATTTCTGGGAAACGCAGCGATTGCCTGCAGGCTTTGCTGATCCAGAACCCGGCCGGAAATAGTCGGGTAGATCATGACGACCCTGTGTTGCAGAGCCTGCCGGACATCGGTCGTGATGCGAAACGGCACGCCCATGGTTTTCAGGCCGTGTGCGATTCCGAGCCACGCGGAATCCGGGTCGGTGAGCAGAATCGCCAATGCGCTGGTGTCGCCTTCACCATACTGGCTCCATTGAGCCGGTACTGGCGGCGGCACCACGGTTGTCGCCCGGGGGCCGGTAACCCCGGGGAAAACCGCGGCGTCGGGCAGTCTGAACATGAAATACGCTGCTGTTGCAAGCACTGCGCTTGCGGTGATGCCGAATGTCAGCCGGAACAATAGGCGGTTCATGCTTTTTGTCGATATCTGGCGCTACAGGACCCGGTGCTTGAGATTGTGACGGGGAAGGGTTCGGCAAGTGGGTAAAGTAGTATCATAAGCGGAGATTAATAGGTGCTGTTTTTGTCGCGTAACTAATTGATGATGTAAAAGAATTCGATGGCAAGTGAAAACCAAAAGACAGCACTTGTTGTCGAGGATGATGATCAGATTGCGTATCTGCTGCGATTTATCCTCGAGCGCGAGGGCTATCGGGTGGAGCTTGCCCCCGATGGTCGCGCTGCACAGGGATTGATCGACAGTATGCAGCCGCCGTCACTGGCCTTGCTTGATGTGATGCTGCCCCATGTCGACGGTTATCAGTTGCTTGGCATGATCCGCGCACGCGAAACCTGGCAGGCGGTACCGGTGCTGATGCTGACCGCTAAATCCCAGGAAAAAGATATTGTGCGGGCACTGGATGCCGGTGCCAGTGACTATCTGGTCAAGCCATTCAAGCCCGACGAGTTGCGCGCACGTATCAAACGCATGGTAAGGGGGGGCAAATGAGGGGGCAGGCGATGACTGAAGTGACAGGTTGGCGTGCAGCGCTGTGTGCTGCCGCCGCGTGGCTGGTGGCAGCATCTGCCGGCGCGCAGCCGATGCCGGAAGCGGTGGGCATCATCAAACCCGCCATCGGCGGCACCGGCCTCAAGGCGCCGCGGACCGAAATCGAGGTCGGTTACGGCAAGGAGACACTGACCAACAACCTGCCGGACTGGACGACAACTTACCTGCTGGCTTCCCGCCAGTTTGGCGAACGCAAAACCCTGTATGGCGGTTTGCGCGAGACCCGCCGTTTCGGGCTTGATGACACCGAAGCACATGCCGGGTTGTATTTCCCGCTGACTGCCACCTGGACCTCGTTGGTGGAGGCCAGCGCCAGCCCGACGCATGAAGTACTGGCCCGTTACTCGGTTTACGGCGAACTGCAGAAAAATCTGGGCAGTGGGTGGAGCGTGGGGCTTGGCCTTCGTCACAACGAGTACAGTCTTATCGGCACCAACGTTCTGTCGATTTCGGCAGAACGATACTGGGGCAATTTCCGCGGGGCTTACACACTGTACTCCGGACGGCCCGAGGGCGCGTCTTCCGCCGCCAGCCACCGGTTTCAGTTGAGCTACTACTACGCCGACCGCAATTCCGTCGGCCTGTCGTACAGCAACGGTCGTGAAGTCGAGTATCTGGGCCCGTCGCGCGGCGTGCTGACCAGCGACGTGCAAAACTGGACTCTGAGCGGCCAGCACTGGCTGACGCCGGCATGGGCGCTCACTTACGACCTCGTGAACCACGAACAGGGCAACCTGTATCGCCGGCAGGGATTGCGGCTCGGCATCCGCCACAGCTTCTAAGCTGCCGTTGCGTTTCGACCAAAGTCTTTCTGCAGTGCCCGACCGTGCGGATACGCTATGGTGGCTGCCGCATGATCCGCTGCTCGCGCTGGTATTCCAGTTCGGGCTGGCGATCATCGCCTGTTCACTGTTGATGCTGGTTGCGGTGTTTGTGCTGCGCATCCGGCTGGTGCTGCGTCAGCGCCGCGAAAAGCGTTTTGCCGCGGCATGGCAGCCGCTGCTGGCCGAATGTGTTTACCAGGTGCCGGAAACCCTGCCGCAGGTGCCACGCGCCATGCGTTACCATTTCATGAAACTGTGGAACTACCACCATGAATCGCTGGTGGGCAGCGCACGTAAAAATCTTGAGCAACTTGCTTATGCACTGAAACTTGAGGAAATCTCACGCGACCTGCTGCACCATTCGGATCTGCGATCAAAATTGATCGCCATCGTCACGCTGGGCCATCTCGGCGATCGCACGCAGTGGCACGAATTGCGGGCACTGGTCGCCGATCCTTCGCCGATGCTGTCATTGGCGGCGGTGCGCGCCTTGCTCGACATCGACGCCGGCGCAACGCTGACCTGGCTCGTGACCGTGATGGCTGCGCGCGAGGACTGGCCACTGGCAAGGATCGTGGCGATGCTGAGAGAGGCGGGTCCTGGCCGTGTGACTTTGCCGCTGATTGCGGCGGCGGAGGCGGCGGCGCAGGTCGAGGTTAAAGGCGACACGCGCCAGATCGTGCGGCTGCTGCGTATGATGGAGGTTGCGCATACCGAGCGCATCGGCACGATTGTCGGCCGCATCGTGCGCGCGGCAACCGATCCCGAAGTGATTGCCGCCGGACTGCGGCTGATCCAGGATCCGCGCGACCTCGAATTGGTACGCTGCCACCTTGCCCATGAAACCTGGTTTGTACGCGTCAGCGCAGTGCGCGTCCTGGGTCGTATTGGCGAGTCTGCCGACCGTGTAGTGCTTACAGACATGCTGGGCGACCGGCACTGGTGGGTGCGTTACCACGCGGCTCGGGCACTGATCGCGCTGCCGTTTACCAGTTTTGCAGAACTGGAAATCATCCGCGCGAGGCTGCCCGACCGTTTTGCCGCGGACATGCTGGGCCAGGCCATTGCCGAGGCGCGCGCCGCATGAACATGTCCGAACTGGCAACCGGCCTGCAATGGTTTTTCATGCTTTATTTCATCGGCATCAACTGCGGTTATCTTCTCCTCAATGTGCTGTCGCTGGGCAGTCTGAAGCGTTATGTGGAGTCGCACAGCCTTGATGATCTGCCGCGCAGCGTCAGCGGTTTTGAGCCGCCGGTGTCGGTACTGGTGCCTGCCTATAACGAGGAGACGACCATCGGCAGTTCGGTGCGGTCGATGCTGCAGCTCAATTATCCCGATTATGAGGTGGTGGTCATCAACGATGGTTCGAAGGACGGCACCATGGACGCGCTGCGTCGCGAGTTCGCATTGGCGCCGTTTCCGGAAGCCTACTGGCAGCGTCTGCCGGCGCAGCCGGTACGTGCGATCTACCGTTCGACCAGTCATCCGAGCCTGCGCGTCATCGACAAGGAAAACGGCGGCAAGGCCGATGCGCTGAACGCCGGCATCAACGCCGCTCGTTATCCACTCTTTTGCGGTGTCGATGCCGACTCGGTTCTTGAGCGTGACAGTCTGAAGCGCGTGGTCGAACCTTTCCTCGAGGATCCGCGTACCATCGCTTCCGGCGGCACGGTGCGCATCGCCAATGGCTGCACGGTCGACAACGGTTTTCTGACCAGCGTCGGCCTGCCGCGCAACCCGCTGGCGCTGCTGCAGATCGTGGAATACCTGCGCGCTTTTCTGTTCGGCCGTCTTGGCTGGTCGCCGCTGAATGCAGTGCTGATCATTTCCGGCGCCTTTGGCATTTTCCGCAAAGACGTGGTGGTTGCGGCTGGCGGTTACCGCCGCGACACCGTCGGTGAGGACATGGAGCTGGTGGTGCGCCTGCACCGTGTTCACCGCACCCGGCGCATTCCCTACCGTATTGTTTTTGTGCCTGATCCGATCTGCTGGACCGAGGCACCGGAATCTCTCCGTGTGCTGAAAAACCAGCGCGTACGCTGGCAGCGCGGTCTCTCCGAGAGCCTGACCATGAACCTCGGGCTGCTGTTTCACCCCCGTGGGGGTGCCGCCGGCTGGCTGGCGTTTCCGTTCATGGTGGTATTCGAATGGCTGGGTCCGCTGATCGAGGTCGCCGGCTACATGTTCATGATTTCCGCGTTCCTGCTGGGTGTGGTTTCCGGCGAGGCATTTTTCACGTTCATGCTGGTCGCGTTCGGCTTCGGCTTGGTGCTGTCGGTCAGTTCGCTGCTGCTTGAGGAGTTGTCTTTTCATATCTATCCGAAGCCGCAGCAGATCGTTGTGCTGCTGCTGATGGTCATTCTGGAGAATTTCGGTTACCGGCAGCTCAATTCGCTGTGGCGGCTGTGGGGACTGCTGTTGTGGATGTTCCGCTCCAAGGCGCGCTGGGGCGACATGAAGCGCACTGCGAGCTGGCAGACCGGTCCTGGCGGTAAGGGTACGCCATGATCAGGGCCATCGCACCGTCGATCCTGGGCCGCTTTTACAATGCGCTGGCAGTGGCATTGACCATTATCTTGCCGGCGATGCTGGTGCTATTGGCCTGGCGTACTGCGCTTGATAATGCCGACCGGGATGCGCGCAACCGCTTCGAGTTTCGTGCTGCCGAGATCCGCGACGCCATTGTCGGACGCATGCTCGACTACGAACAGGTGCTGCGCGGCACCGCCGGCCTGTTTTCAGCGTCCGAATCTGTCACTCGCGAGGAATGGCGCCGTTACTACGATGAGCTCCAGCTCAATGTGTTCTATCCCGGTATTCAGGGCGTGGGTTATGCACCGCAGGTTCCCGGGGCTGTGCGGGAACGTTTTATTGCGGAGGTGCGCGCGCGGGGGCACCCTGGTTATACAATCCAGCCGCCGGGGGATCGTGCCGACTACGTGCCAATTCTTTACCTCGAGCCTTTTTCGGGCCGTAACCTGCGCGCGTTCGGTTTCGACATGTATTCCGATCAGGTGCGGCGGGATGCCATGGATCGCGCCATCGAGCAGGGGCGTCCGGTGCTTTCAGGCAAGGTGACGCTGCCGCAGGAGACTGAGCACAATATCCAGGCCGGTTTCCTGATCTACATCCCGATTTACCGCAAGGGGATGTCCGTGGATACGGTCGAGCAGCGGCACCGCGCGACGCAGGGTTTTGTGTTCGGCGTGTTCCGTGCCGGCAATCTGATCAGCCGCATCATCGATGATGAGCGTGACGTTGGTCTCGCGCTGTACGATGGCGTGGCTTCGGCCGAGAATGCTCTGCTCTACCGCAGCATGCATGATGAGGCGCGGCGTGAAGCGCCCCGTTATGAGCGGAGTGAAATCATGCGGGTCCGCGATCACCGCTGGCTGCTGCGCCTGCATTCGACAGCGGATTTTGAGGCCACCATTGAACGGGACAAACCACGGCTGGTTCTGCTCGGCGGCCTGGTCATTCATCTGTTGTTCCTGGCGGTGCTGTGGTCGATCTGGGCGATGCGCAGTCGTGCGGTCAGACTGGCGGTAACGATGACCCGGGAAGTCCGTCGTCGCGAGGCCGAATGGCAGGCGATGAATGATGCCTCGCCGCTGGGCATCTTCCGCGCCGGCATCGACGGCGCTTATGTGTATGCCAATCCGCGCTACGAAGTGCTGTCCGGTCTAAGCTCTGCGGCAGCCGCGGGAGAGGGCTGGCTCACGGCCGTGCATCCTGATGACCGTGCCCGCGCCGGCAACGACTGGCGGGCGGCCGTAAGCGGGGATGCCCCGTCCATGACCTGCACCTATCGTTTCCTGCAAGCCGGCGGCAGGGTGATCTGGGTGACTGCCTCTGTGGCGGCGATTCGCGAGGAGGGTGGAATCAACGGTTTTGTCGGCAACATTGAGGACGTCACCGAACGCAAACAGGCCACCGATGCGCTGCTGAAAAGCCGCGAACGCCTGGGCTTGGCGCTGGAAGGTTCGAATCTCGCACTGTTTGACTGGGATATCGCCAGTGGCGAGGTCCGTCTCAGTGAGCATTGGCAGTTGATGCTGGGGGGCGACAAGATTGAGACCGTGACCACTATTGAAAAATTGCAACGGCAGGTGCATCCGGAGGACTTGCCGCGATTGCAGCAGAGCCTGAGGCCAGTACTCAGGGGCAATGCCCGGTTTTATGAGATCCAGCATCGCGTCCGCAGCTTTCAGGGCGAATGGCGCTGGGTTCTCAGCCGCGCCAAGGTTTCGGAGCGCGGTGCGGACGGCAGAGCGCTGCGGCTGGTCGGGACCAATGCCGACATTTCCGCCGACAAGGAAATCGAGCGCTTGAAAAATGAATTCATTTCCACGGTCAGCCATGAATTGCGCACGCCGCTGACGGCGATCATCGGTTCGCTGAGCCTGATCAAGGAGATGGGGACGGGGATTGATGGCGATACTGCGACCTTCCTCGACATGGCTTATCAGAACAGTGAGCGGCTTGCGGCGCTGATCAATGATGTGCTTGATCTCGAAAAAATAGAATCGGGGCAGATGACGCTCGAACTGCAGCCGCTGCAGTTGCGTGCTGTATTGGAACGGGCGGTGCGCATCAACCAGCCATATGCTGATATTCACCACGCCCGGCTGCGGTTGTTGCCGGGACCGGAATTTACCGTGGCAGCGGATCCTGACCGGCTGATGCAGGTGTTGACGAATCTGCTTTCCAATGCCGCGAAATTTTCTCCGGACGGAAGTGAGGTCGAAGTCAGCGCCGAGCAGCGTGGCGCCGTGGTGCGCGTCGCGGTGCGTGACCACGGCGCGGGGATACCGGAAAATTTCCGCAACGTGATTTTTCAGCGCTTCGAACGCGCGGACAATTCCGACTCCCGCAAGAAAGGTGGTACTGGTCTCGGGCTGTCGATCTGCAAGGCGCTGGTTGAACGGATGAACGGCGTGATCGGTTTTGAATCGGAAGCAGGCAAAGGTTCGACGTTTTATTTTGATCTGCCGTTGGCTGATGATCAGGCGGCCTGTTAACCATCATTTCATGAGTACGGCGGCGGCACGTTACAGGCCCCGGGCGGGGCGCAGATTTTGCTGCGCTGCAGTGTGCGGACAATTGTGCACTGGCCCGCGCGTGCCTGAAATTGTAAAATAGTGGTGCAAGCAGAGCAGGCGATCGCAGGCGCGACGCGGTTTCAGCGCACAGCGACCACTCTGCAGGGGCGTGTCGCAAGGACACGCCGGAACATGACCATGAGGAACAATCCATGAGCAAGACCGGTACGGCAAGGGGCGGCGTCGCGGGTAAAACGCGGCGCGGGCTGGATGTATTGCGTGACCCGATACTCAACAAGGGCACAGGATTCACCGAGGCAGAGCGTGAGGTACTGGGTTTGCGCGGCCTGCTGCCACCGCATGTGCACAGCCAGACCGAGCAGGCCGGGCGTTTTCTGACCAGTTTCCGCAGACTGGTTGATCCATTGGACAAGTTTGTTGCGCTCAACGCGCTGCATGACCGCAACGAAAGCCTGTTTTTCCGCATTCTCAGCGAACACATCGATGAGATGCAGCCGCTGGTTTATACCCCCGTGGTCGGCCAGGCCTGCCAGGAATTCGGGCGCATTTTCCAGCGCCCGCGCGGCATGTTCATCGGCATCAATGACCGCGGCCGTATCGCGGAGATCCTGCGCAACTGGCCGTACCAGGCGGGCATCATTGTCGTGACTGATGGCGAGCGTATCCTCGGCCTGGGTGACCTGGGGGCAAACGGCATGGGCATTCCCGTGGGCAAGCTGTCGCTGTATACGGCCTGCGCCGGCATTCATCCCGAATTGTGTCTGCCGATTACGCTGGATGTGGGTTGTAACAATGATGTATTGCGCGACGACATGTTTTACGTCGGTCTGCGCCAGCGCCGTGTCACCGGCACCGCTTACGATGAATTCGTCGAAGAGTTCATCACCGCAGCACAGGAGGTGTTTCCGGGTGTGGTGATCCAGTTCGAGGATTTCGCCAACCACAACGCATTCCGCCTGCTCGAGAAATACCGCGATCGGGTCTGCAGTTTCAACGATGATATCCAGGGCACGGCAGCGGTGGCGCTGGCAGGGCTGTTTTCAGCGCTGCGCGTGACTGGCGGCAAACTGACCGACCAGAAAGTGCTGTTCCTCGGTGCGGGTGAGGCGGCAACCGGCATCGCCGATCTGGTAGTGTCGGCGATGGTGGCGCAGGGCATGACGCGCGCAGATGCACTGCGCACCTGCTGGCTGGTGGACTCGCAGGGTCTGGTGGTCAACAGCCGGCAGAAACTGGCGCAGCACAAGCTGACTTATGCCCATGATCATGCCGAGGTTGGCGACTTCCTGTCCACCATCAAAACGCTGAAGCCCACGGCCATCATCGGTGTATCCGCGGTCGGCGGCACTTTCACCCGGGAAGTGCTGGAGGAAATGGCGCGGCTCAACGAGCGCCCCATCGTGTTTGCGTTGTCGAACCCGACCTCGCAGGCGGAATGCACCGCGGAGCAGGCGTATCGATGGACCGGCGGCCGCGCGCTGTTTGCCTGCGGCAGCCCCTTCGATCCGGTTGAGCTTGACGGCCAGACCTTTGTGCCGCGGCAGGGCAACAATTCGTATATTTTCCCGGGCATCGGTCTCGGTGCGATTGCGAGCAAAGCCAAAACAATTACCGATGACATGTTCATGAAGGCGGCGCATACGCTGGCGCACCTGGTCACGGAATCCGATCTGGCGCAGGGCAGCCTGTATCCGGCGCTGCCGCGCATCCGCGAGGTTTCGGCACAGATTGCGGCCGCTACCGCTGGCGCCGCTCATGCCGGCAAATATGCCGGGCGGCAGAAACCGCTGGATCTGCTGGCGGACATCGAAGCGCAGATGTTTGATCCGCGGGCCTGACCGCAGGAAAGTTGCACAAAAAACCGGGCTGAACAATTTGTTCAGCCCGGTTTTTCATTGCAGTGCGCGATTATGAACCCTGGACGATGGCCAGGTTGTTTTCGACTGCTTTCACACCTTCGACATTGGCCGCGAGCTGGGTGGCGCGCTCGCGGTTGGCGCTGGATGCCGCCGTGCCGAACAGGCTGACCACGCCTTTTTCGGTGACGACGTCGATGCCGGTGGACTTCAGGCCCGGTTCGGCAATCAGCACCGACTTCACCCTGGCGGTGATGGCGGCATCGGCCATGCTGACTCCGGCGCCGGCAGTTTTTTCGGACAGGGTGGATTTGGCCTGATCCATTTTCTGTTCTGCGCTGTCGGCCGCCTGGGCGAGTTGCCTCCCGGTCTTGTCGGCGGTGCGGTCGATGTTCTGGCCGACCTGTTCGGCCGAGGGTTTTTGGTCGCAGGCGTTCAGACTCAGGGAAAACACACCGGCGGTGGCGATGGCCAGGGTTTTACGAAGCTGTTTGCTGAGTGGGTTGTTCATATGATCTCCACAGGGTTGGATATTCGCTTCGGGAGTGGATGCTTTTTCCCGGTTTTTGAACTTCAGCGGCCGATCTGCCGGGCGTTTTCGCGGATGATGCGGCGCGTGGCCTCATCGAATGCGTGCTCGTTGAGTTTTTCCCAGACTTGTACCTGTTTCTCGGCTTCATCCTTGGCAATGCCATAGGATTCCTGGATCTGGCCGAGCAGCCGGTCGCGTCTGCCGTCAATGATGTTCAGGTGGTCGTCGGTGAGCTTGCCCCATTGTTCCTTGACCTTGCCCTTGGCTTGTTTCCAGTTGCCTTCAATGCGATCCCGGTTCATGTCTGTCTCCTTGAGGGTGGATTAAAAGCTGCGGACTTGCCGCGTCGTTGCCGCGATGTCCCGTGTGTGCCGGGTGGGTTGCCCGGTCGTCCCGGATGCCGGGGAACGGGAAATGCGGACGGCTCCAGGACTGGTGCACAGAACAGGCCAGCTTTAAATTATTACTTTAAAATCAAATACTTAATATTATTCTGAGATGTGGTGCCGGACTGCGATCTGTTGCCGTCCGGGTACAGCAAAGCGGCGTGGCGGGTGTTTACCCAAGGTGGCGGAGTGTCGTTACAGAACAACAAAACCAGGATGCTGCCGTGATTGACCAAGGGATGAGGTGGCTTGCAGACGTAAAAAAACCGGGATGAATGTCATCCCGGTTTTTGGTGTTGGTGCTTGAAGATTCAGGCAGCTGCGAGCAGTTCCCTCAACACGTAAGGCAATATGCCGCCGTGCTTCAGGTAATCGACCTCGATGCCGGTGTCGATGCGCAGCGTCAGTGTCACGCGCTGGGTGCTGCTGTCGGCGCGGGTGATCACCATGACCACATCCTGCAGCGGTTTGACGTTGCCGCCGTTCATGCCTTCGATGGTGAACGACTCGGTGCCATCGATTTTCAGCGACTGCACGCTTTCGCCCGGCTTGAACTGCAGGGGCAGTACGCCCATGCCGATCAGGTTGGCGCGGTGGATACGCTCGAAGCTTTTGACGATGACGGCCCGGACGCCGAGCAATTGCACACCCTTGGCGGCCCAGTCGCGCGACGAACCCATGCCATAGTCATCGCCGCCGAAAATCACCAGTGGCGTGTTTTTGGCACGATAGATTTCCGAGGCTTCAAATATGGTCATCTGTTCGCCGCTGGGCTGCACCCTGGTGATCGGGCCTTCGGTGCCGGGGGCCACAGCATTCCGCAGGCGCACATTGGCGAAGGTGCCGCGTACCATCAGTTCATGGTTGCAGCGGCGCACGCCGAAGTGGCCCCATTCTGCAGGCGGGGTGCCGTAGGGTTCGAGCCATTTTCCGGCCGGTGTGCCCGGTTTGATCTTGGTCGACGGGCTGATGTGGTCGGTGGTGATCGAGTCACCGAGGATGGCCAGCGCGCGGGCGCCCTGGATATCGCTGACCTTGCCCGGGGTGCGGGTGACGCCGTCGAAAAACGGCGGCTCCTTGATGAAGGTGGATTGTGCATCCCACTCGTACACCGCGCCCTTGATGGTGGGGATCGCTTCCCACAGTTTTTTGTTGCCGGACAGATCACCGTATTCGCGACGGAAGTGTTCGGCATTCGACGCAAATTTCAACAGTGCTGCGACTTCAGCATCGCTGGGCCACAGGTCTTTCAGGAACACCGGTTTGCCGGCTTTGTCCGTGCCCAGCGGGTCTTTGGTCAGATCGGTGCGCACGGTGCCGGCCAGCGCGTAAGCCACCACCAGTGCGGGACTGGCCAGGTAGTTGGCGCGCAGGTTGGGATGAACGCGGGCTTCGAAGTTGCGGTTGCCGGAGAGCACGGCACAGGTCACCAGATCCTGCGACACCACCGCTTCTTCGATCCTGGCATCCAGCGGGCCGGCGGCCCCCATGCAGGTGGTGCAGCCGTAGGCGACCACGCCAAAACCGAGCTGCTCGAGGTGCGACAGCAGGCCGGCATCACGCAAATAAGCCGTGGCCACTTTGGAGCCCGGCGCGAGTGAGGTTTTTACCCGCGCGTTGACCTTGAGTCCGCGTTCGTTCGCACGTTTCGCCAGCAGGCCGGCGGCGAGCAGCAGCGCCGGGTTGGAGGTATTGGTGCAGGAGGTGATCGAGGCGATCAGCACGTCGCCGTGGCCGACGTCGAACTCCGCATGGCCCGAGGGCACGCGGCGCGTCAGATCGGCGGCGGGGCGGGCGTAACCGTTTTTGTCGGTGGGTGCCGAGAACAGCGCGTCAAAACCACGGCCGAGGTCGGGCAGGTTGACGCGGTCCTGCGGCCGTTTCGGGCCGGACAGGCTGGGCACGATGCTGTCGAGATCAAGGTTGATGACTTCGGTGTAATCGATGTCGCCCGACTTCGGCATGCCGAACATGTCCTGCGCTTTGTAGTAAGCCTCAATTGCGGATACGAGTTCCGGCTCGCGGCCGGTGGTGCGGAAATAATCGACGGTTTTTTCATCGACCGGGAAGTAACCCATGGTCGCGCCGTATTCCGGCGCCATGTTGGCCACGGTGCAGCGGTCGGCGGCGGTCAGGGCGGTGGCGCCCGGGCCGAAGAACTCGACGAACTTGCCGACGACTTTGGCTTTGCGCATCAACTCGGTGACGGTGAGCGCCAGATCGGTCGCAGTGACGCCTTCGCGCAACTTGCCGGTCATGTGGCAGCCGACCACATCCGGCGTCAGGAAAGCATTCGGCTGGCCGAGCATGCCCGCTTCGGCTTCAATGCCGCCGACGCCCCAGGCCACGATGCCGATGCCGTTGACCATGGTGGTGTGGGAATCAGTGCCGAACACGGTGTCGGGAAACCACACGCCGTCTTTTTCCCAGACGCCGCGTGACAGATGCTCCATGTTGATCTGGTGGATGATGCCGTTGCCGGGCGGCACCACGCGCACGGTTTTGAAAGCACCCTGCGCCCATTTGACGAAGCGGTAACGCTCGGCATTGCGCTTGAATTCGATTTCCTGGTTGACCTGCACGGCGTCGGGCCGGTTGTAGACGTCGATTTCCACCGAGTGGTCGACAACCACATCGACCGGCACCAGCGGCTCGATGTTGCCCGGCGGCACACCGAGGCGCGCCGCTGCCGCGCGCATTGCGGACAGGTCGTTCAGTGTGCCGAAGCCGATCAGATCCTGCAGCACGATGCGCACGACGATAAACGGAATTTCCATGGTGCGCGCGCCTTTGGGCTGCCAGGCAGCGAGGGCTTTGACGTGCTCTTCGTTGACGCGTTTGCCGTCGCAGTGGCGTACCAGCGCTTCCAGCACCACGCGGATCGAGCGCGGCAAACGGGAAATCTTGCCCAGACCTGCCGCTTCAAGGGCGGCAAGACTGTGGTACTTCGCTGTTTTGCCGGGGGAAGGGGTGAATTCCTTCAGGGTTTTAAAAGTGTCTTGGGGCATGTTGGACTCCGAATTCTGAATAACTGTTGACGATGGATTGTCCTGATTGCGGTATTTCCCTCACCCTCGGTCCCTCTCCCGGAGGGAGAGGGAAGAAATCCCTTCTTCTCAGGGACCAGGGAACACTGGAAGCGGAGCAGAAGGGTGGGGATGAGGGAGGCTTTTAAGCGGCCATCAGTTCGCGCAGAACGAATGGAAGGATACCGCCGTGTTTGAGGTATTCCACTTCAATGGGCGAATCGACGCGCAGTGTGACGGTGACGTTTTTGCTGCTGCCGTCCTTGCGATGGATGACCAGGGTCACATCCTGCATGGGCTTGATGTTGCCGCCCTCGACACCGATCAGGTCGTAGGTGTCGTCGCCGGTGATGCCGAGCGACTGTATGCTGTCCGCACCCTTGAACTGGCAGGGCAGCACGCCCATGCCGACCAGGTTGGAGCGGTGGATGCGCTCGTAACCACGCGCAACAACAACTTTGATGCCGAGCATTTGCGTGCCCTTGGCTGCCCAGTCACGCGATGAACCCGTGCCGTATTCTTCGCCGCCGAAGACGAACAGGGGCACCTTGTCCTTCTGGTAGCGCATCGAGGCTTCGTACATCGTCATCTTGTCGCCGCTGGGCTGGTGCAACGTGACGCTGCCCTCAGAGCCGGGTACCAGCAGATTTTTGATGCGCGGATTGGCGAACGCGCCACGCACCATCACTTCGTGGTTGGTGCGGCGCGAACCGAAGCTCGAGAGATCGGTGCTGCCCGCTGCAACCAGCCAGTCACCGGCCAGTGTGCCCTTGCGGATGGGGGCCACCGGGCTGATGTGGTCGGTGGTCAGCTTGTTGCCGTAAATGCCAAGCGCGCGACCGCCTTTGATATCGGTGACTTTGGGCAGTTCCTTCTTGAATCCATCAAACAGCGGCGGTTCGAGCATGTAGGTCGATTTCGGGTCCCATTGGAACAGTGCGCCGCGGGCTTCAGGAATGGCATCCCACAGGTCTTTTGCGCCGTCGAGGTTGGTGTATTCGCGCTTGAAATTCTCGCTGTTGGTGGCGAACTTCATCACTGCATCCACCTCGGCAGCGGAGGGCCAGAGGTCTCTCAGGAACACCGGTTTGCCGTTTTTGTCGTTGCCGAGCGGATCGGTTTCAACGTTTTTCAGAATGGTGCCGGCCAGGGCAAACGCGACGACCAGTGGCGGGCTCATCAGGAAGTTGGCTTTCAGGCTTTGATGGATGCGCGCTTCGAAGTTGCGATTGCCGGAGAGCACTGCTGCGGAGATGACGTCGTTTTTCACGATGGCATCTTCGAGGTCCTTGTCCAGCGGGCCGGCCAGGCCCATGCAGGTGGTGCAGCCGTAGGCGACCACGTAGAAGCCGAGTTGCTCCAGGTACGGCAGCAGACCGGAGTCCTTCAGGTAGGCGGTCACGACCTTGGATCCGGGCGCCAGCGAGGTTTTCACGCGCGGATGCGGCTTCATGCCTTTTTCGACGGCCTTCTTCGCGAGCAGGCCGGCGGCGAGCAGCACCCAGGGGTTGGAGGTGTTGGTACAGGAGGTGATGGCAGCAATGCCGATGTCGCCGTGGCCGACGTCACCGATGGCCGCGTTGGCCACCGGGAAACGCTTGGCCAGGTCGGCGGCAGGTTTGTTGTAGCCGCTTTCCGCGACCGGTTTCGAGAACAGCTCGGTGAAGCGGCTCCTGATGTTCTCCAGGTTGATGCGATCTTCCGGCTGTTTCGGACCGGAAACGCTGGGGCGCACGGTGGACAGATCGAGTTCGACGACTTGCGAATAATCGATTTCGCCTTTTTTCGGAATACCGAACATGCCCTGCGCCTTGAGGTACGACTCGATGGCATCGCAATGCTGTTCGCGGCCGGTCATGCGGTAATACTCAAGGGCTGTCTCGTCAATGGCGAAGAAGCCACAAGTCGCGCCGTAGTCCGGCGACATGTTGGCAACTGTGGCGCGGTCTGTCGCTGACAATGACGATGCGCCTTCACCAAAGTATTCGACGAACTTGTTGACGACCTTGGTCTTGCGCAGCAGCTCGGTAACGGTCAGCACGAGGTCGGTCGCGGTAACGCCTTCGCGCAGCCTGCCGGTCATGTGCACGCCGACGACATCCGGTGTCAGGAAGTAATAGGGCTGGCCGAGCATCCCCGCTTCGGCTTCGATGCCGCCCACGCCCCAGGCCAGGATGCCGATACCGTTGACCATGGTGGTGTGCGAGTCGGTGCCGACGGTGGAGTCGGGGTAATAGATGCCGTCTTTTTCCCAGACGCCGCGCGACAGGTATTCGAGGTTGACCTGGTGGCAGATGCCGTTGCCGGGAGGCACGACGCGGATGCCGTTGAAGGCCTGCTTGGCCCATTTGAGGAAGGTGTAACGCTCGCCGTTGCGTTCGAATTCGATTTCCATGTTCTTGCGCAGGGCGTCTTTCGAGTTGCTGACGTCGACAACAACGGAATGGTCGACAACCAGATCCACAGGAACCAGCGGCTCAATCCGGGTCGGTTCGAAATTCTGGCGCTTGGCTTCCGCGCGCATCGCGGCGAAGTCGTTCAGTGCCGGGAAACCCGCCATGTCCTGCAGCATGATGCGCGCGAGCACGAAGGGGATTTCCTGGGTGCGCTCAGCATTTGGCTGCCATCCCGCCAGTTCCCGCACCCGGTCTTCGGAAATGCGCGCGCCATCGCAGTTGCGCAATACGGACTCCAACACCACGCGCAGACTCACCGGCAGGCGCGATACCTTGCCGAGACCGGCTTGTTCAAGAGCAGCCAGCGAGTAATATTTGCCGGTCTTGCCGGACTTGAGCTTGAATTCTTTTAACGAGTTGAACGCATTGTTGGCCACGCGGATGCTCCTTGAAAGTGGGTGCCTGATGTGGGTGCCTGATGTGGGTGCCTGAGGATGGTGCCGGAAAGCCCTAAATTATAGAGTGTTGCAGGGCAGGAATAAATCAGTATGGCGCGTGCTGATGACGTTCGCGATGCGGAATCAAGCGCTTTTTTCAGATACAGCCGGCAGTGCCCGGCGAAAGGCCGCATCAGGCAGGCGCCGCTCGCCACGAATTCCGCCAGCAGCTGGCATTCCTGGACATCATGCACGGCGCCGAACGGGTCGATGGCGAATTACCGGCGACAGAGCCATTACACATCGAAGCGGTTGAGCATGTTCTGTTTCATGCGCAGGCAGGCAGGGCATTTCCCCGCACCAGCATTCCACTGCCATTTTTTTGCCGGCAGCACCATCGCCTGCTTCAGGGCGGACAACAGGTGATCCCAAGTCCCGGTAAATTTATCAATAAAATCAATTATTTATGTTTTATCTTCAAATAACGAATAGATCGACGAATTCATGCACCGGTGTGGCTTCCAGTTTTTTCTGGTCGCGGCACAGCACGTCTATGGCGGCGCGCTGTTTTTCCGGGAAGCGACGGGCGAGGTTGGTGTGGAACTTGGCTTCCAGCAGCGGCACGCCTTCCTTGCGCCGGCGGCGATGGCCAACCGGATATTCGACGACGACATTGGCCGTCTTGCTGCCGTCCTTGAAAAACACCTGGATGGCGTTGGCAATCGAGCGTTTCTGCGGATCGAGGTAGTCCTTGCTCCACGGTTTGTGCTCGACGCATTCCATCTTGTCACGCAGTGCGTCGATGCGCGGGTCGTGGGCAACGTCATCCTCGTAATCCGCTGCAGTCAGGTTACCTTTCAGCAAGCCGATCGCCGACATGTACTGGATGCAGTGGTCGCGGTCGGCCGGATTGTTCAGCGGGCCTTTTTTGTCAATGATGCGGATCGCCGACTCGTGGGTAGTGATGACGATTTTTTTGATGTCGGCGAGGCGATCTTTCACCTGCGGATGCAGTTGCACTGCGCATTCCACCGCGGTCTGCGCGTGAAATTCCGCCGGGAAGGAAATCTTGAACAGCACGTTCTCCATCACGTACGAGCCGTAGCTGCGGGTGAACTGGAACGGTTTGCCCTTGAACAGCACGTCGTAGAAGCCCCAGCCCTTGGCCGACAGTCCCGACGGGTAGCCCATCTCGCCCTTGGCAGCAATCAGTGCCAGGCGCACCGCGCGGCTGGTGGCGTCACCCGCAGCCCAGGATTTGCGTGAACCGGTGTTCGGTGCGTGGCGGTAGGTGCGCAGCGACTGGCCGTCGATCCAGGCATTGGATACCGCGTTGATGGTTTCGTCGCGGGTCAGCCCCATCAGGCTGGACACCACTGCCGTGGAGGCGACTTTGACCAGCAGCACATGATCGAGGCCGACGCGGTTGAAACTGTTTTCCAGCGCGATCACGCCCTGGATTTCGTGGGCCTTGATCATGCCGGTCAGCACATCGCGCATGGTCAGCGGCTTGTTGCCGCTGGCCACGGCCTGGCGTGACAGGTAATCGGCCATGGCGAGAATGCCGCCGAGATTGTCGGAGGGATGGCCCCATTCCGCGGCCAGCCAGGTGTCGTTAAAGTCGAGCCAGCGAATCATGCAGCCGATATTGAACGCGGCCATCACCGGATCAAGCTGGAACGAAGTGCCCGGCACCTTGGCGCCGTTGACCATGGTCGCACCCGGCACCACCGGCCCCATCAGCTTGGTGCAGGCGGGGTAGGACAGAGCCTCAAAACCGCAGCCCAAGGTGTCCATCAGGCACAGCCGGGCAGTGTTGTAGGCCTCGACGCTGCTGATTTTCGCCTTGGCGGCGTAATCGGCGATGTCGGTGATGACTTTGTCGGGTTTGGGGCGGACGTTGGAGATGTGGGCTGACATGGGTATTCCTGGTGATGGTACGTTTTATTTCGTTTTTTTGCCGCCGCGCTGTGCCAGCGGCACGAACTTGCGGTTTTCCGGGCCGGTGTAAACCGCGGTCGGACGGATGATCTTGTTGTCGATGCGCTGCTCGATGACATGCGCCGACCAGCCGCTGGTGCGCGAGATGATAAAGATCGGTGTGAACATCGCCGTCGGTATACCCATCCTGTGGTATGACACGGCCGAGAACCAGTCGAGATTCGCGAACATTTTTTTCTCGCGCATCATCACGGACTCGATGCGTTCGGCGACGTCGAACATTTTGAGGTCGCCGACGTCCTTCGACAGCTCGCGCGCGACTGACTTGATGACCTTGTTGCGCGGATCGGCGATGGTATAGACCGGATGGCCGAAACCGATGACCACTTCCTTGTTGGCGATGCGGGTGACGATGTCGCTTTCGGCGGCATCCGGCGTTTCGTAGCGGTTCATCACCTCGAAGCCGACTTCGTTGGCTCCCCCGTGCTTGGGGCCGCGCAGCGCGCCGATGCCGCCGGTGATCGCCGAGTGGATGTCGGAGCCGGTGCCGGCGATGACACGCGCGGTGAACGTCGACGCGTTGTATTCATGCTCGGCATAAAGATTGAGTGAAGTGTGCATCGCGCGCACCCACAGCGGTTTCGCCGGTTTGCCGTGCAGCAGGTGCAGGAAATGGCCACCGATGGAATCGTCGTCGGTCTCGACGTCGATGCGCCGGCCGTTCTGGCTGTAGTGGTACCAGTAGAGCAGCATCGAACCAAAGCAGGCCATCAGCCGGTC
The DNA here is from genome assembly GCA_021732605.1 of Betaproteobacteria bacterium. Lineage (GTDB taxonomy): Bacteria > Pseudomonadota > Gammaproteobacteria > Burkholderiales > SG8-41. The sequence goes on along the minus strand of JAKFUS010000023.1, from coordinate 55,371 downwards.
GGCGATGTCGCGCGCGCCCGGCAGGTTGTGGTCTTCGCGCTCGGGCTGTGCCGCGCCCATGGCGGAGCAGCCGGTGCGCATGACATCCATCGGGTGCGCAGACGGCGGCAGTTGTTCGAGCACCTTGCGCACCACGGCGGGCAGGCCGCGCAGCGGCTGGAGTTTGGTTTTATAGCCACGCAGTTCAGCAGCATCGGGCAGCTTGCCGTGCACCAGCAGATAGGCGATTTCCTCGAATTCGCAGGTTTCGGCGATGTCGAGGATGTCGTAGCCGCGGTAATGCAGGTCATTGCCGCTGCGACCGACCGTGCACAGGGCGGTATTGCCAGCGGGTACGCCCGACAGTGCGACGGACTTTTTCGGCTTGAAGCCGGCGGGGGCGGATTTTTCGCTCATGGGTGATTCCTCAGTGGCTACTCAATTCCAAATAAAAAAGCGGACGCTGCAGGGTTGCAGGGTCCGCTTTGATTTTGGCATGCAGGGGCCAGATCAGCCGAGTAGTCCGAGGACGGAGTCGCGTTCTTCCTGGAGTTCCTGCAGCGTGGCTTTCATGCGTGCCTTGCTGAATTCGCTTTGCACCAGGCCTTTGACGATGGTGATCTTGCCGTTCTTGCAGGTCACCGGGAAGCCATAAATGATGCCTTTGGGGATGCCGTAGCTGCCGTCGGAGGGGATGCCCATGCTGACCCAGGTGCCGGCCTTGGTGCCCTTGACCCAGTCGCGGATGTGGTCGATCGCGGCATTGGCGGCGCTTGCCGCGGAAGACAGGCCGCGGGCTTCGATGATCGCCGCGCCGCGTTTCTGGATGGTCGGGATGAAATTGTTTTCGAGCCAGGCCTGGTCGTTGATCATCGGCCAGATTTTTTTGCCGCCGGCGGTGGCATGGAACAGATCCGGATACTGCGTGGCGGAGTGGTTGCCCCAGACCGCGAGTTTTTTGATGTCGGTGATCGGCTTGCCGATTTTCTGTGCAACCTGGGTCAGTGCGCGGTTGTGGTCGAGGCGCATCATTGCCGAGAAGTTCGATGGTTTGAGCTTGGGCGCGTTGTTCATCGTGATCAGGCAGTTGGTGTTGGCCGGATTGCCGACCACCAGCACCTTGACGCTGCGTTTGGCGACCTCGGACAGCGCTTTGCCCTGCGGCGCGAAAATGCGGCCGTTGGCTTCGAGCAGATCCTTGCGCTCCATGCCCGGGCCGCGGGGGCGGGCGCCGACCAGCAGGGCGACGTCAGCGTCAGCGAAGGCAACCATCGGGTCTGAGGCCGCAACCATTCCCTGCAGCAGGGGAAAGGCGCAGTCGTCGAGTTCCATCATCACGCCCTTCAGCGCTTTTTGCGCGCGCTCATCCGGGATTTCCAGCAATTGCAGGATCACCGGCTGGTCTTTGCCGAGCATTTCGCCGCTGGCGATGCGGAACAGCAGGCTGTAGCCGATTTGTCCGGCGGCGCCTGTTACTGCCACGCGCATGGGTCGTTTCATCTGGAAGCTCCTGAATTTCCTTGGTTTTTGGGGGAATACGACGATGCTGCGGAGCGGAATTTCAATGGCATCGCGCATACCGATAACTGCGGAATGATAGCGAACGCAGGGAATTACGGTCAACAGAATGCCCGCTAGGTGGACATCATGCGCATGTCATGCACAGTGGACGTCGCGCGCCAACGGTTTGTCGCCAACCGACAGGCCTTAACGGATTGTGGAAAACATGTTGCAGAGGCTTTACGCGCGCGTCAACGCAGGCGCGTCGCATGAACTCTTTTTGCACATGACAAGCATATTTTTGCGTTTATTGAGCCGCTGAAAGCTGGTAGTATTTCATGCGTTTATTTGCAGTTACCTGTAGTTTTTCAACGATTTTCATGAGTGCTAAAAACTCTCAACTGATGCAGCGTTTGCACCGCCGCATCAATTTCGTTTCAGTGGACCATGCAACAACACAATTGCTATTGTTTCCAGGCTTCCGCCGGTGCGCTGGCAAGTTGAGCCCGATTTCGTAACCAAGGAGAGCGCGTGTCGTCGACAGTCGCCAAATCCAGGCCCAAGCATCTGAATCTGATGCAGATCCGGTTGCCTGTGCCGGGAATCATTTCAATCATGCACCGCATCAGTGGTGCTGTTTTATTCCTCTTGATCCCCTTGTTGCTGTGGCTGTTTCAGGCAAGTCTGGAGTCCGCGGCATCCTTTGCCGAGTTCCGCAGCGTTGTCGCGCATCCACTGATGAAGCTGGTGCTGCTCGGCCTGTTGTGGGGTTACCTGCATCACCTGCTGGCGGGGCTGCGCCATCTGTTTCTCGACCTGCACATCGGCGTTGAACTTGAGACCGCGCGCCTGACCAGTTTCATCGTCCTGTTTGCCGGCATCGGGCTGGTTCTCGCAGTAGGGGTGGCGTTATGGTGAACCGCGAAGTCGTAGGCGCCCACTACGGCCTGCGCGACTGGCTGGCGCAGCGCGTGACTGCTGTGGTCATGCTGGTCTACACGCTGCTGGTGCTGATGGCATTGGTGATGCTGCCGAAGTTCGACTATTGGAGCTGGAAGGCATTGTGGCAGCTGCCGCTGATGCGTTACGCAACGGTGTTGTTCGTCGTCGCATTGCTGTTTCATGCCTGGATCGGCGTGCGCAATATATTCATGGATTACATCAAGGACGCCGGCGTGCGTCTGACGTTATACGTGGTGGTAATCCTCGCGCTGATCGCTTATGGCGCGTGGGCAATACAGATACTTTGGACGAAATGAGTGGGGCAATAAGAGAAATGGCAATTACAACCAGAAAATTTGATGCAGTGGTCGTCGGCGCTGGCGGTTCAGGGCTGCGCGCAGCACTGCAACTGGCCGAGGCCAATCTGCAGGTGGCCGTGTTGTCCAAGGTGTTTCCGACGCGTTCGCACACCGTGGCGGCGCAAGGCGGGGTTTCAGCGTCGCTCGGCAATGAAGAGCCGGACAACTGGCACTGGCATATGTACGACACTGTCAAGGGCTCTGATTACCTCGGTGACCAGGATGCGATTGAGTTCATGTGCCGCAAGGCCAGCGAAGCGGTGATCGAGCTTGAGCACTATGGCATGCCCTTTGACCGCCTCGACAACGGCAAGATTTACCAGCGCCCCTTCGGCGGCCACACCAGCAATTACGGCGAGCGCGCCGTGAAGCGTGCCTGTGCTGCTGCTGACCGCACCGGCCACGCGATGCTGCACACGCTGTATCAGCGCAACGTCCGCGCCAATACCCAGTTTTTCGTCGAGTGGATGGCGCTCGACCTGATCCGCAACCAGGCCGGTGATGTGCTGGGCGTGGTGGCGATGGAAATGGAAACCGGCGAAGTGATGCTGCTGCAATCCAAAGCGACATTGCTCGCCACAGGCGGCGCGGGGCGCATTTATGCGGCCAGCACCAATGCCTTCATCAATACCGGCGACGGCCTCGGCATGGCCGCTCGTGCCGGCATTCCGCTGGAAGACATGGAGTTCTGGCAGTTCCACCCCACGGGTGTTGCCGGCGCCGGCGTACTGATCACCGAAGGCGTGCGCGGCGAGGGCGGATTCCTGCTGAACAAGAACGGCGAACGTTTCATGGAACGTTATGCGCCGACCGTGAAAGATCTGGCGAGCCGCGACGTCGTGTCGCGCGCGATGGCCACCGAAATCAAGGAAGGCCGCGGCGCCGGCAAGGATGCGGATTACATCCTGCTCAAACTCGACCATCTCGGCGCCGACGTGATCGACAAGCGCCTGCCGGGCATCCGCGAGATCGCCATAAAATTCGCCAACGTCGATCCCGCCAAGGATCCGATACCGGTGGTGCCCACCTGCCATTATCAAATGGGCGGAATTCCCACCAACATGCACGGCCAGGTGCTCGCCGGTCACAACGGCGGCGCGACTGTCAAAGGCCTGTACGCCGCGGGTGAATGCGCCTGCGTATCCGTGCACGGTGCGAATCGCCTGGGCACCAATTCGCTGCTTGATCTGTTGGTGTTCGGCAAGGCGTCGGGCGAGCAGGTGGTCAAGGACCTGGCCAGCGAGGCGCTGTCCCATCAGGATCTGCCGAAAGATGCCGCCGACCGCCCGCTCGCAAGACTGGCGAGGCTGGATTCCGCCAAGTCTGGTGAGGATGTTTTCGAAGTGGGTGCAGAGATGCGGCGAACGATGCAGCTGCATTGCGGCGTATTCCGTTTCCCCGACAGCCTTGCTGAAGGTGTGCGCAAGATGGACGAGGTTTCGCAGCGCGCCGGACAGTTGTTTTTCAAGGACAAGAGCAAGGTGTTCAACACTGCCCGCGTCGAAGCCCTGGAACTGGAAAATCTTGTCGAAGTGGCGATGTCGACGATGGTTTCGGCGCATGCCCGGCAGGAATCGCGCGGAGCCCATGACCGAAGTGACTTCCCGAATCGTGATGATGCCCAGTGGATGAAGCATACGTTCTGGTACAAGGATGGCAACCGCCTCGAGTACCGTCCGGTCCAGCTTAAACCGCTGACCGTGGAGTCGTTCGAGCCGAAGGCCAGGGTTTATTAGGGTGATTGGTGACTGGTGACTGGTAAATGGTAATTGGTAATTGGCAAATGGTGACTGGTCTTTGGGTGGGTTCCAGGGTTTACCAGTCACCAGTCACCGATTACCGGTTTTGAATTTTTAAAGTGGAATCCTTAAAAATGCGCTTGCAGATATACCGTTACAACCCCGATGTCGATGCCAAGCCGTACATGCAGGATTACGACCTTGCGCTGGAGCCGACCGACCGCATGCTGCTGGATGCGCTGATCCGCCTTAAATCGGTGGATGACACCTTTTCCTTCCGCCGTTCCTGCCGCGAGGGCGTCTGCGGCTCTGACGCGATGAATATCAACGGCAAGAACGGCCTGGCATGCATTACCAAGATTACCGACCTGAAGGAGCCGGTAGTGATTCGGCCCTTGCCGGGATTGCCGGTGATCCGCGACCTGATCGTCGACATGTCGCAGTTTTTCAAGCAGTACCACTCGGTGACGCCGTACGTGGTCAACGACACGCCGCGCCCCGAAACCGAGCGCCTGCAGTCGCCGGAAGACCGCGAAGAGCTGAACGGGCTCTACGAGTGCATTCTTTGCGCGTGCTGCTCGACCGCGTGCCCGTCGTTCTGGTGGAATCCGGACAAGTTCGTCGGCCCTGCGGGACTGCTGCAGGCTTACCGTTTCATCGCCGATACGCGCGACCAGGCGACTAATGAGCGCCTCGACAACCTTGAGGATCCGTACCGTTTGTTCCGTTGCCACTCGATCATGAATTGCGTTGATGTCTGTCCGAAGGGGCTGAACCCGACCAAGGCGATCGGCAAGATCAAGGATCTCCTAGTCAAGCGTACTGTTTGAGAGGGGCATGTCTGAACTCGACCGTATCCGTTGGCAGTGCCGGCGCGGCATGCTGGAACTGGACCTGGTACTGAGCCGGTTTGTGGAGCAGGAACTGGACGGTCTGACCCCCGGCCAGTTGCAGTTGTTCAAAGAGTTGCTGAACGAGCAGGACCCCATGCTGCTGGCCTGGGTGATGGAGCAGGAGGAGGTGCCCGGACGTTATGATTTTCTGATCCGGCGTCTGCGACAGGTGTGACGGTTACAGGTTCACGGCAGTGCAGGTAGCGGTAACAGACACAACAACATCCATAATTTTTCTGGAACCAACAAGCAGGTTGATCATACGGAGATTGTCATGAAGGAAAAGCTCGCAACCCTGTCGTTCAGTGATGGTAGCCCATCGATAGACTTCCCGATATTCGGCGGCACTATCGGCCCCGACGTGATTGACGTGCGGAGCCTGTACGCCAAGACGGGCAAGTTCACTTATGACCCCGGCTTCATGTCTACTGCGAGTTGTCGTTCCAACATCACCTACATCGACGGTGACAAAGGCATCCTGCTGTATCGCGGTTATCCGATCGAGCAACTGGCAGAGAAATGCGATTTCCTCGAAGTCGCCTACCTGATCCTGAATGGTGAACTGCCCAACAAGCAGCAAAAGGTTGAATTCGACACCACGGTCACTTATCACTCGATGGTGCATGAGCAGTTGTCCCGCTTTTACAGCGGTTTCCGTCGTGATGCACACCCGATGGCGGTGATGTGCGGTGTGGTCGGCGCGCTGTCGGCGTTTTACCACGATTCGATCAACATTCATGATGAGCGCAGCCGTGAAATATCGGCGTTCCGACTGATCGCCAAGCTGCCGACGATCACCGCGATGACCTACAAGTACAGCATGGGACAGCCGTTCATGTATCCGAAGAACAAGCTGAGCTACACCGATAACTTCCTCTACATGATGTTCGGCACGCCGTGCGAGGAATACGTGCCCAATCCGGTGATTTCCCGCGCGATCGACCGCATCCTGATCCTGCACGCCGACCATGAGCAGAATGCCTCGACTTCTACGGTGCGTCTCGCCGGTTCGACCGGAGCCAATCCCTTTGCCTGTATTTCTGCGGGCATTGCCAGCCTGTGGGGTCCTGCACACGGCGGCGCCAATGAGGCCGTGCTGAAAATGCTTGATGAAATCGGTGATGTGAAGAACATTCCGGCATTCATCAAGCGCGTCAAGGAGAAAGACGGTCAAGCCGTGCTGATGGGCTTCGGTCACCGTGTCTACAAGAACTACGATCCGCGCGCCAAGATCATCCAGCGCACCTGCCACGAAGTGCTGGAAGAACTCGACATGAAGGACAACAAGCTGATCAAGCTGGCGATGGCTCTTGAGAAAATTGCGCTGGAAGATGAGTATTTCATCAAGCGCAAGCTTTACCCGAACGTCGACTTCTATTCCGGCATTGTTTACAAGGCGCTGGGTATTCCCGTCAGCATGTACACCGCGATTTTTGCGCTGGCGCGCACCGTGGGCTGGATTGCGCAGTGGAATGAACTGATTTCGGACCCCGAACAGAAACTCAGCCGGCCGCGGCAGTTATTCACCGGCGCCAAGCAGCGCGAGTTCGTGCCGACCGGTAAACGTAAATAAGCCGGTCAGGCGCCCGTTCCAGCGCCGCTTGACCGGCCGCAACCTTTTCGGTTTTCAGGTGCAGAAATGATTCAGGTGCAGACATGATGAAGGAATCCCGCGGTACCTCTTTGCTCTTCGGTGCCAACGCGCCGTTTGTCGAGGGCCTCTACGAGCAGTACCTGAAGGATCCGCAATCGGTGGAGGCACGCTGGCGCGGTTATTTCGACGAACTGCAAAAGCTGGACGACGGCCCGGCCGACGTCGCGCATTCGGAAGTGCAGCAGCGTTTTGTCGATTTGGCCCGCAACCGGCGTGCGGTCAGCGGCGGGGCGGCGACGACGCAGAACATGCAGAAGCAGTTTGCGGTCATGCAGCTGATTTCGGCGTACCGTTTCCAGGGCAACCGGGTTGCCGACATTGATCCGCTGAAGCGCATCATCGAGGCGCCGGTGATTGCCGAACTGGATCCCGCCCATTACGGCCTCAGCGAACAGGACATGAACACGGTGTTTGACACCGGCACGCTGCACGGCCCGGCCAAGGCTCCGCTGCGCGACATCCTCAAGGCCTTGCACGACACCTACTGCCGCAGCATCGGTGTCGAATACATGTACATGTCCGATATCCCGCAGAAGCGCTGGATGTCGGAGCGGCTGGAGCCGACGCATGGCCGGCCGAATTACGATGCTGCCTACAAGAAGCATCTGCTCGACCGGCTGACGGCGGCGGATACGCTGGAGAAATACCTCAATGCCAAATACGTCGGCCAGACGCGGTTTTCGCTGGAAGGCGGCGATGGCCTGATCCCGATGCTCGATCACCTGCTGCAGCATGCCGGCGCCAACGGTGTGCAGGAAATGGTGATCGGCATGGCGCATCGCGGCCGGTTGAATGTGCTGGTCAATACGCTGGGCAAAATGCCTGCCGACCTGTTCTCGTCGTTTGAGGGCAAGCAGCAGGCCGACGTGCTCGCCGGCGACGTCAAATACCACGACGGGTTTTCGTCGAACGTGATGACGCCGGGCGGTCCGATGCACGTCACCGTCGCGTTCAACCCGTCCCACCTTGAAATCGTCAACCCAGTGGTCGAAGGCTCGGTGCGTGCACGCCAGCACCGCCGCAAGGATCACACCGGTGCGCAGGTGATGCCGGTATTGATCCATGGCGACGCCGCTTTTGCCGGGCAGGGGGTGATACAGGAAGTGCTTAATTTCGCGGAAACCCGCGGCTTCGGCACCGGTGGCACGGTGCACATCATCATCAACAATCAGATCGGTTTTACCACTTCCGATCCGCGTGATTCGCGCTCGTCGCTGTATTGCTCGGACGTGGTGAAAATGCTTGAAGTGCCGATTTTCCATGTCAATGGTGACGATCCCGAAGCCATCGCCTTTGTCACCGAGATCGCACTCGATTACCGCATGAAGTTCCGCAAGGACGTGGTGATCGACATGATGTGTTACCGCCGCCTCGGCCATAACGAGCAGGACGAACCGATGGTGACGCAGCCGCTGATGTACCGGCGCATCCATACCCACCCGACGCCACGCAAGGTCTACGCTGACCGGCTGATTGCCGAGGGCGTGGTGACAGAAGCCGAAGCCGATCAGATGGTTGCCGTGTTCCGCGATGCGCTGGACCGCGGTTACCACACCAACAAGACCATCCTGTCCAACTACAAGCCGCCGTTCGAGGCCGACTGGAGTCCGTACAAGGGCACCAAGTGGAACGAGAACGACGACACCCGGATGCCGCTGGAGAAACTGCAGGCACTGGCGCGCAAGGTCTGCGAAGTGCCGGCCCATATCAAGGTGCACCCGCGGGTTGAGAAAATCATGCAGGACCGCCGCTTGATGGCCGAAGGCAAACTGCCGCTGGACTGGGGCATGGCGGAGACGCTGGCGTACGCGACGCTGCTGACCGAAGGTTATTCGGTGCGGCTGTGCGGCCAGGACTCCGGCCGCGGCACTTTTTTCCATCGCCATGCCGTGCTGCACGACCAGAACCGCGAGCGCTGGGACCAGGGTACTTATGTGCCCCTGCAGCACCTGGCGCCGGACCAGAGCGATTTTGTGGTCATCGATTCGGTGCTGTCGGAAGAGGCGGTGATCGGTTTTGAGTACGGCTACGCCACCTCCGGTCCGAAAGAGCTGGTGATCTGGGAGGCGCAGTACGGCGACTTCGTCAACGGCGCCCAGGTGGTCATTGACCAGTTCATTGCCTCGGGTGAGGTGAAGTGGGGCCGTATGTGCGGACTGACCATGATGCTCCCGCACGGCTACGAAGGCGCGGGTCCCGAACACTCCTCGGGGCGCATCGAGCGTTTCCTGCAGCTGTGCGCGGACTACAACATGCAGGTCTGCGTACCGGCGACACCGGTGCAGATGTATTACCTGCTGCGGCGGCAGATGATACGGCCGCATCGCAAGCCGTTGATCATTTTTTCGCCGAAAAGCCTGCTGCGCCACAAGGAATCGGTGTCGCCGCTGGAGGAATTCGCCAACGACAAGTTCAAGCCGGTCAACGAAGACTGGGATTCGCGCGAAATCGATCCGGAAAAAGTCGAGCGCGTGATTTTTTGCAGCGGCAAGGTGTACTACGACCTCCGCGCCGAGCGCCGCGCGCGCGGCACCGCCAACCTGCCGCTGGTGCGCATTGCGCAGATTTATCCCTTTGCGCATGAGGATTTCCGCGCCCAGATCGTGCGTTATAAGAACGCCAAGGAAATCGTCTGGTGCCAGGAAGAGCCGCGCAACCAGGGTTCGTGGCGTCATATTCAGCATTACCTGATGCGTCACCTGCTGCCGCACCAGACGCTGTATTACGCCGGGCGCGATTCATCGGCGTCGCCGGCGGCCGGCTACAAGTCGTTGCACGAAAAACAGCAGAAGGAACTCGTCGACCAGGCATTGACTCTGGCCGGTGGCAGCCAGCCGCGGGCCTTCAAGCCGCGGCCGCTCGCCGAAGGCGAAGAGTTCTGATTAAACACTGTTAAATTATTCAATTAAATCAATTAGTTATGGAGTCATCATGCTCGTCGATGTGAAAGTGCCCCAACTCTCGGAATCAGTGGCCGAGGCGACCCTGGTGTCGTGGCACAAAAAAACCGGCGAATACGTCAAGCGTGACGAGAATCTGGTGGACATCGAGACCGACAAGGTCGTGCTCGAGACGCCGGCGCCGCAGGCCGGTGTGCTGGTGAAAATCGTCAAAGCCGACGGTGGTCTGGTCACCAGCAACGAAATCATTGCCACCATCGATACCGATGCGAAACCCGAAGCGGGCGCGGCAGCGCCAGCAACGGCTGCAGCACCGGCCGCTCCGGCGCCCGCTGCGGCCAAAGCGCCGGCAGCCGGCACACCGGCGATGCCCGCAGCGCAAAAACTGGCTGCAGAGAAAAATATCGATACCGGCGCCTTGAGCGGCACTGGTCGCGGTGGTCGTGTCACCAAAGGCGATGTATTGCAGGCTGCGGAGGGTGGTGGTGCAAAAACGGGAGTAACGACAGCACCGGCGTCTGCAGCGGCAGTGCCGTCACGCGTGATGCCTACCGTAGACCTCGGCGATCTGGGTGAGCGGCCTGAGCAGCGCGTGCCGATGTCGCGGCTGCGCGCGCGTATCGCCGAGCGCCTGGTGCAATCCCAATCCACCGCAGCGATCCTGACCACGTTCAACGAGGTCAACATGCAGCCGGTGATGGCGCTGCGCAGCAAATACAAAGACAAGTTCGAGAAAGAGCATGGCGTGAAGTTGGGCTTCATGTCCTTTTTCGTCAAGGCTGTGGTGCACGCGCTGAAGAAATATCCGCTGGTCAACGCCTCGATCGACGGCAACGATATCGTGTATCACGGTTATCAGGACATCGGTATCGCGGTGGGCGGCCCGCGCGGCCTGGTGGTGCCGATCCTGCGCAACTGTGACCAACTGAGCCTGGCCGACATCGAGAAGCAGATTGCTGAATTCGGCAAGCGCGCGCAGGACGGCAAGCTGACCATTGAAGAACTCACCGGCGGCACGTTCTCGATTTCCAACGGCGGGGTGTTCGGTTCGATGCTGTCGACGCCGATCATCAATCCGCCGCAGAGTGCGATCCTCGGCGTGCATGCCACCAAGGACCGTGCGGTGGTGGAAGACGGCCAGATCGTGATCCGGCCGATGAATTACTTCGCATTGTCTTACGACCATCGCATCATCGACGGCCGCGAAGCGGTGCTGTCGCTGGTGGCGATGAAAGAGGCGCTGGAAGACCCGGCGCGTTTGTTGCTCGACATTTAAAGTTCGGTGACTGGTGATTGGTAATTGGTGATTGGTAAAACCCGTGGCGTGGCATGACATCGACACGTGTTTAATCCTCCATTGCTGATCACCAGTCACCAGTCACCAATTACCGGTTTCAAAAAATGGCTAAAAACTTCGACGTAGTGGTAATCGGCGCCGGTCCCGGCGGATACATTGCGGCGATCCGCGCCGCGCAACTCGGCCTGCAGGTCGCCTGCATCGACGAGTGGAGCACGCCGGAAGGCAAACCCGCCCCCGGCGGCACCTGTACCAACGTCGGCTGCATCCCGTCGAAAGCGCTGCTGCAGTCCTCGGAAAACTTCGATCATGCTGGTCATACCTTTGCCGACCATGGCATATCGGTCAAAGGCCTGTCGATCGATGTCGGGCAGATGCTGGCGCGCAAGGATAAAGTTGTAAAACAAAATAATGACGGCATCCTCTACCTGTTCAAGAAAAACAAGGTCACGTTTTTCCACGGCAAAGGTGCTTTTGCCGGCGGCGGATCCGGTGCATGGCAGATCCAGGTGTCGGGTAAAAGCGCGGAAGTGCTGACCGCCAAACATGTGATCATCGCCACGGGTTCGAATCCGCGGGCGTTGCCCGACATGCCTTTCGACAATAAGCTGGTGCTCGACAATGCCGGTGCACTTGCAATTGCCGAGACGCCGAAAAAGCTCGGCGTTATCGGCGCCGGTGTCATCGGCCTCGAAATGGGCAGCGTGTGGCGGCGGCTGGGCGCGGAAGTCACCGTGCTTGAAGCGTTGCCGGCTTTCCTCGGCGCGGTGGATGAGCAGGTGGCGAATGAAGCTTTGAAAGTGTTCACCAAGCAAGGGCTGGATATCAAGACCGGGGTCAAGGTCGGCAAGATCACCGCCAAGAAAAACGTTACTGTCGAATACACCGACAACGCCGGTGCCGCGCAGACGCTGGTCGTTGACAAATTAATCGTCTCCATCGGCCGCGTGCCGAATACCAATGGCCTGAACGGCAATTCAGTGGGGCTCAAAATCGACGAGCGCGGTTTTGTCGCGGTCGACGGCGACTGCAAAACCAACCTTCCCGGTGTGTGGGCGGTGGGCGACGTGGTGCGCGGGCCGATGCTGGCGCACAAGGCCGAGGAAGAGGGTGTGGCGGTGGCCGAGCGCATTGCCGGCAAACACGGCCACGTCGATTTCAACACCGTGCCTTGGGTGATCTACACCTCACCGGAAATCGCCTGGGTTGGCAAGACCGAACAGCAGCTGAAGCAGGACGGCGTCAAATATCGGGCGGGTTCATTCCCGTTCATGGCCAATGGCCGCGCCCGTGCGCTGGGTGACACCACCGGTTTCGTCAAATTCCTCGCTGATGAACGCACTGACCGCATCCTCGGCGTGCACATCATCGGACCGATGGCTTCCGAGTTGATTGCCGAGGCCGTGGTGGCAATGGAGTTCGGCGCGTCATCCGAAGACATCGCGATGATCTGCCATGCCCATCCTTCGCTGTCCGAGGCAATGAAGGAAGCGGCACTGGCCGTCGACAACCGGACGTTGAACCTGTAATCCGGCTTCATGCCGGTAATGCCGTTGCCTGCTGCCGCTGATTTCACCACCTTCCTGCGGCAGCGCGCCGCCGAGCATGGTTTTACACCCGATGCCGCGCAACTCGAAGCTGCCCGCGAACTGCAGCGGGTTCATGCTAATCTGCACAGCCTAAGCCATCGCGGGTTGTTCAGTTTTCTGACACGCAACCGTATCATCCGCGGTGTTTATCTGTGGGGCGGGGTCGGCCGCGGAAAAAGTTTTTTGATGGACCATTTTTTTGCCTACGTGCCGGACGTCAGCAAAAAGCGCGTGCATTTCCACCGTTTCATGCAGGAAATCCACAAGTCGCTGTTTGCCCACCAGGGCAACGAGGAGCCGATGGCGCTGGTGGCCCGCGACATCGCGGCGGAGGTGCGGTTGCTGTGCCTCGATGAATTCCATGTCACCGACATCACCGATGCGATGCTGATGCGGCGTCTGCTCGAAGGCCTGATGGCCGAAGGGGTGGTGTTGCTGACAACGTCCAATTTCGCGCCGCAGGAACTCTATCTGCACGGCTTGCAGCGCAAGCAGTTCATGCCGGCGATCGACCTGATTGTCGAGCGCATGACCGTGGTCAATGTCGATGCCGGCACCGATTACCGGCTGCGCGAACTGGAAAAGGCCGGGACTTATCACATCGGAGCCGATGCCGAACGCCGCATTGACGACGCTTTCAGTCATATTGCTGGTGGTGCCGATGATAATGCGCCGCTGGACATCGAAGACCGGCTGATCCGTGTGCGGCGCCAGGCGCCGGGCATTGCCTGGTTCGATTTTCCCGAACTGTGTGCGGGGCCGCGCGGCAAGCCCGATTACATCGAACTTGCACGGCGTTATCACACCATTCTGCTGTCCGGCGTGCCGAGATTCACCGAAGCCGATGGCGACCAGTTGCGGCGGTTTGTGTGGCTGGTCGATGAGTTCTATGATCGGCGGGTGAAGCTGATGCTGGCGGCTGCGGTACCCGTCGATGAACTGGTGGCCGATGCCGCCGACAGCAACGGTTTCCAGGCGCATCTCAACGCCTCGCTGAAGGAGCGGCTGGTGAGCCGCCTCACTGAAATGCAGACGCGGCAGTACCTGTCTCAACCCCATTTACCCTGAGGCCCCATGACAACCGCTAAAGCCTACAGAATATTCAATGAAAACAATAAGATAGAAGGTCTCATCAGCGACGTTCCAGTGGGCGATATCGGCCATGGCGAAGTGGTGTTCAAAACGGCTTATTCCAGCGTCAACTTCAAGGATGCGCTGGCCGCTACCGGTGTCGGCGGCAAAATCATACGTAACTATCCGCTGATCGGCGGCATTGATGCCGCGGGCACAGTGCTCAGTTCCAGCGATGCTCGGTTCAAGATTGGTGACGAGATCATCTGCACCAGTTATGACATGGGTGTCGCGCATGACGGCGGTTTTTCTGAAGTGTGCCGCGTGCCTGCGGATTGGGTGGTGCCGCTGCCCAAGGGGCTCACGCTGTTTGATGCGATGGCCTTGGGCACTGCGGGTTATACCGCAGGCTTGGCGGTGGAGCTGCTGGAATTGAACGGCATGGCATCAAACAAGGGCCGCGTGCTGGTCAACGGCGCCACCGGCGGCGTGGGCAGCCTCGCCATCGACATGCTGGCGGCGCTGGGTTACTCGGTGACCGCGGTGACCGGCAAGGCGGCGGAGCATGATTTCCTGCGCAAACTGGGCGCCGCAGAAATCCTGGATCGTGCATCGATTGATTTGGGCACCCGGCCGCTGGAAAAACCGTTGTGGGCTGCCGCTTTTGATTCGGTTGGCGGCGATCAACTGGCATGGCTGACGCGCACCATGCAGCCGCAGGGGCTGATTGCCAGTTTCGGCAACGCCGGCGGCATTGAACTCAAAACCAGCGTGCTGCCGTTCATCCTGCGCGGCGTGCGCCTGATCGGCGTCGATTCAGCGGTTACGCCGATGCCGCTACGTAAGCGCGTGTGGGCGCGGCTCGCGAGTGACTTGAAGCCACGCCACCTGGCCGACATCGCACAAGTCATCGGGCTCACCGACCTGCCGGATTATTTCGCCCGCATGGTCAAGGGCGGTATCCGCGGCCGGGTGGTGGTCAGGTTGTCGTAAGCAAAGCAAGTTCCGGCAGGCGATAATGCCTGCGCGCGATACCCTGCCCAGAAACGGGGATTGCCATCACTGGAGGAGTCATGGGCGCATACGCGGATCTGCATCGCCGGTCGATCACCGACCGCGAGTCATTCTGGATCGAAGAGGCGCGGCGCATCCACTGGCAGCGGCGCTTTGACCAGGTGCTCGATTACAGCCGGCCGCCGTTTGCGCGCTGGTTTGTCGGCGGCCTGACCAACCTCTGTTACAACGCGCTGGACCGACATCTGGCGGCGCGCGGTGACCAGCCGGCATTGGTCTACATCTCCACCGAAACCGACAGCGAAGTAACCTACACGTACCGCGAATTGCATACCGTGGTCAATGTGATGGCGGCGTTGATCGCCGCGCAGGGCGTGAGCCGCGGCGACCGCGTGCTGCTCTACATGCCGATGATTCCCGAGGCGGTAATCGCAATGCTGGCCTGCGCGCGGCTGGGCGCAGTGCATTCGGTGGTGTTCGGCGGTTTTGCCGCGGCGAGTTGCGCGACCCGCATTGACGATGCCAAACCGAAACTGCTGATTACCGCAGACGCCGGGCTGCGCGCCGGTCGCGCAATCCATTACAAGCCGCTGGTCGATGAAGCACTACGGCTGGCGCAATATCCACCGCAGCGCGTGCTGGTGGTCAACCGCGGCATTGATGCCGGGTTCAAACCGGTGGCAGGGCGGGACCTTGATTACGCGACGCTGGCTCGTGAACACGCCGGTGCGCAGGTACCGGTGACCTGGCTGGAATCCAGCGAGCCGTCGTACATCCTCTATACCTCCGGCACCACCGGCAAGCCGAAGGGCGTGCAGCGCGATACCGGCGGTTACGCGGTGGCGCTGGCCAGTTCGATGGAACGCATCTACGGCGGCAAGCCCGGTGAAACCATGTTCACCACCTCGGACGTCGGCTGGGTGGTGGGCCATTCGTACATCGTCTATGGCCCGCTGATTCACGGCATGACGACGATTTTGTATGAAGGCCTGCCGATCCGGCCCGATGCCGGCATCTGGTGGAAAATTGTTGCTGATAAAAAAGTCAGTGTGATGTTTTCTTCACCGACTGCAGCGCGGGTGCTGAAAAAGCAGGATCCGGCGTACCTGAAAAAATACGACCTGTCATCGTTGCGCCATTTGTTCCTCGCCGGCGAACCGCTGGATGAACCCACGCACCGCTGGCTGCATGATGCGCTGGGCAAACCGGTGATCGACCATTACTGGCAGACCGAAACCGGCTGGCCGATCCTGTCGCTGGCGCCGGGCGTGGAGCCAGCGCAGGTCAAATACGGCAGTCCCGGTTTTCCGGTGTACGGCTATGACCTGAAGCTGCTGCGCGAGTCCGATGCCAGCGAGGCCGCTCCGAATGAAAAAGGGGTGGTGATCATCGCGCCCCCTTTGCCGCCGGGATGCATGACTACGGTTTGGGGGGATGATGCGCGTTTTGTCGACACCTATTTCCGCACCTTTCCCGGCAGATTGTTGTATTCAACCTTCGACTGGGGCGTGCGCGACGCCGACGGTTATACCTTCATCCTGGGACGCACCGACGATGTGATCAACGTCGCCGGTCATCGCATCGGCACCCGTGAGATTGAGGAGGCCGTGCAGTCACATGCCAACATTGCCGAGGTCGCTGTGGTTGGCGTTGCCGATTCTTTGAAGGGGCAGATGCCGCTGGCGTTTGCGGTGGTGAAGGACGTATCGAAAATCGAAACGGAGGCGGGTCGCGCGACGCAGGAACAGGAAATCATGGCGGCTGTGGATCGTCAGCTCGGCGGTATCGCTCGGCCGAGTCGCGTGCTGTTCGTAACCTTGCTGCCGAAAACGCGTTCGGGAAAACTGTTGCGTCGTTCATTGCAGGCACTGGCCGAGGGGCGCGATCCGGGGGACCTCACCACGATTGAAGATCCGGCGGCACTGGAGCAGATTCGTCACGCGCTGAGCACCTGAGCTGACAGCGAAGCAACAAAGTTAAAAGGAGATTTATGCATAAGTATCTGTTTTTAATAACATTTATTTCATTCCACACAGGGGCGGCGGATTACCCGACACGGCCGATACGCTTGGTCGTGGCGTATGCGCCCGGCGGCACCACAGACTTCGCAGCGCGCGTCACAGCGCCGAAACTCGGGGAACTCCTGGGCCAAACGGTCGTTGTCGACAACCGTCCCGGCGCCGGTTCCATCCTCGGCACCGACCTGGTGGCGAAAGGTGCGCCTGATGGCTACACACTATTGATGGCCGACACTGCGTTCGGCATCACGCCGGCGATTTACGACAAGCTGCCATTCAATGCACTGAAGGATTTCGCGACCATTGCGCAGATCATGAGCGTGGGCAATGCGCTGGTGGTGCATCCTTCGGTGGCGGCGCGCAGCGTGCGCGATATCGTTGATCTGGCCAGGGCAAAGCCGGGGCAACTGACCTACGGCTCCGGTGGTGTGGGCACACCGCTGCACATGGCCGGAGAGCAATTGAAGGTTGCAGCCGGTATCAACATGCTGCATGTGCCGCACAAGGGCGCTGCGCCGGCGATGGCCAGTCTGCTCGGCGGCCAGATCACCATGGTGTTTCCGACGCTGACGCTGGCGGTGCCGCAGGTCAAATCGGGGAAGCTGCGCGTGCTGGCGGTGACCAATGCCAAACGCGTGGCGTCTCTGCCGGATACGCCGACGATCCAGGAGGCGGGTTATCCGGCAGTCAATGCGACGTCCTGGTTCGGGCTGGTGGCGCCGGCGCGCGTGCCCAAGGCTATTCAGGCGCGGTTGGCCGGCGAGATCGCCAAAGTCGTGATGATGTCCGACGTGCGTGAGCGCATTGACGCGCAGCAGGGTGAAGTGGTCGGCAGTGCGCCCGGTGATTTCGCGCAGTTCGTGGCGACGGAAATCGGCAACTGGACGAAAATAGCAAAGGCGGGAAATATAAGGGCGGATTAAATTTTCTCAGTGCTCGCCTTACCAAAAAATAATTTCAGCGCGACATCATCACATCCGCACCAATATGAGGTTCTGCGCACCATAAGCGTGCCAGCGAAGAATGCCGCAGGTTCTGGTTTAGAATCGAAGAGTTAGCTTTTGGGCGTTATCAATCATTTCATTCAAGATTTCATTCGAGGCCAAGGTAATGCAAGTGATGCAGAAGAAAGTCGTAAAAAGTTTTCATGTACTGTTGATGTTGTGTGTCCTTTCAGTTGTTGCCGGCGCAGCGTACGCGCAGGGTTATCCTGATAAACCCATACGCGCCATCGTTCCCTTTGTCGCCGGCGGACCGACCGACATCATGGCGCGGGCGCTGGGCCAGAAGCTGAGCATGGCTTTCGGCAAGCAGGTGATCATCGATAATCGGGCGGGTGGCGGAGGCGTGATCGCTGCGACCATGGCCAAGGAAGCGCCGGCCGACGGTTACACCATTTTCTTTGGCACCATCAGCACGCTGGCCACCAACGTCGCGACCAGCAAAAAACTGCCTTACGACCCCACCAAGGACTACGCGCCAATCACGCTGACGTCGTCGAATCCGTATTTCATGGTGGTGCATCCCGCCGTACCTGCGAATTCGGTCAAGGAATTCATCGCACTCGCCAGGGCAAAACCGGGGCAGCTCAACTACGCTTCTTCGGGTACCGGTGGCGGCTCGCACATGGCGATGGAAATGTTCCGCACCATGGCCAAACTCGACATGGTGCACATTCCCTATAAAGGCTCAGGTCAGTCAGTGACCGAAGTGCTGGCGGGGCAGGTGCAGATGACGTTCATCCAGCCCTCGATCACCATCAGCCACGCCAAAGCCGGAAAACTCAAGGTGTTGGGGGTGACCGGTAGAAATCGTCTGGCATCGTGGAAAGACGCGCCACCCATTGGAGAGGCCGTCCCGGGTTATGAGGCGTCATCGTGGCAGGGCGTGCTGGCCCCGGCCAAAACCCCCAAGCCCATCATTGACCGCCTGCACGCTGAAATCGTCAAGGCGCTGAATTCGCCGGAGATCAGCGGGCGGCTTAACGCCGAGGGCTCCGAAATCGGCGGCATTTCTCCGGAAGAGTTTGGTCGCTATATCAAAGCGGAAATCATCAAATGGAAAAAAGTAGTGAAGGACGCGAATATCCAGGTCGAATGATCGGTGATTAGTGATCGGTAATTGGTGACTGGTGACTGGTGACTGGTGATTGGGAAGCCCGTGCTGCGCGCCGCCGTTCACCAGTTGCCAGTTACCAGTTACCAGTGACCAGTGACCAGTGACCAACAACATGCGCTACTCCAGCAGCCTTAAAGTAAACTCGGTGCGCAATGGTCTGGGCATCGTTGCCTTGAAAGCCTTTGCGCCGGGCGTCACCCTTTGTCAGATCAAGGGCAGAGTCGTCACCGGAGAAACCGTGTGGCGGTACTGGGATACCGATCCCCGGCGTGGTGAGAACTGCTTCCGTTACGACGCCGATCATTATCTCGATCCCGAAGGTGAAATCGGCGCTTACGCCAATCATTCCTGCAATCCCAATGCCGGCATCGTCAAAACCGGCATCCGGTTGCTGTTGCAGGCCATCCGGCCGATAGCCGCCGGCGCTGAAATCACGCACGACTACACTACGCTGCTTGGTGCGGACGACGTGTGGACAATGAAATGCAATTGTGGCGAAGTCATCTGCCGGAAAGTGGTCCGCAGTTTCAGCAAGCTGCCGGCAGCGACGCTGCGCCGGTATCGAAAGCTGGGGATTATTCCGTATTTCATACTGAAGACCGGTTAAGATGGTTAATGATTTATGTCGTTCGGATAAAATTCAGAACGCATTGCTGCTGACCATAACCGGAGATCAAAATGATGAATTTTAAAAAGAGTGCTGCGCTTGTGTTGGTGATGGGGGTCCTGATGGCGGGTTTGTCGGGCTGCAAGAAGGAAGAGGGCCCCGCAGAACGCGCTGGCAAGTCCCTCGACAATGCCGTGCAGAAGGCCGGTGAGAAAATCGAGAAGGCCGGCGAAAAAATTCAGGATGCCGCCAAGGAAGCCAATAAGTAAAAGTGCATTTGTTGTCCGTGTTGGCATAAACAAAAGGGGGCTTGTCGCCCCCTTTTGTTTTGATCCCGGAGTTCAGGCTTTCATGACTGCCGTTTTGCTTCCGTCAGCGCGTGTTGCACAGAACGCGGCACCAGGCTGATCCTGCCCAAGGGCAGCAACGACTTGTCGGGGCTGTTCAGGCAGACCTGCTGGATTGCCAGGAAAACCCTTGCCGCGGTTGTTTCGTGCCAGAACCAGTGCTCGATGTCCCCGGCCTTGAGGTTCCCCGGCTGGGCGGCGACGGCTTCGTAGTAATACGCTTTCAGGTCATCGCAGGCGCGCTTCAGAGCAACACCGGCCGACAGTCCGGCATAAGGCGCGGCTGGTGTCGAATCGAGATAGGACGCGGCGTGGCTTGCTGCGCCTTCGATGCCCAGCCCCGAAATGCCGACTGTGCTGCGCCTACGCCGCTTTTTGGCGAGGTCGTACCACGGGGCAAGCTGCGCGATTTCGCGCTTCAAGGCTGCGTCCAGCTTGCCATCGTCTACGGCTGCTTTGGCGAAACTGACCGGACAGGCGAAGGTGGTTTCCGCTTCGTGGCTGGCCCCCTCGGGCGCGTCTTCGGGGAAGTCCTCGAGCACCGGCCCGGTGGGTCGTTCAAACAGCATCAGCAACGCGTGCAGCACCCTGCGCTGGAAATCTGGTTCGTCGGGGGCGCCGAAGGGTCGGCCCAGCATGAACGGCACCCATAACGCGCGCGGTGGTTTTAATGCCGCCGTCTGTTCGCGGATCAGGCTGATCTGCGACGTTGCGATGCCCTCGCGTTCGAGGAAGTGGCCCAGTGCGCCCACGGCGCACGTGCAGTTGGGTCAGACGGGACTCAGCAGGACGGCGTCCACACCGTCTTTTTTCAGCAGACTGGCGAGTTCGCGGGCCTTGGGTTCGAGTGCGAGGATGGGCGCGGCGCCCATGAACGAGTAGTGGTAATCGGAAACCGATCCCACCTGTTTTCCGGCGGCTAGCTCCCGCAATCGTTCCAGCGGGAACACGACGTTGACGTCCTCCTGGAAACCGCTGCGGTCAAAGTTGACAGAGGTGTGGCTCATCACCAGATCTGCCGGCGGGGTGTCACCCGGGATGATCCGGTAATCCGCAGCGCCCGGGTCGAAGGCCCGGTCGTTGCGTACATGCAGGCCTGCCGTGGTGACGATGGCGACACGCCGTTGACGGAGTGGGGGACCGGCAACAAATGGGGTTATGCCGAAATCCGGCAATTCACCGATTTTGTCCAGGTGGTGGTGCCGTTCCCATTCGGGTATATCAGCCATTCTTACCAAGTTATTCTCCTGATTGCAGTGATTAAATCGGAAAAATACGTTCGATCATCAACTTGTCGATATCCTTCACCGATGAGTCGGGGTTAACAGTTTTTCCTTACAATGATTGACCCGCAGTCGATCATAATGCGGGCCATGGCTTGCCATGCTTCATCGCTTAAAAGATATTCCCTGACCATGGGCAGAGAAGGCAACAATAGCCCTGCAATTTCTGGAGAAGCCATGAGAGTGTTGGGCAACCATCTGCGGCTGTGGCTTTGGCTCAATGTGAGTGGATTGTTTTATGCCGGTCAGGCTGCCGCTGCTGAAAGCTATCCTGTCAAATCGATACGCATCATCGTGCCGTTTGCGCCCGGCGGCTTCGTCGATTTTACCGCTCGATTGATCTCCGTACCGATGGGCTCGGCATTCGGCCAGCAGGTTATTGTCGATAATCGCAGTGGCGCCGGGGGCGTCCTAGGCTCTGAGCTGGCCGCGCGATCCGCGCCAGACGGCTATACGCTGGTCATCGGCAGCCTCGGGACTCATGCCGTGAACCAGAGCCTGTATCCCGATCTGTCTTACAACATACTGCGCGATTTTCAGCCGATTGCCCGGCTCGCTGATGCGCCGGGCATTCTGGCCATACATCCATCACTGCCGGTGCGCTCAGTCAAAGATCTGGTGGCGCTGGGAAGTACGCGTCCTGGGCAGATCAACTACGCGTCTGCCGGTGCCGGAACATCCACGCACCTCGCGGCGGCGTTGTTCGAATATCTTGCGAAGGCGAAGTTCGTTCATGTGCCGTATAAGGGTGGTGGACCGGCGCTGGTGGCCGTGGTGTCCGGGGAAGTGCCGATGACCTTTGGTACTGCGACCTCGGTTACGCCGCATGCCAAAAGCGGCCGGTTGCGGGCGCTGGCGGTCACCTCGGGTCAACGTTCCGCTGTATTGCCGGAGCTGCCGACCATTGCCGAGGCCGGTCTGCGGGGATACGAGATGCTGAACTGGCTGGGCTTATTTGCGCCGGCCGGGACATCGCGGGTGATCACGGAAAAGCTGGGCAATGAGGCGATTCGTATCGTGCGTTTGCCGCAGGTAGTGAAGCAGTTTAATGCCAACGGCGCCGAACCTTCGCCGCTGGCGCAGGATGAGTTCACGGCTTTTGTCAAAAGCGAAGGCGAGAAATGGTCCAGGGTGGTGGTGGCCACCGGGATGAAAGCGAATTGACGGTTTTTGCGATTTAACGTTAAACCATGGACGGAGAATAATCATGACCAGACTCGAATTTTACGATCCCTCGGGAACGCTGGAAGTCACGCATTCGTTTGCAGCACGTCTGAAAAGTCTTGACGGCAAGAAGATCGGTTTTGTCAGCAATGAGCAATGGCAGGCGTTTCGTACGCTGCCCTTGCTGCGCGATTTGCTGCAAAAGGATTTCCCGACTGCTGAGTTGCTGCCGATTGATGCTTATCCCCAGGGCAACGTGCTGATCCCTACGGAAGAAACCGCGAGGCTGGTCAAAAAAAGCGGGGTGGATGCGGTTATCGTCGGCAACGCGTCCTGAGGGTCCTGCGCCACTGCGTGCGGCCGTGCAGCCGCACAAATTGAAATCCTCGGTATCCCCACCGTCACGCTGACGCGTACGGATTTTGTCGGTGTCATGAAGAATGCCGTATCCGGGCTGGGGCTCGCCCCGGATGCAGCGATGGTCACGTTTCCGATCGACATGTTCCTGCCGGGCAGCGACCTGTCCGCGCTGGAGGCGCGCCACCGCGAGTTCTACCATGGGCTGACTGGATGGCAGTCGGAGTTCGCGCAGTCCGCAGTTGGGGAAGCGCCATTGCTGGCGGTCGAGGGATCGTCTTATGAGGATGCACTGCAGAAGGCGAACAACCTGCTGCTGACCAACCTGTGGGGCGACGGTCTGCCGATATGGCCGGCGACGCGCGAACGGGTGGACTGGATGCTGCGCGGTTCAGCATTGCCGCGTACCCAGGTGCTCGGCAAATTCCCGTCCCGCGGCGGCATCACCACAGTGGAGACCTGCGCCATAGCACTGGCGATGGCCGGTGGCCGGCCGGAATATCTGCCGGTGCTGCTGGCCGCGGTGGAGGCCTGCCTGGATCCATCGGCCTTGTTTGATCAGTTGCAGGCGACATCGGGCGGTCCGTTTCCGGTGGTCATCGTCAATGGTCCTATTGCAAAGGAGATCCGCCTCAATTCCGGTTTCGGCTGTCTCGGGCCCGATCCGCAGCGTCCGGCGGGCGCAAGCATCGGCCGCGCGCTGCGCCTGCTGCAGCAAAACGTCGGCGGTGCATTGCCGGGCATCGGCACGATGGCGATTTATGGCGCCATGCGTTACACCAACGCAGTGTTCGCTGAGGACGAAGCCAGTCTGCCCGCGGGCTGGCTGCCGCATGCCACGCAACGCCACGGTTACACACCGGGGACCAACTCGGTATCGGTAATGTTTGCCAGCGGCGTCAGCAACATCCGCCGCCGTGGCGCAAAAAAGGAAACGCCGGAAGAGGACGTGACGCAGGGCCTGCACCGCATGGCGGATTTCATGCGCACTCCCAACATGGCAGCACTGGCGGGTTGGGATCAAGGCACACCGGGTGCGATGCTGGTGTCGCCAGTGGTGGCCGGGATGATGGCCAAACTCGGCTGGACGCCGCAGAAGCTGCGCGAATTTCTGTGGGAAAACTCGAAAATTCCGATGTCACAGCTGAAACGCGCGGGTGGACCGGCATGGATCGAAATTGATCCAAGCCCGGCAGTGCGCGACAGCATCAAGCTCGACCCGTGGCCGATTGCGAAAAACCCCGACAACATCATCCTGATCGTTGCCGGCGGTGATCACCCGACACACAGCCAGTGGCTGCAGGCGCATTCACCGGCCGTCATTGGCCGCGTGATGCGTGTGCCGGAAACTTTCGATCGTCTGCTGGCAGAGTCGGATCGCGATCTGGGATGCAGCTCCGAGGAGTGCCGGATCTAGGCTGCTGCGGTAAGGCTTGAAAACAAAGGGGGCTTGCGCCCACTTTGTTTCGTTGCCGGAGTGCCTCCGGTGGACGGTATTACAGCGGCCTGACCATCACCTTGCGCCACTTGATGGGGCCGCCCGGGGCATCCTTAGGACCATTGGCGAACTGCAGCGAGAACGGTCCCTCCTTGAACTGGCTGTTCATGGTGCTGACGGTCACCTCGCCATTGAATTTAACCGTCAATTCCGGGCCATTGGCATAAATCAGAAAGGTATTCCATTTGCCGCCGGCTTTGGGCAGCGGTGCCTTGACCTGGGCGAAATCGACGATGGCGCCGGTGCTGTATTCCTGGCCGGGGCGCTGGTCGTAGATGTTCACCTCGTACGAATTGTTGGCGCCAATCTTCAGGGGATCAGCAGCGCGCATGAAAATGCCGCTGTTGGTTGTGGTGTCTGCCCAGAACTCGGCATAGATTTCAAAATTCCGGTAAGAGTTCTTGGTAACAAGATGCGATGAGCCCTTGGCCTTGTCGGCCACAATGGCGCCGCCCTCTGCACGCCAGTTGGCGTCACCGGTACGATTGAAATTTTCAAGACCTTTTTCGCCGTCGATCAGCGTGATCCAGCCTTGTGAAGGCGTATGGGCGCAGCCGGCCACCAGCAGTGCCGCGGCGACCAGTGCAATCGCGTACAGTCGTTTCATTTTTAACTCCTCCCGAATTTCCGGCGATCGGACGATCGTCAGGAATGGCGATTTTGCGCTGCTGCATGACGTTGTCAACCGTTGTAAATATGCTGCGCTGCAGGAATTGCTTTATTAAAAATTGCATAAATAATGACAAAAACAGGCTTCTGGCGAGGCTGTCGTGTTTTTGGAAAGAATCAATCATTGCGTAAGTGCGCCGTGGCTTCTTCTTCCGCCCGCTGCTTGATTTCATAAGCCATCGGGTTTTTCATTTCCTCGAGGATGTGGCCGACGAGGCCGATGGCACGCGCCATCACGCCGATGCCGCGGACGATTTTCCACGGCAGCCGGAGCTCACTGGCAATCGCGCCGATGGCGCCGGTGGCGTTGACCGGCAGTGATTTGCCGTAAACCTTTTCCGCCTGCGCGCCGATTTTTTGCATCAACCGGACATAAGGGCCGTCGTAACCCTGTTCGGCGGCGATGGCGAACAGCCGCGGTGCACGGGGATCCACCGGTTTGTGCAGCGTGTGGCCGATGCCGGGGACTATTTGTTTGCGCGATCGAAAACGTTCAACGATCTGGATGGCGAGCTGGTCGAGGTCGGCAGCGACGGTTGGATCGGGCAGGGCTTCCTGCAGCATGTGCGCTGCCGTTTCCATGCTGCCGACAAACACGCTGCCCAGCCCGCACAGCCCGGCGGCAACGGCGGCCTGCATGGCTTCGGGCGCGCCGGTGTAGGTCATGCGTGCGGCAATCGAACTCGGCGTCAGGCCGTGTTCGACCAGTGTCACTGCGATGGCATTGAACATCACCGATTCGCGTGGTGTGGGCAGGCGGTCGGTGATTTCAAGAAACGCCATGTCGCCCAGCGACAGCTTGCCGAGGATTTCGCTGCACAGATCGTGTCCCTTGACGGTAATGCGGTCGATCGCGCTCCAGGCGATGTCGGTGCGGATGGATTTGCGTTTTGCCATGTGGTTCCCCGTTGATAATTTGATCGATGGAAGCTTACCCCAGGTAAAACGGGGGTTTGTTTTAAAATACCGCATATACCGGAGCCCAACATGCAAATGCCCGTCAAGAAACAACCGGCACCTGCCGTCAGTCCGTCGCAGACTCTCAGCACTTTTCTTGCGGCAATCCGCTACGAAGACCTGCCGCAGGCCGTGGTTGCACGTACCGAGGATCTGTTCCTCGACTGGTTGGCGTCGGCACTGGCGGGGAAGGGCGCACGGCCGGTATCCGCGATTGATGCGTTTGCTGCGGCGATGGGCCCCAAAGACGGCAGCGCCGAGAATCTGCTGACGCGCAAACGCACGTCTCCGCTTTTTGCGGCATTGGTCAATGGTGCTGCTTCTCATTTTGTCGAACAGGATGATCTGCACAACAGCTCGGTGCTGCATCCGGGCACGGTGGTGTTTCCCGCCGTACTGGCTGCGGCGCAGGATGTCGGTGCGACCGGCAAGGAACTGATCGCGGCGTCGGTTGCTGGTTATGAATGCGGCGTGCGCGTCGGCGAATTCCTCGGCCGTTCGCATTACAAAATCTTTCACACCACCGGCACCGCAGGCAAACTCGCGGCTGCCGCTGGTGTTGCGCATGTGCTGAAACTCGACGCCGACAAAATGCAACATTGCCTGGGTTCGGCGGGCACCATGGCGGCTGGCCTGTGGGAATTCCTGCGTGACGCCGCGGATTCGAAACAACTGCACACCTCGAAAGCGGCGGCCGACGGTTTGATGGCGGCCTATATTGCCCGCGATGGTTTTACCGGCGCCCGCGATATCTTCGAAGGCAAGCAGGGCATGGCCGCGGGCATGTCCAGCGATGCCGATGTACGCTGGCTGACCGACGGACTGGGTACGCGCTGGGCGACGGCGGAGACTTCGTTCAAGTTCCACGCGTCCTGCCGTCACACCCATCCCGCGGCGGATGCCCTGCAGACCTTGATGCGGCAGCACCTGCTCAAGGCGGATGACATCGTCAAGGTGACTGCGCATGTGCATCAGGGGGCTATCGACGTGCTGGGCCCGGTGACCGATCCGCAGACCGTGCACCAATCCAAGTTCTCGATGGGTTTTGTGCTCGCGATGATCGCCACGCTGGGTCGCGCCTCGCTTGCGGACTTTACTGAAAAATCAATTAAAAACAATGAGTTACGTAAATTCCATGATCGCGTGAGCATGGTTCTTGATAAAGACATCGATGCCGCCTATCCGCGACGCTGGATCGGTCGGGTGACCGTGCAGACTGTTGACGGCCGCAGCCTGGAATGCCGCGTCGAGACTCCGAAGGGGGACCCCGGCAACACGCTGTCGCGTGCCGAACTCGAAGACAAGGCGCAGCGGCTGGTGGCTTATTCCGGCGCCGCGACAGCAGCTGAAATGAATGAAGTCATTGCACGCATCTGGAATTTGCACGACGAAGCTTCTGTGCGTGATTTCCTGGCGCGATAGTGGCAGTTAACCCGCGGCTGCCCATGCGCCGCAATATCTTCATCCTTGTCGTCGTGCTGCTGCTGGCGGCGCTGATCCTGTTCATGTTGCGGCCGGCAGGCGTGGCTGTGCAACTGGTCAGCGCAGCGCCTGCCGATATCCAGACCAGCGTGGTGGCGAGCGGCCGGGTGCTGGCGCCGTCACGGGTCGACATCGGCGCGACGATTATTGGCAGGGTGCAGACCGTGCGGGTACGCGAGGGTGCGCGCGTGGCTGCCGATGAAATCCTGGTTGAACTCGACCCGCGTGAACTTAAAGCTGCTGTGGCCCAGTCTGAGGCTGCAGTGACAAGGGCGCGGGCGCGGCTGTCCTCGGTAAAAACCCTGGCCTTGCCGATGGCACAGGCTGCACAGCAACAGGCCCAGGCCAATCTCACACTGGCCGAACGCGAAGCGCAGCGCGCACGTGACCTGGTGGCGAAGGGGTTTGTCAGCCGCTCGCGTTTGGACGATGCGGAACGGCAGCTTGATGTGGCGCGAAGCCAGCTCGAAAGTGCACGCGCGCAGACGGGTGCGCAGTCCGCCGCAGGCGCCGAATCGCAACAGGCGCAAAGTCTGCTGGTCGAGGCCGAGGCTGCACTTCTGTTTGCGCAGGCGCGGCTGTCGCAAACGCTGATCCGCGCGCCTGCCGCCGGCGTGGTGCTGGAGCGATTGATCGAGCCCGGCGACATTGCCCAGCCGGGAGGGAAAATGATGACTCTGGCGCTTGACGGGCCGGTGCGGCTGATCGTACAGGTCGATGAGAAAAACCTGCCTCTGATCAGGACGGGGGCCGTAGCAACGGCTGCCGCTGATGCGTTTCCGAACGAGCGTTTCGAGGCGGTGGTGAATTATGTGTCGCCGGGCATAGATGCTGCGCGCGGCACGGTGGAACTGCGACTCGATGTGCCCAAACCGCCGGCGCTGCTGAAGTCCGACATGTCCATTGCCATGGATCTGCAGGGGCCCCTGTTGAAGCAGGCCATCATGCTGCCGGCCGACAGCGTGCGGCAGCTGCAGACCGATGCGCCCTGGGTGCTGGTCGAGCGTGACGGCGTTGCAGTCCGGGTGGCGGTGCGCACCGGCTTGCAGTCCCGGGGGCGTGTTGCCATCATCGATGGACTCAAAGCCGGCGAACGCGTGATCATCAATCGCGACGTGGAGGCCGGCGCCCGCGTCCGCGACCAGCGATGACCGCCCTGGGTTTTGAGCTGACGGTGGCCTTGCGCTTCCTGCGCGAGGGCCGCATGCAGACCGCGTTGACTGTAGGTGGCGCCGGCATCGGCGTTGCGGTCATTTTTTTCATTACAGCGGTTCTCGCCGGAGTGCAGGCGGACCTGATCAGCCGGGTGACCGGCGCGCAGCCGCATATCGTGGTCAAACCGCCGGAAGAAACGGTGGCGCCCCTGATCGCAGGCGGCGTCGGGCTGCCGCGCATCTTTTCACTACAGGCGCGGCCGCAACGGCTGACCACCATCGACGGCTGGCAGTCGCTGCTGCAGACCGTGGAGCAGACACCGGGGGTCAGGGCAGTGGCGCCGGTCGCATCAGGTTCAGCGCTGGGCATCAAGGGCGACGCTTCGCGCTCGGTGCTGCTGCTGGGCACGGAGCTGGAGCGTTATCTGCGGGTGGTGCGCCTTGATGACAAGATCAGTGCCGGCGTGCTGCAACTCGGTCCGGGCGATGCCCTGATCGGTATCGAGCTGGCCAAGGATCTGGGCGCTGTGCTCGGCGACCGGTTTCGTGTGCAGTCGGCACAAGGAGTCAGCGAAGTGTTCCGTATCCGCGCGTTGCTTGATCTCGGTTCGCGGGAGCTGAACCGCCGCTACGTCTATACCGATTTGCGCTCCGCCCAGAGTCTGTTGGGCATCCCGGGCCGGGTGACCAACCTTGATGTCTCGGTGCTGGAGATGATGAAGGCAGAAGAAGTGGCGGACCGGCTGCGGACGCAGTCCGGCCAGCTGATCGAGGACTGGATCCAGACCAATACTTTCATTTTTTCCGCGATCAATAACCAGAACATCATGACCACGCTGATCAAGGTGTTTATTTCGATCGTCGTGGTACTGGGCATCGCCAGCGTACTGGTGGTGTCGGTCGTGCAGAAGCGCAAGGAAATCGGCATCCTGCGTGCGGTAGGCGCGACGCGACAGCAGATGCTGCGCGTGTTCCTGTGGCAGGGGATCATGGTCGGTGTAGCGGGCGCGCTGCTGGGTTCGGTGCTTGGATACCTGCTGATCGTGGTGTTCAGCCATGTTTTGCGCGATGCTGAAGGGCAGGCACTTTTTTCGCTTGTTTATGACGTTCAGCTGATCGGTATCGTTGTCCTCGCTGCCGCTGCGCTCGGCCTGCTCTCTGCGGCTTTGCCGGCCCGCAATGCCGCACGGCTGGATCCCGCGCAGGCCATCAGAGGCTGAGTGATGGGAGGCGGCGAACCACTGATATGGCTGCAGGGTTTGCGTAAAACCTACAACGCGGGCCTGCCTAACGAGGAGGAAGTACTGCATGGCATTGACCTCAGCATCCAGCCGGGTGAATTTACTGCGTTGATCGGCCCTTCGGGGTCGGGTAAAAGCACGCTGCTGAACAACATCGGCTTGCTTGAAGCCGCTTCCGCGGGCAGTTACCACCTTTCAGGTCGTGACGTGACCGGTTTTAATGACGATGAGCGAACCTACGCCCGTCATGCGGTGCTGGGTTTCATTTTCCAGTTTCACCACCTGCTGCCCGCATTCACGGCGCTGGAAAACGTGATGATGCCGGGGTTGATCGGCCAGCGGCGCGGCGCCGGTATTGATGGCGGCCGGCGGCCGGCCACCGACTTGCGTGCCCGCGCCACGACGCTGCTGGACGCTGTGGGTTTGAGCAAAGCCTATGACAAGAAGCCACAGGAGCTGTCCGGGGGCATGCAGCAGCGCGTGGCCATTGCGCGAGCCCTGGTGCAGGAACCCCAGCTAGTGCTGGCTGACGAGCCCACCGGCAACCTCGACACGGCCACCAGCGACAGTATTTTTGCGTTGTTGCGTCGTTTTAACCGCGAATTCGGTACCGCATTGCTGATCGTTACCCATGATCCGCGACTGGCAGAGCGCTGCGATCGCATCGTTGAACTGGTGGATGGCCGCATTGCCAGCGACCGGGCGAACGTCGTGTCACAGTCATGACAATTTGTTATTTAATGATTATTGAAACCGGATGTGCCGGTGTTTGGCGGTCGTGATCGCTTCGCTAGCCCATTAAGCGGCCCTTTGCCGGTTATCAGTCAGGCAGCGGCCCTTGCCCCCCGCATCGCCAGCAGGCAGTGAACTGGCCTTCGATGGTTTCATTGCAATGCGGACATGACCAGGTTTTGCCGCCGTGAATGCGTGCCAGTGAGCCGCTGAGGAAATCCCGCAGCAACTGGTCGGCATCCTCATACCGGCTATCGTCGGTAATCCAGACCGCGCAGACGTCTACCGGCAACTCGCCCCAGCCCCCGGTGAGGAAATCACCGCGGACCAGGGCGTCTATTCCGTGCGACTCGAGGAAGCCGCGGATCAGGTGGGCCTCGGTCATGTGTCGGGCATTGTGGACGCGTTTCATAATCTGACGAAGCCTATGCCAGACACTGCACTGCAGCAACCCTGTATGCGTGGATTATGCGGACTCCAAGGGGTAGGAGTTAGCAGGGGCTGCTGGTAACATCGGAAGTTTAATTCATCCGCGGGGAGCAAAGTCATGGCGGTATTGCGCTTGCTGAGCGCCGGGGCGGCACAGGCTGTGTGTGAGCAGGTGATCGCAGGATTGCGGCGCGACGGACATGAGGTTGAGGCCGCATACGGCGCCGTCGGTGCGATGAAGGCGCGCATGGTCGGCGGCGAGCCCACCGATGTCATTATCCTCAGCGCACAACTGATTCAGGACCTGGTATCCGGCGGCATGGTCGCAGTGTCATCAGTGACCGATATCGGCAAGGTCGGCACTGGTGTTGCTGTACGTGCCGGCACGCCCCTGCCCGAAGTGCGGACCCGCGAAGCGCTGCGCGGCAATATCCTCGCTGCTTCGGTCATTGTTTGCCCGGATCCGGCAACGGCAACCGCCGGCAAGATCGTGATGAAATTGATGGAGCGCTTGGGCGTGGCTTCGCAGGTCGAGGACCGCATGCAGTTTTTCCCCAATGGCAATGCAGCAATGAACTGGCTGGCGGCGAGCAGCGGCAATTTCGAACTGGGCATCACCCAGAACACCGAGATCCTGCCGATTGAGGGTGTGACTTATGTCGGAGCGCTGCCCGACGAGTTCCAGATGAAAACGGTCTACACCGCGGGCCTCGCCGCCCGCGCAGCACAACCCGAACTGGCGCGCGAGTTCGTGCGCCGCCTGACGGCTGCGGAATTCCGGCCCAGCCTGCGCGTTGCGGGTTACGAGATTGATAATTGAGTCGACAATTTACGTTTGAACCGAGGGGGTATCCATGAATCGCATCGTGCATCTGGCGCTGAAAGTCGATGATCTTGAAAAGACCACCGAGTTTTACCAAAAAGTGTTCGGCTTTGAGGAGGTCGTGACTAAAAAAACGCGGGATCATATTTCCTGCCATCTGACCGACGGCGACATGGACTTCACGCTGATCAAATACGACGCCGGCACGCAATCTGCCGAATCCAAGGCATCGGGCGCCGGGCCGTGTATTCACCATTTCGCCATCGAAGTCGAAGACATCGAGAAGTACACCGATGAAATCAAGAAATACGGCTGCACCATCATCAGTGATCCGGGTGTGATACCGGTGAAATTTCGTGCGCCCGGCGGCACCACTGCGGAAATCGTGCCGGTGGGTCGTTACAAACGAACCAAACGCGCTTAGTTCCAAAAAGCGATCAAGTCCCGTTTGTTACAAGTACTGGGTAAAGCAGGAGCAGCAGTGTGACGCAATCGAAATGGATCAAGGGTGATGTCGTGTCCGGCGCAGTGCTGGCCGCGCTGGGCGCATACATCGTCAGCCAAGCCTGGCGCTGGGACTACAGCACCGCGGAAGGCCCGGGCCCCGGGTTTTTCCCTATGTGGTACGGCCTGGCCATGGTGGTGCTGTCGTTGATCCTGGTGCTGCGTTCTGGGCTTTCCGCAAACACTGCGGAAAAAGTGGTGGACTGGACTGGCATCGGGCGCGCGCTGATCGTATGGGCGGCGTTCGCCGTCTGTGTCGCATTGATCAAACCCCTCGGTTTCCTGCTCGCTCTGGCGCTGCTGACGCTGTTTGTGGTGGCGGTGATGTATGGCCAGCCGCTGAAAGTGGCGCTGGCGGTTGCCGTCGGCAATACCGTCGGTTTTTATCTGGTGTTCGGACTGGCGCTGCAGCTCAGCCTGCCTGCCGGCCCGCTGGGCTTCTGACATGGAAATTCTGACCAGCCTTGGCCATGGTTTTGCGGTTGCCCTGGAGCCGCTGAACCTGTTCTGGTGTTTTGTCGGTGTGTTCCTCGGCACGGCGGTGGGTGTGATGCCGGGCCTCGGGCCCGCGGCGACCATTGCGATGCTGTTGCCGCTGACTTTCAACATGCCGCCGACCACCGCAGTGATCATGCTCGCCGGCATTTATTACGGCGCCAAGTACGGCGGTTCGACCACTGCAATTCTGCTCAACGTGCCCGGCGAATCGGCGTCGGTGGTGACCTGTCTTGATGGTTACCAGATGGCACGCAAGGGTCGCGCCGGTGCGGCGCTGGGCATAGCCGCGATTTCTTCATTCATTGCCGGGACGGTGGGTGTGGTCGGCCTGATGCTGCTGGCGCCGCCGCTGGCGAAATTCGGGCTGTCCTTCAGTTCACCGGAATATTTTGCGCTGATGTTCATGGGGTTGGCGATGGTGGTGCTGCTCGCGGGCGAGTCGATGATCAAGGCACTGCTGGCGATGCTGGTGGGACTGTGGATCGCCAGCATGGGTATTGACCTGTTCAGCGATGCATCGCGTTTTACTTTCGGCCGCTCCGAGATGCTCGACGGTGTGGATTTCGTGATTGTCGCCATTGGCGTGTTTGCGCTGGGTGAAGTGTTCGGCAACATGGAAAAACGCGAGGAGGGCGTCATGCTGCCGGTGCCCAAGGGACTGCGCAACCTGCTGCCGACAATGGCAGAACTCAAGGCCTGTCGTTTTGCTTTCCTCAACGGTTCAATCGTCGGTTTCATTATCGGTGTGCTGCCGGGCGCTGGCTCAACGATTGCATCTTTTATTTCCTACGGCATTGAAAAAGCGGTGTCGAAACATCCCGAGAAATTCGGCACCGGCGTGCCAGAGGGTGTTGCCGCGCCTGAAGGCGCCAACAATTCGGAAACCGGCGGCGCCATGGTGCCCTTGCTGACGCTGGGCATACCCGGCTCGGGCACCACGGCGATCCTGCTTGCGGCATTCATCCTGTGGGGATTGCGTCCCGGACCGCTGATGATCCAGGAGAACCCGGATCTGTTCTGGGGTCTGGTTGCCAGCATGTACGTGGGTAACGTGATGTTGCTGGTGCTGAACCTGCCGCTGATCCCGCTGTTTGCGCAAATCTTGAAGCTGCGCGAGTACATCCTGTATCCGATCATTTTCGGCATTTCCATCATCGGCGTTTATGCCGTGTCGAGCAGCCTGTTCGACTGCTGGATGCTGGTGGTCTTTGGACTGCTCGGTTACGCAGTTCGGCGACTGGATTATCCCTCGGCGCCGCTGATCCTCGGACTGGTGCTCGGCGACTCGATGGAGCGCGCGCTGCGCCAGTCGCTGATGATGTCGCAGGGTGATCTCAGTATTCTGGTGTCCAGACCGATCTCGGCCACGATGCTGGTTCTGGCTGTCATCCTGCTGTGTCTGCCGCTGTTTCGCCGCGCCAATGCCTGGCGGGTCAAGGCGCTCGAAGAAAACGGCTGAAATAAGTGGCTAAACTAAGCCGCTGAACCTTTGCGGTTCGCCTCAGTCCATACGGGTAACTGGTTTTGTTACCCGAGTTAATTACATAAGTCTGCCAAACGAGGAGGATTAAAAAATGAAATTCTGTAACCGCATCATCATCGCCGCCTGTGCTGCCGCACTGGCTGCTGCCCCTGCCTGGGCCCAGTTCAAGCCGACCAAGCCGGTCGAGTTCATCGTACACACGGGACCCGGCGGCGGCGCCGACGTGCTGGCGCGGTTCATCTCTCAGGTCATCGAGAAGGAAAACCTCGCCCCCGTGCGTTTTCAGGTCAACAACCGCGATGGCGGTGGCGGCTTGCGCGCCATGGCTTATGTGGCAGAGAAAAAAGGCGACACCCACGCCATCGCCGTGTTTACCGGCAACTGGCTGACCAATCCGCTGACCCGCGCCGAGGCACAGCACACGGTCAAGGACATGACTCCGATCGTGCGTCTGGTGCTGGAGCCGGCGTTGGTGGCAGTGAAGGCTGACGCCCCGTACAAAACCCTGAAGGATTTCATTGACGCTGCAAAAAAAGCTCCAGGCACGATGAAACAGTCGGGCGGTTCGATCACCAGCCGCGACAACGTGGTGCGCCAGCTGCTGATGAAAGAAACCAATTCCAGCTGGGCCTATATTTCCTTCCCCGGCGGTGGTGAGCGTATTGCCGCGCTGCTCGGCGGCCATGTCAACATGATGATCATCGAGCCGCAGGAAGCCGGTGAGCACATCAAGGCCGGCGGCATGCGGGTGATTGCCCAGGTTTCCGACAAACGCCTGGCCGGTTTCCCAAACATACCGACCATCAAGGAATCCGGGTTTGATATCCCGAACGTGCCGCAGGTGCGGGGTATCCTGATGCCTCCCGGCGTGGCGCCGGATGTGGTGGCTTATTACGAAGACCTGTTCCTGCGCCTCTCGAAAACAGCAACCTGGCGCAAATACCTTGAAGAGCAGCAGTTCGAGGACGGTTTCCAGAAGTCTGCCGAACTGTCCAGGTTCTTCGATACCTACACCAATCAGATGCGCGATATCCTGAAGGAAGCCGGTGCCAAGGTTGTGCGCTAAGCTCCCGTGAATTTCCTGACAACAACGAGCATGACAACGGGGTGTGCGGCCGTAGTTGAAAGGCAACCGCCAGTTGTGATGGATGCAATTGGCGGTTCTTCAAGTCTCTTTTTGCGAAGATTTAAAGGCGTGTGCGCTGGGTCGCTACTCTCCCAACGCGCTCGCCCATCGCTTTTTCAACGACCGCTGGCCCCCGTTACTTTATGTGAATAGTGATGAATCGATGACCGCAAAACTGCCCACAGTAGCAATAGCCGAAAAACTAGCCGACCAAGCCATTGCACTGACCGCCGAGAAATTGCCCGAAGCCGTGCGCGCCCGCGCCGAGGAGTTGCTGATTGATGTTGTCGGCCTGTGCGTGGCGGCGCGTGACACCGACTATGTGAAAGCAGTGATCGCCGGTGTCGATGCTGGCGGACCCTGCACGGCCATCGGGCACGAGAAGACATTCTCGGCGGAGGCCGCGGCACTGATCAACGGCACGGCCACCCATGGCGAGGATTTCGACGACACCTTCGAGGGTGGGCCGGTGCATTCAAGCACGGTCATTGGGCCCGCGGTGCTGGCGGCGGCCGAACGGTTTGGCTGCGACGGGCGCGATGCGCTGGCGGGTTTTGTCGTCGGTGTTGAAACCCTGTGCCGGATGTCGATGGTGATTCCGAAAGCAATCCACAAATCCGGATTTCATCCGACTGCCGTGCTCGGTGCGATGGCGGCGACGCTGGCGGTGGCGCGCACGCTGAAACTGAACAAGCAGCAGACCGTCGATGCACTGGGCATCGCTGGCAGCATGGCCAGCGGCATCATCGAATATCTGGCCGAAGGCGCGTGGACCAAACGCCTGCACGCCGGCTGGGCTGCGCAGGCGGGCATCCAGGCGGCGCGTCTGGGTGCGCAGGGTTTTCTCGGTCCGCGCACGGTGTTCGAGGGTACGCACGGTTTGTTCAATGGTTTTGCCCGCGCCACTGAAGGCAATTACGATGTGCTGACCCGTGACTTCGGCCGCGACTGGTATACCTCGCGCATCACCTTCAAGCCCTATGCCACCGGCACCATGAACCAGCCCTACGTCGATTGCGCGCTGCGTCTGGCGAAAAAAGGTTTTGTCGCGGAAGACGTGACCGACGTGTTGTGCGAAACCGCGGAAGGATATGTGCACCGTCTGTGGGATCCGCTGCCGTCCAAGCACCGCCCGGCCAACGAATACGCGGCGAAATTCAGCGCGCCGTTCAACATTGCGGTGGCGTTTGTCACCGGCGGTGCGGGGCTGGCGGCGTTTACCGAAGAGACGGTCCGCGATCCGCGCATCCTCGCACTGGCGGCCAAGGTGCGCTACGTGGTCGACCCGAACAATCCCTATCCGAAAGCCTACACAGGTCATGTGCGGATGACGTTAAAAGATGGGCGCGTGGTCGAAGAGCGCCAGCCGCATATCCGCGGTGGGGTGCAGGAGCCGCTGTCGCGCGCCGACATCGAGGACAAGTTCCGCCTCAACGCGGCATTCGGCGGCTGGAGCGAAAAACAAAGCGGCGGTTTTCTGCAGTCAGTGCCGGGATTTTTTGCCGGCCGGCTCGATTTGAGCCACCTGCGCTCTTGATTTAAATTACCAATAAAATCAAATAGTTATTATTCTGCTGTAAACTGACTCACTACTACACTCATGGAGTAATCATGAACAAACGCATCAGCATCGACATCGTATCCGACGTGGTTTGACCCTGGTGCTTCATCGGCAAGCGCAAGCTGGAAATCGCGCTGAAACAGTTCGCCGAACTGTATCCCGATGAAGAACCGCCGGCCGTGCGCTGGCTGCCGTTCCAGTTGAACCCCGATCTGCCGGAGTCCGGCATTGGCCGTCTCGACTACATCCAGCGCAAGTTTGGCGGCGGTGGCCATGCCAAGTACCAGCGTGTCGCCGATGTTGGCAAGACCGTCGGTCTCGACATGCAGTTCGAAAAAATTTCCGTGCAACCGAACACCATCAAGGCGCATCGGCTACTGCATCATGCCGGCGAACTCGGCAAACAGGATGCGATGGCGGAAGCACTGTTCCGCGCTTATTTCATCGAGGGCGCGAACCTGACCGACAGCGCCGTGCTCGCCGATTACGCGACGCAGGCCGGACTCAATCGGGAGATGACGCTGAAGTACCTGGAGAGCGACGCGGATGCCGACGTGATTGGCAAGGCTGACATCGAAGCGCGCAATGCAGGTGTCAACGGCGTGCCGTTTTTCATTTTCAACCGGACCATCGGCATGTCCGGTGCGCAGGATCCGGAAGTCCTGCTGCAGGCCATGCAGCAGGCGCGTGATACAGTCCGGGACGCATAGTGCTGAAGGAACGAACAACATGGTGGTGATATCGGGCAGCCATGAGCGACGCGACCGTTTACCGCAATGCGCTTGACCTGAGTTCGACGCTGGGCGAATACCGGCTCGAGTCGGTGCTCGGCATTGGTGGTTTCGGCATCACCTATCTT
Organism: Betaproteobacteria bacterium; assembly: GCA_021732605.1. GTDB lineage: Bacteria > Pseudomonadota > Gammaproteobacteria > Burkholderiales > SG8-41. The sequence continues at coordinate 17,524 of JAKFUS010000023.1, read as the reverse complement.
GCCCGGGACAGCCATCTCGAGAAGCAGGTCGCGATCAAGGAATACCTGCCCGGCGACCTCGCGGTACGCGCGCTCGACGGCAGCGTGGTGCCGGTGTCCACCGATCACCGGCACGACTACCAGTGGGGCCTTGAACGATTCATTCTGGAAGCGCGCACACTGGCGCGTTTCAGCCATCCGCACATCGTGCGCGTCAACCGCTACTTCGAGTCCAACGGTACCGGCTACATGGTGATGGACTACGAGGAAGGGGAATCACTGAACCAGTTGCTGAAGCGCGCACCGCAGCCGCCCGAGGCCGATTTACGGCGCATCCTGCTGCCGCTGCTCGACGGACTGGCGGCAGTGCATGCCGCGCAATTCCTGCACCGCGACATCAAGCCCGGCAATATTTTCATCCGCGCCAACGGCAGCCCGGTGCTGCTGGATTTCGGCGCGGCGCGCGCCAACACTGGCGGCACCCTCGGCATGACCGCCGTGCTGACTCCGGGATTCGCGCCGCTGGAACAGTACGCGGCCGACGGCAGGCAGGGACCGTGGACCGATCTCTATGCGCTGGCCGGGGTGTTGTTCCGCGTGGTGACCGACAGAAATCCGCCGGATGCCGTCAGCCGCCTTCAGGGCGACACCGTGGCGCAGGCGCTCGCGGAAGCACGCGGCCGTTACAGCGAACCGTTGTTGCGTGCCATCGAGTGGGGATTGAAGGTGCAGCCGGAATTGCGTCCGCAAAGCGTAGCCGAATGGCGTGCGGTGTTCGAGGCGCAGGCGCAATTGCAGCCACTGGCAAGCTCGCCGGGTGCGCCACGTAACGCGGCGGGCGCTGCCACGGCAGCGACAGCATCCATGTTCCCCCGGCCGCCGCGCACGCCGGTGCGCGCGGATTCGGGGGTGGGCTGGGGTCATGCAGGCCTTGGGCTGCTGTTGCTGCTGGCCCTGCTGGTGGGGATCGACCTGTACAAGCGCCATCCGCAGCCGCCCCAAACGGCGCCCGTAGCCACGCTACCAGCAACCGCGGCACCGGCTCAGGAAGCTGTCCCAACCACGGAGCCAGCTTCGTCGCGTGCCGCCGATGCCGTGCAGTCGCGTGAGGTGACGCCTGATGCCGATCCACGCGAGCGGCCGCCACGACCGGAACTGGTGCCGGATCGCGTGCGCGACAGCAGCGGCGCGGAGTTTCGCGGCGCTGACCGTGATGGCGACGGTTATCTGTCGCCGACGGAAGTGGAAGGGCGGTTTCCGTTCATTGCCCGGGAATTCGGCCGGGTCGATCGCGACGGTGACCGGCGCATATCACCGGAAGAATTCAGTGCATTGCGGCGCATGCAGCAGGAGGGGCGGCGTCCGGGAGCGCCGCGCTGAGCGGACAGTCCGGTTTGCAAAAGGGATGTCGATCATCGCGCCAAAGCATCTCCCGCGCATGGGCAGGTGTTTTACAGCTGCCCGCGCGTTACTCCAGGTAATGGGCATTCCAGCGGACGTACAAGGCATACGCCGCCGCCTTCATGGCATATTTGTCGGCGTAGTCTTTGGGATCGAGCGGGTCGTACACATAGTAATTGGCGCGGTTATTTGCCGCGGACATGAAGTGCCGGATTTTGTCCGGCAGTGTGTACGGGGGCTGCCACTCGAAATCGTCCTGCGCTTCATAGTGCAGGAACACCGGCAGGATCGGAACGCCTGTCCGGATGGAGACGTCGAAGGCTCCGGATTTGAACGCCTTGAACAGGCGCCGTCCCTTGCAGCCGCCTTCAGGGTAGAGCGCGATGTTGCGACCGGCGTTGACGGCATCCACCATGGTCTGGATGACCTGCTGCCGCGATTCGGGATTATCGCGATCCACGAACAGCGTACCCGCCGTCCTGGCGATCCGTCCTGCGATGAACCAGTCCTGTACCTGGAGCTTGGCAAGGGACACCACGTTGAATACCGCCGGGATGCCGATATCCTCGAAAGCCGATGGATGATTGGCGATGAGAATGTAGTGTTGCGGCAGGCGCCGGCGATTTTTTTGATGGACGCGGATGTCGACGTCGAGTGCGCGCACGAAAGCCCTGCACCAGAAGGGAAAGAGGTGCGCCACCGGATGCTTGCCCGGCCACGGCAGCCAGGCCAGCAGATAAACCAGCAGGCTGACCAGGATGAAATCCACCCAGCCGAGGAATTTCCGCAGCCATCGCAGCAGCAGCAACATCCCGTTTATCCCCTTTATTCCTTCATCCCTTTGTCGGCAAGGCCGTTGCAGCCGGACCCTGCAGCAGAAAATTCTGCACCACCCGGATCTGGTCATCGCTCATCAGCGCCGGCGCGTGGCCGATGCCTTCAAATTCAATCAGCTCAGGCTGCGGGCCGCGTTGCGTCATTTGCACGGCAATGTCTTTTGGCAGTACATCGGATGACACACCGCGCAGCAGCAGCGTCGGACAGCGGATCGCGTCGTAGTAATTCCATAGCTCGATGTCACGGGTCTGCGCTTTTTGGAAAGGTAGCGCAATGTTCGGATCGTAGTTCATGCTCCAGCTGCCGTCGTCGTGCTGTTTTGAATTGTGTACGGTCAAATGCCGCCATTGCGCATCGGTCAGCGGCCCGAACGGCGCGAGGGTCACGCGCAGCCAGGCCTCGGTTTCCTCGCAGCTCTTGAAGCGCAGAATCTTGCTGACATAGGCACCGATGCGTGCCATGGATTCTTTCGGGACGGTGGCGCCGATGTCGTTCAGCACCAGGCGCCGGATGGGGGTGTCGGGGCGCGATGCGAGCAGCATGCCGAGCATGCCGCCCATGGAGGTGCCGACCCAGGAAATGTCGTTGCTGCCGGTGGCGGTGATGCGCCCGATCAGCGTCGTCATGTCGGCCATGTATTGCGGATAACTGTAATCGTCGGGGTTGGCCAGCCAGCTACTTTTGCCGCGACCGGCAATGCTGACGCTGATGACACGCAAATCGTTTTGCAGCTCAGTGGCCAGCGCATCGAAATCGCGGCAGTTGCGCGTCAAGCCGTGCACGCAGATCACCACGCGCGGATTTTCTGCATCACCCCATTCGGTGTAATGCAGTTGGTGAAATCCGCGGCTGTTCAAACCCTGGATGTATTGTTCTTTCATCATAAGTAATTGATTTATTGTATTATTTTACACCGAATAAAATAAGACTGCCGACACCGGTACCGATCATGACAGCCAGATGGAAAACGCTCCACAGCAGATAACGTCGGCCCAGTGCATCGGGCATTTCATTGGCGAGCAGAAACAGGCGTTTGTCGCGGGGCTTGCGCAGCAGGTGCACGCCTTCGACCTTGTTGTTCATTTGTGCGGCTTGTTGTTTGCGAATCTCGCGCGCGGCCTGCAGGCGTGCCAACTCCCATTCCTTGATGTCGATGGTGCCGTCGCGGTTCAGGTCGAAGCGTTCAATCAGCGTTTTCTGGTCGCGTTTCCAATCGTCGATCAGCAGGCGGATTTCTTCCCGCTCATCGGCGTGCCCCGAAACATTGCCGCTGCGGGTGACGAATTCGCCCAGTGCGTAGAGCACGGTTGATGGCAGCACCAGCCACTCGTTGTAGCGATAGCGGCCTTCGCGCCAGGATTTGTGTTCGCTGGTGACGACCTCCGCGCCTTCGGGCGAGATTACGCACTGACCGGTATCATCCACCAGCAGAAAATGATCGAGGCTGCTGCCTTTATCGATGGTTTCCCATTTGTTGTCGGATTTTTCCTCTTCGATCTGATAGTGATACCAGCAGCAGTGTCGCCCACCCAGCCGGCTGATGACGGGGGTGCCATCCAGCAGTTCGCCGCGCCCCAGCAGTTCGACATATCCCTGCGCCGCGGAGGCGACCTTGGAAGTAGGCAGGTCGTGGATCTGGCGATAACGGCGGTAATTGCCGAGCCAGGCGAAGAAGCTGACGCCGCACATTGCCAGTAGCGCCCAAGGCCATGCTGCGGCTGTTTCCGACTCGACGGCAACGACAATGATGATGAAATGCGCCGCACCCGAGAGCCACCACGGGCCGTGCATACGGGTTTTACCAAACATGTCGCGCGTTGCGGCGCTTCAGTGCGGTTTCAGGAGCCGAACAGCTGTTTGACGTCGACGTCTTTTTTCTCTTCTTCCGAAAACTCCAGCAGCTGTGCCTCTTTGAAATTAAGCAGCCGCGCGATGATCACATCCGGGAACTGCTCGATGCGCACATTGTTGACGTTCACTGACTCGTTGTAGAACTCGCGGCGGTCGGCAATGGCGTTTTCGAGGCTGGAGATGCGCGTCTGCAGTTGCTGGAACGTCTGGTTGGCTTTCAGGTCGGGATAGGATTCAGCCAGCGCGAACAGGCTGCCCAGTGCTGCACGCAAGCCACCTTCGGCCTGGCCCAGTGCCGGTACGTTCTGCGCCTCGCGTGCGGTGAACACCTTGGACCGCGCCTCGATGACCCGGGTCAGCGTGTCCTGCTCGAATTTCATGTACTGCTTGCAGGTCTCGATCAGTTTGGGCAGTTCGTCGTGGCGCTGTTTCAGCAGTACATCGATATTGGCCCAGGCCTTGGTGACGTTGTGCTTGATCTGGACGAGGCTGTTGTAGATGGTGACGCCGTAGACGGCGATTACGATCAGGATGCCGATGGTGATTATGGTGCCGATGCCCATGGTGATCTCCCTTTGCTTTTTTGGATGCTGGCTGGATTGTATAGCAGGGGCAGGGGGACAGAGGGGGGGCGTAGGGCGGATAAGCCGCGCAGCGGCGCCATCCGCCGGATGCAATGCATCAAGGCAAACCACCGTTCGCCCTGAGCCTGTCGAAGGGCGTGTTGCTACCAGTCCGGTTTCCGTGCTTCAAGATCGCCGGGCTGCCCCCGGCGGTTTTGATGTTTATGTTCTTGTTGTTTTGGTTAAGCCTGCTTCGCATCCGGCGCAATACGCTGCGCTATTCCGCCTACGGGCTTTGTTATCTGGCAAGGCTAGCCCCAGAAGCACGCATACTCGTCCTTCTCGACAGTGGCCAGAAACTTCTCAATTGAGCCGACAACCGGCAATGGCTCATAGCCGTGCCATTTGAGGTCGGAGCGCATCCAGAATATCTTCCACAGAGCCGTGCTCCGAACAAAGGTCGCCTTCGCAATCGGATGTTCCATCTTCACCTTCGGTTCTTTCCACCGAGGCCGAATCTCGAAAATCTCGACGCTTTGACCTGAGACGCGAAAACCTATGTCCAACTCTGATCGGATATGCGGCGCGGGCCGATGCTTCTGAACAAACGCAGCGACGGTGTTCTCGACCCGTTTCCGTTCGAGGTCATTCAGCGCCATGTTTTTCTTGCCACATAACGTTCGGCGTCAGCCGCGCGAGCAAGCGTAGCTTGCGATCGTCGACTGGACGCCGGAGTTAGTCCTCGACATGTTTTTGCAACACTTTCCACGTTGTTGGATCATTCCAGCCGCTTCGAAGCCAGAATTGGTTGCCAGAATGGTTTGCAGTGTAGACAAAAATGTTACACCTTGGAATTGCGGCTTCGGCTAACCTGGCAAAACAGTAATCAACAAGCCGCGTACCGATGCCACGACCACGATGAGATTCAGCAACAGCGAGGTGATAGAGGAAGCCAGCGCGGCCGTTGTGACCACAAAGAACTGCGCCGATAACGTCATTCTCCGCTGTAGTGGCAATCGCGCTGAAACCGGGATTGCGCTTTAAGAACAAATCAATTGCCACATCGGTATCAGATTCAGTTAGGCCGAGACCTTCGATCCCAGACCAAAGCTTGATAGCTCTTGCGATGTCGCCCGCAGCGAAAGGGCATATCGTGATGGGTGATGCGCTTTGCATTCGAGGTCTAACGCATAGTAGTTGACATTTTTAGTTATCAAATTTAGGCGCCAATTTTAGTTGATATTCTGCACCTGAATGGTGCGCGGTTTGTTCCATCGGTCATACAAACACGCGCCGCTCACACATGGCTCACTGAATGCTGACCGTAAATTACGCGCGAGGCTTGGCCATCAACGGAAACCGTTCAGGATGCCGGAGGGAATCGACGGCCAGGTCGACATCGAGATCGGGCCAATAGAGATGATGGGGCTGTGGGCGCTCGACGTGCGTGAGTTTGGCGATCGGCGCCTCCTTGAACCAGGGAAACTCGGTAAAGGAGACGAACAGTTCCTCGGCATCCAGCATCAGCCAGAAGCCGTGGGTCGAGACGTTGGTGACTTCAACGTCCGAAATGCTTGCGCCATGCAGAGCGGATGTCATCTTCGTGTCTCCGGATCAGTGTTTCAGTTGAGCGTAACTGCCGATCATCCAGACCATAATTCTGCGCCAGTTCAATGACGGGCTCAAGCCAGAATTTGGCTTCGCCATCGGCATGGTGGACGTGGACATGCACCCGGGTTTCCTCCCGGGAGAAGAAAAAGAACCGGAATCCGTCTTCGCGGAAGATGGTCGGGCTCAATGCAGGTCCCCGTGATTGTTGGTGGCCGGTGTTTGTCCCGCGCTCACCTTACCACGTGTAAGTCACGCTGTACCGCACTACAGCCTCCGCCCCCTCGGCAATCTTCACTGGAAACGTGACCGTCCGCGCATCGTCCTTGCGATAGTCGTGACTCTTGCTCGTGATCTGCCAGTTGGTCCAGCGGTAGAGGTTTTCCTTGACCATGACTTCCACCGATTCCTTTTTCTGGTTGCGTACCTTGACCTCGATCTCCTCGGTCATGGTCTTGCGTGAAGTATCGACCGAAAAATTCACCTGCCGCCGCTCGCCGACGACGTCGAAGGCGGAGCCGAGTTTGATCAGCAGTTGTTCGTTGCGTGGGGTGTGGTCGATGACGTCTTCGCCGATGAATTCGAGGGTTTTGTCGGTGTCGTCGAGTTTGGATACACGGATACGGCCTGCGGGCAGGGGCATGCCCATGTTCTGTTCCTTGGCGTTTTTGAAGGCGAGGTAGACATCAACCTTCTTGTTGCTCTGCACGCCGTAGTTGCGGTCGGTGGCCGGGCTGCCGTAGGGGCGCATGCCGGCGGCGCCGTAATAGACCAGGTTTTTTTCGCAGGGCACGGCGCGGGCAGCCGGGAACAGTTCGATCTGTTTGGTCGAGTTGTCGGGCAATGTTGTTGGCCGGCCCAGGGTGTAGAGGTGGTATTCGAAAAATTCCTTTTCTTCGAAACCCTTGGCACTCATTTCGCTGGCCATAACGGCGCGTTGGGGTGCTGCGTATACACGACCCTGCGGTTGCGCGCGTTGCACGTCGCCAGCGACGAGTTTCAGCTTGGCGTCGGGATAACTGGCGCCGGACTGGTTGATGATGCTGACCCATGCGGCGACGTCGAGTTTGCAGCTGTTGGCGTTGGCGCCTTCCTGGTAGGTCAGGTTGTAGTCGGTCCACCAGGTAATGCCGGTGGTCTGGTACGACACCTGTGTGCTGTGGTTGCCGGCACGGTTGGCGCTGACGTCCCACACCAGCGTCGGGCGGGTTATCAGGCCGCCGGGGAGTTCGGGCAGACGCACTCCCGCGTTGCTGGGCAGGGTCTGGATGCCGCCGTCATCGCGTTTCAATACCAGGCCGCCACTGGTCGACAGCAGTGTGCCGGCGAAGGACTCGACGCTGCTGCCGCGCACCTGGTCGACGCTGATGCGGCGGTCGATGTATTTCTCAAGCAGCTTTTGCGTGTTGACCAGGTCGAACTGGAAGTTTTGTTCGATGACGCTGGTACCTGCGGGGTCGGTCAGCGATTGGAAACTGACCGTCGTTGGATCAATCAATGCTGCAACGTCGCTGAACCGCACGGTGTTGCGCCCGCGATTGAGCGCAAGGTCGCGCTGCTGGCGCACCACGGCATATCCGGGCACCGCCTGGCCGTTGCCCCCGCCGCGGTATAACTCGGGCGGCACGGCGCCGGGGCGTGCGTTGCTGTAGATGGTCAGGGCATTGCCGCCGGGGTCATTCTGCGCGGCGGTGATCTGGGGTAGCGCGGCAAGGACGGCGGCGCTGATCATGGAGATGGTTAACGGTTTCATGGTGGTTCCTCTAAAGGCCGGTCAGGCGGTATAAACGTGCCGCATCCGCAATCGGGGTTAAGCAGGGGCGGCAATAGCGAACAATCGTCTAAAATCGGTGCCCTATTGCCGAGGAATCAGTATGCCCATTAAAAGTGTTTGCATTTTTTGTGGTTCCAACAGGGGCAAAGACGAAGTTTATGCCGACGCCACCCGTACGCTGGTGCGCGCGCTGGGCACAGCCGGCATCAAAATCATTTTCGGCGGTGGCAAGGTCGGCCTGATGGGTGTGGTGGCTGAAACTGCACTTGCTGCCAAAGCCCATGTCATCGGCGTCACGCCGCGTAGCCTGCTGGAGCGTGAAGTCGTGCACAGGGGTCTGACCGAACTGCATGTGGTTGAGTCGATGCACGAACGCAAGGTGATGATGCTGCAGTTGGCTGATGCCTTCATCACGCTGCCCGGCGGCATGGGGACGCTGGACGAAATTTTCGAGGCTTTGACGCTGACTCAGTTGGGCATGCATCGCAAAGCCTGTGGATTCCTCAACGTCGGCGGTTTTTACGACCGATTGATGGACTTTCTGGATCACGCGGTGGCTGAACGCTTCATCCGAACCGAACATCGCGGCATGATCCTGGTCGAGTCCGATCCGTTGCAACTGCTCGAAGGCCTGCAGAACTGGACCATGCCTGAGGTCAGCAAATGGATGGATCCTAAGTCCTGAGAGTAAGTCTGCTTTAATGGCCTCATAAGTAATTTCGACACAGCGGGCAGGGCGCCGCACCTAAAATGGGCACTTCGTTTTTCGAATGTAATCAACACCCATGAATGCCCGCCTGCAGCCGACGCCAGACCAGGTCGAAACAAAAAACACCACCTGTTACATGTGCGCCTGCCGCTGCGGCATCCGCGTACACCTGAAAAACGGCGAGGTGCGCTACATCGAGGGCAATCCCGAGCATCCGCTGAATCAGGGTGTAATCTGCGCCAAGGGCGCCTCGGGCATCATGAAGCAGTATTCGCCGGCACGACTGACGCAGCCGCTGCGGCGCAAGGCCGGTTCGGAGCGCGGCGCCGGCGAGTTTGAGCCGATCAGCTGGGACGAAGTATTCAGGCTGATGGAAGAACGCTTGCGCAAAATTCGCGCGACCGACCCGAAAAAATTCGCGCTGTTCACCGGGCGCGACCAGATGCAGGCGCTGACCGGCATGTTTGCACGCCAGTTCGGCACACCGAACTACGCGGCGCATGGCGGCTTCTGCTCGGTGAACATGGCCGCCGGCATGATCTACACCATCGGCGGCAGTTTCTGGGAATTCGGCGGTCCCGACCTCGACCGGGCCAAACTGTTCGTGATGATCGGCACCGCGGAGGATCACCACTCCAATCCGCTGAAAATCGCGATCTCGAAATTCAAGCGCCGCGGCGGCCGTTTCATTTCGGTGAACCCGGTGCGCACCGGCTATTCGGCGATTGCCGATGAGTGGGTGCCGATTCGTCCCGGTACAGACGGCGCGCTGTTGCTGGCGCTGACGCACGAGATCATCAATACCGGACTGTATGACCGCGATTTTCTCGCGCGTTATACCAATGCCGGCTACCTGATCAACATGGATCCGGCGAGTGCGCAGCAGGGCATGCCGGTGCGCTCGGGTGAGCCGCCGAAAGGCGACAACCCCGAGCATCGCCATGACCAGTTATGGTGGGATCGCCATACAGGGCGCGCAGTGCCCAATCACAGCCCCGGTGCGGACCCCGCGCTGCTCGGCGACTATCGTCTTGAAGACGGCACTCCGGTCAAGCCGGCATTCCAGCTGTTGCTGGAGCGGGTCAAGGAATACACGGCCGAGTGGGCGGAGGGCATCACCGGCATTCCTGCGGCGCGCATCCGCCGGCTGGCGCACGAAATGGGGATCACCGCACGCGATCAGAAAATCGAATTGCCGATCGCATGGACCGATTCCTGGGGGCAGGAACACGACACCGTCACCGGCAATCCGGTGGCCTTTCATGCGATGCGCGGCCTGGCGGCGCATTCCAACGGTTTTCATACGGTGCGTTCGCTGGCGATCCTGATGTCGCTGCTCGGCACCATCGACCGTCCCGGTGGCTTCCGCCACAAGGCGCCGTTTCCGCGGGCGATTCCCCCGGTCGCCAAACCACCTAAGGGGCCGGAGGCGGTGCAGCCGGATACGCCGCTCGCCGGGCTTGCGCTGGGCTGGCCGGCGGGGCCTGATGATTTGTTTGTTGATGCCGACGGCGGGCCGGTGCGCATCGACAAGGCCTTCTCCTGGGAATATCCGCTGGCCGTGCACGGCATGATGCATAACGTGATCACCAACGCCTGGCGCGGCGATCCGTACGGCATCGACACGCTGATGATTTTCATGGCCAACATGGCATGGAACTCATCGATGAATACCGTCGAGGTGCGCAAGATGCTCAATGATCACGACGCGAACGGTGAATACAAGATTCCCTTCCTGATCGTCTGTGATGCCTTCCAGTCGGAGATGACCGCATTCGCCGACCTGGTGTTGCCGGACACCACCTATCTCGAACGCCACGACGTGATGTCCATGCTCGACCGGCCGATCTCGGAATTCGACGGACCGGCGGACTCGGTGCGCATCCCGGTGGTGCCGCCGAAGGGTGAATGCAAACCGTTCCAGGAAGTGCTGATCGAACTCGCATCAAGGCTGAAGTTTCCGGCTTTTGTGACTGCGGACGGTGCGCGCAAATATCGCGATTACCCGGATTTCATCGTCAATTACGAAACCGAGCCCGGCTCGGGCATTGGTTTCCTCGCCGGCTGGCGGGGGCGCGGTGGCGAGAAAACCATGATCGGCGAGCCCAACCCGAAACAGTGGGAGATGTACGAAAAGAACAACTGCGTGTTTCACCATCGTCTGCCGCGTTCGTACCAGTACATGCGCAACTGGAACCAGGGCTACCACGAGTGGGCGCAGCGCACGCGGGTGCGCCGCTACACCGATCCTGTGGTGATCCAGATCTATTCCGAGGTGCTGCAGAAATTCCGCATGGCAGCGGAGGGGCGCGGCGAGTCCGCGCGGCGTCCTCCGGCGCACCTGCGGGAGCGTATTGCCATGTACTGCGATCCGCTGCCGTTTTATTACGCGCCGCTGGAAGTGCAGGCGACAGATACCGTGCAGTATCCACTGGCGGCGATCACCCAGCGGCCGATGGCCATGTACCACTCCTGGGATTCGCAGAATGCCTGGTTGCGCCAGATACATGCGCATAACTATTTGTTTATAAACGAAAAAACAGCAACATCCTACGGCATCGCCGATGACGACTGGATCTGGGTCGAATCGATGCATGGCCGCGTGCGCTGCATGTGCCGGGTCAGCGAGGCGGTGGAGCCCGGCACCGTGTGGACCTGGAACGCCATAGGTAAAGCACAGGGTGCATGGCATCTCGCGCCGGATGCCAATGAAGCGCAGCGCGGCTTTTTACTGAACCATGTGATTGCCGATGAACTGCCGGCGGCCGCTGGCCGGCGCATGTCCAACTCCGATCCGGTGACCGGACAAGCCGGCTGGTATGACGTGCGTGTGCGCATCCGCAAAGCCGGTGCCGATGAGCCGGCGGAAACTTCGCCGCAGTTTGCGCCGGTACCTGTGGCGCCCGGAACCAACAAGGTGAGAAAACTGTGGCAGGCGTTTGTGGCAGGCAAAGGAGATTACAAATGATGAAATCAAAAATACCTTGGTCAGAGGAGTGCTCGCGATGACCCAGCTCGATAAGCAGGAGTGCTCGCGATGACCCAGCTCGATAAGCAGGAGTGCTCGCGATGACCCAGCTCGCTTTGGTCATCGACCTCAACGTTTGTGTGGGCTGCCATGCCTGCGTCACCAGTTGCAAGGAATGGAATACCTCGGGCGAAGCCGGCTTCCTGTCGGATGACAACCCGTACGACAAGGATCCGACCGGCACGTTTTTCAATCGCGTGCAGACCTTCGAGGTCGGTGAATTCCCGAATACGCAGACCGTGCATTTCCCCAAATCCTGCCTGCACTGCGAGGATCCGCCCTGTGTGCCGGTGTGTCCGACGGGCGCCAGCTACAAACGTCCGGAAGACGGCATCGTGCTGGTTGATTACGACAAGTGCATCGGCTGCAAGTACTGCGCCTGGGCCTGCCCGTATGGCGTGCGCGAGATCGACGAGCACCAGAAGGTGATGAAGAAGTGCACTTTGTGTGTGGACCGCATTTACGACGCGAAACTGCCGGAGTCGGAGCGCAAGCCGGCCTGCGTGCTGGCCTGTCCGACCAATGCGCGGCTCTACGGTGACATACACGATGCAGAGTCGGTGGTGTCAAAAGCAATCCGCGAGAATTCGGGGTATGCATTGATGCCGGAATGGGGCACCCAGCCGGCCAATCATTATCTGCCGCGCCGCAGAACGGAAATGCGCATTCATGAAGACGAACTCGAGCGCGCCGATAATCCGCTGAAGATCGACGGTAGACTGCCACGGCCTGGCGTCAAGGATCCGTCACTGGATGACGTGACTTCATGGTAAGCGGGAGCAAGACATGAATCCGGCGCTCTCGGTCATCCTGCTGACTGTGCTGATTGGTGCGGGGCAGGGTTTGTTCCTCGCGCTGTTTGTTATTGAAGCAGTAGTGGCTGCCGGCGTTGCGGCAGCACCGTTGCCGGGGTTTTACTTGACCGGCAGCGTTCTGGCATTGTTGCTGTTGGCCGGTGGACTGCTGGCTTCGTTTTTTCACCTCGGGCATCCGGAGCGGGCGTGGCGCTCGGCGGCGATGTGGCGCACGTCCTGGCTGTCACGCGAGGTCATCGTGCTGCCGGCGTTCATGACGCTGGTCGCGGCCTATGGCTGGGCGCACTGGCAGGGTGTTTCCGCAACCTTGCTGCTTGGGGTTGCAGGTGTGCTGCTGTGCCTGGGGCTGTTCCTGTGCACGGGGATGATTTACGCCTGCATCAAGTTCCTGCAGGAATGGGCGTCGCCGCTGACGCTGGTCAACTTCACCATCCTCGGCTGCGCTTCGGGTGTCACGCTGGCGGCGGCGCTGGCCGGGCAGCGGGGCGAAACATTCACTGCTTGCATCGTGGCCTGGGCGATTGCGCTGACCGTCGCCGGACTGCTGACTCGCGTGATCTCGTTGCAACGCAATGCCCGGTTGAAGCCGCGCTCCAGCCTGCAGACGGCGATCGGCATCAAGCATCCGAAAATCGCGCAGAAATCCCAAGGCTTCATGGGCGGCTCGTTCAATACCCGTGAATTTTTTCACGGCCGCAGCCCGGGCGCCTTGCGCGCGGTGCAATGGGTATTCCTGGCTGGCGCCTTCGTGATTCCGGTATTGCTGCTGTCCGCGTCTCTGGCGGCGCCAGCGCTGGCCCTGCTGTGGCTGGCCTGCGCGGTGCAGTTCGGCGGACTGATTGTCGAGCGCTGGTTCTTTTTTGCCCAAGCCAATCATCCGCAAAACCTTTATTATCAGACGGTCTCCTGACCATTGGCTCCAGCAGTTCGATGCCGCCGCTCCACATCATCCGCAGTCACGCCCGCCGGACTTTTCAATCGGTCAGCAACCTGACGCAACGTGAAAAGCAGCGGCTGCTGGCCGAAATGCAGCAGACGCGCGGCGTGGTGCCCATCCTGATGAAGCCGCGTAACGGCCAGAGCTGGTCCAACGAAGACCGTGCGCTGCTGCGCGACCATCTCACCCGGTTGTCACGGCTGAGTCCTTACCTGGTGCTGGTGGTCATGCCCGGAGGATTTTTCATACTGCCGGTGTTTGCCTGGTGGCTGGACCGCCGCCGTATGCGCCAGCGCATGCCGGCACCGCCCATGAACTGAATTGAGGGGGCGACGTCCATCCTTGGGGCGCCGCCGGGAATTGCTGCCAGCATCTGAATCCATGCTCAAGGCATACGCGATGCGCCGCTGCGAATCAAAAAGATCGTAGAAGATATTGCCTGAGTGCTTCCCGGGTTGTTTTTAAGTATTTGATTTAATTGATATTTATTTTTACCGTAATTGGGTTCCACAATGCGCTTGACGCTGTCACGAGCATTACGTATAACGGCAACGCGTGTTTGGTTTCAAGTGCTTGAAAGTCAGCGGTTCCCGCGTTAGCAGTATGTGGTGTTCGTGCTTTTGGGGCTGTGAGATTTAAATACGATGCTCGGCGCAAGCCGAAAATTAACCATCCTCAAAAGGAAGACAACATCATGGCAACAGGTACTGTTAAGTGGTTCAACGACGCTAAAGGTTTCGGCTTCATCACCCCGGACGGCGGTGGCGAAGACCTCTTTGCCCATTTCTCGGGCATCAACATGAACGGTTTCAAAACCCTCAAAGAAGGCCAGAAGGTGACGTTTGACATCACCGCCGGCAACAAGGGCAAGCAACAAGCGAGCAACATCCAGGCTGCCTAAGCCGGACGCTCCAGAAAAACCGGGCGCAAGCCCGGTTTTTTTTGTCTGCATTTTCTGTAAAGCCACCGCCGTTGCGCGGCATCGCATAATCGGATCCGCTTATGGCCGTTGTACATTCCATTCCGAAGACCTGGGATATTTTCTGCAAGGTTGTCGATAACTTCGGCGACGCCGGCGTCTGCTGGCGCCTGGCGCGGATACTGCATCGCGAACACGGCCTGCCGGTTCGCCTGTGGATCGATGATCTCGCCACTTTGCGCGCATTGCATCCGGCGCTGGATGCGGCGGCTCAGCGGCAGCAGGTTGATGGCATTACCGTTTGTCGCTGGCAGGATGCGACGCCGCTGCCTGATGATGCGGCGGTAGTCGTTGAAGCCTTTGGCTGCGGCTTGCCTGAGGCTTATGTCACTGCGATGGCAGCCGGCACGCGTCCGCCGCTGTGGATCGTGCTTGAATACCTGAGCGCTGAATCCTGGGTGGATGAACACCACGGGCTATCATCGCCGCACCCCCGATTGCCATTGCCGCGTTATTTTTTCTTTCCCGGATTCACGTCTGCCACCGGCGGTTTGCTGCGCGAGGCGGAGCTGCAATCGCGAAGGGCGGCTTTTGACGCTGCAGTGCGACAGGCTTTCTGGCGCGACATGGGCTTGACTGATATTGCGGAGAACACCTTGGCGGTATCGTTGTTTGCCTATAACGATGCACCCATTGCCGGATTGCTGGCAGTAATGGCGCAGGATGCGAAACCCGTGCTGGTCGCGGTGCCGGGCGACACGTTGCTGCCGGCGGTGCGGTCGTTTTTCGGTGTGGCGGCCGATGATTGCGGGCCGTGGCGACGGGGTGCGCTTGAGGTGCGCGCATTGCCGTTTCTGCCGCAGGCGCGATATGACGAACTGCTATGGGCCTGCGACCTCAATTTTGTCCGCGGCGAAGATTCGTTTGTGCGGGCGCAGTGGGCGGCGCGGCCGCTGGTCTGGCAACCCTATCGCCAGGACGATGGCGCGCATCAGCGCAAGCTGCAGGCTTACCTTAATCGTTATTGCGCTGAGCAGGCGCCGGCAGCGTCCGCTGCCCTGTGTGAGTTCTGGCGGTGCTGGAACGGTGCCCCGAAAGGTTTGGGGGCGGCGTGGCCGGCATTGCGTGCGGCGCAGGGGGAAATCAGGCTGCATGCGGGCCGCTGGGCCCGGGATTTGGCCAGCCATGCCGACATGGCCGGGCAACTGGTCGGATTTGTGGCCAACAGGGTAAAATAGCGCCTTTTTACTCCGGCTAATCAAGGGTATTTGGGTATGAAAATCGCACAGGAAATCCGCGCAGGCAACGTGATCATGGTCGGTGATGTCCCGATGGTCGTCCTGAAAGCCGATTTCAGCAAATCGGGCCGCAATGCGTCAGTGGTCAAAATGAAGTTGAGGAACCTGCTGTCGACTGGCGGCACGGAAACCGTCTATCGCGCTGACGAAAAATTCGACATGGTACAGCTCGAGCGCAAGGATGTGACCTATTCCTACTTTGCGGAACCGTCTTACGTGTTCATGGATGCCGAGTTCAACCAGTTCGAGGTCGACAAGGAAAACATGGGCGACGCGCTGAATTACCTCGAAGACGGCATGGCTTGCGAAGTCACTTTGTATGAAGGCCGTACGATTTCGGTGGAGATTCCGCAGACCATCGTACGCGAGATCATCTACACTGAACCCGCGGTGCGCGGCGACACCTCGGGCAAAGTGCTGAAACCGGCAAAACTGGCTACGGGCTATGAAATCCCGGTGCCGCTGTTCTGCGCCACCGGCGACAAGATCGAAATTGATACCCGCACCGGCGAATACCGCAGCCGCACCAAGGGCTAAATCGTCACGCAGTCGACAAAACGCCGCAGATCCCCTGCGGCGTTTTTTATTTCCTGTATCTATTCCTGTGTTTATTCCCGCGAATTTATTCCAGATGTTATTCCGGTACCAGCCACTCGCAGCGCGTGCCGCCCGCATTTTCCGGTGACATCGCCCGCCACAGCCAGTCGAGTAGTGGCGGCACTTCCCGATCCAGTCCGAACGGCGGGTTGACCACGATCATGCCGCTGCCGCGGATGTGCTCGGTCCAGTCTTCCGGGTACACAGACAATTCCAGTTGCAGCGTTTTCGGCAGGCCCATGGCCTGCAGGCTGCGGGCGAATGCCTGCATCGCCGAGGACGCCATCAGCGGATACCAGACGGCAATCATGCCGGTGGCGAAACGGGTGTGTGCTTCCTTGATGGCGCGGGTGATGCGGCCAAATTCATCGGCTTGGTCGAAAGATGCATCGATGAAGGTCAGGCCGCGCCGCTCCGGCGGCGGCAGGAATCCCTTGAGTGCCAGAAACCCGTCCTGATTATGGATGGCAGTGTGGCGCGCGCTGGCAAACAAAAGTTTCAGCGCTGCGCAGTCGTCCTTGTTCAGTTCGCACAACACCAGCCGGTCGTCCTTGCGCATCAGCCGGCGTGCGATGCGCGGCGAACCGGGATAGTGTTTTAGATGGCCGTCAGGATTGTCGGCCCGTACGGCTTCAAGGTAGGGCGTCAGCGCCGGCGGTGCATCGGTGCGTGCCCAGACACGGCCGATGCCGTGCCGCCATTCTTCGGTTTTTTGCGACCAGGCATGTGTCAGGTCGTAGCGGCCGATGCCGGCATGGGTGTCGAGCATGGCGAACGGCTTGTCTTTTTTGGCCAATGCGACCAGCAATTGCGTCAGCATGGCATGTTTGAACACGTCGGCGACATTGCCGGCGTGGAACTGGTGGCGGTAGGAAAGCATGGCCCGGATTAAAACACAGGACGCGGCACCGTGCCCGTTGCACGGCTGCCGGTGAACATCGACAATTGCCGGAGCAGTGTAAAAACAATCAGATTCAACAACAGGAGCAATCAATGGGTCTGCAAAGACTGCATGTCGCGGCGCGTTACAGCGAAGCCGCCATTTTCAACAGTGTGGTGTACCTGGCAGGCATGGTGCCGGTGACCTTCTCCCCGCCAGCCCTACCAATCTGAAGTAGAGAAGTCCGTCAAATCATGGAGAATGACGGACATGAAGAAGAGCAGATACAGCGAAGAACAGATCATCGGTTTTCTCAAACAGGCCGATG
>JAKFUS010000040.1 GCA_021732605.1 Betaproteobacteria bacterium | reverse complement strand
CGCTCGGGCGGCGGCGGCGCTTCCGGGGGCTGGTGAGATGAATATCAAACGGCTATTCCGTCACCTGTTGCTGCCGCCCTGGCTGGAGCGGCGTGAATTTTCACCGGCAGTGCTGCGCCGTATTGAAGGCGCCGTGCAGCAGAGCGAGATTCTGCATCGGGGTGAACTGCGTGTGGCGGTTGAAGCGAGTCTTGATCTCGGCCCGCTCTTGCGCAACCAGAGCCCTCGGGCAAGGGCCTGTGAGGTTTTTGCAGAACTTGGAGTGTGGGATACCGCCGCCAACAGCGGTGTGCTGCTCTATATCAACTGGGCCGATCGCGACATCGAGATCGTGGCTGACCGCGGCATCAACGCGCTGGTCACACAGACGCAATGGGAGGCGATTTGTCGCGTGATGGAGCAGGCATTTCGCGAGCAGCGTTTCGAGGCCGGGCTGCTTGAGGGCATCCGGCAGATCACGGTGTTGCTGACGCAACATTTTCCAGCCTCGGGAGACAATCCGGATGAACTCGGCAATCGCCCCGCGTTGCTATAAAAATAATAAATAAAACAACGGGTTATAAGTTTTTATGGATCAGGCGCAGCGCACCGTGATTGCTGTGCCAGCGCACTCGACCGCTGTTTCGGCGTACTGTGAATACAGCGGCGGCATTTTTAATCCGCATCGTGCGCAGCCAGTTTTGTCGGTGGTCGTATCAAAAAATTTCATGTTGTGAACGCTGCGACCGCTGTTGCGATAGTCGTGTCCGTGCATCTTGCTGTAAAGTCGCGCCACCGTTTCCGCAAATCTGCAAAAAAAACGCAGGACGGCGACGGCAGACTTCGGAGGAGTCAGCGTGTCGATCCATGTGAATCGCGGGTGCGTGCCTTGCAGCAGCGCAACAGGCGCACTGCATGATTGAAGCCATCATCGCCGGCCTGACGGCGCTGCTGACGCCGCAAGCCATGTTGTTCATGCTGATCGGTGTGGTCTACGGGCTGGTCATCGGCATCCTGCCCGGCCTCGGTGGTGTGGTGGCGATGGCGTTGCTGTTGCCGTTTACCTACGGTTTTGAAACCGCAGCGACGCTGGCGCTGCTGCTCGGTGCGCACATCGCGACCATCTGGGGCGACTCGGTGACCAGCATCCTGTTCAGCGTGCCCGGCTCTGCCAAGGGCCTCGCCCTGTGTTTCGACGGTTATCCAATGACCCAGAAAGGGCAGGCAAAGCGCGCGCTGGCCGCTTCCGCCACCGGTGCGTTGCTCGGCGGCATCATCGGCGCGATTTTCCTCGCCTTGTGCATTCCGCTGATCCGTCCGGTGATTCTCGCACTGGGCCCCAGCGAGTACCTGATGATGGCGCTGTGGGGGCTGACAGTGATTGCCACCTTCAGCGAAGGATCATTGATGAAGGGCCTGACCGCCAGCGTGCTCGGTGTGCTGGTGGCCTTTATCGGCATGGATGTGGTGACGGCGACACCGCGCTTCACCTTCGGCAGCGAATTCCTGATGGAGGGCATCTCCTTTCCGGTGGCGATGATCGGCTTGTTCGCCGTTTCCGAAATGATGAAACTCGCGATCAAGGGCACACCCATCGTCGACCGCTCACTGGTGAAGGAAGAGAGCACGGTGTGGCAGGGCGTGTGCGACGGCTTCAGCCACTGGTGGCTGGTGGTGCGTTCCAGCCTGCTCGGGTTGTGGATCGGCGTACTGCCCGGTGTCGGTGCCAGCGTCGCCGGGCTCGCCGCCTATGCGCAGGCGGTGCAGACCTCGAAGACGCCGGAGCGATTCGGCAAGGGCGCGGTCGAGGGCGTGATTGCACCGGATGCGACCATGGGCGCAAATGAAGGCGGCGGCTTGATGCCGACGCTGGCTTTTGGCATCCCGGGTGGCGAGAGCATGGCGATCCTGCTGGTGGCCTTCATCGGTCTCGGCGTGGTGCCGGGGCCGGACATGCTGACCAAGAATCTCGACTTGGTTTTCAGCATGGTGTGGATCATCGTCATTGCCAATATCGCGGTCACCCTGATCGGTCTCGGCATCACGCCGTGGCTGGCACGTCTGCCGTCGCTGCAGGCCAACCTGATGGTGCCCATCGTGCTGGCGGTGTGTTTCGTCGGCGCCTATGCCACGCGCGGCCACATCGAGGATGTGGTGGTTGCCGCGGTGTTTGGCATCGTCGGTTACCTGATGGACAAATACCGCTATTCGCGCGCCAATTTCGTCATCGGCATGGTGCTGGCGGTGATGATCGAACGCAATCTGCATATTTCACTGACACTTTACGGCAAAGATTTCCTGCTGCAGCGGCCGATTGCCCTGGCGATGCTGCTGTTCGTGTTGTTCACCGCCGCACTGCCGTTCGTGCGTAATTGGCGGCGCCAGCGCAAGCAGGCTGCTGCTGCGGGAGTCAGTGCACCATGAGCCGCCATGCCCAGGAAAATCTGGCCTCCGTGCTGCTATTGGCGTTTTTTGCCGGGGTCATTGTGCTGTGCCAGGATTTCGGACCGCGCGCGCGGATGATTCCGCTGCCGCTGGCGGTGTTCGGCATCGTGCTGACCCTGATCCAGCTGGTCTGGCACAATTTTGGTTCACCCGCGGCGCTGCAGATGGAGATGATCTCGGTGCGGGCGCCGGATATTCCTGTTGCAGACGCGCCCTCGGCACCCGTGAAGAAACCGTCATGGCAGCGGGAGGCGACCGCTTACGGCATGGTCGGCGTACTGCTGGCGCTGACTTTTGCCACGGGCGTGATGCCTGCGGCGTTCCTGTTCACGGCCGGTTATTTCATGCTGACGCGTTATTGCTCATGGCAGTACAGCCTGCTCTATGCTGCGGTGCTGACCGGCTCACTGTATCTGTTATTCGTGGTGGCGTTGCAAATGCAGCCGTATCATGGCCTGCTGGCGCCACTGTTCCCATAAAAGTTATTTTCGGAGGAGACTGCAATGAAAAACAAAATCGAACAAACGCGCAGAAAATTGGTAATCGCAGGCGCCATGGCCCCGTTGGTCTTGAGCCTGCCGGGTCGCGTAATGGCACAGAGTCAGGCCCAGGCCGGCGGCGGTTATTACAAGGACAAGGTCATCATCATCAACGTCGCCGGCGGCGCCTCCGGCGGCCACGCCCGGTTTGCCCGCCTGCTGCAGCCGTACCTGCAAAAACACAGCGGCGCGCGCGAAGTGCGTATTGTCAACATGCCGGGCGGTGGCGGACTGAAGGCTGCCAATCACATCTGGCGTGTCAAACCCGGCAGCCCGGAGATCTTTTTCGGCAATGTGTCGACGCTGATCCTCGCACCTTTGGCCGGCAGTGCGGGTGCGCAGTCGTTTGATCCGGTCAAATTCCACTACCTGGGTCGGGTCACCAGCGAGCCGCGGGTTCTGAGTGTGGGCGGCAAATCAGCGATCAAGTCGATTCAGGACGTGCAAAAACTGAAGCGCCCGTTTGTGTTTCCCTCCCAAGGCACCGACGAAGACTTCTACACCATGGCCGTGCTCGGCGATGCGCTGGGATTCAAGGTCAAGGCGGTTACGGGTTACGAGGGCAATGCCGATACTTCGCTGGCGGTGATCAAGGGCGACGGGGATGGTCACATTACCGGCTGGAGCGAATCGCTGGGCCCGATCCGTTCCGGCGACAAAAATCCGATCCTGATGGTGACATCACAGCCATCCCCGGACTATCCGAACATTCCGATTGCCACGAATATTGTGCCGGCCGCCAAACGCGCCACGGTGCAGTCCATGGCGACCATCCTGGAGACGCACCGCAGCTACATCGGGCCGCCGAACATGGAGCCGCAGGCCATTGCCGCCTTCCGCGCCGCGGTCAGCGCTGCGCTGAGCGATCCGGAGCTGCTCGCCGAGTCGAAAAAGACCGAGCGGCTGGTGTCACCGATGGATGGCGTCACGCAACAGAAGCGGGTCACTGAACTGGCAAAAACCAGCGCGAGCCTGGCCCCCATCCTGATCGCGGCGGTCAAGGATATTCAGTAATCAATGCGTCAGTAAGCAAAACGGGGCCGGCATGCCAGTGACCACGCGCGCAATCAGAACCTGCTCGCGCTCGGATCGGGCTTCTGGCCCCGATTTCGGCATTAGTGGCCAAACCAGCGTTACCCGCTTCCACAAAAATCGCCATCGCATCCCTGGTTTTGCCCGGGGCGCACCTGTACTAAGCTCAGATAGTGCACATCACCCAACGGGATTGAAATGACTGACAATTTTCTGCGGCTGGATACGGATGTGCTGGTGATCGGCGGCGGCGTGGCGGGCACCATGGCGGCGATTCCGGCGCTGGAAGCCGGGCTGAAGGTGGTGATCTGCGAAAAAGGCAAGATTCTCGACCACTGCGGCAGCATTGGTTGCGGAGTAGACCATTACCTGACGGTGATGGATACCGGCCCGGAATGGGATACGCCGGAGTTCCTGCTGAAGCATGTGCCCGAACTGACTGACGGCATTGTCGACATGGCGGTGGTGGGGCGGGTCATTCATGAAATGCCGCGCATTTTCCGCAAGATCGAAGCCATGGGCGTCGATTTCAAGGATCGCCAGACGGGCGATTATTACCGCCTGCGTTCGTTCGGCTTACCAGGGACTTACCACATTAATTTCGACGGCACCGATTTCAAGAAACATCTTGGTGAACGCGTGCGCAAAGGCAAGGCCACGGTGCTGATGCGTACCATGGTCGTGCAGTTGCTGGTGAAAGACAACCGCGCTTACGGTGCCATTGCCTTCAATTTCCGTACCGGCGAGTGGACAGTGATTCGCGCCAAAGCGGTGGTGCTGGCTGCGGGTGACGTCAACCGCATTTCGCAGAATGCCTCGGGCTTGGCCTTCGATTCCTGGCACATCCCGTATAACACCGGTGACGCGCAGGCGATGGGTTATCACGCCGGTGCTGCGCTGGCCAATATGGAGTCGGTAGAGACGACGCTGACGCCCAAGGGCTTTTCCTGCCAGGGCCTCAATGCGCTGGTCAGCCTCGGCGCTTATTTCGTCAACAAGGCCGGCGAGCGTTTCATGTTCAAGTATGACAAGAAGGGCGAGAACGCCCGCCGTGCGGTGATTGCCGACGGTGTCATCAATGAATATCTGCTCGGCAACGGCCCGATTTATCTCGACTGCCGTCATCTGCCGCAGGACATGCTTGACCGCATGGAACACACGCTGCAGGTCGACCGTTACACGCTGCCGGCGTATTACCAGCAGAAGGGTGTGAATTTCCGCGAAGAGCTGGTCGAGGTGTCGGTATCCGAACTGAGCATCCGGCGCAGCGGTGTTTATTTTCGCGGCAGCGGCCTGGCGGTCGATACCAATGGTGAAACCGCGGTCGAGGGTTTGTTTGCTGCCGGCGATTGCGCAACGGTCAGCGGCGGCATCTCGGGTGCGGCAGTGCTGGGACACATTGCCGGCGAAGGCGTGGTGCAACGCATCCGCGCGACCCCCGGGTCTTTGCCCGAGGTCGATCGCCAGACGCTGGATGACGTGCGCGCGCGTTCTGTAGCACATCTGCAGCAGCCGGGCGGCCTGCCGTGGAAGGAATTTGAAGACACCACCCGGCAGACAGTCAGTGATTATGTGGGGGTGCGCCGCAACGAGCGGGGACTCAAGCTGGCGCTGGATACGCTGCAAGCACTGGCCCGGCGCGAACCGACGCTGAAGGCGGATGACCTGCACGGGCTGATGCGCGTGCACGAAGCCAAAAATATCCGCATGAACGCCGAGATCATGGCCACCGCATCGCTGTCGCGTCAGGAAACGCGCACCGGCTCCTCGCATTTCCGCATGGATTATCCGCAGACGGACGATGTGAACTGGCGCAAGTTCGTGATCGTAGAGCGCGGCGCCGACGGACCGGTAACCCGCACCTTGTCCACGGATCGTCCGCTGTCCGCGGCGTTCAGCCGCAACAGCGTCGCGGCGGCGGTGTGAGGGGATGACGATGAGTAGCGCACAAAAAGAAGTGTTCAACCCTATCCGCATCAACCCTGAAACCTGCATCAAGTGCAATCTCTGCGACTGGATTTGTCCCGGCGACCTGATTTACAAGGAAGAGGACAACCGCGAAACGCTGCCGGTGATCAAATATCCGGACGAATGCTGGTATTGCGGACTTTGCCAGTCGATCTGCCCGACCCATGCCATCACTGTGGTGTTTCCGGAGCAGATGGTGAACAACCAGACGGACGTTGCCACCCTGCTGGGGAAGATTGCCGAGTGAGGTGGCCGGGTAGCCTCTGGTGGTGCCGCAAGCCTGCATAAGCTTGCGGTAAGCTTGGTGGGATGATACTTTTGCCCGGCTACGCGGCTCGGGGGGATGATTCCGGGGATTCAACTGTTTGCCGTGGAGGGTGGGGTCGTCCATGCCCGGCTGCCCGCCGGCCATGATGATTCCCGTTCAGTACTGTTTATATCGAATGAACTGGAGACAAGATGAAGACTTCAATAATCGCTGGGTTTGCTGCCACTCTGATGATGGGGGCTGCGATGTTTGCGGCTGCAGCCGCCAATGACTACGCCCTCGGGGTGCGGGGCGATGAAAACCTTTTCGCGCGCGTGGTGGTGATCACACCGGAAACCCGCTGGGTCAACGTGGAAAGCGGTGAAACGATCAAGTTTGTCGATGCTGCCGGGCAGTCGGTCGTGTATCGCTTCGATACGACATCGTGGGCGATAGGACAGTTGGGCGATTTTGCACCGGCTCTCGCCAAGGGGCGGCAGATTACGGTCTATGTTGCCAAGCCCAGGCTGAACAAAACCGATGGTTGAGTTTGAGTTCTAAGTTTTAAATCGTATTAAAACCGCCTTTGGGCGGTTTTTTTATGCATCGCCGGAACTTCACTGGTATTTTGTCGCCCTAGCTGTATTCAACGCCCTCAAAAAGGCCGACTCAATGCCACTGAAGCGCAAGCCAGCGTTTGTTGTCGTTCTCGCCATCGCGCTGTCATGCTCAATCGTTGCGCCTGCGGTTGCGCAGACACCAGCGCCGGCCAAACCTGCTCCTCCGATGGAGCGAACGGAACATCAATGGCGGGATGGCGCGCGGTTCTCCACTTTCGGCGCGCACTGGACAGGCAGCGAATTGAAAATGATCCGCGAGGAAATCACGGAAAACGCGGGCATGATCGAGAAGAACGAATTTTTCTTCAATGCCGGCGCCTTGCTGCACTACAAGCAGGATCGGTATCCGGCAGAGGGAAAATCCGCTGCGGCTGTGGCGATCATGGCGAGCTTCGACAAAACCGGTAAACCCGCGATGTCGATGAAGCGCGTGGACGACAAGCCGGTGGGTCCGGCAAGTCCCGAGGACATCACGCTGGCGCTAAAACATCTGGCTGAATTGCTGGCCATCACCGCCAAGGTCAAACGCTGAACGGGTCGTTTCCGCATCGTCCGTGACCGTATAAAATAGTTAATAAAATCAGATACTTGACTGGGTTGTCGCCCGACAGCCCGGCGTGTATGCTCGTTTTAAAGATTAGGTGCCGGTAAAACTGCCGGCGCGCAGGCTGCTGACGAGAATCTGCGGCAGTCATTCCGGCGGAGGGTTCACGATGTTTGTCCTGCTCACACTGCTCGCCGCGTTCGCGGTGGCCTGGTTCCTTGCCTACCACCGCCTGCCGGCACTGCTGTGGACGGTGGTGTATGCCGCAGCACTCGGCGGACTCACCTGGTGCAAGCTGTGGCCTGAAGGACTCCTGAGCGTCGCCTGGGTGCTGCTGGTCGTGATCTCGCTGCTGGCAATTCCGTCGCCGCTGCGTCGTGCGTTGGCCGGCGCGCCATTACTCAAAGTGTTCCGCCGCATCCTGCCGGTGGTGTCGAAGACCGAACAGGAAGCCCTGGAAGCCGGCACCGTGTGGTGGGACGGCGATCTGTTCAGCGGCCGGCCCGACTGGAACAAACTGCTGGCCTATCCCAAACCGCGACTGACCGCGGAGGAGCAGGCCTTCATCAAAGGTCCGCTGCACGAACTGTGCGAAATGTTGAGCGACTGGGAAGTCACTTATGAAATGTCTGACATGCCCCCGCAAGTCTGGCAGTTCATCAAGGACAACGGCTTCCTCGGCATGATCATTCCCAAGGAATACGGCGGCAAGGGATTCTCCGCGCTGGCGCATTCGCAGGTGGTGATGCAGCTGACCACGCGCAGCGGCACCGCGGCGGTGTCGGTGATGGTGCCCAATTCACTGGGCCCCGCGGAACTGCTGCTGCATTACGGCACCAAAGAGCAGAAGGATTACTACCTGCCGCGGCTGGCCAAGGGCATCGAGATGCCTTGCTTTGCGCTGACCAGTCCGGAAGCCGGCTCGGATGCCGGAGGCATTCCGGATTTCGGCATCGTGTGCAAAAGCGAGTGGCAGGGCAAACCCGATGTGCTGGGCATCCGCCTGACCTGGGAAAAACGCTACATCACGCTGGGCCCGATCGCGACGCTGCTCGGCCTGGCATTTCAACTCTACGATCCCGACCACCTGCTGGGTGAGAGGAAAAATGAGCAGGATGATGTCGGTATCACGCTGGCGCTGGTGCCCACCGACATGCCGGGTGTGCATATCGGCCGCCGCCATCGCGCAATGACCGCGACCTTCATGAACGGCCCGAACTGGGGCAAGGATGTATTCATCCCGATGGAGTACGTGATCGGCGGTGTGGCGCAGGTGGGCGAGGGCTGGAAAATGCTGATGAACTGCCTCGCTGCGGGACGTTCGATTTCACTGCCGGCGAATGGTGTGGGCATTTCCAAGCTGTCTGCGCTGACCACAGGTGCCTACGGCCGCGTGCGCCAGCAGTTCAAACTGTCGATCGGCAAGTTCGAAGGCGTCGAAGAAGCAATGGCGCGTATCGCCGGCAACGTCTATTTGATGGATGCGGCGAGGGTGATGACCGCCGGTGCAGTGGATCTCGGTGAAAAACCCTCGGTGATCTCGGCCATCGTCAAATATCACCTCACCGAACGCGGTCGCCAGGTCATCAATGATGCGATGGACGTGCACGGCGGCAAGGGCATTTGCATGGGGCCGAACAATTACCTCGCCAGTGCCTATATGCAGACGCCGATTGCGATCACGGTCGAGGGCGCGAACATCCTCACCCGAACGATGATTATTTTTGGCCAGGGCGCGATCCGCGGCCATCCCTTCGTGCTGAAGGAGATTGAAGCAACCAGGGAGAAAAACCCGCAAAAGGCGCTGCGCGATTTTGACCTGGCATTTTTCGGCCACATCGCTTTCACGCTATCGAACGTGGCGCGGGTGTTGTGGATGGGCATGACCGGTGCGCGGCTGACGGCAGTACCCGGCGGCGCGCCGGAGCTGCGTCATTATTACCAGCAGCTGACGCGGCTTTCGAGCGGCTTTGCGCTGACGGCCGACATGGCGATGTTTTTGTGCGGCGGCTCACTGAAACGAAGGGAGCGTCTTTCAGCCCGATTGGGCGATGTGCTGAGCCAGCTCTATCTCGCGTCAGCCGTGCTGAAGCGGTACGAAGACGACGGCCGGCCGCAGACGGATCTGCCCCTCGTACGCTGGGGCCTGCTCGACTGCCTGTACCGCATCGAAGAAGCGTTTTATTCGATTTTCGAAAACCTGCCATGGCCGGTCGTGTCGTGGGTGTTACGAGGACTCATCTTCCCGATGCTGATGCCTTATGGCCGCGAATTCGCGCCGCCGCGCGATCCGCTGGGCCATGACGTGGTTGGCTTGATGATGACGCCGGGGCCGACGCGCGACCGGCTGACGCGCGGCGTGTTCATTTCCGACAATGAAAACGATCCGGTGCGCACGCTGGAGTCGGCGCTGACGGCTGTGATTGCCGCGGAACCGGTGGAGGCGAAATTGCGCCAGGCGCAGCAGGCGGGGCGCATTCATCGCGGCCATGCCGACCAGATGGCTGCCGAAGCCTTGAAGGCGGGCGTGATCACGCTCGCCGAGTCTGACCTGCTGAAACGCGCGGCCGAGTTGCGCCGCCGCGTGATCATGGTTGATGATTTCCCGAAAGACTTCGGCAAATCGGAACTGCACCAGACCACGCAGCCAGTCACGTTCGAGGCGCTGGAGCGCAAGTGAGCAACAGTATTCTCTATTCGTTGAGCGAGGGTGTCGCCACCATCACCTTTAACCGCCCGGCGGTGATGAACGCATTGGATGCGGACATGATTCGCGCATTCCGCACCAACTGCGAACGTGCAGCGGCCGATCTGGAGGCGCGGGTCATTGTGTTGCGCGGTGCCGGTCCGGCGTTTGTCGCCGGCGGCGATGTCGCGATGTTCCGCGACAATGTCGCCGCGATGGCGACGCTGGTGCCGGAACTGGCCGCGGAACTGCATCACGGCATCCTCGCGTTGCGCCGTGCGCCGCAGCCGGTGATCGCGGCCGTGCATGGCGCCGTGGCCGGCGCGGGGTTCAGCATCATGCTCGCCTGCGACCTGGTGCTGGCGGCGGCCGGCACGCAGTTTTCAATGGCCTACAGCCGTATCGGCACCAGCCCGGACGGCGGGGCGACCTGGTTTTTGCCGCGATTGACCGGATACCAGAAAGCGATGGAACTGATGCTGCTGGCCGACACGGTGGATGCGGAAACCATGCAGCGCCTCGGTGTGGTCAATCAGGTGCTTGCTGCGGACCAGCTGGCTGCGGCCACGGAAAAACTCGCGCGCCGCCTGGCTGCGGGCCCCGCGCAGGCCTATGCCGAAACCAAGGCGCTGCTTAACCGTGCGATGCATGCCGGCCTCGCGGCACAACTCGATGCCGAAGCGCTGGCGTTTGCGCGCTGCGCAAAAACAGAAGATTTTGTCGAGGGCGTCACCGCCTTCACCGATAAACGCAAACCGCAGTACAAAGGTAAGTAATTAAGGCAAGTAACAAGGGAAATAACAATGTCGGCATTGCAGGGCAAGACTGTATTCATCACCGGTGCCAGCCGCGGCATCGGTCGCGCCATCGCGCTGCGCTGTGCGCGTGACGGCGCCAACATCGTGGTCACCGCCAAGACCGCGACACCGCATGCGCGGCTGCCGGGCACCATCCACGAAGTGGCGGAAGAGGTCGTCAAGGCGGGTGGCCAGGCGCTGGCGATCCAGCTCGATGTACGCGATGACGAGGCGGTGGCCGCCGCCGCGCAGCAGGCCGCGGCGCATTTTGGCGGCATCGACATCCTGGTCAACAACGCCAGCGCGATCCAGTTGAACGGGACGCTGGAGACCCCGGCCAAACGGTTTGATCTGATGTTCGACGTCAATGTGCGCGGCACCTTTGTCTGTTCCCAGGCCTGCCTGCCGTTTCTGGCGAAAGCGAAGAATCCGCACATCCTGACCCTCTCGCCGCCGCTGAACATGAAGGCAAAATGGTTCAAGGATCATGTAGCCTACACCATGGCCAAATACGGCATGAGCATGTGCACGCTGGGCATGGCGGGGGAATTCCGCGCTCAGGGCATTGCAGTAAATTCGCTGTGGCCGCGCACGACCATTGCCACTGCTGCGATCGCGGTGAATTTCCCGGAAGCGATTCTCAAGGCGAGCCGCAAACCGGATATCATGGCTGACGCGGCGTACGCGGTTTTCAAACGCGACAGCCGTACGGCCAGCGGCAATTTTTATGTCGATGAAGCCGTGTTGAGAGAGGAGGGAGTGACTGATTTTGATGTCTACGCGGTGACGCCCGGTATCAAGCCCTATACCGATCTGTTTCTCGACTAATTATACGGGTCAGGAGGATCACCATGAACAAAAAAAACGATACGTCGCATGTCATTCCAATGGCGGCGGCAGGCACGCTCGACGGCCTGTTCCGCGAGCGCGTCAAACGCACGCCGGATAACGTCGCCTACAAGGCGTACAACGAGCAGCACGGCAACTGGCGCGATTACACTTGGGCGCAGATCGACCGCCAGATCGCGCGCTGGCAGGCGGCGCTGGAAAAAGACGGCCTGCAAGCCGGCGACCGCGTGGCGGTGATGCTGCGCAATTCGCCGGAATGGGTGATTTTCGACCAGGCCGCGCTTGGCTTGGGCCTGGTGGTGGTGCCGCTGTACACCCAGGACCGTGCTGACAATGTGGCCTACATCATCAATAATTCCGGCTGCAAGGCGCTGCTGATCGATGGTCAGGAGCAGTGGCAGGAACTGCAGGGCGTGGCAGGCGAAATGCGCAGTGTGCTGCGTTTCCTGACGGTCAATGCGTTGCCGGCGGCGGGCAGTGATGCACGCCTGAAATGGATCGGCGACTGGTTGCCGGAAGACGGCGGCACGGCGCGGCACCTGGCACGTGATGGCAATACCCTGGCGACCATCGTTTATACCTCCGGCACCACCGGCCGGCCCAAGGGGGTGATGCTGTCGCATAACAACATCCTGTCAAATACCGAGTCCGCGCTGAGCGTGCTGGCGACCGGCCACGACGACATCTTCATGTCCTTTCTGCCGCTCTCACATACTTTTGAGCGCACCTGCGGTTATTACCTGACGGTGATGGCCGGTTCGACCACCGCTTATGCGCGCTCGATTCCGCAACTCGGCGAGGACCTGCAGACCATCCGGCCGACGATGCTGATTTCAGTACCGCGCATCTACGAGCGTATCTGGGGCACCATCCGCGCCAAGCTTGATGAAGGTTCGCCACTGCGCAAAAAACTGTTTCTGCTTGCGGCCAGTGTGGGTTATGCGCGCTTTGAACATGCGCAGAGCCGCGCTGCATGGCAACCCTCGTTCCTGCTGTGGCCGGTGCTGAACAAACTGGTCGCAGCCAAAGTGCTGGCGCGGCTCGGCGGGCGGCTGCGTTACGCGCTGTCGGGCGGCGCGGCGCTGCCGCCCGATATCTCGAAAATTTTCATTGGCCTCGGCCTGCCGATCCTGCAGGGTTACGGGCTCACCGAAACCAGTCCCATCGCCACGGCAAATTGTCCCGACAACAACATTCCGTCGAGCGTCGGTCAGCCCATACCCGGGGTGCAGGTCAAAATCGGCGACAAGGGCGCGGTGCTGATCAAGGGCCCCAACCTCATGCTCGGTTACTGGAACAACGACGAGGCGACGAAAGCGATGATCCAGCCCGATGGCTGGTTGAATTCCGGCGACACCGGACACATCGGCGACCAGGGGCATTTGTTCATCACCGGGCGTCTGAAGGATGTGATCGTGTTGTCCAACGGCGAAAAAATACCCCCCGGCGACATGGAAGCGGCGATTGCGCGCGATCCGCTGTTCGAGCAGGTGATGCTGCTTGGCGAGGGCAAGCCCTTCCTCACGGTGATGACGGTACTCAACGCCGACCACTGGCAGAAACTCGCGGCAGCTTGCAGCCTTGATGCCGGCGCCCCGCGTTCACCTCAGGCCGAAAAAACCATACTGGAGCGCATTGCAGCCCAGATCACCGATTTTCCGGGTTATGCGCAGGTGCGGCGCGTGACGGTGACGCTGGATCCCTGGACCGTGGAGAATGGGCTGCTGACGCCGACCATGAAACTGAAACGCACCAAGGTCATGGAAAAGTTCAACGCCGAAATCGACGGCATGTATGCAGGGCATTGAGGTCGGTGACTGGTGACTGGTGACTGGTGACTGGTGACTGGTAATGAGTAATGAGTAATGAGTGAGGAGTGAAGGAGTGACGATTGAGTAGTGACGAGCGCGGGGATGTGACCACCTTGCCCGAGGGCAGGCAGCCGGCGCTGCGCGTGGTCCCGATGCCGGCGGATGCCAATTACACGGGTGACATTTTCGGAGGCTGGATCATGGCGCAGGTTGATCTCGCCGGCAGCATTCCCGCGATTCGCCTGGCGCAGGGCAGGGTGGCCACGGTTGCAGTCAATTCGTTTGTGTTCCGGCAGCCGGTGTTTGTCGGCGATGTGGTCAGTTTTTACGCGGAAGTCGTCAAGGTGGGCCGCACGTCGATTACCGTGGACGTTCAGGTGTATGCCCAGCGCCGGCCGGAGCGCGAGGAGTGCGTCCAGGTCACCGAAGCGGTGCTGACTTATGTGGCAGTGGACGGCAATCGCAAGCCGCGTGTGGTATTGCCGCCACAGACCGCATGAGGCCTTTGAATTTTTCCATTGAAATCAGCGCGTAGCCGAGTAACATGGTTTCAGATTGCGAACCATCGCAACACTCATGCCAACGCCCCAGTCGTTCACCCCAGGAGAGGAATATGAAATTTTCTAATAAAATCATAGGCTTATCTGTTGCCTCCGCACTGACTGCGTTCTCTGTTCCAGCCCATGCGGGCGGTTTTGGCATCGGCACCCAGAGCGGCAGTGGTACCGGCAACGCCTTTGCCGGTGGCGCAGCGGTGGCCGATGACGCCAGCGTGGCCTGGTCCAATCCGGCGGCAATGATGCTGCTGCCGCAGGGAAAACAGGTCACCTTTGCCGCCCATCTGATCGCGCCTTCTTTCAAATTCAACAATACCGGGTCGACCATTCCCGGCGCATTGGGCTCCGGCAACGGCGGTGATGGTGGCGACCTGGCGCTCGTTCCAAACGGATTTTTCACCATGAGCATCAACCCGAATCTGCACTTTGGCCTCGCGCTCAATGTGCCTTTCGGCCTGACCACCGAATACGATCAGGGCTGGCTGGGCCAGACGGTGGCGCTGGAATCAGCCATCAAGACCATCAACATCAATCCGTCCCTCGCGTACAAAATCAATGACAATGTGTCCATTGGCGGCGGCGTCAGCATTCAAAGGATTGAGGCCAAGCTGTCGCGGTTTACGGGATCAGCGGCCACCGGCAACGTGACCCTTGAGGCGGGGGATACCGGTTACGGTTTCAACCTTGGCGCCCTATTCAAACTGACACCCAGCACCCGCATCGGGATCACCTATCGCTCGGCCATTTCCTACGATCTGAAAGGCAGTGCAATATTCAGCGGACCCAGCGGCGGCCTGTTTTCCGGTAATGCGGCTGCCGACCTGAAGGTTCCGGAAAGCGCCTCTTGGAGCATTTTCAGCACGGTCAGCCCGAAATGGGAAGTGATGGGTGACCTGACCTACACCGGCTGGAGCAGCGTCAAGGAATTGCGTGTAGTCCGGACGACAACGGCACCGGCTGGAGCTGCAGGTACCGTACTGAGCAATGATCAATTCAACTGGAAAGATACATTGCGCGTCAGCGTCGGTGCCAACTACATCTACGATAACCGCACCAAGCTGCGCTTCGGTATTGCCTTTGATCCGACACCGACCAACGATATTGATCGCACACCCCGTTTGCCGGATCAGGATCGCACCTGGCTGGCATTCGGCGTGCAATACAAGCTGAACAAGGACGGTGTCATTGAAGTGGGTTATGCGCACGAATTCGTCAAGGATGCCCAGGTCAATAACGCGACCGGGATTGGCGGAACCCGGCTGGTCGGCAGTTTCTCCAACAAGGCTGACATCCTGTCGGTGCAGTACTCGCACAAATTCTGAGATCTACTGTGTTTTGCAAAAAAAGGGCGGCCTCAGGGCCGCTCTTTTTTTGGCCGGTCTGAGTGCTGTCGCGCACACAGCCTGCTGCGGGCTGGTGCTAGAATCAATCAGGGCTTTAAATCGCGCGTTTAAGCAGTTCTTTTGACCGGCTCGTTTTACCAGTGCATCGGGCCCAGTTTTCAGCAGTGCTTTGAGGAGTGTCATCCCATGCCCGCTCATCCCCTGATGGTGCGCAAGGTGGCCGTGCTGGGTGCCGGTGTCATGGGCGCCCAGATTGCCGCGCATCTCGTCAACGCCAACGTCCCGGTCATCCTGTTCGAACTGGTCGCCAAGGAGGGTGATCCCAATGGCAATGTGCTGAAGGCCGTGGCCAACCTGAAAAAACTCGAACCCAGCCCGCTCGCCGTCAAGGAGCGCGCCGATCTGATCGAACCGGCGAACTACGGCCAGCACCTCGAACTGCTGCGCGACTGCGATATTGTGATTGAGGCGATATCCGAGCGTATGGACTGGAAGGAAGACCTCTATCACAAGGTCGCGCCGTACCTGGGCGCACACACCATCTTCGCCAGCAATACCTCGGGCCTGTCGATCAACAAATTGGCGGGTGCTTTCCCTGAACAGCAGCGGCACCGTTTCTGCGGCGTGCATTTTTTCAACCCGCCGCGTTACATGCATCTGGTCGAACTGATCGCCTGCACCGGCACCGATCCCGTCATCCTCGACAACCTTGAACGTTTTTTGGTCACCACGCTGGGCAAGGGCGTGATCCGCGCCAAGGACACGCCGAACTTCATCGCCAACCGCGTCGGTGTGTTTTCGATGCTGGCGACCATCTACCATGCCGAACGCCTGGGCATCGGTTTTGATACCGTCGATGCGCTGACCGGATCGCTGATCGGCAGGCCGCGCAGCGCGACATTCCGCACCGCCGATGTGGTCGGTCTCGATACCTTCGCCCATGTCGTGCACACCATGCGCGACACGCTGCCCGAAGATCCGTGGCACAAGTTTTACGGCGTGCCGGCCTGGTTGCAGAAGTTGATTGAGCAGGGCGCGCTGGGGCAGAAAACACGCAAGGGCGTGTACCAGAAAATCGGCCGCGACATCCAGGTCATCGACCTGAAGACCGGCGCTTACCGCGTGTCCGACGGCAAGGCCGACGAGGCCATCGTCGAAATCCTCAAAAACAAGAATCCCACCGAACGCTTTGCGCAGTTGCATGCCTCGGATCACCCGCAGGCGCAATTCATCTGGGCGATCTTCCGCGATTCCTTCCATTACTGCGCGCTGCACCTGGAATCGATTGCCAGCAATGCCCGTGATCTCGACTTCGCGATCCGCTGGGGTTTCGGCTGGGATACCGGTCCGTTTGAAATCTGGCAATCCGCCGGCTGGCGGCAGATTGCCGGCTGGATTGCCGAGGACATCGCGGCAGGCAAGACCATGGTCGCCACGCCATTGCCGTCGTGGGTGCTGGAGTCGGCGCGCACCGGTGTGCACAAACCCGAGGGCTCCTACGCGCCGGAGAGCAACGATTATCAGCCGCGCTCATCGCTGGCGGTTTACCAGCGCCAGCCGTTCCCGGACAAATTGCTTGGAGAAGAACGCAAATACGGCACCACCATCTTCGAAACCGACGGCGTGCGCTGCTGGCATACCGGCGATGACATCGCAATTGTCAGTTTCAAAAGCCGCATGCATGCCATCGGCGACGATGTGCTGCAGGGCGTGCAGCAGGCCATCGCCGAGGCCGAACACAATTACATCGGCCTGGTGCTGTGGCAGATCGAGCCGCCGTTTTCGGTGGGCGCCAACCTGAAAAAATCCAGCGGCAGCAAGGCGCCACCTGCGCCACCGTCTGCCCTGGGCAAACTGTTCAAAAGCATGAAGCGCGAAGCGGAATCACTGGCGCTGAAAGCGGCGCGGCAAATGGGTGTGGCCGATCAATTGATGGCCGGCAAGCTGGCCGAAGTCGAACACCTGGTCGAGCAGTTCCAGATCACGACGCAAATGTTGAAGTATTCGATGGTGCCGACGGTTGCTGCGGTGGATGGCCTGGCCCTGGGTGGCGGCTGCGAATTCGTCATGCATTGCGACCGCGCGGTGGCGACGCTGGAGAGTTACATCGGTCTGGTTGAGGTCGGCGTCGGCCTGTTACCGGCGGGAGGCGGCTGCAAGGAATTTGCGATGCGCGCCGCGGCAGATGCCAAAGGCGGCGACATGTCGCCGTTCCTGCAAAAGTATTTCAAGGCGGTGGCCATGGCCGAGGTCGGACGCAGCGCGGAACACGCGCGCGAGATCGGCTACTTGAGGGTGACTGACCGTATTGTCATGAACCGTTTTGAATTGCTAGAGATTGCCAAGGCCGAGGTTCGTGCCATGGCCGCTGCCGGTTACCGGCCGCCGATGCGCGCCAAGGCGATCCCGGCGCTGGGCCGCAGCGGCATTTCAACCATCCGTGCCTTCATGGAAAACATGCGCGCTGGCGGACATATCTCGGAACACGATTACCTGATCGGCACCAAGGTCGCGACGGTGATGTGCGGCGGTGACATTGAAGGCGGCAGCCTGGTCGATGAGCAGTGGTTCCTCGATCTTGAGCGGCAGCATTTCATGGAACTGATCGCGACCGAGAAGACCCAGGCGCGGATCGAGCAGATGCTGAAAACGGGCAAGCCGCTGAGGAACTAGGGATTGGTAACTGGTAACTGGTGACTGGTGATTGGTCAGTGGCGAGTGGCGGGGTGTTTTCCAATTACCAGTTACCAATCACCAGTCACCAACTAGTCACCAATTACCGCATTAAAGAAGGGGTAACAAATGACCCGACAAGTTCAAGACGCCTACATCGTCGCCGCCACCCGCTCCGCGGTGGGCAAGGCGCCGCGCGGCATGTACAAAAACACCCGGCCCGATGACCTGCTGGCGCATGTGCTGAAAAGCGCAGTGGCGCAATGTCCCGGTCTTGATCTGAATGAAATCGG
Organism: Betaproteobacteria bacterium; assembly: GCA_021732605.1. Taxonomy (GTDB): domain Bacteria; phylum Pseudomonadota; class Gammaproteobacteria; order Burkholderiales; family SG8-41. The sequence goes on along the minus strand of JAKFUS010000040.1, from coordinate 63,583 downwards.
TGACGTGATCACCGGCTGCGCGATGCCCGAGGGCGAGCAGGGCATGAACGTCGCTCGTATCAGTTTGTTGCTGGCGGGATTTCCCGATACCGTGCCGGGGCTGACCATCAACCGTTTTTGCTCCTCCGGGGTGCAGGCGGTGGCTGATGCCGCGGCGCGCATCCGTCTCGGCGAGGCCGATGTGATGATCGCCGCCGGCACCGAAAGCATGAGCATGGTGCCGATGGGCGGCAACAAGCCGACTTTCAGCCCGGCGATTTTCGAGAAAGATGAACACTTTGCCATTGCCTACGGCATGGGCATTACTGCCGAGCGTGTCGCTGAGCGCTGGAAAGTCAGCCGCGAAGACCAGGACCTGTTCGCCGCCGAAAGCCACCGCCGTGCATTGCGCGCCATCGACAGCGGCGATTTCAAGGCGGAAACCAGTCCCTATGCCATCGTTGAACGCCTGCCTGATCTAGTGACGCGCGACATCAAGGTCAAAACACGGCAGGCGACAGACGATGAAGGTCCGCGCCGCGAGACCTCGCCTGAAGGCCTGGCCAAACTGAAGCCGGCCTTCGCCGCCAAGGGTAGCGTCACCGCAGGTAACAGCTCGCAGATGTCCGATGGCGCCGGGGCGGTAGTGTTGATGAGTGAAACTGCGCTGAAACGCTACAACCTGCAGCCGCTGGGCCGTTTCCTCGGTTACGCGGTGGCGGGTGTGCCGCCGGATGTGATGGGCATCGGCCCGGTGAAGGCCATCCCCAAAGTGATGCAGCAGACGGGGCTTACGCAGGATGCGCTGGACTGGATTGAATTGAATGAGGCCTTTGCCGCGCAGGCGCTGGCGGTGATCCGTGAACTCAAGTTGGATGTGACCAAGGTCAACCCGCTGGGCGGCGCGATTGCGCTGGGCCATCCGCTGGGGGCGACGGGTGCGATTCGTGTCGCGACCCTGCTGCACGGCCTGCGCCGCCGTAAACAGAAATACGGCATGGTTACCATGTGCATCGGCACCGGCATGGGCGCTGCGGGCGTGTTCGAGGCCCTTTAAGCGGCACTGGTCCAACCATGAACAGGAGTGGAAGCTTTTTGCGGCCGGGCGTTGCTGCAGCGCTGGGTGCTGCGCTGCTGTTCGGCGCGGGCACGCCGCTGGCGAAATTACTGCTTGATGCGGTCAGTCCCTGGCTGCTCGCCGGTTTGCTTTATATAGGTTCGGGTGTCGGGCTGATGTTGTATCGACGTCTGATCAATGCGCCCGCGGTGCACATTTCCCGGTCTGAAGTGGCCTGGTTCTCGGGCGCCATCTTCGCTGGTGGCATCATCGCCCCGGTGCTGCTGATGATTGGCCTCAGCGGCATGCCGGCCTCCGGCGCCTCGCTGCTGTTGAATGCCGAAGGCGTGTTCACCGCACTGCTGGCGTGGATCGTGTTCAGGGAAAACTGCGACCGGCGCATTGTCCTCGGCATGGCGGCCATCGTCGCCGGCGCGATGGTGTTGAGCTGGCCGGGCTCAGCAGAATTTTCGGGACTGTGGCCGTCGCTGGCGGTACTCGGCGCCTGCCTCGCCTGGGGCATTGACAACAACTTCACCCGAAAAATTGCGCATGCCGATGCCACCTGGATTGCATCGGTGAAGGGGCTGGTCTCGGGCACCGTCAATCTGACCCTGGCTTTTGCGCTGGGGGCTCAACTGCCGGCGCCGCTGAACCTGGCCGGTGCAATGACCGTGGGTTTGCTGGCTTATGGCGTGAGCCTGGTGTTGTTCGTGATTGGCTTGCGCCACCTCGGCACCGCGCGTACCGGTGCCTATTTTTCAATTGCGCCTTTTTTCGGTACCCTGCTGGCTTTACTGATGGGCGAACCCGTGACGCTGCCACTGCTGATGGCCGGCAGCCTGATGGCGCTGGGCATCTGGCTGCACCTGACCGAACGCCATGAACACGAACATGCGCACGAGGCGATGACGCATGACCATGAACACGTACATGACGAGCACCACCAGCACGAGCACGACATGGCGGTGGCGCCCGGTATCAGCCATCGTCATCTACACACGCACCAGCCGCTGACCCACATACACCCGCATTTTCCCGATACTCATCACCAGCATAAGCATTAAGGTGACCTAGGCAATGGAGAAATTATGAAAATATATCAATTAAAACAAATACTTATGTTATTACTTTTGGCATTGCTGCCAATGAGCGTGAAGGCTGTCGACTTCGAAGGCGTCAAAGTGCCGGACAGCGTGCGGATCACCGACGGTGGCGCGGAACTGCTGTTGAATGGCACCGGCCTGCGTTCACGCCTGATGTTCCGGGTGTATGTCGGCGCGCTGTATCTGGAGAAAAGCCTGGCGAAAAAATCTGCTGCGGCCAGTGCCATCATCAATGATGCCGGCGCCAAGCGCATCGCGCTGCACATGCTGCGCGAATTGCCGGCCGATCAGTTCGTCGAGGCGCTGGAAGACGGGCTGAAGAACAACAATGCCGCGGAGGAATTACCGAAACTGGAAGCGCGGGTGAAGCAACTGCGCGCGGTGTTCGACGCCGTAAAAATCGCGAAAGTCGGTGATGTGATCGTCATCGATTTTGTGCCGGGCGCAGGCGCCAGGGTCTCCATCAACGGTGAAGTCAAAACTACGATCGCCGGGGATGATTTCAGCCGCGCCCTGCTGCGCATCTGGCTCGGAGACAAGCCCGCCGACGGCAACCTGAAAAAAGGGCTGCTGGGCGGCTGAGCGGCTCAGCGCATTTTGGCGAGAGGTCCGGGATGTGCTATGCCAAATCCCTGGGCATAGTCAAACCCGATTTCAGTCAGCTTGGTCAACGCGGCTTTGCTTTCAACGCTTTGGGCGATAGCTCTGACATTCAGGCGCTGGCAAGTCAGGCTGATCGCGCGTGCGCGGGCCAGGTCGCTTGGGCTGCTAATGATGTTCTGGATAATGCTGCCGTCGATTTTCAGGTAATCGATGGGCAGATCCTTGAGGTGCGCGAATGAAACTTTGACGCTGCCGAAATTATCCAGGGTGAAACGGCAACCCTGCGGTTTCAGCGCGCGAATGAACTTGCGCACGGCTTCGGGTTGGGCGATGGCGTCGGATTCAGTGATTTCAAAACACAGCCGGCTGCCGGGCAGGCCATGCTGTTTCAACTGCGCCCTCACGAAAACCGAAAAATCTGCATTGATCAGGGCGTCCACGGACAGGTTGATGCAACACATCGGCGTATTTTTTTCACTCGTAGACCCTGTGCACCAGGCCACCGTGTGCCGCACGACCCAGCGGTCGATGTCTTCGAGCATGCCCAGCGCCTCTGCAACCGGAAAAAATCCGCCTGGCGGGAGCATGTTGTCCTCCTCTTCGCGCAGGCGCAGCAGGATTTCCAGGAATGGCAGATCCTGATTGCCGGGCTTGAGTGACAGGATGCGCTGGGCAAACAACAGGAAATCGTCCTGGTCCAGCGCCTTGATCAGACGGAACTTGGGATCCGACCAGCCGAGAATATTCTCGGTGATTGCGCGCAGGTAAACGGCATCCCCATTGGTGATGTCCGTTTGCTCTGGTGATTGTGGTGGTTTTGCCATGAACGTTAGGCCGCGCGCTGATTATAGTGCCCGGGCCGGAGTTTTTCGTGTCGCGAGCGTTACATGTTCGGGTAATTCGGTCCGCCGCCGCCTTCCGGGGTCACCCAGACAATGTTTTGCGTCGGATCCTTGATGTCGCAGGTTTTGCAGTGCACGCAGTTCTGCGCATTGATCTGCAGGCGGGGATTAGCCCCGCTGTCATCACGCACGATTTCGTAGACGCCTGCCGGACAATAGCGCTGCTCGGGCGCGTCATAGAGCTCGAGGTTGACATTGACCGGCACCGAAGCGTTGCGCAGCGTGAGGTGCACTGGCTGGTCTTCGTTGTGGTTGGTATTGGAGATGAATACCGAAGACATGCGGTCAAAAGTAATCACCCCATCGGGTTTCGGATAATCGATGGGCGTGCATTCAGTTTTGCGCTGCAGGGTTTCGTGGTCAGCGTGATTGTGGTGCAGCGTCCAGGGTGCCTTGCCACGGAACAGCACCTGGTCGATGCCGACCATCAGCGTGCCGGTATAGAGGCCTTTGCTCATCCACGGCTTGAAGTTGCGCGCCTTGTGCAGCTCTTCGTGCAGCCAGCTCGACTTGAAGGCTGCGGGGTAGGCGTCGAGTTCGGTTGTGGTGCCGGCTTGCAGCACATCAAACGCTGCTTCCGCCGCCAGCATGCCGGACTTGATCGCGGCGTGGCTGCCCTTGATGCGTGAGGCATTGAGAAAGCCCGCGTCGTCGCCGATCAGGCAGCCGCCGGGGAAGACCAGTTTTGGCAGTGACTGCAGGCCGCCGGCGGAAATCGCCCGCGCGCCATAGGCAATGCGTTTGCCGCCTTCAAGGAAAGTCCTGATCGCCGGATGGGTTTTGTAACGCTGGAATTCTTCGTACGGATTCAGGTAGGGATTGGTGTAACCCAAGCCGACGACAAAACCGATGGCGACCAGGTTGTCTTCGAGGTGATAGCAGAATGAACCACCGTAAGTGTCGCTTTGCAGCGGCCAACCGGCGGTGTGGATGACCAGGCCGGACTGGTGTTTTTCCGGTGTGATTTCCCACAGTTCCTTCAAACCGATACCGTAGACCTGTGGATCGGCACCGTCGCGAAGCTGGAATTTTTCCTGCAATTGTTTGCCGAGGTGACCGCGGCAGCCTTCGGCAAAAAAGGTGTATTTAGCGTGCAGTTCCATGCCGGGTTGGTGAGCGTCAGTGGGTTTGCCGTCACGACCGATGCCCATGTCGCCGGTGGCGACCCCTTTGACTCGACCCGCATCGTCGAACAGCACTTCCGCGGCGGCGAAGCCGGGGAATATCTCCACACCCAGTGCTTCGGCCTGCTGTCCCAGCCAGCGGGTGACGTTGGCGAGGCTGACCACGTAATTGCCGTGGTTCTGGAAGCAGCCCGGCAGCAGTGCGCTCGGCACCTGAAACGATCCGCTTTCGGTGAGGAACATGAAACGGTCTTCGGTGACGGGCGCGTTCAGCGGCGCGTCTTTTTCTTTCCAGTCCGGAATCAGCTCATTCAGCGCGCGCGGATCCATCACCGCGCCGGACAGGATGTGCGCGCCGACCTCGGAACCTTTTTCCAGCACGCAGAGGCTGACTTCATGACTTTTTTCCGCTGCCAGCTGTTTCAGGCGGATCGCTGCGCCGAGACCGGCGGGACCTGCGCCGACGATGACGACGTCGTACTCCATGGCTTCGCGTTCAGACACTGTATCTACTCCAGGCTCAGGTTTTGTCGCAAATTATAGCGCCCGTGCGCGCAGCGGTCAGGCGCTAATGGCTGCGACGCAGGCCAGACCACTGCGCACCGCGGCCTCAATGGTGGCTGGATAGTCGCCGGCGGTGTAATCGCCAGCGAGGTAAAAGTTTTTGCAGGCGGTCACGGCTGCAGGGCGGGCCAGGTTTGGCGTGCAACTGAAGGTCGCGCGTTTTTCGGCGATGACCCGGTGCCACTTGAGCGGCGGCAGCGGCCCGAAATTGTTGGCGATGTCGGTGGCCACACGCTGCGCCAGCGCATCCTGTGCTTCACCGACATGTTCTTCGGAGGCGCTGATCACCGCGCCAATCAGCCCGCGCTGACCACAGATCGCCTCGCGGTCGAACAGCCACTGCGCGGGGCTGTCGGCGAGGCCGATCATCGGTGATGGAAGGTTTATACGGCCGTCAAACTGCAGCCAGATGGAATGTATGGGCTCGTATTGCAGAGCTTCAATCTGCTGGCGCGCCGGTGCAAGTGCAGGGATATCCGCCAGCAGGTCAGCGGCGCGATGGGGTGCTACGGCGCAAACGACCTGATCAAAGCGCCGCTGATGGCCCTGGACTTGCAGACTGAATCCATTGCTGTCCGGCGTTACGCGCTCAACCGTGGCGCCGGCTTCGACCACTCCGCCGCGTGCCCGCACATAATCCGCGGCTGGTTTCGGAAACAGCGCAGTGAGGTCCATCCGTGCCAATAGCAGGTCGCTCGCGGCGCGGCCCGCGCCCAGACTGTCACGCAATACATTGAGAAAAACCTTTGCCGAAGCGCGCTGTATGGGGGTATTCAACGCAGCGATACACAGCGGCGCCCATAAATAATCAATTAAATCAAGTGCTTGAGAGTTTTCTGTGAGCAGTGCGGCAACCGTGCAGTCATGCTCAAGGTGGTAACTGCGTTTTTTCATCGCCTGCATAAAATGCGCTGCGGCGCGTTTATCAACGGTGCTTAAACCTTGCGCCGTTAGCAGTGCCCAGGCCACATGCAGCGGCGCGGGCAGTTTCGGCGCACGCAAACTGAAGCGCTTGTGTATGTTCAGCGTCAGCGGCAGCCGTAAAAAATGTTCACGCGCGGGTGCGACTTTCTCAATCAGGCGCAGCGTTTCGGAATACGCGCCGATGAGGATATGCAGGCCGTTGTCGAGCGCGTTGTCGTTGATGGTGACGCGGCGCGCGCGACCACCGAGGCTGGGGGCCGCTTCAAACACGGTGACTGGAATGTCGCGCGCAGCCAGTTCCACCGCCGCAGCCATGCCGGCGTAGCCACCGCCGATGATGGCGACGGTCATGCAGTCGTAGGATGCATGAGGAAAACCACCCCCATCCCAACCTTCCCCCTGAAGGGGAAGGAGTTCCTTGGAATCCCCTCCCCATCAGGGGGAGGGCTAGGGTGGGGGTGGTTGCAAAAACAGTTGGCCATCAACTCAAGCCGCAACCGATGCACGCTTGGCAGCAGCCTTGCCCGCCCAAATCTTCGCAGGCACATTCACCAGGCCTTCAAAAATCCGCCGCGCAGTACGCACCAGCGCCGCACGCCGCAGTTCCTGTTTGCCGTTGCTGAAATCCGCATCAAGGTCGATCAGAATCAGCCCCGACGGATGTTCGATTTTGACCATGCCCTGTGGTGCCGGTTTCAGCGGCGCGATCTGCGCCGCCAGCGTGCCGGGGATCGCACAGGCCGCGCTGATGCACACCGTGCCGGTGACCGGATGCGATTTGTGGCAGGTCTCCGGCACAAAATAACGCGAGCTGATGGTGCCGCCCTGGCGCGGCTTGGCGAGCAGGGCGATTTTCGGCACCACGTTTTTCGACACATCACCCATGCCCATCAGCACGCCGGCCTTGCGGCGGATGGCTTCCATGCGTTCCATCAGCGCGCGGTCCTTATCGAGTTCAAGCGCAGTTTCATAACCGGTCTTGCCCAGGTCGGCGGCACGCATCATCACCAGCGGCATCGCGATGTCGACGCAGCTCACCTCGATGCCGTCAATGACGTCCAGCGGCTTGCCGGTGGGCAGCATCTTGCCGGTCACCGCGCCGATGGCTTTCTGGAAATTGATGCCGACGGGTGCCGCGGTGCCGGGCACGCCGTCAATGGATGCATCACCCTCGTACTGCACCACACGACCGGGCGTCTGCACGATGGCTTCGATCAGCGCCTCGGTGTTGACGCTGTAAATGCGCACGCGAGTCTCGCCGTCCTGCGCCGGCACCAGCCCGGCATCGATGGCAAAGGGGCCGACGGCGACCAGCATGTTGCCGCAGGTGGGTTTGGTGTCGACGAACTTTTCGTGGATCTGCACTTGTGCGAACAGGTAATCGACGTCGGCGCCGGGGCGTTTCGATTTGCTGATCATTGCTACTTTGCTGGTTACTGAGTGTGAGCCGCCGATGCCGTCGATTTGGATTTCGTGGGGGGAGCCCATGATGGCTAATAGGACTTCATCTCTGGTTGCGGCGTCTGCGGGTAGGTCGTCTAGCAAGAGGAAGGGGCCTCTGGAGGTGCCGCCGCGCATGATTACGCAGGGGATTTTGGTTTGCATATCGGACTCCGGGCTGCCGGGGCAGCTTGGCTGACAAATGGAGTGGTGATTATAGGGGAGGAGGGGTGTAGGGCGGATGAGACGCGTAGCGGCGTTATCCGCCGTATGGGAATGCTTCAAACAAAACACCGTTCGCCCTGAGCTTTTCGAAGGCCGTGTCGTTACCAGTCCGGCTTCTGTGCTTCAACATCGCCGGGGGTAGCCCGGCGGCTAGTTACTTTCTTTTGTGCGGCCAAAAGAAAGTAACCAAAGAAAATGCCGCCCTACCTCACCGGCCCTTCGGGCTGCCCTGCGTTGCTCGCGCGGCCGGGCGGCTGCGGAACTCGCGCACTAGTTCTATTCGTGGATGCTGGTTTGGGCGGGAGTTTGTTGTGGTGTTGCCGCGTCCTACGCGCTCGCACAGTCCTCGCCGACTACCCCCGGCCGCGCTGCGCTACTCGGCGGCTCAGAAGGGGGCGAAGTCAACGGCGGATCGCAGTGTTGAATGCACCCCGCTCATTTTTTTCTACACGATCTTTATCGTTATATATTTGCTTTGCAATCACCAATGATCAATAGCGTTTTTGTTCTGGGTTATCCTTGATAACGCGATATTTTTCTCGACCGGCAAAGAACTCTTGCCAACCTGCGGGCCGAGCAACTTTAGCCAAGAACCAGACTGAAAAAAAAGTTGTCTTGTCCTGACCTCCGCTGTAACCATATCTTGGACATACACGCCCAGTCCAACCACCGTTCCAAATTACATACCCACGCCGCACACCCATTACTTCATTGGTTTGTAAATCAATAACAATCAACTCACCGCCAGCAATACCCATTTCACGGTCGTTAGGCCGTTTGATGCCTCGCCAGGTAAAGCCATAGCTTGCCTTCGGCTTTGTGTCGTATTCAAGTTTCTGTGTTTTCAAGCTCTGGCCGTTGTACCCATATAACCTAGCGATTTTGCTATCGGCTGGAGGTGGAGCCCCGAGGCTTTTGTCGTAAATGTCTGGTGACCATCCCCATTCTTTTCGATGCATAACAGGAAGGGCTTCGAGGAACGAATACATTGTTGGACCTACAAACTGCCGCCCAGGATTGTCGTTTTCTCCAGCCCAGTAGCCATAGGGATCTTCAATCGCATATAGATGCTGCCATTCCTCAGACTCATACATGAATCGCCGTGGACGCATCTGAAAAATACCCTCGACGTTGTCCGCCGTCTTGAAAATGAACTCTCCCGCTTCTGTCTTGCACAGGTGGTCGAAGTATTGCTGCTGAGTCATCCCCGGTCGGTAGCCACTGTCTTCGGGCACCGGGTTGGGTATTTTCAGCGCGTGCGCAAAGCGAGCTTCTTCGGTGCCGTACCAGTATTCTATTTTTGCGTCGCGCAACTTCGGATACGCAGGGTTTTCCACCATGCGATTAAACATCTCTAAAGCCGGACCGCTCGCGCGGACTGAAGTCGATTGCTGCGCCTGTGCGGGCTCACTGATTGGCGTGTTTGTGGAAGCGCATGCCAGCATTGCGAAAAAAAGAAAAACGAGTGTTTTTTTCTGCGTGCGCATTGGCGGTTGTTTCCGGTCTAGTTAACCTTCGCCCCTGAAACCTTCACCACCTGCGCCCAAAGCTTCGCCTCGCTCGCCACCAGCTTGCCAAACGCTTCGGACGATCCACCGACCGCTTCCGTCCCCAACTGCTTCAGCCGCGCTGCCGTCGCCGGCGTATCAATCGCTTTCTGCGCCGCGCTGTGCAGCGTCGCAATGATCGCCTTCGGTGTTTTCGCCGGGGCGAGGATGCCGTACCAGGTATCTGTCGCGTAGCCGGGTACGCTTTCGCCGATGGTCGGGATGTCGGGCGCTACCTGAGAGCGTTTGCTGCTGGTCAGGCCCAGCGGACGCAGGCGGCCATCCTTGATGAAGGGCAGTACTGGTAGCAGGCCGTCCATCGACAACTGGATCTGGCCGCCTACTGTGTCGACGCGTGCGGGTGTGCTGCCTTTGTACGGTACGTGGACGATGTCTACTCCGGCCATTTGTTTGAACAGTTCCATGTTCAGGTGCGTCGCCGAGCCGGTGCCGGCTGAGCCGTAGGACAGTTTGCCGGGGCTGGCTTTGGCCATCGCGATCAGTTCCTTGATGTTCTTCGCCGGCAGCGACGGGTGCGCGACGATGATCTGGTAGGTGTTGGCGATGTGGAACACCGGTTCGAAATCCTTGACCGGGTCGTAGGTCTTGCCGGTGTAGAGCGCCGGGTTGATGACATGGGAAGGGCTCACATTGATCAGGGTGTAGCCGTCGGGCATTGCACTGGCGACGGTTTGGGTGCCGATCAGGCCGCCTGCCCCCGGCCGGTTGTCGACGACGATGTTGGTGCCGAGGATCTTGCCCATTTCCTCGCCCATGACACGCGCCAGCGTGTCGCCGGTGCCGCCGGGGGCGAGCGGCACGATCATGCGGATGACTCTGGTCGGATAAGCTTGTGCTGTGGCGAGATCAGGGGTGAGTACTGCCAAGGCGCCGGCAACTGCCAGGAGGATAGGGTTCACAGGAGCTCCGGATTCAAAAGGGCTGGGTGGCTGTGAGTTATTTGGCCGCAATCGGTTTTACGGTTCCGCAATCGCTGGATACAAATTTGCCTTGAGCATCCATGGTCATCTGCTCCGGCTTGCCTTTCTCCTGACTCGTCATTTTCATTTTCATGGTGTACGACTCGGGGCTGTTCATGGTCACTTCGCCTTCGCCGCTGGACGGCGGTTTGGTGCAGGTGAACTTGAACTTGGTGGTGTTGCCGCTTTTCTGCAGTTGTTCCTGTTTGCAGTCGCCCTGGTTTTGCGCGGGGGTTTCATTGCGCGCTGCCATTTCTTTGGTGATGCAGACGCGGACGGCCATGCCGCCGCCGGCGGCGCCGGGGGCCATGTTGACGCCCTGCTGCGCCATCATTTTTTCCATCTGTTTGCGCTGCTCCGGCGGCATCGCGGCCATCTGCTTTTGCATTTCGGCCTGCGCGGCGGCCATCTTGGCGCCGGTGTCGCCGCTGCCGCCCATTTTGTTGGTGATTTCCCACAGGCCGGGTTTCATGGTCTGTGCTGCGGCCGGTGCCGCGGCCAGGCTGCAACAGGCGATGGCGGTAAAAAGCAGAGCGTGATGATGCTGGCGGGATTTATTCATGGCGACTCCGATCCGATTGAGGGTGGGTATCGCCGCATTCTAGCCCCGAACCGGCAGCGGATAACAAAACTGCTGGGCGTTCAGTCCCCGGCGTGTACGAGACGGATGTCTGATTCGCGATCCACGTAGTTCCATTCGGGCGAGGCGCGCAGCGTGGCGAGCAGTTCGTCAAAGGCGCTGGTATCGGCCGGCGCGAATTCAAACCAGGTGATGAAATCAAAAGGCTGGTCGCTGCCGAGGTCGCGGCAATGATGCAGACGGCGGGCGATGGCGGGCAGGTATTTCATGCCGATGGCAATGTGCTGCGACTGGGCTTCGAGGATGTGCCGGCGTTCGTCCTGTGGCAGCGCCCACCACGCTGCGGTTTTACGGATGGGGATCAACGCAGCGCAGTTGGCCTGCGGGCGGCCAAGACCTTCCTGTTTGGCGACCAGCGCGGTTTTTTCGTCGCGGGTGACGTAACGCTCGTTGCTGGTGATACCGCGCAGCGACCACGATGCACGGTCCGGGTGAAATCCGGGCGAGTCCGGCACCATGGCGATGCGCGCCGCGGCGGGCAGAGGCGCGCCGCTGATGCACTGTGCCCCTTCGATCCGCCAGGGGCCGTTGTTGCCGGCGACGAAGTGGAACAGGCGGGCGGGGATGGCGGCGGTCATAGGCGGAACCTCGTTGGAGTGGGATCACGGTCAGTCGGTATGCGGCGTCCGGCTTTACGATGCAGGACGCGTGCCAGGCGCGTGTTGGCAGCGCACTGCGGCAGCGCTTTCGCTGCGTTGCAAAACCCATCCAATGCAGCAGGTTGTGATTTTCTCTTCGTGGCTTGGACTGTATGCGTCACCGCAGGAATTTCCGCGGTATCCTCACGGCACGAGTGCGCGGCAGATCGCCCACGACAACAATAACGCCTCATCAACAACGCTTCATCAGGAGTGAGCCATGGCGCAAGCTGCCACCATCGCTGTCCAGCAGAACGTTCCCGAACTGAACTACCGCGTCGTCCCCGATATTTTCAAGCTGCCGGAGGGCGTGAACTTTGGGCCGTGTTCCGCCGTCGCGGTGCGCGCGAATGGCAACATTCTCGTGTTCAACCGCAGCGAACACGCGCTGATGGAATTCAATCCGCAGGGCATGTATCTGCGTTCCCTCGGCCGCGGCGTGTTCGACAATCCGCACGGCCTGCGGCTGGATGCCCAGGGCAATATCTGGGTTACCGACACTGTGGCGCATATTGTCGTCAAGATGACGGCCGAGGGCCGCATTCTGATGGTGCTGGGCGTGAAGGGGCGCGCCACTGACTGGCATCAGGCCGGGCATCTGCGTTGTTTCAACGAACCCAACGACATCGCTTTCGGACTGAAGGGCGAGGTTTATGTCACCCAGGGCCACGGCAAGGGCGAATCGCGGGTGATCAAGTTCGATGGCGACGGCAACTTTTTAACCACATGGGGCGGCGAGGGCAAGGAGCCGGGGCAGTTCAACCAGCCGCATGCGGTGATCACCGACAGCAAGGGTCTGGTGTACATCGCCGACCGTTCCAACCAGCGCCTGCAGGTGTTTGATGCCGAGGGCAAATTCCTGCGCGAGAAAGCACATCCGGGCACGCCCTGCGGCCTGTGCATGATGAGCGACCAGAAACACATCATGATGGCGCACGGTCACGCGGGCCGCATCATGAAGCTCGACATGGATCTCAATCTGCTCGCAGCGACCGGCGGTCAGGGCAAAGGGCCCAACCGTTACGGCGAAGCGCATTACCTGACGCTGGATGCGCAGGACAATATCTATGTTGCTGATTCGCTGAACTGGAACGTGCAGAAGCTGGTTAAGGTATAGTAAATCAATAAGTTATTGATTTTATTTAATATTTACGCAACGTCGATACTATGCCTTCCCGCTCCCTGGGTGATTACGACTACGTGATCGTCGGCGCGGGCAGCGCCGGTTGCCTGCTGGCGAACCGCTTGTCTGCGGATCCTGATGTCTCGGTGTTGTTGCTGGAAGCGGGCGGGCGTGACGATTGGCACTGGATCCACATACCCGTGGGTTATCTCTACTGCATCGGCAATCCGCGCACCGACTGGTGTTACAAAACCGTGGCCGAGGCGGGACTCAACGGTCGCGTCATCAACTATCCGCGCGGCCGCGTGCTCGGCGGTTCGTCTTCGATCAACGCGATGCTCTATCTGCGCGGCCAGGCCCGCGATTACGACGAATGGGCGCAGCTGACCGGCGACAGTGACTGGTCCTGGCAGCAGGTGCTGCCGGCCTTCATGGACATCGAAGACCACTGGCGCGGCGCCGATGAAAAGCATGGCGCGGGTGGTGAACTCCGCATCGAGACTCCGCGCGTGCAGTGGGACATTATCGATGCCTTCCGCAACGCCGCCATCGAATCCGGCATCCCGGCGACGGAAGACTTTAACCGCGGCGATAACTTTGGTGTGTCGCGGTTTGAAGTGACGCAGAAGAACGGTATGCGTTGGAGTGCGGCGAAAGCATTCCTGCGGCCAGCACTGCAGCGGCCGAATCTAAAAGTCGTTACCGGCGCGCTGGTGAAAAAACTGCGGCTGGCGGGCAAACAGGTGACCGGTGTGGAATTTTTTCAGGGCAACGAAGAATGTTTTGCCGGTTCGAAGCGTGAAACCATCCTGTCGGCAGGCGCCATCGGCAGCCCGCAGATTCTGCAACTGTCGGGCATCGGTCCCGGCGCCTTGTTGCAGAAGCACGGTATTCCAGTCGTGCACGAGCTTCCGGTGGGTGACAACCTGCAGGACCATCTGCAACTGCGGTTGGCTTTCCGCATCCAGAACGCGCTGACGTTGAACACGCTGCTGGATTCGTGGTGGGCCAAGGCGATGATGGGGCTTGAATATGCATTAAAGCGTAGCGGGCCGCTGACTATGCCGCCGTCACAACTGGGCGCCTTCGCCAAATCCGATCCGGCGCAGGCCACAGCCAATCTCGAATACCACATCCAGCCGATTTCGCTGGACCGTTTTGGAGCGCCACCGCACCCATTTCCGGCGTTCACCGCCAGCGTCTGCAATATCCGGCCGACTTCACGCGGTTCGGTACGCATTACTTCCGCTGACCCGCGCGCGCATCCGGCGATTGCGCCGAATTATTTGTCGACTGCGGAAGACCGCATTGTTGCAGCCGACGCAATACGGCTGACCAGGCGTATCGTCAACGAGTCCGCAGCACTGAAACCGCATGCGCCTGAAGAATTCATGCCGGGGCCGCAGTATCAGTCGGAAGCTGAACTGGTGCAGGCGGCAGGGCAGATCGGCACCACGATTTTTCATCCCGTCGGTACCTGCAAAATGGGCCGGGCCGATGATGCGACTGCAGTTGTGGATCCGCAGTTGCGGGTGCGCGGCATCAGCGGGCTGCGGGTGATCGACGCCTCGGTGATGCCGAGCATCACCTCGGGCAATACCAATGCGCCGACGCTGATGATCGCGGAGTGCGGCAGCCGGTTGCTGCGCGCTGCGCAACGGGTTCAATGATTTAATGGCTACTGATAAGTCAAATGAGTGAGGAGCAATATGAAAACGTTTAACAATACTGTGATGCTGTCCGTCGTTGCGGCGTTCGCAGCGGGCTGCGGCATCGCCCATGCGCAAAGCGCATGGAAACCCGAGCGCAACATCGAAGTCGTCGTTGGCTCCACGCCCGGTACCGGCACCGACCGCACCGCACGCTTGATCCAGAAAATCTGGCAGGAACAGAAAGTGATGACGACGCCGATTACCGTGGTCAACAAGCCGGGTGGCGGCGGTGCGGTAAGTTGGGCCTATCTGGGGCCCAAAGCCGGTGACGGCCATTTTCTGCTGGTCACTTCATACAATCTGGTGACCAACCACATCACCGGCCGCAGCACCGTCAATTACACCGATTTCACGCCGATTTCGCTGCTGATCAGTGAATACATCGGTTTTGCGGTGAGGGCCGATTCGCCGTACAAAACCATGGCGGATCTGGCCAAGGCACTGAAAGACGATCCGGGTGCGGTGACCGTCGGTACCTCGAGCAGCGCCGGCGGTGCCAATCACATCGCCATCGGCCTGCTGGCCAAAGCGGCAGGGGCGGACGTAAAAAAACTCAAGGTCGTGATCTACAACGGCGGCGGTGAGGCACAGGCCGCCACGCTGGGCGGCCATGTCGCGGTGTGGGTCAATTCCGCATCGTCGCTGGCCGTCCCCTATGCCGCGGGCCTGATCCGGCCGCTGGCAATTGCTGCGCCGCAGCGACTGCCCGGCGCACTGGCGAATCTGCCGACGGCCAGGGAAGCGGGGCTGAATGTGGTTGCCGACAACTGGCGGCTGGTGATCGCGCCCAAGGGCTTGAGTGCGCCGCAGATCGCCTACTGGGACAACGCCTTCAAGACGCTGACGCAGAGCAAGGAATGGAACGACGACCTGGCCGCGGCGCAGATGTCCAACAGCTACCGTAACAGCGTTGACACCACGCGCTACATTGCCGAGGAATACGGCGATATCAAGGGCATTCTGACCGAATTGGGGCTGGTGAAACCGCCGCAGAAGTAAATCGGTGCTGACGGCACTGGGGCGGGCTACGGGGGGCACAGATGTCGCCCCGCCACGACACCTGAGGCGGCTCCCTGCGCAAGTCACGGATTTCGTTTAGAATCCCGCCCCACGGGCATTAGTCAGTAAACCGGAAGTATCCGCAAGTGTTCTCAGGGGATTGTCCGGGTCGGGTGTCAACCGGCGTGCTGGCAGCGCGTTGATGCAACCAGTGGCACTCAATGCCATGTTCTACCTTTAAAACCATTTGGAGAAATTCATGAGCAAAATTATCGCCGCCCTTATCGCCGCCGCTTTCGCCGCTGTCAGCTTTGGTGCCGTTGCCGCCAAGCACGAAGATGGCATGAAGAAAGATGCGCCGAAAGCCGAAGCCAAGAAAGACGAAATGAAGAAAGAAATGAAGAAAGACGAAATGAAGAAAGAAATGAAGAAAGACGAAATGAAGAAAGAAATGAAGAAAGACGAAATGAAGAAAGAAATGAAGAAAGACGAAAAGAAGTAATCGTCTTCCGCTTCAAGAAGGCAGGGCTCGCGCCCTGCCTTTTTTTATTGAGTATTCTCAAAAACATGACGGCCTCGATAGACGCATGTTTTTGTCATGATTTACGCAATTCTCAGTATTTGTACTGCTGATTCATGCATAAATTCATTGTGGCCACCGTTGTGGCGACAGGGGTGCTTTGCCAGACTTTACCAGTTGCGGCGGCGCCGTACCGGCCTGCAGAAGATACAGTTGTCCTGGAGCGCCTGCCGCTCAAAAAAAGTGATGAGCGGGCGCGGATACTGTCTGCCGAACGTGCCAGGCTTGCCGCGGCTCCGCGCGATACCGGGCTGGCGTTCGGGGTGGCCCGTGCCTATTACGAACTGGCCGGTGAAGAAGGCGATCCGCGCTACATCGGCTATGCCGAGGCTGCACTGAGGCCCTGGGCGGCTGACCTTGATGCGCCCGTCGACATCCTCTACATGCGGGGCAAGTTGCTGCAGTGGCGCCATGACTTCGAGCCGGCGCTGGTATTGTTTGGTCGTGTGCTGCAACGCGACCCCGGGCATTACGACACGCTGAGCGGGCGTTCCGCAGTATTGACTGTGCTCGCTGATTACGCCGGCGCGCGGCGCGATTGCGAGCAGATGCGGGCGCGGGAAGCCGATTTGTACTGGACAAGCTGTCTGACATACATCGACGGCCAG
The DNA here is from genome assembly GCA_021732605.1 of Betaproteobacteria bacterium. Lineage (GTDB taxonomy): Bacteria > Pseudomonadota > Gammaproteobacteria > Burkholderiales > SG8-41. The sequence goes on along the minus strand of JAKFUS010000040.1, from coordinate 46,832 downwards.
ACCGGGCAGGCTGCTGCGGCCGAGCGCACGCTGGCCGGTTTACTGGCGCGTCCCGGCACCGGTCCTGCCGGTCAGTTGTGGTTGCTGACGCGGCTCGCCGACCTGGCCACCCGATTGGGCCGTCCGGGGGATGCCGAACGCCATTACCGGCGTGCGCTGGCGCTCGGCGTGACCAGCCAGTTCCTGCTGGCAAACTACGGTGATTTTCTGATTGACCAGGGACGTCATGCCGACGCCGTGGCCTTGTTGCGTGACTGGACACGCTCCGATTTGCTGTTGCTGCGCCTGACGCTGGCGGAGCAGGCGCTGGGGGCAGCCGAATTCAAGGCGCATGCGCAGGTGCTGCGCGAGCGTTTTGCAGCTGCGGCATTGCGCGGAGACACGCTGCACCGGCAGGAAGAGTCAAGATTCCAGTTGCGCGTCGAGCGCAATTCGGCGCGCGCGCTGGAGCTTGCGGTTGCGAACTGGGCTATCCAGCGCGAACCTTATGATGCACGCATCCTGCTTGAGGCCGCCGTTGCAGCGGGTCGCCGCGACGCCGCGCAGCCGGTGCTCGACTGGCTGGCGCAGTCGCGCCACGAAGATCCGCAGCTGACGGCGCTGGTCAAAGCACTCACTGGCGGAAAACCGTGAGTCGGCTGCTGCTGACCCTGTTGCTGTGTTTTGCGGGCGCACTTGCGCATGCGCACAAGCCCAGTGACAGCTACCTCGTCGTGAAGGCGGGATCCGACCGCATCGAGGGGCAGTGGGATATCGCGCTACGTGACCTGGAATATGCCATCGGCCTCGACACTGACGGCAACGGAGAAATCACCTGGGGCGAATTGTCGGCGCGGCATAGCGATGTGGCATCTTATGCGCTGGCGCGGCTGCAGATTGCCGCCGGTGCTGCGGCCTGCACTTTGCGGGTGACTGATCACCTGGTCGACGAGCACAGCGACGGGGCCTATGCAGTGATACGTTTCTCCGGGGAGATTTGCCAGCCATCCGGGCGTCTGACGATCCGCTACGGCTTGTTTTTTGATCTGGATCCAACGCACCGCGGCCTGACCCGCATTGAAGCCGCTGGAGTCACGCAAACCGCGGTGTTTGCGCCGGAACGCCCGGAGCAGTCGTTTGATCTGGTTGCGCCGTCACTGCTGAGCCAGATTGTTGCCTACGTGCGTGAGGGCGTGTGGCACATCTGGATCGGTTTTGACCATGTGCTTTTCCTGATCTCGCTGCTGCTGCCGGCGGTATGGATGCGTGCCGCGAAGCAGTGGCAGCCTGTGCCGCGTTTTGCGCCGGCGTTCTGGGAGGTGTTCCGAGTCGTGACGGCGTTCACTGTCGCGCATTCGATCACGCTCAGCCTGGCCGCGCAGGAACTGGTGTCCTTGCCGTCACGGCTGGTGGAATCGGTCATTGCTGCTTCGGTGGTGCTGGCGGCGCTCAACAACCTGTTCCCGGTGATCAACGAAAGACGCTGGGCGATGGCGTTCGGTTTCGGATTGATCCACGGATTCGGGTTTGCGTCGGTGCTGACTGAACTCGGCTTGCCAAGCGGATCACTGCTGTCCGCGCTGTTCGGTTTCAATCTGGGTGTCGAGCTGGGGCAGCTGGCCATCGTCGCGGTCTTTCTGCCGGCAGCCTATGCGTTGCGCAATACCTGGTTTTACGCGCGGGTCGTGTTCGCCGGCGGATCGATCGCAGTCGCCATCCTTGCCGCGGCCTGGCTGCTGGAGCGGGCGCTCGATATCAAATTGCTGTCGTAGGTCCGGCCGACCCTGGCAAGACGGACCTCAGTCGTGGATGTTGCGACTGTCTGCTGGTGCCTGCGCGCGCTCGGTCATGCCGTAATCGCGAATGACGCCGGCGACGCGCAACCGGTAATCGCGGAAAATCCCCGCGCGTCCGCGCGCCTGCGCACCGCGATGCTGTTCCAGTGCGCGCCAGCGGGCGACTGCTGCTTCGTCGCGGAACACTGACAACGACAGCATTTTCCCCGGTTCACTCAGACTCTCGAAACGCTCGATGGAAATAAAGCCGTCGATCTGTTCCAGCAAGGGGCGCAGGCTGGCGGCGAGGTCCAGGTATTCCTGCTTGCGGCCGGCGGCGGGCCATACTTCGAAAATGATTGCGATCATTGGCGTAGCTTGTTCAGAAGGCAAAGCGGCGCATGCCGCCGTCGACCGGCATCAGCGTGCCGGTGATGAACGAGGCGAGCGGCGAGGACAGGAACACCGCCAGCGCCGCGAGTTCCTCGGGTTCGCCGTAACGGCCGACCGGAATGTCGTGCGCGGACTCTTTGGCGCGGAATTCATCCGAATATTTGCGCCGGATCTGTTCACTCATGATGCGTCCCGGCGGGATGCAGTTGATCGTGATGCCGTGTTTGCCGACTTCACGCGACAACCCTTTGGACCAGGCGTGCACCGCGGCCTTGGCCGGGCTTGCGGCGAGCAGCGCATCGGGTTCGGATTTGCCGGAGATGTTGATGACGCGGCCCCAGCGGCCCTTGATCATGCCGGGCAGCACGGCGTGGGTCAGTTGCCGCACGCGGGTGAAATTCAGCGTGATCACGCTGTCCCATTCTTCCTCGGGGGCATCGATCGGGATCGCCGGACGGCTGCCGCCGGCGCTGTTGATGAGGATGTCGACATGGCCCAGCGCCGCACGCGCGGCATCGGCGAGTCGCTGCGGCGCACCGTCCTGCATGATGTCGGTTTCAATGATGGCCGGCGCTACTCCGCCGGCCGCAGTGATTTCCTGCGCCAGTGCTTCAAGCAGATCGCGCCGCCGTGCGGCGATGCAGACTTTGACGCCTTCGGCCGCGAGCATTTTGGCAATGGCGCGGCCGATGCCCTGGCTGGCGCCGGTGACCAACGCAGTCTTGTCGCGCAGTTGTAAATCCATCAGCAGCGCTCCTTTTTAAAAATAGTGATGAGCGAGGATTGAGGAGTGAGGATTGAAAATCGCCGCAGTAATGGCTTTTGTGCCTCAATCCTCATCCCTTCAACCAGGTCTTCCACGCAATCCACAGTTTGCGCACCGGCGTCAGCGACGTGCGATGGGTCAGCACCCGGCAGCCGTCGGCGCGGATTTCTTCGAGCAGGGTGCGGTAGATCGCGGCCATGATGATGCCGGGGATCTGCGCTTTGCGGTCCTGCTGAGGCAGTTTGGTAAAGGCCAGTTCGTAGGTGGCCAGTGCGCGCGCGACCTGCTGTTCCATCAATTGCCGGAACGCCGCGCTGTGTTCCTGCTGCGCGTTGCCGTGGACGATTTTGGTGGCATCGAGGCCGGCTTTGGCCAGTTCATCCAGCGGCAGGTAGACGCGGTTGCGCCGCGCGTCCTCGCCGACATCGCGGATGATGTTGGTGAGTTGAAAGGCGAGGCCGAGGTCTGCTGCGTATTCAAGTGTGCGCGGATCGGTATAACCAAAAATCCGCGCCGACATCAGGCCGACCACGCCGGCGACGCGATGGCAGTACAGCTTCAGCGTGTCAAAATCCGGATAACGGTTGTATTCGAGGTCCATCGCCATGCCGTCGATGACGGTGATCAGCTGGTCCTGGGTGATGCCATAGGGCTGGATGACATCGGCCAGCGCGCGTGCCACCGGATGCTGTGGCTTGCCGTCATACAGCCGCGCGACTTCGTCGCGCCACCAGCTGAGTTTGGTGCGGGCGACGCCGGGATCGGTGCATTCATCGACAACGTCATCGACTTCACGGCAATAGGCATACAGCGCGGTGATCGCGCGCCGGCGTTCCTGTGGCAGGAACATGAAGCTGTAGTAGAAGCTCGAGCCGCTGGCGGCAGCTTTGTCCTGGCAGTATTGGTGGGGATCGGTCATATTTATCGGAAGACGGTCATCAGACCGTCTTCCGCAGGTACCCCCTCTCTCCCTGGGGGAGAGAGGCCGGGAGTGAGGGGCGGGGTGCGAGCGTAAATCATCAGGCACCAGCCAGAGATTTCGCCAGCATCAGCACCCAGTCCGGTTTGGTCAGCACCGGGCGGTGGCGGAACACGTCGCCGTCGACCGCGGAAATTTTGCTCAGAATGCGATCGCCGCCGGCGATGATGGTGCGCATTTCCAGGCCGATGCGGCCATTGAGGATATGACCCAGCGGTTTGCCCGAATACAGCAGTTCGCGACTGCGCCGCACCTGGAAAGCCATGAAGTCTGACCAGGCACCGCTGGTATCGCCGTGAGCAATTTGATCTTCGGTAATGCCGTAACGCTGCATATCGTCCTGCGGGAAGTAGACGCGATCCTTGCGCCAGTCGATGGCGACATCCTGCCAGAAGTTGATCAATTGCAGGCTGGAGCAGATGGCGTTGGAGTATTCGAGATTTTTTGCGCTGGCCGCGCCGTAGAGCACCAGCAGCAGCCGGCCCACCGGATCGGCCGAACGGTGGCAGTAGTCGAGCACAGCTGCGTAATCGGCATAGCGTTTGGTGGTGACATCCTGGGCGAAGGCCGACAGCAGGTCGTGGAAGGCTTCGAGCGGCAGCTGATGTTCATGAATGATCGCGGCCAGGTCGCCGAACCACGGGATGCCCGGCGCTTCATGGCGTTCGATGCGTTGCAGTTCACGGCTGAAGCTGGCCAGTTGCGCCAGGCGCTCGGCGTCCGGTGCGTCGCCCTCGTCGGCAAAGTCGTCAGCCTCGCGCGCAAAGCGGTAAATCAGGGCAATCGGGCGCCGCAGGCGGCGCGGCAGCAGGATTGAAGCGACAGGAAAATTTTCGTAGTGGTCGACAGCCACGGGATCCAGAAAAAATAGAGTGCAATCAAAGGCTTGGCGTGTTTTTATGCGGCGGACTGCCAGCCTGAAGCCATGTCGCTCGATGCCCAAGTATATTACAATCAAAGGGTTGCAAAAGGCCTCAAAACAGGTGGCAAGGTGCCCGGCAGCTTCGGGACCATGTTGCAGCGCGAAAGTGGCGGAATTGGTAGACGCACCAGATTTAGGTTCTGGCGCCGAAAGGCGTGTGGGTTCGAGTCCCTCCTTTCGCACCATGCCGCCGCTGATTACGAACTTACAGGGAATGATTTGATGCAAGCGAATTTGGAAACGCTGGGAAGCCTGGAACGCAAACTGAACATTGCGGTACCGATGGCTGAAATCGACAGCGAAGTGGAATCACGGCTGAAAAAACTGTCGCGCACCGTGAAAATGGCCGGGTTCCGGCCGGGCAAGGTGCCGTTCAAGGTGGTGGCCCAGCAATACGGTACGCAGGTGCGCCAGGAAGTGCTCGGCGACACATTGCAGAAAACCTTTGGTGACGCGGTGAAGGCACAGAAACTGCAGGTCGCCGGTTATCCGAAATTTGACGCGGCGCCACCGACCGATGGCGCCAACGAATTTCATTACAGCGCGACTTTCGAGATCTATCCCGAAGTGGTGGTCGGTGACGTGGCCAAATCCACGTTGACACGGCCGACGCTTAACGTGACGGATGGCGACATCGACAAGACGCTGGAGATCATGCGCAAGCAGCGGGTCACTTACGAAGTTGCGGCGCGCGCGGCAGAGAACGGCGATCGCGTGACCATGGATTATGTCGGCAAGATCGACGGTGTCGAATTCGCCGGCGGCAAAGCCGAAGGCCAGAGCGTGGTGCTGGGCGCGGGCCGCTTCCTGCCGGATTTCGAGAAGGCGCTGCCGGGCATGAAGGCCGGCGACGTCAAAAGTTTCGACGTCAAGTTTCCCGATGATTACGCCGGCAAGGACGTCGCCGGCAAAACCGCGGTGTTCGAGGTCACGGTCAAGGAAGTCGCGGCGCCGCAACTGCCGCCGATCGATGCCGAATTCGCGAAAACCCTGGGCGTCGAGGACGGCGACCTGACGAAAATGCGCACTGAAATCCGCGGCAACCTCGAACGCGAGGTCAAGGCGCGGCTGAAAGCCAAGGTCAAGGAGCAGGTGATGGACGCGTTGCTGGCCGCCACCAATATCCAGGTGCCGAAATCGTTGATCGACTTGGAAATCGAGCGCTTGCGCGACATGGCGAAGCAGGATCTGGCATCTCGCGGCATCCCCGTACGTGACGACATGCCGCTGCCGGCCGACCTGTTCGAGAAGCAGGCGCAGCGCCGGGTCAGCCTCGGGCTGATCCTCGCCGAAGTGGTGCAGAAGCAGAATCTGAACGCCAAGCCGGAGCAGGTGCGCGCGGCGGTGGAAGAACAGGCGCAGAGTTACGAGCACCCGCAGGAAGTGGTGAAATGGTTCTACCAGTCGCAGGAGCGGCTGCGCGACATTGAAGGCATGGTGCTCGAAGAAAATGTGGTGACCTGGGCGCTGGCTACGGCGAAAGTCGAAGACAAGGCGATTACCTTTGATGAACTGATGGGGAATGCGAAATGATGCGTTACACCGAGCCGCACGCGATGATGGAGCCGCAGGGTCTGGGCCTGATCCCGATGGTGATCGAGCAGAGCGGTCGCGGCGAGCGTGCCTATGACATCTACTCGCGGCTGCTGAAGGAGCGGGTGGTGTTTCTGGTCGGACCGGTGAACGAAGTCACCGCCAATGTGATTGTTGCCCAGCTGTTGTTCCTCGAATCGGAAAACCCTGACAAGGACATCTCGTTCTACATCAACTCGCCGGGCGGTTCGGTATCGGCAGGACTGGCCATTTACGACACCATGCAGTTCATCAAGCCGGATGTGTCCACGCTGTGCGTGGGCCAGGCGGCGAGCATGGGCGCGCTGCTGCTGACGGCGGGCGCCAAGGGCAAACGCTTCTGCCTGCCCAATTCGCGGGTGATGATTCATCAGCCGATGGGCGGATTTCAGGGCCAGGCCTCGGACATCGAGATCCATGCCAAGGAAATCCTGTTCCTTAAGGCGAAACTGAACGAGATCATGGCCAAACATTCCGGCCAGAGCGTCGATGCCATCGGCCGCGACACCGACCGGGACAACTTCCTTTCTGCTGAACAGTCGGTAAACTATGGCCTGGTGGACAAGGTGCTGACCAGCCGTGCGGATACCGTCGTAGCGGTCAAGTAGTTGCGGTAAAGTAGCGGCGTGATTACGTTGGAGTGTGAAGCGGGAGTGCGAAGTATCAAGAGCGGTAAAACGGGCTTCCGGGACGGAATTTTCACCCGATCAGGCGGTCACAGTGCAACAGTCGACAAAGGGTTGCGGGCATGGCCGAAAAAGTAAGCGGTGAAAAGCTGCTGTACTGCTCGTTCTGCGGGAAGAGTCAACACGAAGTGCGCAAGCTCATCGCGGGACCGTCGGTGTTCATCTGCGACGAATGTATCGAGCTGTGCAACGACATCATCCGCGAGGAAACCCAGGGTGATCAGGGCACCAAAGGCGCCAAGTCCGACTTGCCGGTGCCGCACGAGATCCGTGACATCCTCAATCAGTATGTGATTGGCCAGGACCTCGCCAAGCGTATCCTGTCGGTGGCCGTCTACAACCACTATAAACGCCTGCGCAACGTCAGCAAGAACGACGACGTCGAGCTGGCGAAATCGAACATCCTGCTGGTTGGGCCCACGGGCTCGGGCAAGACGCTGCTGGCGCAGACGCTGGCGCGGCTGCTCAACGTGCCGTTCGTGATGGCTGACGCCACCACACTGACCGAGGCCGGGTATGTCGGCGAGGACGTCGAGAACATCATTCAGAAACTGCTTCAGAAGTGCGACTACGACGTCGAGAAGGCGCAGCGCGGCATTGTTTACATCGACGAAATCGACAAGATTTCGCGCAAGTCGGACAATCCTTCGATCACCCGCGACGTGTCGGGCGAGGGCGTGCAGCAGGCGCTGCTGAAACTGATCGAGGGCACCATTGCTTCGGTGCCGCCGCAGGGCGGCCGCAAACATCCGAACCAGGAGTTTGTGCAGGTCGACACCACCAATATCCTGTTCATCTGCGGCGGCGCGTTCGGCGGGCTGGACAAGATCATCCGCGATCGCTCGGAGAAAAGCGGTATTGGCTTTGGAGCGGATGTGCGCAGCAAGGACAGCCGCAAGGACAAGGCGGTGGTGCTGCGCGACGTGCAGCCCGAAGACCTGATCAAGTATGGCCTGATTCCGGAGTTTGTCGGCCGCCTGCCGGTGGTGGCTACGCTGGAGGAACTCGACGAAGCGGCGCTGATGGAAATCCTGACGCAGCCGAAAAACGCATTGTTGAAACAGTTCCAGAAAATGTTCAGCATGGAAGGGGTCGAGCTTGAAGTGCGCGATTCCGCGCTGCGCGCCATTGCGCGCAAGGCGCTCGAACGCAAGACCGGCGCGCGCGGTCTGCGCTCGATCATCGAGCACACGCTGCTGAACACCATGTTCGATCTGCCGTCGCTGGAAAACGTCATCAAGGTCGCTGTTGACGAAGGCACCATCCTCAGCGACGCACCGCCGTTGCTCATCTACTCGGATCAGCCCAAAGTTGCCGGATCAACCGTCTGACGAAGGCGCGGGTGCAGGAAACCCGTGCAGTTGGCCCAGCCTTCGGTGCAGACGGAGCGGTAGCGGTGACCCCACCGCCGGGGGCTGTTGGCGCCCGGTCTATGCCCGGTTCTTGAATTGGTTTGTAATGCCCCAAACTGTCCTCTGGATGCTCTTATATTGACGCACTTATTTGACGCACTCATTTGACTCTCTCAGGTGACAATAATGAATGACCCAATAAGCAACGAAATCAGCAAGTTGGAAATGCCCCTGCTCCCGTTACGGGATGTCGTGGTGTTCCCGCACATGGTCATTCCGCTGTTTGTGGGACGGCCGAAATCGATCAAGGCGCTGGAAACCGCGATGGAAGCGGGGAAAAGCATCGTGCTGGTGGCGCAGAAATCCGCAGCCAAGGACGAACCCGCGCCAGATGATCTCTACGATGTCGGTAGCATCGCCAACATCCTGCAGATGCTCAAATTGCCGGACGGCACCGTCAAGGTGCTGGTCGAAGGCAGCCAGCGCGCGCGCATTCACAGCGTCGAAGACGTCAAAACCCATTTCACGGTGCAGGTCACGCCGATCGCCAGCGATCAGGCCACTGACAGCGAGACCGAGGCGATGCGGCGCACGATGATCCAACAGTTCGACCAGTACGTGAAGCTCAACAAGAAAATCCCCCCGGAGATCCTGACGTCGCTGGCGGGCATCGACGAGGCCGGCCGTCTGGCCGACACCATCGCTGCGCATCTGCCGCTGAAACTCGAGCAGAAGCAGGAAGTGCTGGAAATGATCGGCGTCAAGCAGCGCCTGGAACACCTGTTGAAGGTGGTCGATGGCGAGCTCGACATCCTGCAGGTGGAAAAACGCATTCGCGGCCGCGTCAAGCGCCAGATGGAGAAAAGCCAGCGCGAGTATTACCTGAACGAGCAGGTCAAGGCGATCCAGAAGGAGTTGGGCGAGACCGAGGAAGGTGCGGATATCGACGAGATCGAGAAACGCATCAAGGCGGCACGCATGCCCAAGGAAGCGCGCAAAAAAGCCGATGCCGAACTGAAAAAGCTCAAGTTGATGTCACCGATGTCGGCTGAAGCGACCGTGGTGCGCAATTACATTGATGCGCTGATTGCGCTGCCGTGGCGCAAGAAGAGCAAGATCAGTGCCGATCTCAGCATTGCCGAGAAAGTCCTCGACGAGGACCACTACGGCCTGGAAAAGGTCAAGGAGCGCATCGTTGAGTATCTGGCCGTGCAGCAGCGCGTCGACAAAATGAAGGCGCCGATCCTGTGCCTGGTCGGCGCGCCCGGCGTCGGCAAGACTTCGCTCGGCCAGTCGATTGCGCGTTCGACCAATCGCAAATTCATTCGCATGTCGCTCGGCGGAGTGCGCGATGAGGCGGAAATCCGCGGCCATCGCCGCACCTACATCGGTTCCATGCCCGGCAAGATCCTCCAGAACATGGCCAAGGTGGGGGTGCGTAACCCATTGTTTTTATTGGATGAAGTGGACAAGATGGGGATGGATTTCCGGGGTGACCCGGCATCCGCGCTGCTGGAAGTGCTGGATCCCGAGCAGAACCACACCTTCGTCGATCACTACATCGAGGTCGAATACGATCTGTCCGATGTGATGTTTGTCGCCACCGCAAATACGCTGAACATTCCGGCGGCATTGCTCGACCGGATGGAAGTAATCCGTCTGTCGGGTTATACCGAAGACGAAAAAATCCACATCGCCGAGCATCACCTGCTGCGTAAAACCATGGAGAACCACGGCCTCAAGGCGGAGGAGCTGGTGGTGGCGGAAAGCGCATTGCGCGATATGGTGCGTTATTACACCCGTGAAGCCGGCGTGCGCAGCCTCGAGCGCGAGATTTCCAAGATCTGCCGCAAGGTGGTGAAGGAACTGGTGAGCGGCGGCAAGGAACGCAAGATCACCGTCAGCTCGCGCAATCTCGAGAAGTACCTCGGCGTGCACCGTTATTCCTTCGGCATCGCCGAGAAGAAAAACCAGATCGGCCAGGTCAATGGTCTGGCGTGGACCGAAGTCGGCGGCGAACTGCTGTCGATTGAGGCTGCAACCATGGTGGGCAAGGGCAAGATGACCACGACCGGCAAGCTCGGCGAGGTGATGCAGGAGTCGGTGCAGGCCGCGATGTCGGTGGTGCGTGCGCGCTCGCAGCGCCTGGGCATCCATCCGGACTTCTACCAGAAGAACGACATCCACATCCATCTGCCGGAGGGTGCGACGCCGAAGGACGGCCCCAGCGCGGGTATCGGCATCTGCACGGCGATGGTGTCGGTGCTGACCGGCATTCCGGTGCGCGCCGACGTGGCGATGACCGGCGAGATCACGCTGCGCGGCGAGGTGCTGCCGATCGGCGGGCTCAAGGAAAAACTGCTGGCGGCGCATCGTGGCGGTATCAAGACGGTGTTGATCCCGGAAGAGAACGTCAAGGATCTGAAGGAGATTCCGGACAACGTTAAAAACAAGCTCGACATCCATCCCGTCAAGTGGATTGATCAGGTGCTCGAGCTGGCATTGGAACGCAAACCGGAACCATTGGTTGAAACTCCGAGCGCCCCAGTACCGCCTGCTGGAGAGACCACGGCACCCGCTGCAATCAAACACTGAGCCTCTAACTACTTCAGACTGGAAATCAGGGCCGGATTGGGCTACAATTCGGCCCTTTGTTCGGGCGGATAAACGATTAGATGCGTTGATTAGATGCGTCCGGTTTGGATGCGGGGTGCTTAGCTCAGCTGGTAGAGCGTCGCCCTTACAAGGCGAATGTCGGCGGTTCGATCCCGTCAGCACCCACCAGCAGCATTTGCGGCATGTAGTGATGAATGTATTGGAGTGGTAGTTCAGTTGGTTAGAATACCGGCCTGTCACGCCGGGGGTCGCGGGTTCGAGTCCCGTCCACTCCGCCAGCTATCGTAAAAAAGGCGAACCTGGTTCGCCTTTTTTCTTATGCGCGCCGGTTGCGGCGCCGGTTACAGTTCATTTGCAGTGGAGAGAGTCTGATGTTCAATTTTATCGACAAGCATCGCAGAGCGGTCATGATCGGAATTTTCATCCTGATCATTCCCCCCTTCGCCTTTTTTGGCATCGATTCCTATTTCCAGAAGGGTGCCGGCGCTGACGTCGTGGCGACTGTCGGCGATTACAAGGTCTCCCAGGGCGAATTCGCGATGGCCTTGCGCGAGCGGCAGGAAATGCTGCAACGGATGTCGGGGGGCCGTGTTGACCCCGGCATGCTCGACAGCACCGAACTGCGTTTCTCGGTGGTCGATAATCTGGTGCAGCAGCGCCTGCTGACGGATCGCGCGGTACGCGCCGGGCTGGTAATCACCGACCGCCAGGTCCAGGATATTGTTGGCAATGTCGAGGCCTTCCGCGAAAACGGCAAGTTCTCCTATGCACGTTATGAAGAACTGCTGAAAGGGCAGGGCATGACGCCGGTCATTTTCGAGCAGCGCATGCGCCAGGATCTGCTCGTCGATCATGTGACCCACGGCTATATTGGCTCGGCCTTTGTTTCGCGTGCCGAAGCGGCGCTGCTGCAGCGTATTTCGGACCAGCAGCGCGAAGTCAGCCATTTTGTACTGAGCGCCGACCGTTTTGTGCCACAGGTCAAACTCGAGGCCGACGCCGCAAAAAAATACTACGACAGCCATCAGGATGAGTTCCGGGTGCCGGAGCAGGTGCGCATTGAATTTGTGACGCTGAGCGCCGACGGCCTGCTGGCGCAGATGCAGCCCGCAGCAGCCGAAGTGCGCAAGGCCTACGATGAAAACCTGAAGCGCTTCGAGGTCAAGGAGGCCCGGCAGGCCAGTCATATCCTGATCACTCCGGATGCCGGCGGCGGCGCTGACGCGAAGCTAAAGGCCAAAGCCAAGGCAGACGAGTTGTATGCCCAACTGAAAAAGAATCCCAAGGATTTTGCCGCGCTGGCCAAGCAGCATTCGCAGGATCCGGGATCGGCGACCAATGGCGGCGACCTCGGTTTCTTCGAGCGCGGCGCGATGGTCAAGTCCTTTGACAACGCGGTGTTTTCGATGAAGGCCGGCGAGATTTCAGCGCCGGTGGAGAGCGAGTTCGGTTACCACATCATTCGCCTGACCACGGTGCGCGGCGGCAAAGGCAAGACTTTCGAGGAAGCAAGGCCGGAGATCGAGACCGAACTCAAGAAACAGCTGGCGGGACGCAAGTTCGCCGAGATGGCGGAAGCGTTCAGCAACGCCCTGTTCGAGCAGTCGGACAGCCTGAAAACGGCCGCGGAGCTGGTCAAGGCTGCCCCGCAGAAAAGCGGCTGGATTGTGCGCAACAGCGCCGACAGCACCACGCTCGGCAACCAGAAACTGCTGCAGGCGGTGTTTTCGGAAGATGTGCTGAAAAACAAGCGCAATACCGAGGCCATCGAAGTGGCTCCCGGCGTGCTGGTCGGGGCGCGGATTGCCGAACACAAACCGACCACCGTCCAGCCTTTTGATCAGGTCAGCGGTGCGCTGATGAAAAAACTGACCCTGCAGCAGGCGAGTCAACTGGCGGCGCAGGACGGCCGCGCGAAACTCGAGGCGCTGAAGCAGGGCAAGGAGGCGCAGGTGGCCTGGAGCACGCCGCTGCTCGCCGGCCGCGGCGACCCCAAGGGCATCCCGGTGGAGGTGCTGCGCCAGGCGTTCAAGGCCGACGTCAGCAAACTTCCGGCCTATGCCGGGGCGGAAGCGGCGGGCGGCGGTTACACACTGGTGCGGATCAGCAAGGTGCAGGAAGCGACGGACAACGCCCGGGACAAGCAAAACACGATTGCGCAGACGCTGCGCCAGGTGGCGGGGCAGGCCGAACTGGCGGCCTACCTGGCGAGCCTGAAGCAGAAAACCGAAGTCAAAATCCGCAAGGAACATGTCGAAAAGAAGTAGATAAGTAGGACTCCCGGCAGAAGCAGCCGGGGCTAAGCCGGCAAGGGCGGCCGGCGGCTATAAGAAGACTTAGCCGGCAAAAGCAGCCGGCGGCTAAACCCCTGGCTGCAGCAGTGGTTAGTGCGTATTTGAACCCGGTAACCGCAAGGTGCCGGGTTTTTTGTTGCTTATTCGCCGCGCATGCCGCCGACGACGGTGCTGAAGCCGCAGTCGACATAAGTGATTTCCCCGGTAATGCCCCCGGCCAGATCAGACAGCAGGAAGGCCGCGGCATTGCCGACGTCGTCGATGGTGACATTGCGCCGCAACGGCGCGTTGTCCTCGACGAACTTGAGGATCTTGCCGAAGCCGCCGATGCCCGCTGCCGCCAAGGTCTTGATCGGTCCCGCGGAAATGCCGTTGACGCGGATGCCCTGCGGGCCGAGATCGCTGGCGAGGTAGCGCACGCAGGCCTCGAGGCTGGCCTTGGCCAGGCCCATCACGTTGTAGTTGGGGACGGTGCGTTCCGCCCCGAGGTAGGTCAGCGTCAGCATCGCGCCTGGTTTTCCGGCCATCAGCGGCGCCGCACCCTTGACCATCGCAGCGAAGCTGTAGCTGCTGATGTCGTGGGCGGTGACAAAACCTTCCCGCGTCAGACCATCGAGAAAATTTCCCTTCAGTGCTTCGCGCGGCGCAAATGCGATCGAATGCAGCAGGCCGTCGAGCCCGCCCCATTCCGACTGCAGTTTTGCGTACAGCGCGGCGATCTGGTCGTCCTGTGCAACATCGCAGGGCAGAACCGGCACGGTGCCGAATTCCGCGGCCAGTTTGATCACGCGCTCCCTGATGTCCTCACCCTGATAGGTGAAGGCGAGTTGCGCGCCTTCGCGGCTCGCCGCCTTGGCGATGCCGTAGGCGATGGACCGGTTCGACAGCAGGCCGGTGATCAGGATTTTTTTGTCTTGCAGGAACGCCATGGTTTTTCCTGTGGTGATGATGCGGGGCAGTCAGCGGGCGATTATAACCAGAAGATCACACCGCCATTATCGGCTACACTTTCCGACAATGGCCTGCAACCGCTCAGGATCGTTTCTGCCGATACTTGCACTGACTTTCGTGCTCATTCTCGCGCTCACCGCGGGTTGCGGTGGATCGCCGTGGAATGATCCCTATCCGGCTGCCGATGCCGGCGCAAACACACTCTATACCTCGTTCTCCGAGCGGCCCAAGCATCTGGATCCGGTGCAATCCTATGCTGAAAACGAGTTCGCGTTCATCGCCAACATCTATCAGCCTCCCCTGCAGTACCACTACCTGAAGCGTCCCTATGAACTGATTCCATTCGGCGCCACCGAGGTTCCCAGGCCTGTTTATCTCGACGCCGCGGGCAAGCCCTTGCCGGACAGCGCGCCGACGGAACGGGTGGCGTACAGCGAATATGTGATCCATATCAAAAAGGGCGTGAAATACCAGCCGCATCCGGCCTTTGCCATCGATGATTCTGGCAAGCCGCGTTATCACGCACTGACCGCCGCAGACCTGCGCGGCATCGATACGCTTAGTGATTTTAAATACACCGGCACACGTGAACTGGAGGCCGCCGACTATGTGCACCAGATCAAACGTCTGGCGCACCCGCGGCTGCATTCGCCGATCCTGCAGTTGATGGGGGAATACGTGGTCGGCCTCAAGGAACTGGCCGAGCAGTTGACCAAAGTGGCGGCTGAGCTTCCGCAAGGAGCGCCTGTCAACCTGACGCAATATGCCGTGTCGGGTGTGCGCCTCATCGATCGTCATACCTATGCAGTGCGGGTGCGCGGCAAATATCCGCAGTTTGCCTATTGGCTGGCGATGCCGTTTTTTGCGCCAGTGCCACCGGAGGCAGATCGTTTTTATGAACAGCCGGGGATGGCGCAGAAAAATATCACGCTCGACTGGTATCCGGTCGGCACCGGGCCGTACATGCTGACGGTGAACAATCCGAATCGGCAGATGGTGCTGGAACGCAATCCCAACTATCGGGGCGAAACCTATCCCGCCGAAGGCGAACCGGGCGATGCGGCAGCGGGCTTGCTCGCCGATGCAGGTAAACCACTGCCCTTCATCGACCGCGTGGTATTCAGTCTGGAGAAGGAGCAGATCCCGTACTGGAACAAGTTCCTGCAGGGTTATTACGACGCCTCAGGCATCGGCTCCGACACTTTTGACCAGGCGGTGCAGTTCAGCGGGCAGGGCGACATCACCTTGACGGAGGACATGGCGGCGCGCGGCATCCGCCTGCAGACCTCTCTGGCGACCAGCGTGGCCTACCTCGGTTTCAACATGCTCGATCCCCTGATCGGGGCTGCAGCCGGCGAGCGCGCGCGCAAGCTGCGGCTGGCGGTATCGATCGCCGTCGATCAGGAGGAACTGATCTCGATATTCCGCAACGGCCGCGGTGTGCCTTCGCATGGGCCGATTCCGCCGGGCATATTCGGTTATCGCGACGCCGATGCCACCGGTATCAATCCCCAGGTCTATGAATGGAACAACAGCCAGCCGCAGCGTAAAAGCCTTGAGCAGGCGAAAAAACTGCTGGCCGAAGCCGGTTATCCCAACGGCCGCGACGCGAAGACCGGCCAGCCGCTGCTGCTGCATCTGGATACCACCTCCAGCGGCGCCGACAGCAAGGCACGCCTTGACTGGTACATCAACCAGTTTGCCAGGCTCGGTGTGCAACTGGTGATCCGTGCCACCGATTTCAACCGCCTGCAGGACAAGCTGCGGCGCGGTACCGCCCAACTCTATTTCCTCGGCTGGAATGCCGATTACCCGGATCCGGAGAATTTCCTGTTCCTGCTCCACGGTGCGCAGGGGCGGGCGCAGACGCAGGGAGAAAATGCGTCCAATTACAAAAATCCGGAATTCGATCTGTTGTTTGATCGGATGAAACACATGGCCAACGGACCCGAGCGCCAGGCCATCATCGACCGCATGGTTGAACTGCTGCGCCACGACGCGCCCTGGGTGTGGAGTTATTTCCCCAAGGATTACACGCTGCACCACGGCTGGGTGTTCAACCGCAAACCGAACCAGATTGCCAACAACGGCCTTAAATACCAACGTCTTGATCCGGCATTACGGGTGCAGAAGCGGCGGGAATGGAATCCGCCGGTGCTGTGGCCGCTGGTATTGATCGTCGTGGTGCTGGCGCTGAGTGCGGTGCCTGCCGTGGCGGCGTTTCGACGGCGTGAGCGGCGTACCGGAACGGCGGTGAACACATGACCGCCTACATCTTCCGCCGGCTGATCTACGGCCTGTTCGTGCTGGTGGGGGTCAATGTCTTCACCTTCGCGCTGTTTTTTTTCGTCAACACGCCGGATGACATGGCGCGTGCACAACTCGGTGTGAAGCGGGTGACGCCGGAGGCCGTGGCCAAATGGAAGCACGAGCGTGGATACGATAAGCAATTGTTTTTAAACGAAAATATGTCGGGGGTTGAGAAGGTCACCAACACCGTGTTTTTCGAGAAATCGGCCCGGCTGTTTGTATTCGAGTTCGGCGCGTCCGATCAGGGCCGCAACATCGGTTACGACATCAGCACGCGCATGTGGCCCAGCCTGGCGGTGCAACTGCCGGCGTTCATCATCGGACTGCTGGTCTACATTTCGTTCGCGCTGCTGATGGCGTTTTTCCGCGCGACCTATCTCGATTTCTGGGGCGTGGTGCTGTGCGTGCTGATGATGTCGATTTCCGGGTTGTTTTACATCATCGGCGGCCAGTTCATATTCGGCAAACTGTGGAATCTGGTGCCGATTTCCGGTTACGACACCGGGTTTGATGCGATCAAGTTCCTTGCCTTGCCGGTGCTGATCGGCGTGATCAGCGGCATCGGCAGCAGCGCGCGCTGGTACCGCACCATATTCCTTGAGGAAATCAGCAAGGACTATGTGCGCACCGCGCGCGCCAAGGGCTTGTCGGAAACGCGCGTGTTGTTCCGTCACGTGCTGCAGAACGCGATGATCCCGATCCTGACGGGTGTGGTGGTGGTGATCCCGCTGCTGTTCATGGGCGCGCTGATCACCGAATCCTTTTTTGGCATCCCCGGCCTCGGCAGTTACACCATTGATGCCATCAGCCAGCAGGACTTTGCGATTG
Organism: Betaproteobacteria bacterium; assembly: GCA_021732605.1. Taxonomy (GTDB): domain Bacteria; phylum Pseudomonadota; class Gammaproteobacteria; order Burkholderiales; family SG8-41. The sequence goes on along the minus strand of JAKFUS010000040.1, from coordinate 29,409 downwards.
TGCGGGTGATGGTGTTCCTCGGTTCCGTGCTCTACATCATCGGCCTGATCCTCACCGACATTTCCTACACGCTGGTCGATCCGCGGGTGCGCTTTTCATGATGCCGAATCACGTCCTCCCTTTTCGGTTTGAGCTGTGGTGGAGCGATGCACTGGTGTGGCTGCTGGTGGCGGCTGTCATCGGTTTCGCGGTGTACACACGCAGGCATCCGCATCTGCGCGCGCCCTGGGCGCGGGTCGCGCGCAGCGCGAGCGGCATGGCGGCGGCCACCGTGCTCGCGGCGTTTGTGCTGGTCGGACTGCTTGATTCCGTGCATTACCGTACAGCACTGCCGCAGCAGGGCGGCAAAACAGCCTATTCGACGGAGGTGCGCAGCCTGCTGGACCGCGTGCTGGAACCGCTGCGGCTCACCCGTGAAAAAACCTATTCCGCGCCACTGGCCACTCATCTCTATGCCAAAGAGACCGTGCAATTGCAAGACGGCAAAGAAGCGGGCAACGAAGCGCGGGTGTTCCCGCGGCTGCGCCATGGCGGCGCACACCTCAAGGATCCGCAGGCCGACTGGTGCCGCGATGTCGCACTCAAGGCATTCCGCGGACTGGCGATTGGTTTGCTGTTGTGGTTTGTCGCGGCGATCGGCATTTGCGCGGCCGTGGCGCGGAGTTCGGACGCCGGCATCGAAACCGTGTGGCGCGATGTCTGGGCCGGTCGCAGTGCCGTGCCGTGGCGGGCAGTGTTCTGCACCTTGGGTCTGCTGTGTGTGCTGATCGGTCCGGTGGTGGCGCTGGCGCCGTATTACCACGTGCTGGGTACCGACAAGGTCGGACAGGATGTGCTGTACCAGGCACTGAAAAGCATACGCACCGGTCTGGTCATCGGCACGCTGGCCACGCTGGTGATGCTGCCGTTTGCGCTGGTACTGGGTTTGATGGCGGGATACTTCAAGGGCTGGATTGACGATGTCATCCAATATGTTTACACCACACTGTCATCGATACCCGGTGTGCTGTTGATTGCCGCGACGGTGCTGATGATGCAGGTCTATATCGAGAACCATGCCGAACTGTTTCCGACTACCGAAATCCGTGCCGACGTGCGCCTGCTGGCACTGTGCGTGATTCTCGGCGTCACCAGCTGGACGGGGCTGTGCCGGCTGCTGCGCGGTGAAGCACTGAAGCTGCGCGAGATGGAATACATCCAGGCGGCGCATGCCTTCGGCGTGTCGCACTGGCGCATCATGATGCGCCACATCACGCCCAACGTGATGCATATCGTGATGATTGCGCTGGTGATGGATTTCAGCGGACTGGTTCTGGCGGAGGCGGTGCTGTCCTATGTCGGCGTCGGCGTTGATCCGTCGATGATCAGTTTCGGCACCATGATCAACAGTGCGCGGCTGGAAATGGCGCGCGAACCGATGGTGTGGTGGTCACTGGCTGCCGCCTTTGTGTTCATGCTGACGCTGGTGCTGGCGGCCAATCTGTTTGCTGATGCAGTGCGGGATGCCTTTGATCCCCGGTTAATCGTCGGCGGACGCTCATGAGCGCGCTGCTGAAAGTAACCGGGCTGACCACGCTGATCCGCAGTGGCGCGGCACCGCTGCGCGCCGTGGACGGCATCTCCTTCGATATCGCTGCCGGGGAGACCTTTGCGCTGGTCGGTGAATCCGGCTGCGGCAAATCGATGACGGCGCTGTCGATCATGCGCCTGCTGCCCGAGGCCGGCGAGATTGCCGGCGGCGTGGTTGAACTCGCTGGTGAGAATCTGCTGGCGCTGCCGGAATCGCGGATGCGCGATGTGCGCGGACGGCGCGTGGCGATGATTTTCCAGGAACCGGGTTTGTCGCTGAATCCGGTGATGACTGTCGGCGCGCAGATTGCCGAGGCGGTGACCCGCCATACCGCGCAGACCGGCGCGGCTGTGGAAGCACGGGTGCTGGAACTGCTGGACGCGGTGCGCATGCCCGATGCGCGGCGGCGCATGAGCGAATACCCGTTCCAGATGTCCGGAGGCATGAAACAGCGGGTGATGATTGCCATCGCGCTGGCCTGCGATCCGGACCTGTTGATTGCCGACGAACCGACCACGGCACTGGATGTGACGGTGCAGGCTCAGGTGCTGGAATTGCTTCGTGAACTGCAGCGCTCACGCGGCATGGCGATGCTGTTAATTACGCACGACCTTGGTGTGGTCGCGCAGATGGCGCAGCAGGTGGCGGTGATGTATGCCGGCGAGATCATTGAAACTGCATCCGTGGCCGCATTTTTTGCCGGCCCGGCGCATCCCTACTCGCGCAAGCTGTTTGAGTCATTGCCCGATCGTGTCGGGCGTGGCAAACCCCTGGCCGCGATCCGCGGCACGGTGCCGGCACTGACTCGGCAGTTCACGGGCTGTCGTTTTGCCGAACGCTGTGACAGCGTACTGGCGCATTGCGCGGATACGATTCCGCAGTGGGCTGCGGTGCGCGACGGGCAACGCGCGAAATGCCACTTGTACGGCAGTGATGAGCGCCCCCCAGGAGGACTTCTTCCGGGGCGGGCTGCAGAACCGCAGGAAGCACCTCGCTCCTCACTCCTCACGCCTCAATCCTCAATCCTGAAGGTCGAAGACCTGCAAGTTCACTTTCCTGTCCGCAAAGGGTTGTTGCAGCGTGTGACGGGGCAGGTTAAAGCCGTCGACGGCGTGTCGCTGGAGATTGCCCCCGGCCGCACGCTGGGGCTGGTCGGTGAATCGGGCTGCGGCAAAACCACCGTCGGCAAGGGCCTGCTGCGGCTGGTGCCGCCGACCGGCGGTCGCGTGCTGTTTGACGGCGTGGATCTGCTGTCGCTGAACCGTTCCGCATTGCACGACCGCCGCCGTCATGCACAGATCATTTTCCAGGATCCCTACGCGTCGCTGAATCCGCGGGTGCGCATCGGTGATGCACTGGAGGAGGGCATGCTGGCGCTGGGCGTCGGCGCCACTGCGGAAGAACGCGCCATACGCATTGATGCACTGCTGGTCGAGGTCGGTCTTGCGCCCGACGTCAAAGGCCGTTATCCGCACGAATTTTCCGGCGGGCAGCGGCAGCGGATTGCGATTGCCCGCGCGCTGTCAGTGGAGCCGCAATTGATTGTCTGTGACGAACCGACCAGTGCGCTGGATGTTTCGGTGCAGGCGCAGATTCTCAACCTGCTGAAGCGCCTGCAACGCGACAAGGGGCTGGCTTATTTGTTCATCAGCCACAACATGGCGGTGGTCGAATACATGGCGGATGAGGTGGCGGTGATGTACCTGGGGCGCATTGTCGAACGCGGTGCGGTGGCGGATGTGCTGCGCACGCCCAAACATCCGTACACACAGGCCTTGCTGTCGGCCGTGCCGGTGGCGGATCCGCAGGCGGCGCGGCCGGTACTGCGTGTGGACGGCGATTTGCCGTCACCGCTCAATCCGCCGCAGGGCTGTCATTTCCATCCGCGTTGTGGCGCAGCAATGCCCCGCTGCAGCATTGAGTATCCGGACGTACATGACTTCAGCGCGTCGCACGCGACGCGCTGTCATCTCTACAACTGAAGTTTGGTTAACGGCGGGGCGAGCGTCCCTCCGTATTGCTTGGCTGAAGATCAGGCGGCCAATGAGTTTGCTTGCTTGTTTTTACGGCGACGGGTTGCGAATCCCAGTATGCCCAGACCAGCCAGCATCATGGCGTAAGTTTCCGGTTCTGGAATCGGGCTGACTGGCGCCGAAGTTAGGCCGTTAACGGTGCCAATGAATGTCCCTAATTTCAATGCTGTGCCGGCATCCAGATCGACAGAAAATAAATCAGAGTTCAGGGAATTCGGGTTTGTGATGAATGCGCCAAAAGCGTTGCTGGTGCGTGTAATTTCAAATCCGTTGACATTGATAATATTGACACCCAATGGGCCATCCGTAGTGATGACGGGATTGTTGAAATTAGTTTGTGCGGAGGCCAGAGTATCTGTTGTTGAATTGATGTAATACAGTTCGGTGCTGGCAGGTGCGACCGCGGGAGTGCTTGCGTCCGAATTGCGATAAGCTACCCCGGTAAATCCCGCGGCGATGGACGTCGCTACGGTTACGGCGCCTGTGGCTGCGTTGATTCCGTAGTTGTCACCGGTTGAACTGACCAGGCGGAGTGAAGAGCCGGTTGTGCGATCCACAATGGGATTGGTGTCAAGCCCGTATGATTTATTTGCGACATCAATAATGGATTGCGACAGGTTGGCGACAAACACACTGACGCCGGTATTGGGATTGATCGTATAAATCCTGTTGGCCGAGCTGATTCCGTATACCAGGTTGTTCGACGGACGCAAATCTATGCCGACAAAAGTTTCGCCGGCGGCCGTTCCGGTAATGGAATTGAATAATGTGGTGTTGATGATGGCTGAACTGCTGTCAAACACGCCAATCTGATTCCTGCTGTTTACCGCTACCAGGCTTTCGGCGTTTACATTCCCGGCAAAAGCTGCGAGTAGTGCCACAGCCACAGCGCCATGCCGGTGGAGTCGTGCAATCCGTAGTGTTTTCATTTCAGTTTCCTTGGAGATGCTGGATTAAAGAATTAATAGCCTTGATGATCATCTTGAGGTTTTGAAAGAATCTGTCGGCCGGCCCATCCTCAGACCCGCCTTGACTCTGCATCTGTCGTTCAACTGCATTCCGGCTTTATTTCGGCAACCACCGGATGCTAGGTTGAATGGAATCGCGGGTATGCTTGATAGCGCACAGAGTTTGAAATCAATGTGCCGGGCGATAGGAGGGGCAAAGCGGGGGAGGCAAGGCGCCGGCGGGCGTGGCAATCCGGCAATCTTCGCGCCGGTAAAAAGCGAATAATCAATGATTGCGGGATCTGGGCAATATTGAGTGGAATCGTCGCGGTGCGGGCCGCAGTGCGCCACGACGCCTGCCCGGAAACAGGAATTCAGCGCGTTACAGGCGACGCGCAGCGGTTGCTACGATTGGAAGGTCAGCGACGCGATTGCGTCGCGACAACGGTGCTTGCGGGTTTTTTGCCGGCAGGCGCCGGGGCTTTGGCTAAGGCCTTGGGCTGTTTTGCCGGCGCGCGTTTGGCGACCACGGATTTCGCCGCCGGCTTCGCGCCGGGCTTGGTGGCGATTTTCGCGTTTTTGTTGCGCGCGGCCTGATACGCCTTGGGCAGGGATACCGGTGTCGCCGGCAGGTCGGGGAGGTTGGGCGCAGTGCCGGCGGTGGCTTGCACCAGCAGTGGCTGGCCGGTGCGCATCTTGTTTTTTCCGCCGATGCCGTTGATTTGATTTAATTCAGCGAGGCTCATGCCGTATTTTGCGGCAATTTTTTCCGGTTTTTCACCGGGTTTAACGGTATGCGCCTGCCATGACACCAGGGGCTTGTCGTGATTTACAAGGTTGGCGTTGAATATCGCGACCTTGTCGCGCGGCAGCACGATGGTTTCCTTGCCGCCGGCCTTGATCACCTGCTTGTTGTGCGCCGGGTTCAGGAATTTGAAGTCTTCCAGTGAGATTTCCGCGAATTTGGCGGCGAGCTTGACGTCGATGTGGCGCTGCACGGTGACCACTTCGAAATAAGGCTGATTCGGCACGCTGGCGAGTTTGACGCCGAACCGCGCCGGGTCAGCAATGATGTTTTTGACCGCGATCAGCTTGGGCAGGTAATTACGCGTCTCTGCCGGCATGGTCAGGCTGGCGTAATCCGCCGGCAGGCCCTTGGCCTGGTTGCGCGCCATGGCGCGGCCGACTGCGCCTTCGCCCCAGTTGTAGGAGGCCAGTGCCAGTTCCCAGTCGCCGAACTGTGCATGCAGTTTTTCAAGGTAATCCAGTGCCGCGCCGGTGGCGGCAATCACATCGCGCCGGCCATCATACCACCAGTTCTGGCGCAGGCCATAGTGCTTGCCTGTCGATGGGATGAACTGCCACAGGCCCGAAGCATGGGCCTTGGAGTAGGCCTGCGGGTTATAGGCGGATTCGATCATCGGCAAGAGTGCGACTTCGGCCGGCATCTTGCGCCGTTCGATTTCTTCAATGATGTGGAACAGGTAATGACTGCTGCGGTCGACCATGCGCGCGAAGTATTCGGGCTTGGCAGAGTAGAAATTCTCCCATTGCCGGACCAGGTCATTGTCCATCGGCTTCATGGTGTAGCCGCTGCGGATGCGTTCCCAGACGTCACGCGGTTGAGCCCTGACCGTTGCGATGAACGCGGGCGGCGTTGCAGCCGGAGCGGGCGCTGCAGCCGGCGCTGCTATGGGCGCGTTCGGGCCGACGCTAGCGGATGGGGTGTAAGCGGATGGGGCGACAGCGGATTGGGCGCCCAGTCCGCTGGTTTCCGGCAACTGCGCGCAGGCCGTCGCAAACAGGACGGCGGTGAGCAGGGCACAGCGGGTGATGATATTCATCATGCGTAAGTATCCTGAAGCAGGCGGATCAACGCCAGAAGATGGCCGGATATTAGCCCTGGTCACTTATAAAGTCAAACCAAATATTCCTTCAAAATCAATATTTTAATGTCATATTTAGAGGTGCGGCATGAGGTCCGTGACTTAGTGCCTGTTAAGCATTATTTCGCCCCCATGACAGGTGATTCACAGGCACTAGTGCTCAGAAGTTGTTCTTCCAGTCGCGGATTTCCGCCAGTACGCTGACCGGATCCATCAGCTTTTTGGCGGCCCGGGTGCTGGCGCTGTGAATAATGGCGGGTTCGTCGATGCGCAGGAAGGGATTGGTGGCTTTTTCCTGGGCTATGGTTGAGGGAAGGGTCGGCTGGTCGGCGGCGCGCAGCGCCTGCATCCGCGCTTCGAGTTCCGGCAACCGGCGGTTGTCCGGCTCGGCGGCCCGCGCAAACTTGAGGTTGGACAGGGTGTATTCGTGGCCGCAGTAAACGCGGGTGGCATCGGGCAGGCGGGCCAGCCGGGTCAGCGAATCGTGCATCTGCCGCGGCGTGCCTTCAAACAGCCGGCCGCAGCCGGCCGCAAACAGCGTATCACCGCAGAACAGCAGGCCGTCGCCATGAAACGCGATGTGCGAGCGGGTGTGCCCGGGGATTTCCAGCGTTTCCATTTCAATGTTGAAATGCGGGAGCGTGAAACGCTGGCCGTCGGCGAGGCGCTCGCTGACTTCCGGGATGCGTTCGTCATGCGGTCCGTAGACCGGCACTTTGGTTTGCGCCAGCAAGGCCGCGTTGCCGCCGACGTGATCGGCATGGTGGTGGGTGTTGAGAATGGCGACGAGCTGCAGTTTTTCGCGCGCCAGGTAGTCGAGCACCGGTTGCGCATCGCCCGGATCGACCACGGCGGCAAAGCCGGCGTCGCGGATGGTCCAGATGTAATTGTCGGCAAACGCGCGCAGCGGCACGACTTCGTATGCGGCCATATTCGGACTCCGTTCAGATCAGCGACCGATTATGATTTAAACTTCAGTCATGTCAACTTCGGGACTATCAAATGCAGCCGCCGGCCTTACTGCGACTGAATGGCTGGCGAGTTCGCCGGGCCAGTATGTCATCGCGCGTGAGCAGACGTATTTCGACGAAGCGGTTGCCGACATTTTCGGTTACCACGCGCTGCAGCTCAGCCTCGAGCAGGTGGACCTGCTGCGCGCCAGCCGCATTCCGCTGCTTGTGAAGGCGGGACCGCAGGGTGCGGTCAATCTGCGCGCGGATTTCCGCGACCTGCCGATCGAATCCAACAGCGTTGACTTGATGGTGCTGCCGCATACCCTGGAATTTTCCGCAAACCCGCACCAGATTGTGCGCGAAGTGGCGCGGGTGTTGCGCCCCGAAGGCCATGTCATCATCTCCGGATTCAATCCGCTGAGCCTGTGGGGTCTGCGCCGCAGCGTTGGCGCGCGCCACGATTATCCGTGGAATGGGCGTTTCATCAATCTGGCACGGGTCAAGGACTGGTTTGCGCTGGTCGGCCTCGAAATCGTTGCCGGTTCGATGGCCTGTTATGCGCCGCCCTGCGTCGAGCAGAAGTGGCTGGACCGTTTCGGTTTCATGGAAAAAGCCGGTGACCGCTGGTGGCCGATTGCCGGCGGGGTGTTTTTCCTGCAGGCGATCAAGCGCGTGCGCGGCATCCGGTTGATCATGCCGAAGTGGAGCGACCGCGCCGTGGTGCCGGAAAAGAGCCTGTCACCGGTGCCGGAGCGCGTGCGCGATGAAGAGGCTGCGGTAGCAAAGGTCAGGACACAATGATGAACGAAGCGGTAAACGAAATAACGTGAACGATAAAGCGATGAACGAAGTGGTGGACGAAAAAACGGGTGATCTGATCGAGATTTACACCGATGGTGCCTGCAAGGGTAATCCGGGCGTCGGCGGCTGGGGCGCATTGCTCAGCAGTGGCGGGAAGACGCGCGAATTGTTCGGCGGCGAGCTGCATACCACCAACAACCGCATGGAACTGCTGGCAGTGATCCGTGCGCTGGAGGCGCTGAAGCGCCGCTGCCGCGTGCGGCTGCATACCGACTCCAAATATGTGCAGCAGGGCATTTCCGAGTGGATCCATGCCTGGAAAAAGCGCGGCTGGAAAACGGCCGACAAAAAACCGGTCAAGAACGAAGACCTGTGGCGCGAGCTCGATGAAATCGCTGGCAAGCACGACGTCGAGTGGCTGTGGGTCAAGGGCCATGCCGGCCACGACGGCAATGAACGTGCCGACGAACTGGCGAACAGAGGTGTTGAAAGTGTCAAACCGGGGCAGACAGCCTGATGGCGGCGCGGCAGATCTTCCTCGATACCGAAACCACGGGCCTGGATCCGAAGCTGGGTCACCGTGTGATCGAGGTCGCCGGTGTCGAGATGGTCAACCGGCGGCTCACCGGCAAACATTTCCACCGCTACCTCAATCCCGGACGTGACAGTGAAGAGGGTGCGCTGCAGGTACACGGCCTGACCACTGAATTCCTCAGCGACAAACCGAAGTTCACCGAAATCGCCGACGAGTTGCTCGATTACATCTCGGGCGCCGAACTGATCATCCATAACGCGCCCTTCGACGTCGGTTTCCTCGACAGTGAACTGGCGCTGGCGCGCAAAAAGCGCCTGAAGACCTATTGCCCGGAAGTGACCGACACCCTGCGCATGGCCAAGGACCTGCATCCGGGCAAACGCAACGGCCTCGATTCCCTGTGCGACCGTTACCAGATCGACAACTCGGCGCGCACGCTGCACGGCGCCTTGCTCGATGCGGAACTGCTGGCGGAGGTGTACCTGGCGATGACCCGCGGCCAGAACAGCCTGATGATCGAAGCTGAAACCGTGAGCACCGAGGTCCGTGTGCCGGCATTCAAGCGCGGCGAACTGAAATTGATGGTGCTGCGGGCGAGCGTGGAAGAAATCGCCGAGCATGAAGCGCAGCTGGTCGAGATCGACAAGGCCAGCGGCGGCGCGCTGTGGCGAACCTGATCAGCTCGGCAATAAGCGGGCTGCAATGAGCAGGTCGCAATGAGCAGGCTGCAATAAGCAGGCTGCAGTAATCAGGCAGTCAATGCCAGCAGTTGCCGGAACGAATCCTCGAACTGCTTCAGACCTTCCACCTGTAATTCCTGGCCAACGGCATCCATGTCGATGCCAAAATCTTCCAGCGCGGCGAATTGTTTGGCTGCGGCCTCAATATCGGCTTCCAGCGTCGGCTCCGCCTTGCCGTGTTCGCGGAACGCCGCCAGCGTCGCATCGGGCACCGTGTTGATGGTCTGCGGGCCGATCAGTGATTCGATATACAGCACATCGTTGTAGGCCGGGTTTTTGGTGCCGGTGCTGGCCCACAACATGGCCTGCGGCCGTGCGCCGCGTTTGGCGAGTGCGGTGAAGGCTGAATCGCTGAACGTCGCGCGGTAATCCTGGTACGCCAGTTTGGCCAGCGCCACCGCCGAGCGGCCGCGCAGCGCCAGCGCTTCACCACCGATGGCTTCGAGGCGTTTGTCGACCAGCGTATCGACGCGGCTGAGGAACAGGCTGGCGACCGATTTGACCTTGCTCGCGTCACCACTTAATTCGACATGGCGCGCGATGCCGCGCACATAAGCCTGTGCCACCTCGCGCACATGGCGCAGCGAAAACATCAGCGTGACATTGACCGAACAGCCGTGGGCGATCAGTTCCTCGATGGCGCTCAGTCCGGCTGTAGTGGCCGGCACCTTGATCAACAGGTTGTCGCGGGCGACGGCGGCTTTCAGGCGCAGGCCAGCGGCCAGCGTGCCCTCGGCGTCATGCGCCAGCGCCGGTGACACCTCCAGGCTGACATAGCCATCCTCACATTTGCTGGATTTGTGCAGCGGCAGCAGGATGTCGCAGGCGGCCTGGATGTCGGCGATGGCCAGGGTTTCGTAGCGTTGCTCTGCCGACAGGGCCGGATCGCTTTTCAGCTTTTGCAGTTCTTCACGGTAATGCGGGCTTTCGCTGATCGCCTTGAAAAAAATCGTCGGGTTCGAGGTCACGCCGGCGATGCGGTCTTCAGCGACCAGCTTTTTCAGCGTGCCTTCCTGCAGCAGCGTGCGCGACAGGTTGTCCAGCCAGATGCGCTGGCCCAGGGCGTGCAGGCGGAGCAGGGGATTGGGGTTGATCATGGCGAAGTAATCCTGGAGTCAATTTGAATGGCTTGCACATTTACCCCCATCCCCACCCTAACCCTGCTTCGCTTCAAGTGTTCCCTTGTCCCCTTGAAGGGGAGGGAATGATTGAGTCCCTTCCCCTTCAGGGGGAAGGACAGGATGGGGGTGGTTTTTTTAGAACCTGATTCCGTATTAATTGTTCAGCGCGGAAATTGCCGCGCCAGTTCCGCGGCCACGGTGGTGATCAGCCGGCGCGAAATACTGACACTGGGCGGCAGTCGCGGCAGGGCTTCAACATCAAACCATGCGGCTTCCTCGATTTCGATACCGTCGGGGCGCACCGCGCCGCCGGCATATTCAGCGGTGAAGGCAACCATCAGCGAATGCGGAAAGGGCCAGGGCTGGCTGCCGAAATAACGCAGATTGCTGACTTCGACGCCGACTTCTTCACGGGTTTCGCGCGCCACGGTGTCTTCGAGCATTTCACCCGGCTCGACGAATCCGGCAATCGCGGAATAACGCCCCGCCGGCCACACACCCTTGCGCGCCAGCAGCAGTTCACGGCCACGGGTGATCAATACCATCACGGCAGGGGACACCAGCGGATAAGTGGTAAAGCTGCAGGACGGGCAGGCGCGGGCGCGTTCATCGGTGCGCGCCTGCATGGGTGTGCCGCAGCGGCTGCAGAACTGATGGTTGCGTTCCCAGTCAATGATCTGCAGCGCGCGTCCGGACAATGCCGCCAGCGTGCTGTCGACCATGCCGAACATGTCGCGCAGGCCAAGCTGCGCCCAGCCGGCGGGCAGCGGGTGTGCTTCATCAACCTCTGCAGCGTAACAATGCTGATCGCCCAGCAGGCCGAGGTAATGGCTGCGCACCGTGGTCACGCCATGTTCTTCCAGCGTGCAGCAGCAGGGCAGCGCCGCGGATTCTGCATTGCTGACCAGAATTGAGCCGCGCTGGAACGCGAACCACAGCGCGGGACTGTCTTGTGCTGCTGGCGGTGTGACTAGGGGGATGTACTGGTCGGGCATGGTGTTGTTTGCCTGTTGAGACGCGAGTATATCGCTGTGATTCGGCCGGCTGTGATTCCGGAGGTTTTGAGTGTGCGTCAGGAGAAAAGATTGATGGGCGGTATTGGGATCGAACCACACAATAGCGAGAGGGAATTTTCCTCAGCGTTCCAGTCACGATTTATCAGCGGAAAGCAGGGCATCTTTCGGCAACGACAATGCAGGCGCGACGATGCCTTCTTTTGGTATTGATTCTAGTCATAACGGCCAACGTGATTGGGCATTCTGCAGCTTGGTAGCTTGTGCGCCGGCCTGAAGACGCACGACAATTATCATTGTGGAGAGTATCGACAGAGCTCTCTGTTGTGTGTATCGCGAGAATTTAGTGCGCATGGTTGTCTCGATCAGGGTCCACCAAGAGGTTTTGCGGCGGGTGTGGGGTTGATGGTCAATTGAACGGGCGAGTATATAAACTTCCAGTCGGAATACTTTTCAGATTTCTCAAAGCTTTTGTCCTGTAATCGGAAGTTTGCAGATTTAAGCGGCTTGCGTTCGGACAGGCTATATACACCAATGATGCTGCCGTCTGGCGCTTTGACGATGCCCCACTCTGTTTTTCCAGTGACAGGGTCGGCATAGGTTTGGCGCAGGTAGCGTTCGGTAGTCGGCGTGCGAGGGTCTTTCAGCAGGTCGTTGATGGTCCGCGGGAACTGACGAGGTCCGCCGAGGTAATAGCGTTCAATAGCTTTACGGTACTGGTTACCCACAAACAGGAGTTCCGCTTCTTTTTCTTGCAGGGATGTGGTGTGCCAGACTTCTCCGATGAGCGCGTGACCGCCAGTCAGTATTGCCAATATAAAAATAACCGTGAGATAGGTAAACCCATATTGGGCCGAAGGCGCTGTATGCGGCGAGTCATGATGTTTTAGCAGGCGTGTCATGATGCGTTTGATTACCACTCGGTGAAGGCAGTGCCGTCCACAGCTTTGCCCTGAGCGCCGCTTTTAACATCGTAGACACCGCCTTTTTGGGTATCTTCCGGGGGCACGATAATCCACGTTGCGGTACTCTCTGTGACAGGGTCTATTGGTAATTTTCTCAGGTATTTGTCACTGGTAAGCGCTTCGAGAGACTCCGGATACTTGCCTTTGTCAGCGTAGTATTTGTTGATTGCATCGCGGACTTGGTAGAGATTTTCCTTGAGCACGGCCTCTTTGGAGCGATCAATGCTGGAAAAATATCTCGGCAGTGCCAGGGTAAGCAACAACGCAACAATGGCGAGCACAACGATGAGCTCGATTAATGTAAATGCGTTTGAATGAATGCGCATTACCACTCCCGATAAGGCCGTCCGTTGATGCCTTTGCCGGCGGCAAGGGTGTATATGTCGAATACATCATCGCCGTCTCTGGGGTCATCGGGAGGGCTTGAGTAACTGCGCTTGCCCCATGTGTCCACAGCAGTTTTGTTGATGTCGTTGTCCAAGGGGTCGCGCGGGATGCGGCGCAGAAAATAGATTTTTTCTTTCTTTGGGTTTTTCTGATCATCTATACCGTCAATCAGATCTTCGAGGCGTTTCGGGTAACCAGATTCGCCGACTCTCTTAAGAATTCGACCCTCGTCGGAGGCTTGTTTGTAGGCATCAATACCATCCCGTAATTCACGCAGTGCTCGCCGCAAGTCTTGCTCCTTGCCGCGCTGGACAGTTAGTTCGTTCAGGGGCATCGCGATGGAGGCGAGTATGGCAATGATCGCCACCGTAATTACGAGTTCGATTAGCGTGAAGCCAGATGCGGAACGATGTTTCACAGGCTAAGCTGTGGATCAGGGACTGGGTTGCAACCCGCCAAACGGCACCAGTGTCGGCTTTACTGGGGAGGGCGACTGGCGTTCTGTTACCGGAGCGGATTGAACAGCGGGTGTGGGCTGTGGCGCTATTGGAACCGCAATCGGAGATGATGGTTGAGCAACAGGGGTTGTTGCTGATACGGATAGCGTGCCGGATGATGCTTCGGTACCGGCTGAGAATTCGACCACGCGATTGTCAGGGCGGTCTAGTGTTCTTAACAGGCGCGGCGTTATCAGCAGCACGATCTCGGTTTTGCCGCGGGTTTCATGCGTGTCCGAGAATAAACGTCCTACCACAGGCAGTGCGCCAATTCCCGGAACGCGATTGGCAGTGCGCCGATCTTCATTGCTGATTAGTCCTGCGAGTATTTGCGTTTCCCCGTCCTTCAGCCGCAGGTTGGTCTGCGCGTTTCGCGTGCCGACTTGATAAGTCAGGGTATTGGAATTGGTGCTGCGAATTTCGCGCACGATATTGCTCACCTCCAGACCTACCTTTATGCCGATTTCATCCTGCAGATGCACGAGAGGTTCGACTTCCAGCTTGAGTCCGACATCGAGATAGCTCACCGATTCGGATACGAATCCGCCGGCGGCGGCGGCGGTTGTGGTAATGACGGGTACGCGGTCGCCGATGTGTATTTTGGCTTTTTCCCTGTTTTTGACACGGATGCGCGGGTTTGCCAAAACGCTGGTGCTCCCATCTTGTTGGCGTAATGACAGTAAAAACAGAGGATTGGTTACAGTAAGTCGTACCAAGCCAGCGTTGCGATTGAGCCATTCTGTAAGCGACAAAACGCCGGGAGTGCCGATGGTACCGCCAGTCGGTGTTGTAACCCCGCCCACCAAGCTCCATGCGACGGAATCCGGATAGCGCAGCCCTAAATCAAGTAACCGGTTGGAGCCGACTTCGAGTACTTCAACTTCCAGCATGACTTCAGGCTCTGCGAGATCGTGCGCGGCAACCAGCTTCTCCGCCATGCGTATCGCGTTGGGGGTATCTTTGATGACGAGCATATTAAGTGCGTCGTCAATGAAGATGTCCCGGGTTTTTACCAGCGTGCGGATCATGCTTGCGGTTTGTTTTGCGGCTACGTTCTTAAGATAAAACGCCCGTATCACCAATTCCTGGTATTCGCGTTGCTTCTGTGGCGTATTAGGGTAAATCATCAACGTATTCTCGTTGACGAACTTCTGCTCGAGTTGATTGGTAGAAAGCACCAGCCCAACAAGCTCATCTACAGTCGCGTTGCGCACAGCAATGGTTGTGCGTTGATCGCCACGAAAGTCCTTGTCGAAAACAAAGCTTAGTCCGGTGGTTCTGGAGATCACGTCGAATACCGAGCGTAGAGAGACTTCGCGCAATTCAAGTGTAATGGGTTTTGTTGTAGTAGCCTTGATCTGACGTGTGACGATCGCGGGCTTGAGGGTTTTGTCATCAATCTCGCGCTGCAACCGGCGAGCGTCTCGGTGCGTCGGATTCTCATTAAAAATAGGACGAAGGATGTCGTGTGCTTCGATAAATTTGTTTTCCTTGATGAGGTTCTCGGCATTTGTGATCGCCACACGGTGACGTTTGTCAGCCTCCAGTCCGGTGATGCCAGTCTGAGCGCGCGCATTTTGAGGGTCGAATTTCAGGATGACACGATAGATCGCTGCAGCCGGATCGTGTTGTCCTGCTTGGCGTAGTGTCTCTGCTTGGCCCAACCATTGCGTGACTGCCAGCTCTCGTTGACGGAAATATTCTGAGCGATATGCGAGATTAGTCGGGTTCTCGCGAGAGGCTTTTTCCAAGACCATGAGCGCCTCTTCGCCATTACCAGAATCGAAGTGATCACGTGACTCTTTTATGGTGGGGTTGGTCAAGCAGCCCGCGAGAATCAATGCTGCCGCGATGGAAAGCAGTGCATCTTTGATCGGCAATCGAGTGTTGATCAGTTTCATGTTGCATCCCCTGAGGCAATGAATATTATTTGGATCATTTTTGATGGTGCATTGTTGAAACGTCAGGGCTGAACTGAGGGGCGAAAATAGAGTGTAAGCCGGAGCTGTGCTTCGAGTCTGGTTTCGCCGATTTTTTTGCGCTCAAAGCGTAATCCATCTATGGAAATGGTCGGGGTTTCTTTAAGTATGAAATTGATGAATTTTCGAATCTGGGCATAGGAGGCACGCATAGGTAGTGTTACGCGGTAGCGAGCAAGCCCCGGACCGCCAGATTCGAGGCGGTATTCCCCTTGGTGCAGATCAATCTCGAATTTTTCCGCATTCACCCAAAGGTTTCTCATTTCATGAGCGATGTCTTCAGTCGGCGGGAATAAATTGTTAAACCTGCGAAGATCGGATTCGCGCTTATCCATTGAAACGGGTTGATAGGGCGATCGCGATTTCATGCGTTGACTGGCATCGCGCTGAGATGTGACTTCTGACTCGGCAGGTTTGACAGCATTGAAGTAAAACACTGCACAACACAGGAGTAATGAGAGTCCGGCAACGCCGAGCGGTCCCAGACAGCGCATCAAATAATACAAATGTCTCATGGAGCAATCCTGAATGCGGCCTGTACGGAAAATTGCAGGGGCTTGGTCGGATCATCGAGTTGTACTTGATGACTGAGCAGGTGGACGTTGTTTAGTGTGCTCGTAGCAGAGAGACTCATTAAGTACTGCCACATGGCGTCCGAATTACGTGCTTCAGCGGAGATGCGAACTGTTCCCTGTTGTGTTTCCGGCTGGATTTGCAGCACCGCGACATCTGTCGCCGATGTGCTCTCCAGTGTCTCGATAAGAGATGCCCAGGGCAGGGTCAGCTGGCGTACGATAGCCTCAGCAGCTTTGACCTGTTCATCAAGTCGGGACGCTGGTATGGGCTTTGCCGTCCGGCGCTCCGTATTCAGAAGCCCCTGCGCAGCCGTAGTGCGTAAAAGTTCGCTGCGCGCATCAATAAACCGCAGTGCGAGATCGGCGCTGGTTCCCAATGCGATTACCAGTAACAAAAGTCCGAGCCACACCGGGCGGCGTGGTGGTGCAACGTAATCGAGTTCGAGAAGATCGCGTTTCATGCCGCGCTAATTGCTGTTGCATAAATGCTGTCGCGGACGGGTTGCATTCCGACAGGCCAGCGAAGTTGCATCTCTGACATTTTCCAGGCGCCGTTGGATTGGTGTGGCAAAGACGGCGTTTCCGGGGAAAGCACCAATATGGTGTCAGGAACGGTATCGAGATCAACGCGCCAGAGCTCACGCTCCACCAAGCTGACCCAAGCCTCCGAACCCAAAAACTGTCCTTTCACATTTTGCACCGCACGCCATGTTTTGCCCGAAAGCAAAGCCACGCACGTTCGGTCATGCTCGACAGTCAGCAGCCAAGCGCCTGTTTCCGGAACGAGAGAAGCACTGCTGTTAAATGCAGACATGAGTAGTGGCTGCACCGAAGCGAGTTGTTGCCGTCGGTCACGGGGAAAAATTTGCCGTAATGTCTCGATGAGGGCGATGTCTATTGCACAGGCAAGTCGTGCCCCGCCAGAATAATAAGCGGGGCTTAGTCGGATGTCCCAGTCTTGGACGGTTTCGCCATGAACTTTGGAAAAATGAAATTTCGCAAGCGCTAGTTCTTCTTTGTCGCCGTTGATGCCCTGGCTGTGAGGAACGAGTGTGTATCGGACAAAATGATTCGACAATACGATCCGAACGAGAAGGCGATCGCTGTGCCATTTCATGGCCTCTTCGCGTAGTGCGGAAACAGCGCCATCCCAAGACCGCGCGCCGTGGACGTTCTCAATCGTCACAACACACTTGTCGCGAGCCTTCGGTTTCAGTGCGCCGCTTAATCGCACCCAGCTCAGTTCGCCGGGCGCGAGAGAGATCAGCAGATGGTCACGCAACAAAGGTGACACGGTTTATTTCCTCCAGCGTGGTGTTGCCTAGCTTTACCGCATCAAGCGCTGCATCGCGCAGGAAACGGGTGCCCGAACGGTGTGCAGCTTCTTTGAGTTGGCGGACGGGCGCACGGGTAATGATGAGCTCGCGCAATTCGTCGTTGAGTATCATGAGTTCGGCAATGGCCTTACGCCCTTTGAAGCCCGAGCCTCGGCATTCGCGGCAGCCACGGCCGATTCGGAAGCGGTAATTCAAGACATCAGCGGCAGCGATTCCGGACTCCTGCAGTACCACAACATCGGGTTTGTGATCTTCTGCGCAATGCGGGCAAATCAAACGGACCAGGCGCTGCGCGAGGATTGCGTTCAGCGCGGATACAAAACCGTAGAGATCGACGTTCATGTGCATGAACCGCCCAATTACATCAAAAACGTTGTTTGCATGTACCGTGGTGAATACCAGATGCCCTGTCAGCGCGGATTGCACAGCAATGTTTGCTGTTTCTGTATCACGGATTTCGCCAATCATGATTTTGTCTGGATCATGTCGCAGAATAGAGCGCAGTCCGCGCGCAAAGGTGAGTCCCTTTTTCTCGTTTACGGGGATCTGGAGAACACCAGGCAACTGATACTCGACCGGATCCTCGATCGTGACTATTTTTTCCTGGCCGCTATTGATCTCAGAAATCGCTGCGTATAGCGTCGTGGTCTTGCCGCTGCCGGTCGGGCCAGTCACAAGCATCATTCCGTATGGTTCATGCGACAGTCGACGGAGCATGCGAATGTCTGCAGGTTCGAAACCAAGGGTGTCAAGCGACAGTTGTTGTTGTGTGCTCTCGTAAAGCGATTGTTTGTCGAGTACCCGTAACACGGCATCTTCGCCGTAAATACTCGGCATGATGGATACCCTGAAATCGATCGTTCTGCCCTGGGCAAGTGCTTTGAAACGACCGTCTTGCGGTACACGCCGCTCCGTGACATCAAGCTCCGCGAGAACTTTTATGCGCGAAAGTGCCTGTTCAGCCTGCTGGGTGTCCGATATGGATTTGACATGTGAAAGAATGCCGTCAATGCGGAATTTGATGGTGAGTCCGCTGGAAACTGTTTCCATGTGAATGTCGCTGGCGCCGTTCTTGAGGGCGTCACGCAACGTGGAACGCACCAGCCGGACTACTTCGCTGGTTTCATCGTTGATTGCCTTGAGCGACAGATCTTCATGCCGCTCTCTGTCATCGGTAACCTGCGCATCGGAGGTATGCACGGCATCAAGCGCGCGCAGCATTTCCTCGTGACTGGCAAGAAATGCGACGAGATCACCCTTGTGTACAAGGGCCCAAGTGTAAGGTGATTGAATGCGTTCATCCGCCCATGATTGCAATGCGCTGCTAAACGGATCATCAGTGACGAGAATTGTGTTGCCGTCCTCGTCGCTTATCAATACACACCCACGCTGCGAACACTCGTTGAATGGAACAATGTCGAACATGGGGGTTGCGCGGCGGAGCATCTCCATGGGCATGGCCGGTAGTCGCAGAGTGGCGCCGAGTGCTGACACGAATGCATCGGGGGGTAGTCCGAGTTGTGTCTCAAGCGCCTCGACCAGCCGCCCGCGGGAGCGCGCAGCAGCGGCCCGGGCTTCTGCGACTTGCTGTGCGGAAATGATGCTGATGTGGTCGGGCGCGACGGTACTCATTTCAGGCTCCCGGCGAGTTCGAAAATGGGCATGTACATCAGTATGACGATGCCGCCGATCAAAATGCCGATTATTCCCATGAGTATGGGTTCAAAGAGACGGGTAAACCAATCCACCCAGCGACTGATTTCCTCATCATGGAACAGCGCAATGCTATCCATCATCTCCCCCATGTTTCCGCTCTGCTCTCCAACGGATAGCAAGCGCAGTGCGACGGGTGTGGTCAGGTCATTGTCGTGCATTGAGTCCGACACGGGCCGCCCTTCACTGATCGCCAAACTGGCATTCACCAGACGCTCTCGCATGACTGGGTGAAGCAGACTGGCGCCCATATTCAATGCCGCGACCAATGGCATGCCACCGCGCAGCAGCATGCCGATGGTGCGGTAGAAACGCGCCAGTTGGTACACCTTCATTTGCTCGCCGATAACGGGCAAGCGCCAAAGCAGCGATTCAAGTCTGGCACGTACCGCAGGCAATCTTAATACATACCAAAGTGCCATGCCCAATGCGACCAGTACGCTGATTATCGGCAGCGCATGTCCTTCCACAGCCTGTGCCCAGTAGAGCAGCATCTTCGATGCCCAAGGCAGATCAGCGCTGCGATCTTCGTATACCTTGCCGAAGCGCGGTACCACGTAGAGCAACAGAAACAGGCTTACCGTTCCGCCCGCAAATATGAGTAATGCGGGGTAAATTGACGCATTGACCAGTCGTTTGCGAAGGGCGTCGATTTGGTTCTGGTAGGCCACATAGCGGACAAGCGCCGGTCCGAGATCGCTGGTTCGCTCGCTCGCTCGCACAGTAGCAATATAGAGCGCACTGAAAGTACCGGGATGTTGTTCTAGCGCGGTGGATAAGGTACGGCCTTGGCGCAGGGTGTCGGCAATGCGCTCTAATGTGGTGCGCACATTGGATTGGTTCTCTTTTTCCATGAGTGTTTCGATGGCGACGACCAGTGGTAGACCGGCATTGAGTAATACCAGCAATTCCTGACTGAAAAGCAAAACGGGGAATCGTTTGTTTTCTCGCCGACAAAGTGACACCAAGTCTGCGCGTGATTGTATGGTGAGAACAGAGTAGCCCATGTCCGCAGCCTGATCACGAGCCCCCGTTTCGTCCATAGCTTGCAGATCGAGTTGTTCGATCTGACCATCTTGCGTTACGCACTTGAGTTGGTAGCGCACGAGACGATGGCGCTTCAGCGATTGGTTACGTCGGCGTTCTCGCCGGTACCGCCAGGTTGACCATCTTGGCCATATGAAATCAGGTCATAGTCCCCGTGTTCTCCGGGGATTTTGTATATGTATGCCTTGCCCCAGGGATCAAATGGCACTTCTTTTTTGAGATAAGGCCCGTTCCACTTTGGTTCATTGGCAGGACGCTTCACCAGTGCGGCCAATCCCGGTTCGGTGGCGGGATAGTGACCGGTATCAAGCCGGTACTGATCAAGCGCTTTTTCCAGCGCGTCGATCTGTGCTTTGGCGACGCTGATTTCAGACTTTCCAATCTGGCTAAAGTAACGGGGCCCCACATAGCCCATCAACAGGCCGATGATGGCAACAACTACCAGCAATTCGAGGAGTGTAAATCCTCCGCCTGCTCGGCAATTTACCGAGGGGGTCAGTAACCGCATTCTATTTTTCATATGCAGAATTTATTCTGGGAAGGACTATTTTGTCTACCGCACTACTAAATGTGTGGAGGAGAATATGTTGATCAGGCGGCGTGAACTTGAGCGAAGGCATTATTAGTATAGCTGCTACGGTGCGCGGTGCTAGCTTTCGCAATAGACGTAATGTTAGGCTGTCGCGAGCATACAATTGTATGCAATGTGCATACGCTGTCGCCGGCTACTACATAGTCGGCGCGGCATTTTCGTGGAATTTTCTACGGTCCCAAAAGTGCTCGCACGAAACCGGAAAGCGTTGTTGTTCCTGACCCTCGCTGGTGTGGTGGGGTTGGCAGTATTCGCGCCTGCACCTGATGAGCTTGCTGGTTCGCCACAGCTTGCGTCTCTGGCCAGTAAGTCCAAGGGTGTGAACATCCTATCGACAGAGCGTGTAGCGGAGCAAGAAGGCAACCATAACGGCATTTTGAGAGAATTGCCCGAACGCGCGACGTTGGGCGATGCAAAGATAGAGCTTTTCGGTCTGCAATCCTGGCAACTTCCGCCGCCAAAAATAGTTGCAGCGCCACCGCCGCCGCCTCCCATGCTTTATCGCTTTGCGGGGCAATTGCTGCAAGACAGCAAGTCTCAGGTGTTTGTGTCAAAGGGTGACACGCCAGTCGCCATCAACCCGGGTGACACTCTCGACGGTGGTTATGTTGTGGAATCAATCAGTAATAGCGCGATTGAATTGATTTATCCACCGTTGAAACATAAGGTAAGTATTGCCATTGTGCCGGCATTATCCACAGAAGGTTTGGCTTTGCCTGCGAATACGCCGCCGCCTACTTTGGGGACTTTGCCGACATCGACAATCGTGGATAGACCGGCGCCATTGACTCAACCGCTGCGGGATGTGCAGGCCCCCGTTGCTGTTGTGCCGAAACCGAATGATGGATTGGCGCGAGTGTCGAAAAAATAGTAGTTGGCGATACTGGGCTATGGCCGTACCCGTTTAAATATTGTTTTAAAAACAATTGGTTGGGACGAGGCGCATTCAAAAAATCTACCACTTTGTTAAGTTTGCCCGACTTCATTGGGTGTGTTACCAATGCGAATCAGGCAGTTATACATGAGGTGCCTGCGGGTCGGAAGCAGTGAGCGGCAGGCTACTCCAGATAGTCGTCGCAACACGAGCTAAAACAACAAAGGGGTGCTTGTGGGAATCGTGACAGGGGCAGGGGACTTGCGAAACTATTCGCAGCAGGGTTTTTCGCGCCATAGAAGTTGGATCGCGATGGCGCGCACCTTGTTGGAAGGCACTTCATTCTGCAGTCGTTTTCTCCAAACCCTGACGCTATTTGGCGTGCTGAGTCTGCCTGCCATCGCCGATTCGTGCGTCTGGTACGCCGATGACGATTCCATCCGGCAAGTCCAGACCAGCACCAATCAGGTGACCCGCGTCATTGCCCTGAGGAATCCTCATCGGCTGGTGATGAATGCTGCTGATTGCGGCGTATGGACCCTCGACAAGCGCGACCGCAAGCTCTTGCGCTATAGCGCTGAAGGCGTGCTGGAGCGTGAAATCCGCGTTCGCGATCTCAATCCCAGACTTGATGAAGTCGACCGGCTGCATGTCGACCCCGCCGATGATGGCGTGTGGATCACTGACGACCGGCGCATTTATCGCCTGACGCTTGCGGGACAACTCATTACCAATTTTTCTGCGCCCGGGGAGATTCGGCGCTTGCGTGTGGCGCTCGATCGTAGTCTATGGGTGTTGGGCAAGCGCAACCTGTGGCATTTCAATGCACAAGGAACCCTGCTGGCGAGTTATACGCTTGGACGTCATCTGGCCGGCGATGCCCGTTACTTCGAAGTGGACAGCCTGGGTGGCGTGATCTGGCTGGCGGACGACAACGACTTGGCACAACTCAAACTGGTGAACCCGATTGATCCCCCCCTGCGCATCCGGCTGCAACGCAATATCACCGGCTTTGCGCTTGATCCGCTCACCGGCAATGTATGGGTAGCGCAGAAAGAAGCCTTGCTGGCGTATTCGCGGGCTGGGACCCTTGTGCGTACGGTGGATTTGGAGTCACGGAATCTGCGTAAACCGGAGAAACTGGCCTTCGACCCGGTCAGCCGCTCGCTGTGGGCGGGCACGGAGCGTGCAGTCAGTCGCTATACCGATACCGGTGAGTTCGTGATCAGCTTTCCGGCGAGAGACGGGGACGAAGCGCTGGGGGTGCCGGTATTCAAGGTGGAGCCGACCCTGACGCTGGTGCGCCCGCTACAGGATGCGTTATCCAATAATCCACGGCCGTTGTTCACCTTGGGCTATGGCGTGGCCTGCAACAGTGTGGCGTGCACATTCCCGAATGAATACCTGGCCGGTTACCAACTGACGGCAACGCTAAACGGCCTCTCCGTAGGTGCACAGTTCGTGTTTGACGCGAATACCGGTCAGTCCAGTTTCACGCCAGCAGCGAGACTGCCGGAAGGGGCCAACGCCTTCAGTGCGCAGGCGAAGAACGGCTTCGGTTTGCTGTCAAACACCGTCACCAATGCATTCAGCATAGATACCATCGCGCCGCAATTCCTCGCCGTGATTCCCGCGGACGGTACGATTGTCCAGATTCCACAGGTGGTGATCCAGGGCAGCATTGACGATCCGCTGGCGACGGTGGTGCTGGAAAGCAGCGGCCTGACACAGACAGGGGCGAGTTTCAGCTTCCCGGTCACGCTGCAGTCCGGAGCCAATGTATTCGTTCTTTCGGCGATTGACCGGGCGGGTAATCGCTCGACGGTGCAGCGCACCCTGGTACTCGCTAACCTTGCAATCAGTGTCGCCAGTCCCACGGCAGGGGCCAGTATTGCAGGTTCTACCGTGTTGGTGAGAGGGACGGTGCAAGGGCCGGCGAATACCGGTGTCACGGTCAATGGCGTGGTGGCAGTCGTCGAAGGCGGGCGCTTCTATGCCACAGTGCCCCTGCAGCCTGGCCCCAATACGTTGACGGTAGCAGCACAGGCGCTCGATGGGGCCAGCGCGCAACAGAGCATCAATGTGACCAGTACAGGCCCGGCTGCAGTTGAGGTCAGCGCCGAACCCGTTTCAGGCATCGCGCCGCTCAAGGTGAAATTTACCGTCAGCACCGCGCTCACGGTGCAGCGGATCGAGGCGGATTTTGATGGGAATGGGACGATTGATTTTACGACGACGAATCCGGCCGCGCCGATTGAATTCACCTACAACCAGTTGGGCATCTATCCTGCGCGATTCGTGATCACGGATAGCGCGGGAATCCCGACAACGCAAACCCTCCAGATCGTGGTGCAGGACCCTGCGGTGCTGGATCAGCAGCTGAGAGCCCTGTGGCAGGGGTTTGCGGGGGCGCTGGCGGCGCGGGATAAGGTGAAGGCGATGCAGTTCCTGTCGTCGTCTGCTCAGGCCCGCTACGGGCGGGTGTTCGACGCTTTGCTGTCTTCGTTGCCGGCGGTTGCTGCCTCAGTATCTGCACCGCAACCCGGCCTCGTCACGGATACGGTCGGAGAGTATGTAGTAACAAAACCAGCTTCGGACGGGTCGCTTAGAGTGTTTCTGATCTATTTCATCCGCGATGCAGATGGCGTTTGGCGTCTGGACACAATGTAGGTCTGAAAAATATATGAAAAATCACGCGAAATTGCAGATACACCTGACGCGGCTGCTCGTGTTATGCGCAGCACTGCTCACGATTCCCATGGGGGGGTGTGCAACCTATCGCGCTGAGGCCATTGAGGGTTGGGTGGTGGACGCCGAGACGAACAAGCCGCTCGAAGGTGTGAACGTCGTTGCAAATTGGGACATCGAGAACAGCATCAACGGGAGACCCATCGAACAGGTTCAGATATTCGAGACCGTAACCGACCAGAACGGACGCTACTCCTTTCCAGCTTGGGGGCCGAAAGTGATTTTGACTATGGGCAACAAGGGCGGTAATTCCCCGCGGTTGTTGTTATTCAAGTCTGGCTATCGAGCGGGAGGATTTCCCAATTTTTACTGGCAGACATATGGCACTTCCACTTTCTTTTACAACAAAAAGACACTCAAGCTGGAACGGTTTAAAGGGGCGTTGCAAGACTACGAACGATCCCTGAACTCGCTAAACAGTTCTCTCTGGATGGTCGGTCACGATGGTGGCGCACCCTGTGGGTGGGAGTCTTTTCCACAGATGCTCAAAGCAATTGATGCCCAATATGCTGAATTCCGTCGTGCTGGAGGAAACCCAAGTTCAGTGGTTGGAAGCCTTCGTGCGAACGACGCGAATCTCAAGGCAGCGAACTGTGGATCGATTAACGAATTGCTCAAACCATGACTAAGCTACGCCATTGGGTTGTGCCCGCATTTTTCCTGACAGGGTTGGTGTCTCAGGTGAATGCCTATCAAGAAGTTACGCATCGGGTTTTGACAGAGGCAGCAGCAAATCAATCAGCGCTTCAACTGGATTCTGCGGTGCTGAAAAACCTGGGTATCGACAAGGCAATTAATGCGCAACGGTTCCCCAATTCGAAAAATACGTCGAGATCAATTTTAGAGCTTCTCCAGGATGGCGCTGACTTCGAGGACAACGTATCGCTGCTGCCTCTCGAGGTGCGGGTCAGGTTTCACTTTTACAACCCTGTAACCGGCGAGGGGTTAAGCAGAGCCCCGTTTATTCCAGCACAAACGTCCTCACCGGACTGGGCGTTGGCGCCGCGCGGAAGGATTTCCGATCAGAAGTTTTCCTACGGAGACGCACGGCAATATCTGTTCGACGCACTTACCAAACAAGGCGCTGCAGATCGCGAAAAAACGTTCGGCTTGGTGTTCCAAACCCTGGGTCAAGTTGTGCATCATTTGCAGGATATGGCGCAGCCGCAGCATGTCCGAAACGATGTGCATTGCGACAAGCTTGTTTGCATCCCGCTTAATGCTCATGCGCCAAGTTTTTACGAGTTATGGACCCGCGACCTAGGGAATATAACTGGCGCGCTGCCCGTGAACCCCGGTTTTGTCGGTTACGACATTACCGGATCCGCTTTTACTTCCGTATTCAATAACCCGCGTCGTTTCTGGCACACCGAGACGCCCGGGACAAACGCACCGGAAAACGGCAAGGGGCTCGCTGAGTTTACCAATCGTAATTTCGTTTCCGCTGGTACCAATTTCGACACCCCTCTTAACTTCGCGTTGCCTGTGTTCGATCCAATCAAGAAAACCGAGCCCAAAGTTAAAGAGATTTGCAGCGGCCAGAATCTAAGCCCACCTTGCCCACCTTCGATGACCGCGTTGCCTGAGGAGCGGATCACATTTTACGAAACTACGGGTAAGGACAATTTCTTGGATAAGTCGGTGATTAATCCAAGGGCAAGCAGCGAATCGATTTTCGACGAGCAGCTCCGTGTCCAAGGAGCGCAACCGGTATTTGCCTTAAACCGCTTTAATTTCGATGAGGCGTACAAGCATCTCATCCCCCGCGCCGTGGCCTACTCCGCCGGGATGATCAACTACTTTTTCCGCGGTAAGCTCGACTTCAAGAAGGATGAGCAGGATTCAACCAAGTTCAGGATCATCAACCTCGGCCCGGAGGCCATGAACGGGCGCTTTGCACTGTATTACGACGCTAAAGATGGCAACCGTTATCCCGTTGCTGTCGATCCGGCTGATCCGAGCCGTGACCCCAATACCCCCAATGCGTGGCGCCTGACTGTTGCTGCGCTTGATTCCGCGGCGTCGAATGCCAACCGGAGCGCACCGGTTTCGTTCGTCGCACCTGTAAACGATGAATCGCCGCTGTCACCCAAAGTGGTTAATGAATACATGCTGGTGTTCAACGGCAACATGGGGGAGGAGCGGGAAGACGCTGCGAACGGGATTATCGGGGCTGTTGCCGCCAAGGCGGTCGTTACGCCGTATAACGGTGTTCTGTATTTGATCGGCGCCAACGCGGCGGGTCAGCGCGTGAGCTTTCGGGCGGACCAGTCCGGCACCCGGATTGTTAATTTCCCGGAATTCCACCCGCTGCGCGAGATTGTAATCCCGCAGATTTTCCCGGCACTTGCCAAAGGCTATATCACCAAGCAAGTGGCGTTCACTGAACATTTGTCCGGTTTTTCCTATGACGTGCTGGCAACGACTGTTGGCGTCCCGCAGTTCGGGGATTTGGCGACCAGCTGGGTGAAGAGCGCTGCCACCAACTCGTTTGAGAGCGTCGGCGGCGTGGCGTGGACCGCGAAGTCGGTCAATCCCCAGATCGGCGAGTTCCAGTTTCGGGCGATTGTTCCACAATTCGACCCTGCTACCGCGACATTGGCATACACGAGAGCCTTCAAGGACGTTGCGGGCAGCCCGCAAACTACTTCTGGCACGATTGCCCTACCTGCGGTGCCGGGCACCCAGACCTATACCATTCTTCCGCAGGGACTGGCTTACGTGTCCGGGGACGGATTGACGGTGAGCGGATTCAGCAAGTCGATTTCCTCAGGAAATTCAACTTTAAAAGAGCACTACGATTTGAGGATCACCCTGGCCGAAGTGCCGTCAGTGGCCTTCACGCAAACCGGTCAGAGCCCTTTCGTGAGTAATGTTTTGATCAATCAGGTGTCGCCGGTGATTACTGGCTCAGTCAGTACCACTGCGGCCTGCGAATCACCACCCAGAACGATCACGGGAACAATGACCACCACAGGTCGTGTTTTTGAGCGCGGGGGTGACATTGAGGAGCGTCGGAATATCGATTACTTTAACGGGGCACTGCGCAGTTACCGCAGTATTGAGCGTAATCGCGTAAAGCAGTCCTTTCAGTCGACCACTGCAGTATTAAGTTCAACAAGCGCTGACGGTGCATGCCGTTGGACCTATGTACTGAGGAAGGGTGAATCCAGCGATATATTGTCCGTCGAAACCGAACAGGTGTTTAGCGACGCGTCACTTGCTCATGCGGCGATGAGTCAGCCCTCGAATGATCCCGTGGTGTTCTCTCCGCCCAATAGCACCTGGGATTACTTTTACGAGGGCCTATCACCGGCGCCGCCGTTCAGTTTTCCGTTGAACCCTCCACCAAGCCCGGGAGGCAGAGTGGTTGTCGATCGGGCGCTGACGGATCGTATGCAGGATGCGATTTCCAGGCGAACCTCTGGCTTTTCAACGGTTGGAGGCAACCAGTTTTTCAGAGGGTTTGATATTACCGGTAAGCCCTACGTTGCAGATGCCTCTCCAATCGGCGAGGTTTTCTTTGCGACATCAGACTTGAGTCGCGTGATACACGAACCCAAGCGCGGGCCGAAGGTAGTGATTCCGCCTGGCGTTGTGAAGCTGCTCGCGGCGGTGTGGTTATGATTTTGGTAATTCCTAGCTAACTGGACCAGATTTAAACTTGTCTGGAGAGGAAACGTCCATGAATGTAATCATGGTGGCTATCAACTGGCCGGTGGTCGTTGCAAGTGTCGCCGCTGCGGCAAGCACTAGTTGAATTTGATGGTGGGCGGTACTGGGATCGAACCAGTGGCTTCCACCGTGTGAAGGTGGCACTCTACCGCTGAGTTAACCGCCCCAGCCGGCGCGGATTTTACCACCGGTCACGGACGCCCGCCAAACCGCCGCCCATAGCTGGCTATAATCCTGCCAGCCCATGGAAGCGAAGAACATCACCGTCATCGGTGCCGGCATCGTCGGCATCACCACCGCCAGTTATCTGCGTCGGGATGGCCACCAAGTCACTGTCGTCGATCAACGACCGCCCGGGGAATATTGCTCTTTCGGCAATGCCGGCATTCTCAGTCCCGGATCCTGTGTGCCGATTGCGATGCCCGGGATTCTGTCCCAGGTGCCCGGTTATCTGCTCGATCCGCTGGGACCGCTGGCCTTGCGCTGGTCCTACCTGCCGCAGGCGCTGCCGTGGCTGATGAAGTTTGTTGCGGCCGCGGATGTCAATCGGGTGGAAAAAATTGCCGACGGGTTGCGCGCGCTGCTTGGTCAGACCTTTGATGCCTATGCGCCGCTGGTCAAAAACGCCGGTGTTGAAGATTTGATCCACAAAAGCGGTTACATGGTGGTGTATTCCTCGCGCCGCGCGTATGCGGGCGATGCGCTGGGCTGGAAACTGCGGCGCGACCGTGGCGTGGTGATTGATGAACTGGATGCGGCGGAGGTCAAGCGCCGTTTACCCGGTCTGCACGGCGATTACGAAGTAGGCCTGTTCCTGCATGACCACGGCTGGTGCGCCAATCCCGAACGACTGACCAAATCGCTGGCGGCGCAGTTCGAAC
The DNA here is from genome assembly GCA_021732605.1 of Betaproteobacteria bacterium. GTDB lineage: Bacteria > Pseudomonadota > Gammaproteobacteria > Burkholderiales > SG8-41. Next base: position 540 of record JAKFUS010000040.1, on the reverse strand, counting down.
GCGACGGCGGCACCATCCTGCAGCGCAAGGTGCTGAGTATTGATGTTGGGCCAAACGGGCCGCGGGCATTGCGCACCGATGCTGGCAACCTGCCGGTGGAACATCTGGTGATCTGCGCCGGCGCGCATTCCAATGAGTTCAGCGCGCAGCTGGGTGATGTGGTGCCGCTGGAGGCGGAGCGCGGTTATCACATTACCTATTCCGATCCGCGTTTCCAGTTGCCGATGCCGGTGATGCTGCCGGAACAGAAATGTTTTGTGACGCCGATGGAAATGGGGCTGCGCATCGCCGGGCAGAGCGAATTTTCGGGTATAGACGCGGTGCCAAACTATGCGCGCGCTGATGTGCTGGGCAAGCTGATGCAGCGCATGTTTCCCGGTATCAGCAATGTCGATGCGACGAAATGGATGGGGCGCCGGCCGTCGATGCCGGATTCGACGCCGGTGATCGGCGCGGCGACGCGTTTCAGCAATGTGCATTACGCCTTTGGTCATGGCCACGTCGGTCTGGTTGGTGGCGCGCCCACCGGTCGCCTGGTTG
>JAKFUS010000034.1 GCA_021732605.1 Betaproteobacteria bacterium | reverse complement strand
GCCAGTTTTAATTGTTCTTGTGTCCACAGCTGCACTGGCATATAAATTCGACGCTGCAATTGCTTGAATTGCAGCCGTCGCTCCCACAAGGACGATTTGAGATTATCAGTGTAGCAACTGTTTAACTCTTCAGCGACCTTGAAGACTAAGTTGCCCTTTTTTGCCACCGCGCCAACCCCGCACCCAGCACCATCACCCCCGCCAGCACCCAGAACACGCCCGTCACCCCGACCACCGCACCGAGTGCACCGAAAGCCATCGGTCCGCTCATGCGCACGGCGTTGTTGACGGTAAGGCGCAGGCCCAGCGTGCGGCCGGAGCGGCCCTCCGCCGAGTTGGCGAACATCAGGATCACCGTCAGCGGGATGCCGATGCCCATGCCGAGCCCGAACAGGAAGGAAATGGCGCCCAGCACCCAGGCGTTGGTCGAAAATGGCACCAGCGCAAAAGCCACCGCACCGGTGAGGAATACCCACAGCAGCAGTTTTTCGCCGGGATATTTTTCCGCCAGCCGCGCGAGGAAATTGCGCACGATGAAGGCGGCAATGGCCAGCGTTGCCAGCACGGTGCCGATGGCCGATGCGGAGAGGCCGATGGCGTGGCCGTGGATGGGCACATAAAACTGGAACAAGTCGTACCCCAGCTGCACCAGCCCGCCGGTGACCAGCATCAGCACCACGCTGCGATCGAGCCAGGCGCGCGGTGCGACGGCATCCTTGCTGCGGCCGCGCGCCGGCGGCAAATGTTTGCCATGCGTCAGCAGCAACACGATCACGATCACCGACAGCCCGGCCGTGACCAGGCACGCCCAGGCATAACCCAGATGGTCGATCGACAGCCCGGCGATCAGCGGACCGAAGAAACTGGTCGCCGCGCCGATCATGCTGAAGTTGGCGAAATTGCGCGCGCGGTCTTCGGGCTTGCTGAGGTTGCCGATCAGGTTCTGCAGCGTGACGTGGAAAAACGACAGCGCGAGGCCGTTCAGCGCGGCGGCGGCATAAAACACCGGCAGCGTCGGAAAAAAATACATCAGCAGCAGTGACGCCGTGGCGCAGCTCGCCGCGAACAGCAGCAGTTTACGCGCGGCCTTGCGGTCGGCGAGCCCGCCGACCACCCACGACAACAGCACCGGGAACAGGAACAGCAGCCCTCCGATCACACCCACCGCCGTCGCCGAGGCGCCGAGGTGCAGCGCGTACAGCGTCATCAGCACCCGCATCGCGTTGTTGCCGGTGAAATTAAAAAACGTCAGCGCCAGCGTCAGGTAGATGACGGGCGCGTTGTTGCGGGGTTCGGTGGACATGTGATGCGCAGGATATGGACTGGTCTGTTACGACGATGACGCAGGCATTTTAGCCCCTGCGCCACCATTGAGACTGATTGCCGTGCGCTCAGTTCATCAACGACGTAAAAAAGCCCGACTGGCCGCAACGGCGGAACAATGCGGACTCCGGGTCGGGCTTATTTCTTCGCCGCCGGCCGCGCGGCGCTGGTGAAGGTGAAATTGTCGTAACTCATCTCGGCAACGCGGAACCACAGGAACTGGTCGCTGCGGAATTTGAGCCACTGTGCGTAGATGCGCTTGAAGTGCGGGCTTTTCGCGGCGGCCTCGTCGAATATTTCGAACGCGGCTTTTTGCGCGGCCTCCATGATCGGTTTCGAAAACTGGCGCAGTTGCGCACCGCCGCCGACCAGTCGTTTCAGCGCCTCGGGGTTTTTGGCGTCGTAACTCGCCAGCATGTGCACATTGGCCTCGGCGCAAGCCGATTCAAAAATGGATTTGTACTGCTTCGGCAGCGCGTCCCATTCCTTGAGGTTGACGATGGTCGACAACTGCGGCCCGCCCTCCCACCAGCCGGGGTAGTAGTAGTACTTCGCGACCTTGTTGAGGCCGAGTTTTTCGTCGTCGTACGGGCCCACCCATTCCGCGGCGTCGATGGTACCGCGTTCGAGCGCCTGATAAATCTCGCCACCGGCGATCTGCTGGCCGACGACACCGAGTTTCGCCAGCACCTGCCCGGCGAGCCCGGCGACGCGCATCTTCAGGCCTTTCAGGTCGGCCAGCGTTTTGATTTCCCTGCGGTACCAGCCGCCCATCTGCACGCCGGTATTGCCGGTGGGGAACTGTACGCAGCCGTAATCCTTGAACAGCGCAGCCATGGCTTCGAGGCCGCCGCCGTAATACATCCACGCATTCTGTTGACGCGCATTCAGACCGAAGGGCATCGCGGTAGCAAAGGCAAATGCCGGATCCTTGCCAATGTAGTAATAGGGCGCGGTGTGGCCGCATTGCACGGTGCCGTTCTGCACCGCATCGAGTACCTGCAGGCCGGGGACGATTTCACCGGCAGCGAAGACGCGGATCTGGAATTTACCGTCGCTGCCTTCGGCAACGCGCCGCGACAGGATTTCTGCAGCGCCGTACAGCGTGTCGAGATTTTTCGGGAAACTCGACGCCAGCCGCCACTGGATCACCGGCTGCGCACGCACGATGGCAGGTGCTGCCACCGCACCCGCTGCCAGGCCGAGGCCGGCTTTTTTCAGGAATGAACGACGTTGCATGTTGCCCCCTCCGGAATTACTATAACTTATTGATTTTAAACGATATTTAATGCAATCTCAATGCTACCTGCGCGGCTCAGGTCCCCGCCAGCGTCATGCCTTCAACCAGGATCGAACCGCATTGCCGTGAACTGCGTCGCGAAATGTCGGTGCCGATGGCGACGATGTTTTTATACATGTCCTTGAGATTACCGGCGATGGTGATTTCCTGCACCGGGTAGGCAATCACGCCATTCTCGACCCAGAAGCCCGCGGCCCCGCGCGAATAATCCCCCGTCACGCCATTGACGCCCTGTCCCATCATTTCGGTGACCAGCAGACCGGTGCCGAGTTTTTTCAGCAGCGCGGCGAAATCCTCGCCGGTGTCTTTCATGATCAGGTTGTGATTACCGCCGGCGTTACCGGTGGATTTCATGCCGAGCTTGCGCGCGGAATAACTGGCGAGGAAATAACCCTGCACCACACCGTCCTTGACGATGTCGCGGGCCCGCGTGGTGACGCCTTCTTCATCGAATGCGCCGCTGGCAAGTGCCTTGGGTATATGCGGCAGGTCGCTCATCTGCACGCAGGGCGAAAAAATCTGCTTGCCCAGACTGTCGAGCAGGAACGAGGATTTGCGGTAGAGGCTGCCGCCGGAGACCGCCGACACAAAATGCCCCATCAGACTGGACGCGACACCGGACTCGAACAGCACCGGCACCTGCGCGGTGGGGACTTGGCGCGCCTTCAGCCGCGCCACGGCGCGTTCGGCGGCCTTGCGGCCAATGGATTCCGGCGCCGGCAAATCAGCCGGATCGCGCGCGGTTTCATACCAGTCGTCGCGCTGCATGCCGTCCCCCTTGCCGGCGATCAGCGCGCACCAGATGCCGTGGCGCGAACTCGGGTAGCCGGCCAGAAAACCATCGGTGTTGCCGTAAATGAAATGCGACTGCTGCGTCGATATGGTCGCGCCTTCGGAATTGGTGATGCGTTTATCGACCTTGAATCCTGCCGCCTCGCAGTCCCGCGCCATTTCAATCGCGCGTTCGACCGGCATGTCCCACGGGTGCAGCAGGTCGAGATCGGGAAATTCCCGCGCCAGCATGTCAGGGTCGGCGAGGCCGGCACAATCGTCGATCGCGGTGTAGCGGGCGATCGCCAGCGCAGCATCGACGCTGTCGCGCACCGCCTGCGGTGCAAAATCCGAGCTGCTGGCATGGCCGCGCTGTTTGCCGATATAGACCGTGACGCCGATGCCCTTGTCACGGTTGTATTCGATGGTTTCGACTTCGCCCTGGCGCGCGGTGACGGTCTGACCGTAACCTTCGCTGACTTCGGCGTCGGCGGCGGTGGCACCGCGTTGTTTGGCGTAGGCCAGCGCGTCGGTGACGAGTTGCTGGAGTGCGGCTTTATCGTAGGAAAATGGTTGCGATGCCATGGTTTTGCGGGACGCGGCGTCAGAATTCACGCGAAAGGGCGTTATCATAACAGCTTCATTTTTAGCCCTCATTTGACCTCATTTGACACACTAGGTTGCCGTGGAAGACACCCCTGATTTCGATGAAGCGCCCAGTAAAAGCCAGCGCAAGCGCGACATGGACGCGTTGCAGGACATTGGCGAAGAACTGACGCAACTGAACGAGCAGCAAATGGCCAGCGTGGAGCTGCCCGAAAGCCTGCGCGACGCCTTGCTCGCGGCACGTGCGATGAAACGCAACGAGGCACGGCGCCGGCAGATGCAATACGTCGGCAAACTGATGCGTCAGGTCGACCCGGCGCCGATCCGTATCAAGCTCGACGGCTTTTTGTCGGTGTCGGCTGAACAAACCGCGCAACTGCACCATATCGAGCGCTGGCGCGAACGGCTGATCGATGATCCGCAGGCGGTGTCGGAATTCATCGCCGCCTACCCCGAAGCCGACAGCCAGCAACTGCGCACGCTGATCCGCAACACAATCACCGAACGTGAACGCGGCAAGCCGCCCAAGCACTTCCGCGCACTGTTCCAGATGATTCGCGGGCTGGCTGAAGCGCGGAGCCGCAGCGACGCGGCGGCGGAATGAAGCCATCGCTATAATCCGCGCCATGTCCACCTCCACAGAACTCATCATCGGCCTCGTCTCCATCAGCGACCGCGCATCCAAGGGCGTCTACAAGGATGAAGGCATCCCGGCGCTGGAAGAGTGGTTCAAGCTGGCGATCAGCGACCCACAATGGCGCACCGTGACCCGGCTGATTCCGGACGAACAAGCGGTGATCGAAGCCACACTGAAGGAACTAGTGGATCAGCAAGGCTGCCATCTGGTGCTGACCACCGGCGGCACCGGCCCTGCGCTGCGCGATGTGACACCGGAGGCCACACTTGCGGTGGCTGACCGCGAAATGCCCGGCTTCGGCGAACAGATGCGCCAGGTCAGCCTCAAATTCGTGCCAACGGCGATCCTGTCGCGGCAGGTCGCGGTAATCCGAAAACAAGCGCTGATCATCAACCTGCCCGGCCAACCCAAGGCAATCAGGGAAACACTGGAAGGCCTGAAAGATGAAAACGGCAAAACACTGGTGCACGGCATATTCGCCGCAGTGCCTTATTGCATCGACCTGATCGGTGGACCTTATATTGAGACCAATGACGCCGTGTGTAAGGCGTTCCGGCCGAAGTCGGCGATACGACCTAAAGGGTAACTGGTGATTGGTGACTGGTAATTGGGCCCAATAACACAGTCACCCATTACCAATCACCATTTACTCCTCACCAGTTACCAGTCACCAGTTACCAGTTACCAGTCACCAGTTACCAGTCACCAGTCACCAGTTACCAGTCACCAGTCACCAGTTACCAGTCACCAGTCACCAGTTACCAATCCCCATGCCCTCACTCCTGGAATCCATAGAAATCGAAACTGCACCGAATCCGACGGCGGCGGTCATCTGGATGCACGGCCTCGGCGCCGACGGCAACGACTTCGTGCCCATCGTCAACGAGCTCGACCTCTCCGCTGTGTCGGGCGGCATCCGTTTTGTGTTTCCGCATGCGCCTACGCGCCCGGTCACCATCAACAACGGCCAGGTGATGCGCGCCTGGTATGACATTTCCTTTGGTGACCTCGAAGGCAATACCCGCCGCGCCGATGAAAAAGGCGTGCGTGAATCGCAGGCGCAGATCGGGCAGCTGATCGCGCGTGAAAACCAGCGCAACATTCCCAGTCAAAAAATCGTGCTCGCCGGATTCTCACAAGGCGGCGCCGTCGCGCTGCAGACCGGCCTGCGTTATCCGGAACAGCTCGCCGGCATCATGGCGCTGTCAACCTACCTGCCGCTGGCCGAGAGCTTTGCGCAGGAAGCCGCGCCCGCCAACGCCAAGACTTCAGTGTTCATGGCTCACGGCACCCAGGATCAAGTAGTACCATACGCAATGGGCACTGCGTCGCGCGCGCGCTTGCTGCAGTCCGCCTATGCCGTGGACTGGCACGAATACCCGATGCCGCATTCGGTATGCCTCGAAGAAATTACCGACATCGGCCGCTGGCTGGGCAAGGTGCTGGGCTGATTCATTAATTTGGGGCACGGCTAAAGCATCCCTCACCCTCGGTCCCTCTCCCGGAGCGAGAGGGATGAAAAGCCCTTCTCCCTCCGGGAGAAGGGTTGGGATGAGGGAACGAGGAGAAGCATCATGAAAATCAAAAAAAACATCATCACGCTGGGCATCATCGCCTGCACCGTCACGTTGACCGTCGCTGCCGCCGATTACCCGACGCGCCCGGTGCGCGTCATCGTGCCCTTCGGCGCCGGCAGCGCCACCGACGTGGTCGCGCGCACCATCGGCCAGAACCTAGCCGAGGCGCTGGGACAGGCCATGGTCATTGACAACCGCGCGGGGGCCAACGGCACCATCGGCGCGGAACTGGCGGCGAAATCGCCAAAAGACGGCTACACGCTGCTGATGAGCACCAACACGCCCAGTGCTGCGGCTCCCAGTCTGATGAAAAAAATCAATTACGACCCGGTGAAGGATTTTTCACCGATCGCCCGCATCGGCACCATCGCTTTTGTATTGGTGACCAATCCCTCGCTGCCGGCGAAGTCGATGAAGGAACTGATTGCGCTGGCGAAACAGCAACCGGGCAAACTCACCGCCGGCTCGGGTAGCGCCGGGAGCCTGGTGCCGGTGTTCATGCTGCAGCAGATGGCAGGCATCGAGCTAAATCACGTGCCCTACAAAAGCATTCCGCCTGCGCTGACCGACGTGATGAGCGGACAGATCAACATGGTCTACGCTGACATGGTCACCGGTGCACCACAGGTGAAATCAGGGAAAGTCCGCGCGCTGGGCGTGACATCGAAAAAACGCGACCCACTGCTGCCTGATGTACCAGCCATTGCCGAAACGGTGAAGGATTTTGATCTGATCGCGTGGTTTGCACTGTTCGCACCGGCTGGCACGCCGAACGCCATCGTTGACCGGCTCGCCACTGAATCGGCAAAAATCCTTGCCCGCAGCGATGTACGTGAACGCTTTGCGGTGATGGGTATCCAGGTCGCACCGCTGGCGCCGGCAGAACTCGGCGAATTCCAGAAAAGCGAACTGGCGAAGTGGGCGAAGCTGGCCAAGGCGGCCAACATCATCCCCGAATAATCCACTGTATCGCCAATCCCAATTCCGCTAAAAAGTGAACTTCACTTTCGATTGCAGGTCCGGCGCTGCGGGAACCGCTGTTTGCGCACCCGCACCCGGACGCAGAAAAATATCGTAGAGCAGCAGCCAGCGTCGGCAATCCGGGTCGGCGACCGGCTCGACGCCGTGGAATGAATTGTCGGTCTTGAAAAAGGCAAACATCGAATTCGGCGCAAACGGGTTGGTATGCAGGCGTACGAATTTTTCGCGGTCGTGATGCGGGCCACCGGGGCAGGTGAATTCCGCATCTTTGGGCAGATACAGTGAAGTGCCCATATGCCGCTGCGTATCATCGGGCGGCAGGTAGAACAGGATGGTGACCACCTTGCGCGGTGTGTCGGTATGCGGCCCCAGCTTGTAATTGGTGATGTCCTGCACCAGCAGGGCTTCGTCGTAAAACTCCATGCCATCAATACCGGCAAAACGCTGGTCGATAAAGGGCTGGAATTTTTTCAGTATCAGCGAGCGGAAGTTGGCGCCGACCATCCAGCCGGCCAGATCCGACCAGAAAGCCTTCTTGGCTGCGGGCAGTGTCGCCAGGTTTTTGGCATCCAGTCCCAACACAAAACGTTCCTTGTAACCTTTCAGCTGGCGCGCCTCCTCGATCGGGATCATCGCCTGCGGATCAGGCAGGTTCTGCTGCAACTGCCGGTAAAAATCCGCCGGAAACACCTCTGGAATATAAAAATGCGGGTAAGGAAACATGCTGAACGGCGCGTTCCCCACCTTGTACGCCAATTGCAGTTCAGCGTCGGAAAACATGCTCTGCTACTCCCTTGAAGGTTCCTTCCTTGCGTTCAGCCCGCTGCACCTGCGCACGATCATGCATCAAACCCATGGTGTTCAGTTCCCGTACCATGGCGCGGTGATCTTCGAGATTCTGGTTGGTCTCGATCAGCACTGAGCGCACGGCAGGATTGGCCAGCGTGGTACGGGCGCCGGCGATGACCTTGGGTTCGAAACCATCGACATCGATCTTGATGTGGTTAGGTATCGGCACGGCAGCGCCGGCCACAAGTTCGTCCAGCGTCGCCGCGATGCAACCCTGCACAAACAAGGCCTTCAATGGCTTGTGTTCAAAATCCAGCGCCTCATCGACCGAATGACAGGACCCGCCGACGCGCATGTCCGCCATATGCAGGTCGAACAGTCCGGACTTGTCCGACAGACCCATGCAGTAGGCCTTGACCATACCCTCAAGCCGGTTGTTCTGGATATTGCGGTTGAGCAGCGCGTAATTCTGCGACTCGGGCTCGAAGGCATAAACCTGTACCTGGCGGGTGGCGGCGGCCCAGATCGTGTACATACCGACATTCGCACCACAGTCGAGCAGGATTTCCCCGGGCTTGAAGGTCGCGATCCACTCCAGCGTCCAGGGTTCCTTGGTATGAATGGACTCCACCCGCCAGCGGGTCAGTGCGCCCGGCGTGGCGAATACCATCTTTACACCTTCGTGCTCGATCTCGCAGCGCGGGTTAAGGCGCTCGTATTCTTCCAGTGTCAAGGCCATGCGGGGGTTTCAGCCGGGTTGAAATTGTTTTTCTGATTCTATACCAGCCGCCCCCTCACATCCGCGGCATTACGGCACGCTGACTGCTTCTTCAATCTTGATACAATCCGCGGCATTCCTTACGGAGCAAACACTTGAACCAACCACTGGACGGCGTACGCGTACTGGACCTGAGCTCGGTTGTCATGGGGCCTTTTGCAACCCAGCTACTGGGCGACCTCGGCGCCGACATCATCAAGGTCGAATCTCCTGACGGCGATATCCTGCGCCATGTCGCGCCAATGCGGCATCCGGCGATGGGCCATATTTTCCTGCACCACAACCGCAACAAGCGCTCGATCGTGCTTGACCTGAAGAAGCCCGAAGGCCTGGCCGCGTTGCAAAAAATGATCAAGACCGCGGATGTGCTGTTCTACAACGTGCGGCCGCAGGCGATGAAACGGCTGAAGCTGTCTTATGAGGATGTCGCGGCAATCAACCCGCATATCATCTACGTCGGTGCCTATGGATTCAGTCAGCGCGGTCCCTACGCCGCACAACCCGCCTACGATGACCTGATCCAGGGCATGTCGGCGATGCCGTCACTGTTCCATGAAGCAGGCGCATCCAGCCCGCGTTATGCGCCGCTGGCCATTGCCGACCGCATCACCGGACTGGCCGCGGTCAACGCAGTCACCACCGCGCTGTTCGCGCGCAGCCGCACCGGAAAAGGCCAGTCGGTCGAAGTGCCGATGTTTGAAACCGTTACGCAGATGGTGCTCGCGGATCACATGGGTGGTTTCACCTTCGATCCGCCAGAGGGCCCTTACGGCTATGCGCGCATGCTGGCGCCGGACCGAGCACCGTACAAGACCAGCGACGGCTATATGTGCGTGCTGATCTACAACGACAAACACTGGCGCGCGTTTTTCAAGCTGATCGGCCAGGAAGCGATGTTCAACACCGACCCGCGCTTCAGCAGCCACGAAGCGCGTTCGCGCAACATTGCCGAGGTCTACGCCTTTGCCGCCGAGCAGCTGAAATTGCGCAGCAACGCGGAATGGGAAAAGCTGCTGCTCGAAGCCGACATCCCGTCGGCGCCGATGAAAACCGTCGGGGATGTACTGAACGACCCGCATCTTGCGGCCACCGGATTCTTCAAGGAATCCGAACACCCCAGCGAAGGCCGGCTGCGCGAAATGATGCTGGCCAGCCACTGGTCGGGCTCTGACCCGATGCCGCACCGGCCGGCGCCGCGGCTCGGCGAACACAGCGCGGAAATCCTGCGCGAAGCGGGTTATGGCGATGCTGACATCCAGCGTCTGGCAGCAGCAGGCGCGACCAAACTTGGTTGAGGCTGCATATTGAGGGCTTTCCAAACGGTTATCCCTCACCCCCGGCCCCTCTCCCCGGGGGAGAGGGGAGATATCAGCTGTAAATGGTTTTCCCATTTACAGAATTCTCAATGGAACTGCCGGCGGTACTGGATAAAACCCGAACGTTCGGCCACCTGGTCATATAGCTTGCGCGCCTTAGCATTGGATTCCTGGGTCATCCAGTAGACCCGCGACGAACCCGCCGCCTGCGCACGCTCGTAAACTGCTTCAATCAGCGCGCGGCCGATGCCCTGCCCGCGCATATTCGCCACCGTGAACAAATCCTGCAGGTAACAGGTCGGCCCCAGCATCGCGGTATTGCGATGGAACAGGTAATGCACCAGGCCCAGCAGTTTGCCGTCGCGTTCGGCAACAATGGCATGCATGGGTTCGTAGGCATCAAAAAATCGCGACCAGGTCACCCGTGTCACTTCCGGCGGCACCGTGCGTTCGTAAAAGCTGTTGTAGCCCTCCCATAACGGGAGCCATTGCTCAAAATCAGCGGACACTGCGGAACGGATAGTCAGCGGGTCAGACACGACGGCTCCTGTTTAAAAATGATACTTAACTGCGGCACTGAGCCATGGTAACAAGCCTCAGGTTTTCCGCGACGGCCCCGCTTTTTGCCAAAAGATCACCAGCGCAATGCCGCCGAGTATAGTCACCGACGCCAGCACCAGCCGTAGCGTCAGGCTTTCGCCGAGGAACATGATGCCGCCAATGGCGGCAATCACCGGCACGCTCAACTGTACCGTCGCAGCACTGGTCGCCTTGAGGCCGGGCAAAGCGGCAAACCAGATCGCATAACCGATCCCTGAGGCCACAGCGCCGGAAGCCAAGGCATACCAGACACCCGCCTGATCCCAGCGCGCATCACCGAGCAGGAACAGGCTCAAGGCCAGCGTAATCGGCACCGTGCGCAGGAAATTGCCGGCGGTCGCGCTGGCCGGGTCACCGGCCCCCTTGCCGCGCAGCGAATACACGCCCCAGGCCATGCCGGCGGTCATCATCAGCAATGCGCCGGTGAGCGGCGGCGCCGACAGCCCCGGCAGCATCAGCCCCGCCAGTCCGCCCAAGGCGAACAACAGTCCGATCCACTGCCGGCCGCGCAGTCGCTCGCCACTCCACAATCCGTACGTGATCATCGTTGCCTGGACTGAACCGAACAACAGCAGGGCGCCCGCTGCTGCACTAAGACTGCGATAAGCCCATGAAAATGCGATGGCATAGGCAAACAATGCCAGCGCGGAGTACCAACTGCCGGCGACACCGGGTTTTCCGCTGCGCAAAGCGACGATCAGCCACAAGGTCAGCGCACCGGCAACCAGCCGCACCGAGGTGAACGTCGCTGCGTCGATGGCGGTATCGCGCAGCGCGACGCGGCACAGCAGCGAGTTGGCGGCAAATGCAGCCATCGCCAACGTTGTCAGCAGGGCCAGGCGCGCAGCCGTCATGCTGCGGCCGGGGATCGTCATGGCGCGCTCAGGAACTGCGCGCCATCACCCTGAACATCGCCCAGTCGAAATCCTCGCCGCCCTCGGCCAGTCGCGACGGCATCAGCAGATAGGGCTTGTTGTTGACCACCATGTCGAAACTGTCGCGCGAGCTGAAGATGCCGTCGCGCATCACCACGCCGACTTCGCCTTTGCTGTCCGGCGTCGTCGACAGCAGTAGGGCGGAATCGGTGGGCGTGGCAGGGCCGGAAGCGAATGCGCCGCCCGATTTGCCAACCCGCACCGGAATCGCCACTTTCGACAGCACCTGCACGCCGACGCGGCGCTGCTGGTGTTCGTCGCGGCTGACACGGCGGATGATGCCGATGCCCCAGTGCTGCGCGATTTCGGTCTTGACGCCGATCAGCGCGCCGACGCGCACCCAGTCGCTTTTCGCCGCCGGAATGATTGCGCCGCAGCCGCCGTCGCTGACATTTTCGACAATCCAGCTCTCGGCCGAGGAATCGGTGCTGAAATCGAGTTCATCGCTGTGCGCAGGATCCAGGGTCTGCAGGATTTCCGCCATGCCGTGCAGCACCGTCATCCGCGTCGCCGTCTGGCGGCGCTGGGTATTTCGCGCAGGGGCGTCATCCGACCAGTATGAAATCAGGTGGCGCAGCACCGGCAGCACAGTGTCGTTGTCGTAAGTGCCGCCGAGATGCACGCTCGACGGGATCGCGCCGGTTTCACGGATGGTCGCTTCCACTTTCTGCAATTCCGCCAGCGCATCACCGGCGCCAAAATAACGCGCCGTTGCCGGCAGTGTTTTTTCACCGACCACACGAAACGGCGGTTTGCCGCCGGCGATGTCGAAACAGTAACCGCAGCCCGGACCCGGTTGCTGCGCAATACGGAAACCGGATGAAAAATGCGCAACCGCGCGTTCGGCAATTTCCTGGCGCATCGGACTCAGGCCGTCGGTCGACGAGATGCTGAGCATCACTGCCTTGAGGAATTCCTGCTTGACCGAACCGCTGCCGTGGGAGCCGGGATAAATCGCGATGGCATTGCCGGCAAAACCGGAAGCTTCGGCAAACTGGTAGAGGCGGCCGATATCGGACCACACCCGCGGATCCACCGGGCCGTAACGCACCAGGATCCATTTCAGCTGCAAGGTCAGCGCACGCAGCGTACGCGCGACGATCACCGGCAGGTTTTTGCGGAAGGCTGTGCCCCCCGTCTGAGCGGATTCAAAACGCGATACACATTCCAGATAGGCGTCACTCAGGGCCTTCCAGAAGGCGTAGCTGCCGGTCCACAAACGGCTTTCCTGGAATTTCTGCTGGCGCGAGGTCGCAAAATAATCCTGCGCCAGTTTGCGCTGATAATTTTTCGCGGCGCCATCAAGCAGGTCGATGTTTTCGAACAGGCGATCAAGCTTGTAGGCCTTGGTTTCGCGCAGAGTGTCGAGCCAGTGAGTAATCTCGCCCAGCGCTTTCATCGGGTCGGATGGCAAATCAGCGACGATCTCCCGGGCCTTTTTGATGTCGGCCATCGGATGATCCACCTTGCCGCCGGTCAGAAATCCGAGCATGGCTGTTGTTCCCTTGTCATTATTGTTACCGATGGTTGCCGTGGATCAGCACCGCCCCTGCGTTGCCGCCGCTGCATGAAGTCCCCGTTCGATTCCATTCTAGCGGGCAGCGGGGTCAGCGCCAACCGCAGCGGCGCGTCCGCGCGCTGCATCCACGCCCTCGATGATGCCAATGCCGACAACAAAATAAGCGCCGGTAATCAGGATTGCCAGGCGGTGATCGCCCCCCGAAAGCCAGGTCACCATGCCATAAGTCAGCGGGCCGAGGATGGAAGAAAATTTCACTGCCAGTCCCCACAACCCGAAAAATTCAGCCTGCCGTCCCGGCGGGCTGAGGTAACCCACCAGCGCGCGACCGGCAGACTGGCTGGAGCCGAGGCAAAGCCCGACCATATTCGCCGCAACCCAGAACAGTGCCGGCCCTTCGGCACGCCACGCCAGCAGCACGGTAATGATCCAGCCCATCAGCGTCAGCACGATGGTGCGCACGTGACCGAGGCGATCCTGCACATAACCGAAAGCGAAGGCCCCCAGCGCTGCGGTGACATTCACCACCAGGATCAGCAACAGCGTGTCGCGGGTGGTGAAGCCCATCGCCTGCTGCGCATAAATCGCCGCCAGCGCAATCACGGTCTGGATGCCGGCCTGGCAGAACACCAGGCACAGCAGGAACCGCCGCAGGTCGCGATAACGGTGGGCCGTGCGCAGGGTTTCGCGCAACTGCGCAAAAGCGGTGCGCACCGGCAAACCGGTCGCGGGCTTGGCCACCGCGCGTTCTTTCAGCAGCAAAAATGTCGGCAGGGATGCCAGCGCAAAAATCGCTGCTGTGATCAGCATGGTGACCGGCACAAAAACCGTCGCCGGCATGCCCTGCGCCTGCGCCCAGGTCACGTAAGCCAGGCAGGCGCCCAGCGAAACCAGTCCGCCCAGGTAACCGAGGCTCCAGCCCCAGCCCGAGACCCGGCCCATGCCCTCGCCTTCGGCCAGTTCCGGCAGAAATGCGGCGATCAGATTTTCACCGCTGCCAAAGAAAAAATTCGACAGAATGATCAACGCCACACCGGTGGCCACGTCGCCGCGCCCGGCCAGCGCCAGACCCGCAGTAAACGTCATGCAGCCCAGCGTGGTGACTGCAAGCAGACGTTTTTTTGCGGCACGGGCATCCGCGTACGCACCGATCACCGGGGCCGTCAGCATGACCAGCGCATAGGACACCGCCAGTGCTGCGGTCCACGCCAATGTCGCCCACGGCGCGTTGCCGGCGACTTCGGCAACAAAATAGGCGCTGAATACCGCCGTGATGACCACCGTGGTGTAGCCTGAGTTGGCGAAGTCATACATCGCCCACGCCCATACTTCGCGCCGGCGTACGCCGGGCGCGAGGCTGTTGCGGGCGGCCTCTGTCACTCGCAGCTTTGCAGCGGGTCAGCATGGCGCGTGGCGAGCTTAACGGCTCGCTGCGGCGGCGCGGCGTACCAGCAGGCGCGTATCTGTGCACGCAATAAACGGTACAGTCGCGGCGCCGCCCACAGCACCACCAGTCCGAAATAAATCATCAGCATGGTCAGCAGCATACTCATGTCACACCTCGCTTTCTCACTTTCAGGGTTGCTGCGGTTAACACTCGCATAAGCCGTACCCGGATTCAGGCCGACAGACGCAGGGGTGCAGCGGACCAGCGGCATGGTGCGGCGGCTGTGCGTCGAAGTTCGGGCAGTGCCGGCGATTACACGGCACAACCGTCAATCACCGCGGCCAAACCGGCCTGTGTTGCAGCCGTCTCCGCGGGGAGACAAAAAAATCCATTTAAAACAAATAGTTAGCAGGAAATTCTGGTGGCCGTCGGGTAACGGCGACAAATTTACTCTGAAGAAACACTATAAGTTATTGTTTTTATTTATAATTTTAAGCTGGCACGATGTCTGCACTATCTACCCGCAAGAATTCATGACCAGTAACAATCGAGTGCAAAAACAGTGAAGAAAATCACCACCATTTGCTGACGGCTTATGCCGCAGCAGACCACGTTATCGGCAAAGGCATTCAGTGAATCCCGGAACCGTATTTTCCGCAGCGCTTTACGCAACGAACCCCTGTTTTCCCCGGCGCAAGCCGGGGTTTTTTTGTACGGTGCTGATCAGGTCGCTGTGTCCAGGATCCCAGTATCCGCATTTTTGATCACTATGCGGTTGCGCCCACCCTGCTTGGCTTCGTACATCGCCTGGTCGGAAATGCGCACCAGGCCTTCGGCGGTCTCGCTCAATTTGCGGGTAATGGCCACTCCAAATGAAGCGGTGATCGTCCCGAGCGACTCGCCGCCGTAGGTCAATTGCAGGGCGGCGATTGCGCTGCGCACCGCCTCGGCGCGTGCCAGCGCGATCTCCTCGAGGGCTTCAGGCAGCACGATGACAAATTCCTCGCCGCCATGGCGCGCCACAATATCAGAGCCACGAACCACGGCACGAATGGCGTAGGTCACGTTTTTCAGTACCAGATCGCCGGCCTCATGTCCCCAGCGGTCGTTGACCTGCTTGAAGTGGTCGATGTCCAGCATGATCACCGCCAGCGGCGTCTGTTTGCGACGGGCGCGCATCAGTTCGGCGCCCAGCGCTTCCCACAGGTAACGCCGGTTCGGCAGACCGGTCAGCTGATCTGTCGCCGCCTGATGATTTAGGCGCTGCAAAGCGTTCTGCAACTCACCGTCGCGAATCTGCAGTTCCTGCGCCATCGAATCAAGCGCGGAACCGAGCCGGGTCAGTTCTTCATCACCCTCACCGAAGCCGGTACGCGCGGCCAGGTCGCCGGTGCGTATGCGGTCGGCCACTTCGAGCAAAGTGCGCACACGGCGCAGCACCAGGGCCTCGGCGCCGAACCAGGCGACCACCACCAGCAGGATGGTGATGGCGAGAATACCAAAGGCGGTGCGCCGCAAGGTCTGGTTCGCTGCCGCGAAAATCATCTGCGATGGCGTGCTGACAATGACGCGCAACGGTGCAACGCCGTCGGGATTCATGCCGGCGTTTTCAACGGCATACAGCCGCGACACCGCATCCTGATCCATGGCGGTAAACATGCCGTTGCCCGGCTGGGACAAGGCCTCTACAACGCGCGTGTTCGGATACTTTTCGCCGACACGCGCCCTGCCGCGCGGATATTGCGCGAGCACAATACTGTTGCGGTCGAGAATGGTGACCACGCGGCCAAGGGCGTAAAGCAGGCCTTCGCGACGGGATTCACCCTGCTCGATGAAGGTATCGATATTGAGCCCGGCGAATGCCACCACCTTCAGGCTCCCGTCGGGATTCATCACCGGATAGGCGAAATTGATTCCTGACGAACCAGTCACCCGTCCGACCTGGTATTCACCGACACTGAACTTGCCGCTCTCCACCGCCATCCTGAAATAGGGACGATCCCTGACGTTGGCCGATCCACCGCTGTTGCTGACGGTCGAACTGCAAAAAACATCGCCGCTGGGCAGGGTCAGTCCCATCGCCCGGTACAGGCCGCCCCCCTCGGGCAACAAGCGACGGAAATAAAGGTGACATTCCATGCGATCAGCCAGCAGATGGTCCCCCTGGCTGCCAATCGCAATCAGTAGTTGATGAGCGCTCTCCATGAGCTGCTCAGGACGCTTGGCAACCAGCTCGGCGATCAGCCGCAACTCCTGCTGCTCGTCACGCTCCGCAGCTTCGCGCTGCATGAAGCTGCTGTAAATCACCAATGCCAGAATCGGCAGTGCCGAAGCAATGACCAGTAAAGCGATACGGGCGCGAGCGCTGAGATTTTTCAAAATTATCCGCAGGTTTTTTCTACAATCCGGCACGCAGCGGAACCAGATTAACAACCCCGACCTACCGCGTCCAGCAACTTTCAGTGTTGTTCAGGAAGTCTGGGATCAATTGGCGTCTGCGGCGCAACCGCCAGCAGTTGTTCCAGGTACGCCGCATGCCTGAACAGGGCCGCTTCTCCGCGCGGTTTGCCGACAATCTGCAGGCCCACCGGCAAACCATCTGCGGTAAATCCGCCGGGAATCGCCAGTATCGGGCAGGCGGTCATGGTCAGCGCATACGTCAGCACCAGCCAACCCATGTAACCGTCAAACGCCACACCGTCCCAGCTTGCGGGATAGCGCCAATCGACGTCAAACGGCGGACACAGTGTTGCCGGGCAGATCAGCGCGTCGTAATTCTCAAAAAATGTCGCGGCACGACGGATGATTTCGCCTTGTGCGATTTCGGCTGCGACCACGTCAGTCAATTTCAGATTCAGACCGAATTCAGCGTTCTCCACCACTTCCGGTTTCAGCACATCGCGGTATTGTTTGAGCAAGGGCGCGACACGCGCGATGTAGACGGCACCGCGCAATATCAGGAAATTTTTACCGGCGTCGCTGAGGTCGGGATGCGTGTACTCGACCTCAACACCGTCGGCTGCCAGTTTTCCGCCAACCGCGTCCAGCACACCACGCACTTCGCGATCGACGACGGGTGCAATGCCCAAGTCGGCGCTGATGGCGATACGCAGTGGCTTCTCTGGCCGCGCCGCGGCCTGCGCGAATGACGGCAGCGGTCCGTGCGGTGACAGCGGGTCGCGCGCGTCGAATCCGGCCGCGGCGTCGAACATCAGCGCCACATCATTCACGGTGCGCGCCATCGGTCCTTCGACCGACAGCGGATTGAACGGCTGTTTCTGGATGCGTGCCACCATGCCCGGGCTGGGGCGCAGCCCGCTGACCGAACAGAAGGCCGCCGGTGTGCGAATGCTGCCACCGAAGTCATTGCCTGTGGCCAGCCACACCTGGCCTGCGGCCAGCGCCGCCGCGCTGCCGCCGGAGGAACCGCTGGCGCTCATGCGCGTATTCCAGGGATTGCGCGTTGCACCGAATACGTCATTAAAGGTGTTGCCGCCGGCGGCGAACTCCGGCAGGTTGGTTTTACCGATGACGATGGCGCCATGCGCTTCGAGGCGGCGCACCACCGGGTCCGAGGCCGGCGCAATGCGATTTTCATACACCCGCGAACCGGAGGTGCCACGCACGCCTTCGACGTCGGTATTGTCCTTGACCGCAATCGGCAGGCCATGGAGAAAGGCTGCCGGATGATCGGCGCGCTGGTGCTGCATCAGCCGCCGCGCCTGTGTCCGCGCGCGGTCGAAACACAGCGTGACCATGGCGTTGATGCGCGGATTGGTTTCGGCAATACGCGCTTCGGCAGCATCAATCAGTTCCAGCGGTGTTACGTCTCCACTGCGGAGGCGCGCGACCGCTTCAACGGCAGTCCATTTTATGAATTCATGCATCGCTTGCTCCTCCCCGCCTGCGCAGGTTTTGCCTGCAGTATAGCGGTCGTGAACGCCGCGAACGTGATAGGCTTTCGCCTCCCCGCACCACCCCAAATAAATCGGTACAGGAACGCACCCCATGACGGCCAAATCCGCCACCCGCCCGCTGCTGCAGACCGGCGCGCAAATCCTTGTTGATTCCCTGATCACCCATGGTGCCAGTGTCGGTTTCGGCGTGCCCGGCGAATCCTATCTTGCGGTGCTGGATGCAATCTACGAACGCAGCGATGAATTCAATTTCATCATCTGCCGCCAGGAAGGCGGCGTCACCAACATGGCCGATGCCTACGGCAAACTGACCGGACAGCCGGGCATCGCTTTCGTTACCCGTGGTCCGGGCGCCACCAACGCTTCAATCGGCGTGCACACTGCTTTTCAAGACTCAACGCCAATGATCCTGTTCATCGGCCAAGTCGGCAACGATGTCGTTGAACGCGAGGCTTTCCAGGAAATCGACTTCCGCCGCATGTTCGGACCGATGTGCAAATGGGTCGCGCAGATCGACCGCGCCGACCGCGTCGCCGAATACATCAGCCATGCCTTCCATGTCGCAACCTCGGGCCGACCCGGCCCGGTGGTGCTGGCACTGCCCGAAGACATGCAGATGGACATGGCGCCGGCCTCGAACGCCGGCCGTTACCAGCGTGTCGCGGCGAATCCCGGCGAGTTCGACATGCACAAGCTGCGCGACCTGCTGGGCAAGGCAAAAAAACCGCTGATGATGGTCGGTGGCGGCGGCTGGAACAAGCAAGCCAGCGAAGACATCCTTGCCTTTGCCCGCGCCTTCAACCTGCCGGTGTGCGCCTCGTTCCGTTGTCAGGACCTGGTCGATAACCGTGATGCGCATTACGTCGGCGACGTTTCGGTGGGCCTCAATCCGAAACTCGCGGAACGCATCAAGACCTGCGACCTGATGCTGGTCGTCGGCGCAAGGCTCGGTGAATGGACCACCGCCAATTACACGCTGTTCGACATCCCCCGCCCCGCGCAGAAGCTGGTGCATGTGCATGCCGGCGCCGAAGAGCTCGGCCGCGTCTATCAGGGCGAGCTGTTGATCAACAGCGGCATGCCGGAATTTGCAGCGGCGGCGAAAAAACTGGCGCCCGTTAAACCCGCCTGGGATGCCTGGACAAAAGAAGCACGCGCCGACCTCGAAGCCTGGCAGCAGCCGGTCAAGACGCCGGGCAAGCTCAACATGAGTGAGGTGATGGTCTACCTGCGCAAACGCCTGCCGGCGGAAACCATCGTGACAAATGGCGCCGGCAATTTCGCGGTCTGGGTGCACCGCTTCTATTCCTACCCCGGCTTCCGCACCCAGCTCGCCCCGACCAGCGGCGCGATGGGTTACGGCGTGCCCTCAGGCGTCGCCGCAAAAATCACCCATCCCAAACGTCCGGTGATTTCGTTCTCCGGTGACGGCTGCTTCCTGATGAACGGCCAGGAACTGGCGACTGCTGCGCAATATGACGCGCGGGTGATTTTCATCGTCGTCAACAACGGCATGTTCGGCACCATCCGCATGCACCAGGAGCGGGATTTCCCGGAGCGCGTCAGCGGCACACTGTTGAAAAATCCGGACTTCGCCGCACTGGCCCGTGCTTACGGACTGCACGGCGAGATCGTCGAAAAGACCGAAGATTTCGAAGCCGCCTTTGAGCGTGCCTGGTCGGCAAAAACCGCATCGCTGCTGGAGCTGCGTATCGATCCGGAGGCGATCTCGCCACGCACCACGCTGTCGGCGATCCGCGCCGAAGCAAAAAAATCACAGAAAAAATAGGATTCGACATGGTGCTTTTCCTCAACGAAGCGGACGTTCAGCAATTGCTGACGATGGATATTGCACTGACACAGGTCGAGCGTGCGCTGAAAGACCGTGCGCTGGGGCTGGCCATCGACATGCCGCGGGCGCGGATCCAGACGCCTGCGGGCATCCAGCATGTGCTGCAGGCCTGCGCCCCGGAACTCGGCTATACCGGCTTCAAGTACTACTACACGGTGCCGGGTCAGCGTTCCGCCACCTATGTGCATCTGATCAACATGAAAACCGGAAAACTCGAAGCCATCATTGAGGCCGTATTACTGGGCATGACCCGCACCGGTGCCGCCAGTGGTGTTGCGGCCAAATACCTCGCCAATCCAGGCGCCAACGTGCTGGCGCAACTCGGTGCCGGTTATCAGGGCATGGGCCAGCTCGAAGCGGTGGTCAAGGCGCTGAACATCCGCGAAGCGCGGGTTTATGCGCGCACCCGGGACAAACTTGAAGCCTGGTGTAAAAAAATGACTGAAAAACTCGGCATTCCGGTGCTTGCCGCGGCCTCGGCACCCGAAGCGATCAGCGGTGCGCAAGTGGTCAACATCATGACCAAATCGGCAACACCAGTGATCGACGGCGACTGGCTGCAGCCCGGTCAACATGTCAATGCCGCAGGATCCAACGCCCTGTCGCGGCGCGAGATCGACGCCAAGACCGTGCAACGCGCCACGCTGATCACCGTTGATTCGCGCGGCACCGCGCGAAATGAATGCGGCGACCTGATCGCCGCCGCAGAAACCGGCCGCATCAACTGGGAAACACTGACGGAAATCGGCGAAGTCATCGCCGGCCGCATGGCGGGCCGCATCAGCAAGGACGACATCACCCTCTACGAATCACACGGCATGGGCATCCAGGACATCTACACTGCGGCGAAACTGGTCGAACTCGCGCGCAGCCGCAAGGTCGGCACTGAATTGCCAATGTAATTTTAAGTATTTGTTTTTATTGATAATTTATGCCTCCCTCTACTGATGTAATTGGCTTCGTCGGCATCGGCGCGATGGGCGCCCCGATGGCCGGCAACCTCGCGCGCGCCGGTTACAAACTGCTGGTGTACGACCTCGATGCCGCGCGCACTGCGGCATTGGCCGGCACGAATGGCGTGAGCGTTGCAAAAAGTCTCGCCGAACTCGGCGCTGCAGCCAACATCCTGATCACCATGCTGCCCGACGGCAAAGCCGTGCGCGCGGCCTTGTGCGGCAGCAACGACAGTTTCAAAGACTGCCTGTTGGAGCGTGCGGCAAAAAACACGTTGATCATCGACATGAGCTCGTCATCGCCGATGGGTACGCGCGAGTTGGGCGCGCTGCTGGAACAGCGCAAGCTGCAGCTCATCGATGCGCCGGTATCGAACGGCGTCAAAGGTGCAGTCGCAGCGACACTGTCGATCATGGTCGGCGGCGAGCGCAACATTTTTGAACGTGTGAAACCCATGCTCGAAAAAATGGGCAGCCAGATTTACCACGCTGGCCCGCTGGGCGCCGGCCACGCAATCAAAGCGCTCAACAACTATGTGTCTGCCGCCGGTCTGATCGCCGCCTGTGAAGCCATGCACGCCGGCCAGGCCTTCGGCATTGATCCCAACGTGATTGTCGACATCATCAACACGTCGAGCGGCATGAACAACACCACCAAAAACAAATGCAGGCAATACATGATTTCCGGTACTTACAACGCGGGATTTTCCGCCGGCCTGATGGCGAAGGATGTGCGCACTGCCCTGGAAATCGCCGAGGCGATGCAGACCTCGACCCGGTTCGCAAAGCCTACCGCCGAGGTATGGAGCGCTATGGAAAAAGAGATGGGATTTGCGTCCGATCACACCGAGATGAATAAATTTCTCGGAAAATAAAACTCTGAACCCACCCTGCCCATGAAAATCTGGCGCGGCCCGCACGACGCTGCCTGGGAGTCCATTCAGCAGGAACTCCACGCAACGTATCTGACCGACGGCCTGCCGGTCGTGCCGCCGGATGCCGAACGCGTAGCCGCCATGCTCACGCACAACAGCTACTATCCTGAGGAGGAAATTGCGGTGCTGCCGCCGGGTTTCGCAAGCGCCACCGCCGGCGATATCGCCATCTGCGCGGTAATGGCCGGCTGCAAAGCGGAATACCTGCCGGTGCTGGTTGCCGCGGTTGAAGCGTTGTCTGACATGAATTTCAACCTGGTGGGCATCGCCACTACAACAGGATCCGCCGCGCCGATCTACATCGTCAACGGCCCGATCGCAGACCACATCGGACTCAATGCCGGGAACAACGCGCTGGGACCGGGCCATCGCGCCAACGCCACCATCGGCCGCGCGATGACGCTGATCCTGCAGAACATCGGCGGCGCCAGACCGGGCGAAGTCGACATGGCGACACTGGGACAACCGGCGAAATACGCCTGCTGTTTTGGCGAGAATGTCGCGGAGAGTCCGTGGCCGCCGCTGCACGTCGAGCGCGGATTTTCAGAAGATGCGAGTGTGGTCACTGTAGTCGGCATTGCCGGTACCGTCGAAGTCAACGATTCCGGCAGCCCCAATGCCAGTGACATGGCGCAGACTTTCGCGCAATCGATGCTGATCGCGGGCGTCGCCGGTGGCTCGGGTCTGCTGGGTGGCGGTGAACCGCTGTGTATCCTGCCGCCGGAATGGGCAGCTCAATTTCACAATGAGGGCTACACCAAGCAACAAGCGAAAGCAGCGATCTGGGAACGCGCAACGCTGCCCGTGGAAAAACTGGCGCCTGCAATGCGCGTGCGCCGCATGTCTGCAGCGCCCGATGCCTCCGCCGGCATCATCCGTGTCGCGGAAAAGCCCGACGATCTGATGATTGTTGTCGCCGGTGGCGTGGGCCGCAAAGCCGCATACGCGCCGACCTGGGGTGGTACAACCCAGGCGATCAGCAGGATAATCAGGACCGCCCGCAAAAAGCTAGCGGGCACCTGAACACCCTTTCGGGGTCAGGATAATCCGGACAGCGCCGACTCGTAGATCGCCGCCGCTTCATCCGGTCCGGTGACGCTGAAATTCGTGTCCCGGACCAGGCCGTCCTTCAATCCGTAGACCCAGCCGTGCACCTGCAGTGGCTGGCCGCGCTCCCAAGCATCGCGCACGATGGTGGTCTGACAGACGTTGACCGCCTGCTCGATGACATTCAGTTCACACAGCAGGTCGGCGCGGCCCGTGGCGTCGGCACGCTTGAGCAGGCGCGATTCGTGTTTCTGCCGCACATCCTGCACATGGCGCAGCCAGTTGTCGCTCAACCCGATGCGGTCGCCGCGCAGCGCAGCAACCACACCGCTGCAGCCGTAATGACCGACCACAATGACGTGTTTCACCTTCAACACATCGACCGCGAACTGGATCACCGACAGGCAGTTGAGATCGGTGTGGGTGACGACATTGGCGACATTGCGATGGACGAACAGCTCGCCGGGCAGCAGATCGACGATTTCATTGGCGGGGACGCGGCTGTCGGAACAGCCGATCCACAGATACTGCGGCGACTGCTGACGTGCGAGTTTCTGGAAAAACTCCGGATCCTGGCGGCGGATGCGCTCGGACCAGGCATGGTTGCTGTCAAACAGATGTTGCAGGGTTTTCACGGGCAGCCGGGGAGATGGTTGGGGAATGGTTGAGACAGGACGCATTTTCCTACATCACGCGCTGCAGCGCGAAATCAGTCAACCTGCGCGCCCGAATCCTTGATCACCTTCGCCCATTTGGTGAATTCGCTGCGCAGGTACTGGGTGAATTCCTCGGGGGAATTGCCGCGCATCTCGAAGGCATCCTGCGCAAAACGCTGGCGCAAGTCCGGCGTCTTGAGCGCCGCAAGCGTGTCGGCATTGATCTTGCGCACCAGGGCTGCTGGTGTCGCCTTCGGCACCAGCAGGCCGTACATGTTGTCGACTTCGAAACCCGGATAACTCTCGGCCACCGTCGGCACGTTGGGCAGTACGTCGAGACGTTTGCTGCTGGTCACCGCGATCGGCACCAGCTTGCCCGACTTGGACAGAACAATGACCGGCGGCACGGCCGTAAAGCCCAACCGCACTTCCCCGCTGAGCAAGCCGGTCATCGCCGGGCCCGCACCCTTGTACGGCACCTGCTGGACGTTGGCGCCGGTGATGTTGCGGAACAATTCCGCCGCCAGATGACCTGCTGTGCCGATGCCTGGCGACGCATACGACACAGGCGCCGCCTTGGACTGCTGAACAAGGTCTTTCATCGTGTTGACTGCGCCGTACGAGGGATGGCGTGACACCGCGGTGGCCGAAACGGCGGTCAGCGTGATGGGCGCAAAATCCTTGAATGGATCGTAGCCGGTTTTTTTGTAAAGGCTGGGATTGCTGATGAACACGGACGTCGTCAGCAGCAGTGTGTAACCGTCGCCCTGTGCCTGAGCCGCCAGCACGGTGCCGAGATTGCCACCGGCACCGCCGCGATTATCGATGACGACCGGTTGTTTCCAGGTTTCGGATAACTTCTGCCCGATCAGCCGTGCGACAAAATCCGCCGGTCCGCCCGCAGCAAACGGCACCACGACGCGTACCGGTCTCTCGGGATAGGCCGCGCCATGCACGGGCGCCACAAATATCGCCAGCAGGCCCGCAGCCAGCATCAGTTCGTGCATCATTGTTTTATTCATGGGTTTATTCATGGCTCCCCTCCTGATGGTTGTTATTGTTCGATTCAAGGTCAAGACGATTCAAGGTCAAGAAATCAGCTGGCGCATTGTGGCATACAGCGCGTTTTGCGCTTCAAAACCGATGCCGGGACGATCCGGCAGTTTCAGATAACCATCCTCGACCCGCGCATCGTCGGCAAACCCGGCGAACATGCCGAACACCCCCGGATAAGCCTCGCAGCCGCCGAGGCCAAAACCGCCGACAATGTGCAGCGTCATCTGATTGCCGCCATGCGGGAACACCGATTGTGGCGACCAGCCGTGTTCCTGCAGCATCGCCAGTGTCTTTGCGAACTGCGCGATGCCGTACGACTGCGGCACATCAGTCTGGATGATGTCGCGGTCGGCGCGCAGGCCGCCGAAACGCACGAGGTTGCGCACGTCCTGCGTCGAAAACAGGTTTTCGCCGGTGCCGATGGGCGCGGCGTAAATCGCCGAGACTTCGGCGAGCAATGCAAAATCCAGCGGATCGGTGGGTTCTTCAAACCAGCGCAGGTCATAGGGCGCGAGCGCTTTGGCATACGCCAGCGCGCGATCACGGTCAAATCCGGCATTGGCATCGACGGCGAGATTTTTGCTGGATCCGACGATCTTCAATGCCGCTTCAACACGCGCCACATCCTCCGCGATCGACAGCCCGCCGACCTTGATTTTCATGGTGCGGTAACCCTGCGCGAATTTGCCGCGGATTTCGTCCAGCAATTCAGGGATGCCCTTGCCCGGCTCATACCAGCCTCCACCGACATAACAAGGAACCTTATCTATCTTATTGTTTTTATTATATATTTTTGCTATCAACGCGTGCAGCGGCAGGCCGGCTATTTTCGCCGCGGCGTCCCAGCAAGCCACTTCGATGGTGCCGATGGCAACCGAACGTTCGGTGTGGCCACCGGGTTTCTCCCGCTGCATCATTGCCGCGAGAATTTTTTCCGGATCGATGTTGTCGCCGGCCGCATTAAGCAGCGATTCCGGTTTGGCCTTGAGGATGCGCGGAATGAAGCGTGCACGCATCTGTGCGCCGCAGGCATAACGTCCGGTGGAATTAAAAGCAAACCCGATGACGGGTTTGCCCTCGCGCACAACATCGGTAACTACGGCGACCACCGAAGTCGTCATTTCGCTGAAATCAAACACCGCGTTGCGCAGGCCCGAATTCAGTGGAATCGAAATCTCGCGGATGTCAGTGATGCGCAAGATGTTCTCGCCCGCTCAAATCTCGATGCGCATGGTCGCGGCGCTGCGCACAGGTACCATCAATTGACCTTGATGCCGGCGGCCTTGACGACCTTGGTCCATTTCTCCACTTCGACCTTGACCTGCGCGGCAAACGCGTCAGGCGAACTGGCGATGATGTCAAAACCCAGACCTTCGATACGCGCCTTCACATCCGGCTGCATCATCATCTTCGCCACCTGCCCGTGAAGCTTGGCGACGATCGCCTTGGAAGTACCCGCCGGCACCAGCAGGCCCTGCAGCGTATCCGCTTCCTGCCCTTTGAAGCCGACTTCCGCCACGGTCGGCACATCAGGTATAGCACCTGAACGCTTGGGACCGGTGACCGCAATCGCACGCAGCCGTCCGCCATTGATGTGCGGTGTGGTCGGCGGCAAAGCCGTGCAGCCGATCTGTACCTGGTTGGCAACCACGGCGCCCACCGCCGGACCTGCACCACCGAAAGGCACGGTGATGAAATCGAGCTTGGTGGTGAGCTTCAGCAGTTGCGCCGACAGATCCGGCGTAGTGCCGATGCCGGGGGTCGCCACCGAGAATTTTTTCGGATCTACCGCGACCAGCGTCAGCAGGTCTTTCATCGTTTTTGCTGCAATGGTCGGATGCACCGTAAACACATTGGGCGAAGCCGCCATGTTGGAGACGGGGATGAAGCTCTTGTATGGATCGTAGGGAATGCTCGCGTACAAGCCCGGGTTCACCACAAAACTGGAACTGACGACAATCAGCGTATAGCCGTCGGGCGCGGACGCTGCGGCCAGCCCCATGCCGATGTTGCCGCCGGCGCCGGCGCGGTTGTCGATAACGACCTGCTGGCCCATGCCCTCGGTCAGTTTCTGCGCAACCACCCGCGCAATCACATCGGTCGGACCGCCGGCGGCAAAAGGCACGATCATGCGCACCGGGCGCGTCGGGTAATCCTGCGCCTGGGCCGCACCTGCGGCCAAAGCGACTGCGGTGACCAGAACACTGGCGGCAATTTTCAGACAACTCATGACTCTTTCCTCCCGGATATTATTTTTTGATGCGCTTGTATGGATACGCTTTTTGGATACGCTTTTTTGGGTAGCTTATTTGGGTAGCTTATTTGGGATGATTAATCAGCGGTCGCGCCGGAAGCACGCACGACCTTGCCCCAGCGCTCGGTTTCGCTTTTGATGAAACGCGCGAATTCATCCGGGGTGCTGGTCATCGGATTCGTGCCGCGCGCGGCGAGCAGCTTGCGCGTGGCAGGATCGTTAAGGATTTTGACAAACGCGGCATTCAGCCGGTTGATGATCGGGGCCGGCGTTCCCGCCGGCGCCAGCACACCGTACCAGGTATCGACCTTGAACCACGGCATGCCGGCTTCAGCGACGGTGGGCACGCCGGGCGCTTCGGCATCGCGCTTGTCGCCGAGGGCGGCGAGTGCGCGCAGTTTGCCGGCCTTGAGGAACGGCGCAGCGGCGGCAGTGCCGATCACCAGCACATCGACCTCACCGGAAATCAACGCGGTCTGCGCCTGATTGGCGCCCTTGTGCGGAATCATCGCGATATCGAGCTTGTTCTCGGCGATGAAATAACGCGCGCCGAGATCATTGGTGGTGCCGGCGCCCCCGGAACCGAAGTTGAGCTTGCCCGGATTCTTGCGGGCCAGCGCGGTGAACTCCTGCAGCGTCTTCGCCGGCACCGAGGGATGCACCACCAGCAGGTTGGGTATCGATGCCACCAGCGAAACTGGCGCGAGGTCCTTGGCAGGATCGTAATTGAGTTTCTTGTAAAGGCTCGGGCTGATCGAAATCGACGGCGAGCAGAGCACGATGGTGTAACCGTCGGCCGGTTGGCGCACCGTGTATTCTGCCCCGACATTGCCGCCGGCACCGGGCCGGTTCTCGGCAATCACCTGCTGGCCGAGCTCTTCTCCCAGCTTCAGCGCCACGATGCGCCCCAGGATGTCGGTGCCGCCACCGGGCGGGAACGGCAATATCAGCCGCACCGGCTTGCTGGGATAGGCCTGCGCATGGACCGGCGCAGTCACAACCAGCGCCCCCGCGACGGCGACGCAACCAGCCAGAACGGCAACAAGCTTTCTCATCAATTTCTCCTCGATTATGGTGATTTATGGATACAGCTGTGCAACCGGCTGTGATCGGATTTTCAGAACCGCCGCATGAGCTGCGGAACGGGGCGCTGTGCGATACGCGGATTGTCCACGCATGGCCCTGTTTGTCAAACCCTGACGGCTGCTCAACGGGGCAAAACGGGTACAATGCGCGGGTAGAATGTCCCGCCTTGCTTGTCTGATAACAACTCAACCCATAATACTCTGCTGTCATGAAACACCCGCGTATCGCCCTGATCCATGCGACTCCGCTCGCCGTCGATCCCATTGTCGCCGCATTTGGCCGTTTGTGGCCGGCTGCGCGCACCACCAATCTGCTCGATGATTCCCTGTCCGCGGACCTTGCCGCCGAAGGCCGTCTGACCGACGCCATGATCGACCGCTTTTTGACACTGGCGCGCTATGTTCAAAGCAGCGGCGCCGATGCAATCCTGTTCACCTGCTCGGCTTTCGGCCCCGCCATTGAAGCGACGGCTGCCGCCATGACCATCCCCGTGTTGAAACCCAATGAGGCCATGCTTGATGAAGCACTCGCTGCCGGCAATCGCATTGGACTGATCGCGACGTTCACGCCGAGCATTCCCGCCCTGAAAGCCGAGCTCGAAGGCATGGCGCGCGCAAAAAAACAAGCCATCACCATCACCACGCGTACCCTGCCCGACGCGCTCGCCGCCCTTCAGCGCGGCGATGCCGGCGCCCATGACCGGCTGATCGCCGACGCCGCCGCGGAATTGATACCCTGCGATGCGCTGGTGCTCGGCCAATTTTCGATGGCCAGCGCAGCACGCCTGATTCCGGCACAGACCGGACGCCGCGTGCTGACCAGCCCCGATTCCGCGGTACTGCGCCTGAAGGAGACTTTGCGCGCATGACCACGGTTCATGGACCCGCAGTTCATACAACATCAAGGAGGAGGATGTGATGAAGCCGAATTCGTACCGTTATCTCGCATTGGCCCTGTCCCTGTCGGCATGCGTTGCCGCACCGCTCCACGCGCAGACCTATCCCAGTAAACCCGTGCGTTTTATCGTGCCTTTCGTCCCCGGCGGACCCACTGACATCCAGGGCCGCATGCTTGGCGACAAACTCGCCCAGCGTCTCGGCCAGCAGGTGCTGGTCGACAATCGTGGCGGCGCCGGTGGCAACATCGGCATGGAACTGACCGCCAAGGCGCCGCCCGACGGCTACACCATCGTCATCGCGACGGTCGGCACCTGGGCGGTGAATCCGCATCTCTACAAACTGCCCTTCGATGTGCTGAAGGATTTCGCGCCAATCATCCAGATCTCGACCTCACCCGGCGTGCTGGTGGTGCATCCTTCGGTGCCGGCAAAATCGGTCAAGGAACTGGTTGCCCTCGCCAAGGCCCGCCCCAACGAACTGAATTACGGTTCGTCGGGCGTCGGCGGCTTCGGTCACATCAGTGGCGAACTGTTCACGCTGATGACCAACACCAAAATGATCCACGTGCCATACAAGAGTTCTGCGCCGTCCCTGACCGACGTCATCGCCGGGCAGATCCAGGTATTGTTCAACAACGCAATCTCAACTGTCCCCTTCGTGCAGGCCAACCGCGTACGCGCACTGGCTACCACCGGTGCGAAGCGTCTGGCGGTGCTGTCGGAACTGCCGACGATCGCGGAGGCGGGTATCGCCGGATATGAAAACTCTTCGTGGTCTGCCGTCGCCGCACCTGCAAACACCCCGGCGCCGATCATCGGCCGGCTGCACAAGGAATTCACCGGTATCCTCGCTGATCCGGACATTCAGAAGCGCCACGCCGATGTCGGCGCACAGATCATCGGCGGCTCACCGGAACAGTTCCACGCCTACCTGAAAGCCGAAGTCGATAAATTCGGCAAACTGGTGAAGTCTGCCGGCATCAAGGCGGCCTCCGGCGGCTGAGCAATTCAGGCGGCAAAAAAAAGAACGTAAAAAAGCGCGGCATCAGCCGCGCTTTTTTATTGCACGCTGTTTATGTCCGCTTCTTGCATCATTAGTTTTCCGCGATCAGCGAAAACCCTCGGCGCAGCGCTGAATAGCCTGGTTAGTCTCCTGCTTCAGGCAACCCCGTGCATCGAGTTTTGAACGAGCGGTCAGCGCGCGCGGGCCTGCTTCAGCCGGGGCGGCAGCCGCAGCAACAACTATCGGAACCGGCACAGCCGGAGCGGGTGCAGCAGGAACAGGCGCCACAGCAACAGGCGCAGGTGCGGTTGCCACAGCAGCCGGCTTCGCTGCCGTCACTTCAACCGCAGGTTTCACTGCAGGAGCCGCGTCGCCCGCCTTGGCCACTTGCGGCGGGTTGCCGGCAACCGGCGCCTCAGCCGGTTTCGGGGCTTCGGCCTGCGCAGCCGGCTTGACCGCTGGCGGCTTGGCCTTGATCACAATCGGTGGCGGGGGCGGCGCGCCCATGAACATGTCCCAGGCCAGCCAACCGGCCACGCCCAGGACCGCCAAACCAGCCGCAGTCATACCGGCCTTCCTTTTATCGAAATTAAGTGCCATTGCAATCCCCTTTCGCAACCGGTTGTCAGGTTTTCAGGATACTTCAAAACCGCAGCACGCTCCGCTCAACCCTCCAGCACTTGAACCAGCCTGAGTGGCGCCCCACATTCTGCAGAAGTTCGCAGCAGCCTTGATACCCCGGGCACAGCATTACTCGACCCGCGCACCCGCCTCTTTCGCGACCTTGGTCCATTTTACAATTTCGTTTTTAAGATAACTGCTGAACTCGACCGGCGTGCTCGGCGTGGCCTCCAATCCTTGGGCGAGAAGTTTTTCCCGCACTTCGGGTTGGTTGAGGACAGCGCGCAACCCGGTGTTCAGCTTGTCGATGATTGCAGTCGGTGTCTTGGCCGGCGCCAGCATGCCATACCAATTGTTTGCCTCATAACTGCGGAAGCCGGTCGCCTCCGCGATCGTCGGCACCTCAGGAAGGGCAATGGCGCGGCGCGAGGAGGTTACGGCGAGTCCCTTCAGCTTTCCCGATTTTAGGTGTGGAACAGCAGTGGAAACTGTTGCAAACATGGTGTTGACCTGCCCGCCAAGGAGATCCGACATCGCCGGTCCCCCGCCCTTGTAGGGCACGTGTGTCATGTCGATCTTAGCCAGCGTTTTAAGCAGCTCCCCCGCTAGATGCCCCGGACTTCCAGCACCGGACGTGGCATAGGTCAGCACACCGTGTTTAGTCCTGGCAAGTGCAATCAGATCGTTCATGGTGCTGACGCCGGTTGAGGGGTGGGCGACCACGATATTTGAAACGGAAACCAGAATACTGATCGGCGAGAAATCGCTGATCGAATCATAGGGCAGTTTCCTGTAGAGCGCCGGGTTGATCGCCAATATGCTGATAGTACCCAACAACAGCGTATGCCCGTCCGGTGCTGCGCGCGCGACAATCTCGGCGGCGATACTGCCGTGCGCCCCGCCGCGGTTATCGATAATGATCTGCTGTTTGAGGCTTTCGGATAACTGCGGTGCAATAGTGCGTGCCGTCACATCCACCGCGCCTCCTGCCGGAAAACCGACCATCAGACGTATGGGTTTAGTCGGATATTCCGCGGCGATAATGGGCGAGGCGGCAATACCCGCCGCGATGCCGATAAATGCGGACATCAGAATCTGAAATGCAGGTTTCATGCAATTTCCGTTTGAGTCTGATGTTGGAACCGGATACCGGTGACCGGCCAGGTTTGCCTGTGGTTCGAATGACTACTCACCGAGCAGCGCCTTAGCCGTGCGTTCACAGACCCACGCTTTTTGCTCCTCAGTCAGCCCGGGGATGCCTTCCACTGCAGCCGGCACGTCCAGCGGCGCCATGTCAAAGGGATGGTCGGTGCCGATAACCACGCGGTCCGCGCCAACCTGGTCGATCAGGTATTTCGCCGCCTGCGGGTCGTGGGTCAGGCAATCGAAATAAAAACGCTTGAACAGTTCGCGCGGCGGCGTCGCATTGTTGACTTTCGGTTCCTTGCGCACCTGGTGGCCATGGCGAAATCGGCCGATCTGGTACGGAATGAATCCGCCACCGTGGGCCAGCATGATTTTCAGATCAGGCATTTCATCCAGCGCACCGCTGAACATCAGGTGCGCCACCATCAGCGTGGTATCCAGCGGGAAACCGACGAAATTCGACAGGTAATACTCTTCCATGCCGCCCTTGGCCAGGCACTGGTAGGGATGGGCGAAAATGAAACAACCCATTTGCTCGATGGTTTTGAGCACCTTGCGGAATTTCTTGTCGGCCAGCGGCGTGCCTTCGATGGAGGTCGCCAGTTCCACCGCCTTGAAACCGTGGGTTTTGACCACCCGCTCCAGCTCGGCAATCGCCGCATCCGGATCCTGCATCGGCAGATGCGCCATGCCGCGCAGCCGTGACGGATGTTTCGCCACCATTTGCGCAATGCCGTCATTGGCGAGTTGCGCAGCGTGCAAGCCCGCCTCCGCCGACAACCAGTAAAAATAAATCGGCGGGCCGACCGAGATCACCGACACGTCGAGTTTGTTCTGATTCATCCACTCGACCTTGAAGTCGGCATCGTAAAACTCCGGACTCAGAATCGCCGGACGGCCATGCACATCGAAATATTTCTTGCCGTCCTTTTCGGTGATGCTGGTCTGGAAACGTTTGGGATCTTTTTCCATCGCCGCAATGATGGTCGGCGGGATGACGTGGCTGTGCAGGTCGTAGCGCATGCTGTTGGTTTCCAGTGATTTATAAAAAAAGCGAAAAACTGCGGTTATTTTACTTGGAGCAGTGGGCGCAAAACACGTGCATCACGCAGGCGCTCGATGTTCCACACGGTGTCGATCAGGCGCGCGGTACTCCGAAGCCCGATGATCGGCAGCAGCAGGTCACGGCTTTTGGCCTCCACCTCAGCGCGCGGCATCGGATTCGCCGCGGTACCGCGTACCGCCTTGGTGTGATGGCGCAGGCAGCGGCCGTCGCGGGTGGTGATTTCGACAATGGCCTGTGTGGTCTTTGCCCGGCCCAGCGCGGCGCTGCCCTGCAACATAATGCGATTTTTGAGCGCCAGCACCCGTGGATCGCGCACCCTGCCGTCATCATGCGCAGAGGCAAAGGTGATGTCGCCGTCGAGCAGCATTACCGCCGTCAGGTGCTGGATGTTGATGCTGGCCATGGTGCGCTGGTTAACGGTGCGTGCGCCCTGGTCGTCGATGGTGATCACCACGCGTTCGACATCACCGGCGGTGATGCGGTGCTTCTCGATGAGATTGAGCACCGCGTCGATCGGCGCCTGGATCGGATAACCGATGGCCCAGCGCTTGATCGAGGTGTTCATGATTTCGTAAGTCTTGCCGAGCCCCTGAATCAGTTTTTTCGGATCCGCAGTCAGGCCATGGGCATGGAAAAAGCTGCGGTCGCCGTCGAATACATCTTCAACGCCGGTAAAACGCATTGATGTCATCAGCGCCGCGGTGACCCCGTTCCGCGCCGGCATGCCGCCGAAATCAAAGGCCTTTTCTATGTGTTCGATATCGCGCGCCCAGCACGACAGGCCCGAGGCCTGCTGCGCGGTGTAGGACAGCAGGTACCGCGTCTGATCGACATTTAGTTTCATGATCGCAGCGCCCGCGGCAGCGGCACCAAACATATGGCCGAAGCTGTGCGTGGAATGGCCGCGCTCACGAAAACGCTCGATGCCCAGCGCGATCGACATCCGCGCGCAGACGTCGTATCCCAGCACCAGCGCGCGCAGCAGGGCCGTGCCACCCGCCCGTTCACGTTCGGCCAGCGCCAGCGCCGCAGGCACCACGCCGCAACCCGGATGGACCAGCGCGAGGTAATAGGTGTCATCGGTTTCATCGGCATGGGCATGCATGCCGTTGGCCAGCGCGGCGTTGATCGCGGTAGTGACGATGTTGCTGCCGATCACCGTGGCCTCGGGCACACCGCCCTGGGTTTTGATGAACTCAATCGCGCGCCGGCCCGGCAACAGTTTTGAGCCTGACAGCATCGCGGACAAGGTATCAAGTAGATGGTGCTTGGCGCGTTCGGTGACGGCGGCGGGCAGCGCACGGCGCGGGGCGGCGGCGATGTACGTCGCCAGCGTCTTCATCAACGGAGAAATGACTGCGGGTTTCTTTTTCATCGACATTCGATATTGCTTATTCGGTGCTTTATTCAGGCTTGATGCCGGCAGCCTTGATGACCTGGGCCCATTTCGTGGTTTCGCTGCGCAGGTAAGCAGCAAACTCCTCGGGGCTGCTGCCCACCGGTTCCGCGCCGTCATTCAGCAGGCGCTGCCGCACATCCGGATTTTGCAGTGCTCGCACCACACCGGTATGCAGCTTGGTGATGATGTCGCGCGGCGTTGCTGCGGGTGCCAGCACGCCGTACCACTGCACGGCTTCATAGCCCGGCACGCCGGCTTCGGCGATGGTCGGAATGTCTTCGGCGCCCGGCGCACGTTTGGTACCGGTCACGCCCAGTGCACGCAGCCGGCCGGTTTTGATATGGGGTTGCGCTGACAGCATATTGGGCATCATCACCGGCACATGACCGGCGACGAGGTCGGTGACACCCGGTCCCGAACCCTTGTACGGCACATGCACCATGTTCAGTTTGGCCAGCACCAACAGCAGTTCCATCGACAGGTGCGGACTGGTACCGACACCGGCGGATGCAAAATTGATCTGACCGGAACGCGCCCTGACGAAGGTGACGAACTCTTTGACATTGCGCGTCGGCAGCGACGGATGAATCACCAGCACGTTGGACAGCGAGACCGCCTGCGAGATCGGCGCGAGATCTTTCAACGCGTCATAGGTCACCTTTTTGTACATCGCCGGATTGATCGCCAGCGTGCTGATGCCCATCAGCAGCGTGTAACCATCAGGTGCAGCGCGCGCCACCGCTTCGGCGCCGATCATGGTGCCCGCACCCGGCCGGTTATCAACGATGACCTGCTGACCGAGGAACTGCGTCAGTTGCGGCGCGAGGATGCGTGCCGAGATGTCGGTGCCACCGCCCGGGGACGACGGCACGATCAGGCGCACCGCACGTGTCGGATAAGTGGTTTGCGCCTGCGCCTGCGCTGCCACAGCCGCCAAGCCAATGTACATCAATAAGTTATTGATTTTATTCATTATTTATACTCCTCAGAGATGCGAATACAGCGCTTTACCGGCTGTCGGCATGGGTGCGGTGAGGATTTCGCCGCGATAGGAGTCAACGACGTACAGCGTTTTGCGATCAGCGCCGCCATACGCCATGTTGGTCATGCGATTGCCTTGATGACGGCTTTGCACGCGACACAACGGTTCGCCGAGCGGACTGAACAACCAGACGATGCCGGGCCGCGCATGGGCTGCCGACAGATTGCCGGCTTCATCCATCGCCAATCCGTCGGGGCCGTGAATGCCCGGCAACACGGCGAACACGCCCGCCTTGGAAATGCTGCCGCCCTTCAGCGGGCAATGCCACATGCAGTTGGCGCGGGTCATCGCGACATACATGACCTTGTCCTGCGGATCGAGCACGATGCCATTGGGGCTGGGCCCGTTAGTGATCAGGCAATCGAGTCGCCCGTCGGCGCCATGGCGGTACACGCGACCGGTCGGGTCATGGATGCCGGTCTGGCCCTGGTCGGTGAAATAGAGATCGCCGTTGCGCGCGAAAGTCAGATCGTTGACGCCCTTGAAACCTTCGGATTGGTTATGCGTCAGGAAATCCTCGACGCGCCCGGTCTTGGGATCGCAACGCAGAATGCCGCGGCGGTAGTCGGCGATAAAAATGGAACCGTCGCGATGGATGGCAATGCCGTTGGGCCAGCCGTCGTATTCGGCGGCAACATCAAACTCGCCCTTGGGTGACATACGCAGGATGCGGCCGTACGGAATGTCGACCATGTACAGATTGCCCTCGCGGTCGAAGGCCGGACCCTCAAGAAAACAATCGAGCTTCGATCCGGGATGGTTGGCATCGATCCAGCTCGAAGGCGCGCCGCCCTTGCGCAGGCGGTCGGGGACTGCGGCGAACACATCGGCCTCGATCAGTCGCGGTGGTTCAAAAAAAGACATGCGGGTTACTCCGGTGTGATTTTTGCCGACTTGATGATGCCGGCGTAAATCGGAATTTCTTCACGCACGATTTTAGCCAGCCCTTCGGGCCCGCCCACTACGACATCGGCGCCGCGTTGGGCAAAGCGCTCGCGATAATCCGGGCTCTGCACGGCGGCCGCCAGATCACGATGCAGTTTGGCGATGATGTCCGGCGGTGTCCCTGCGCGGACGAACAGCCCCATCCAGCCATCGAGATCAAACTGCGGCAATGTCGCGGCCACGCCCGGAACATCCGGCAGCACTGTGGAGCCGCGCGCCGCAGAAATGGCGATGGCACGCACGCGCTTGTTGGCGACATGCGGCAACACGCCGACGATGTTGGCGAACTGCAGGTCGATGCGGCCGCTCAGCGTGTCGATGAAGGCCGGTGCCGCGCCCTTGTAAGGTACGTGATTCATTTTGACTTTCGCCAGTGCCTGCAGGTGCTCCATGCCAAGGTGCTGCAGGTTGCCGACGCCGGCAGAGGCGTAATTGAGTTTGCCGGGATTGGCGCGCGCCAGGGCGATCAGGTCCTTCACCGATTTCACCGGCAGCGAGGGATGCACCACCAGCACCATCGGCCCGCTGATGATCTGCGTGACCGGCGCGAGATCCTTTTGCGGGTCGTAGGGCAGATCCTTACGCAAGGACACGTTGATGGTGATTGGGCCGGAATTAGCCAGCACCATGGTGTAACCGTCAGGCGGCGATTTCGCCACCACGTCGGCGCCGATGCTGCCGCCGGCGCCGCTGCGGTTGTCAATCAGCACCTGTTGCCCCCAGACCGGAGACAGTTTCAGCGCCAGCGCGCGCGCCACTTCATCGAGCGGGCCACCCGGCGGGTAAGGCACGACGATGCGCACCGGCTTGGCCGGAAACGACTGCGCGGCAACGGGCAGTGCAAAACCTGTAATCGCGCACAACAATGCTGAGACTGCACAGGTGATACGGTTCATGACCATGCTCCCCCCGGCAGCAGCCGGGATCAAAGATTCGCTGCGATCCAGTCCGCGACATAGGTCGCGCCCAGGAAACGGTTGTCCCCCTGACAATGCTCGGCACCACCTTCTTCCGCGGTGAATACTTTGAGGGTTTTTTTCTTCGAACTGACCGCGTCGTACAACAGCTGGGCATTGGCCACCGGCGAAATGGAATCCTGCTCACCGTGGGTCACCAGGAACGGACAGGTGATTTTGTTCGCCACGCCTTCGAGTTTGTAGGACTCGCATTTTTTCATCGCCGAATCCATGTCCGGCATGCCCATCACCCAGGGCAGCTGGTAATGCGGGGCCGACAACTGGGTGCCGCCGGACTCCTGGATTTTGCGCCGCGAGATCCAGGTCGCGTGATAGTCGTAATGGCCGCCCCAGGCAATGCAGGCAGCAAAGCGTTTCTCGAAAGCAGCGACGCGCGGCGCGTAATAACCGCCCATGCTGTAGGCCATGATCGCCACGCGTTTGGCATCGACATCCGGACGTGCCGCCAGATATTCGTAGGCCGCCGTACCCGGCACCTCATAATCAAAGCGGCTGGGAATGTTCTGCAGCCGCAGCGCCTCACCCTGCCCCGGTCCGTCGATGGCGAGCGTGTTGATGCCGCGCAGCGCGAGTTCGACGCCACCGAAGAGGATGGACAATTCCTTGGTGCTGTCGAGACCATCAAAAAAACACACGGTCGGCGCGGGTTTTGTTCCCGGTGCCTTCATGAACCAGGCCGGCAACGTCGTCGCCTTGCCTTCGTGGACATAGGGCACTGTAACGCGTTCGATATTCGGATAACGGTGCTTGATGCCGAGCCTGAAGCAGCGCAGGCAGCTCTGGTAGAGCTCAATTTTTTTCGGGCCGAGCCCGACAAAACGTTCACCGACAAAGTAATAAGTCGCCGCGCGCAGATAGTGGCCTGCGGCCGACAGTACAAAGTTGTCCTTTATCGCAGCATCGCCCATCGCCTCGATGCGCTGCGCCTCTTTTTCCCACTCCGTGCCCCAAGCCTCATTGTCGCCCACCTTGCCCTTGAGGCGGCGGCCGACACGATCCACCTCGCTCATCGCCGAACCGCCCCAGCGCGCCATCTCGATGACAATCATCATGCCCTGCGACCACATGAAGCTCTCGGGAAAATACAGAAAACCGGCTTTCATGCTGTTTATCTCCTGTGATGATTGAGGCGTTATTGGCTCACGCTGCGCGCAAGACCGACATCTTTAAGCAGTTTCGCGTACTTGGCAGTGTCCGACCGGATCAGCGCGGCGAACTGCGCCGGCGTGCCGCCGACCGCCTCCGCGCCCTGCGTCGCCATGCGGTCCGCCACCTCCGGCCGGCGCAACACCTCGTTCAACTCGCGGTTCAGGCGTTGCACGATTGACAG
Source organism: Betaproteobacteria bacterium (assembly GCA_021732605.1). Taxonomy (GTDB): domain Bacteria; phylum Pseudomonadota; class Gammaproteobacteria; order Burkholderiales; family SG8-41. Next base: position 53,416 of record JAKFUS010000034.1, on the reverse strand, counting down.
AGGTGTTCCGCGCGGAACCAGCACACCGTGCCAGAGGCTGGCGTCAAAACCCGGCAGCGTCTCCCCCATGGCCTCGACGTCGGGAAATCCCTTCACGCGCTTTGGCGTCATCACCGCCAGTGCACGGACCCGCCCGCCCCGGACATGCGGCATCGCCGCGATCATCGGCCCTGCCATCATGTGCGTCTGACCGGAAATCGTATCCGCCATCGCCGGCCCGCCGCCCTTGTACGGCACGTGCACCATGCGGATGCCGGTGGTTGCATTGAACAATTCCATCCCAAGGTGGGCTGAGCTGCCGTTGCCCGAAGAGGCAAAGTTGAGCTGGCCCGGCCGCGCTTTGGCGTGGGCAATCAGTTCGGCGACATTTTTTACCGACAGCACGTTGGCCGTCACCAGCAGCAGCGCGATGGTATTTAACTGGATCACTGGCGAGAAATCGTGCGCCGGATCATAGGGCAGAGTCTGGTACAGCGTCGGATTGATCGATACACTGGCCGGCAGGCAGAACAGCAGCGTGTAGCCGTCAGCCGGCGCCTTGGCGCCGAGGTCGGTGCCGATGATGGCATTGGCGCCGCTGCGGTTGTCGATGATGATCTGCTGTTTCAGGCGTTCGCCCAGCGGCTGCGCAATCAGCCGCGCCACGGTATCGGTGCCGCCGCCCGGCGGGAAAGGCACGATGAAACGGATGGGCCGTACTGGATAATTCGGCACTTGCGCCTGCACGGGCCAGGCCAGCAGCGCGGCGGCGATTATTCCCAACATTCTGTAAACCATGATCACTCCTGATTGCAGCCGCGAATCCGCTATTCAGCCGGAATGTTCGCGTCCTTGATGACTTTCGCCCACTTCACGATTTCGGATTTGATATAGGCGCTGAATTCCGCCGGAGTGCCACCAATGGGCTCGAAACCCTGGACCTCGAGACGCTGCCGCGCCGGACCGGCGAGAATTTTCACGGTCTCGGCATGCAGCCGGTCGATAATGGCTTTCGGAGTTTTGGCCGGCGCCAGCAGTCCGTACCAGGTTGAGGCTTCATACCCCGTCACGCCCGCTTCGGCGATGGTCGGCAGTTCCGGCATCGCCAGCGAACGTTTCGCCGTGGTCACCGCGATCGGGCGCGCCTTGCCCGATTTCACATGCGGCATCGCCGCCGGCATGGTGGCAAACATGATCTGCACTTCACCCGAGATCATCGCCACCAGTGCCGGGCCGCCACCTTTGAACGGCACATGCACCATGTCGATTTTCGCCAGCGATTTCAGCAACTCCCCCGCCAGGTGCGACGAACTGCCAACGCCGGCCGACGGAAAATTCAGCGTCCCCGGCTTGGCTTTTGCCAGTGACAACAGTTCCTTGACGCTTTTCACCGCCAGCGACGGATGCGCCACCAGAATGTTCGGCGTCACGGCAACCAGGCTGATCGGAGAAAAATCTTTCACCGGATCAAAGCCAAGTTTTTTGAACAGACTGACGTTGACCGCGTTCGGCGCGACATTGCCCATCAGCAGCGTGTAACCATCGGGCACGGCACGTGCAGCGAGTTCAGTGCCGATGTTGCCAGTAGCGCCGCCGCGATTGTCGAGAATAACGTTCTGCCCCAGCGGCTGGGTCAGCTGGTCGGCCATCAAGCGACCAACCTGGTCAGTACCACCGCCGGGAGGATAGGCCACGATCATGCGGATCGGCCGTGCTGGCCAAATGTCGGCAGCCAGCGCGGGTTGCACTGCGCCCAGAGCCACTGACAACCATACAAATATTGTAAACCTGCGTTTCATACCGGAATTCCTCTGGCCTGAAGCCCAGCCTTATTGGGCCAGCGGCAATGTGACTGGGCGGCCGGTGGCGATCGAATGCTCAATCGCCAGCGTCGCTTCGAGATTGGTGCGTGCCTCGCGCGGGGTGGCCAGCGAACAGGGCTTGCCCATCGCCAGATGGTCGAGCCAGGCGCGGGTCTCGTTGGCAATCGGCCCCCAGAATTCGCCCAGCGCCCAGTCACCCGGCGTGCCGCTTTGCAGGAACACCATGTTGACGTTGTGATCCGGCAGGTAGACATGCGGGATGCCCTTGTTGCTGTACATCAGCTGGTCGGTGTGATCATCGTCGAGAATCATCACGCCTTCGGTGCCCAGCACTTCGACCCGCGCGGCATGACCCAGCGCCGGATATTTTTCCGGCAAGGCGTAACTGACGCCGAGGTTGATCACAGCACCGTCGTCGTAGGTCAGGATCGCGTAGCTGACATCATCGACTTCGGGATAACCGGCAGCCTTCAGCACACCCTTCTGCCCGCGTGCATACACTTCGACCAGACGATGGCCTTCATGCATCCAGTTCATCAGGTCGACGTAATAGGTCAACGCATCCACCACTGGTGTCGCATGGCGGTTGCGACCGAGCATCGCCAGCGCCTGCGAACGTGAATTGAATACCCGTGCCGCACCGCCGGTCAGCGTACCGATGCGGCCCTGCACGATCTGTTCCTTGGCGATCAGGTAACGTTCCTTGTATCGGCGGCTGTAACCAACATGCACGCTGACACCGGACTTTTCGATGGCCTGGATCACCCGGTCGGCATCGGCCAGCGACAGTGCGATGGGTTTTTCCACCAGCACCGGCTTGCCCAGTTCCAGCGCTTTCAGGATCGGCGCGAGATGTTCGCCCTCGCTGGTCGACACGATGACCGCGTTGACTTCGGGGTGGGCGATGATGGCGTCGTTATCGGTGGAATGCTGCGCGGCGCCGACCTTCTGCGCCAGTGCTGCGGCTTTTTTGGCGTCCTGATCGGCGGTGGCAATGAAACGTACCGCGTGGTGCCCCGCCGCGAGTTGCGCGCGCAAGCCGCCGATACGGCCGGAGCCGATGACGGCCAGGCCCAATGTTTTGCGTTCGATGATCCCCTCCGGATACAGGCATGGCCCGCGAAAAATGTCTGCGGGCAGCCCCGGAGTCTAGCCAAGCATACCCGGCGTTACAAGCGGAATACCGGGTGTGCGGGCACACCACTCACAGCATGTGGAATGGTGCGCAGAATAAAAAATGGCGCGCCGTGCAAGGAGGGTGGAGGGGACAAGCAGCGCGGCGCGCGCAAAAAAAAGAGGAGCTATTGCTTCTGGATGCCCGCAGCGTTAACCACCTGCTGCCAGCGTGCGACTTCAACCGCCAGATACTTGCCGAAATCCTGCGGCGATGTGCCACGCACTTCGAGGCCCTGCGCAGAAAAGCGCTCCTGGATGCGCGGCAGGCGCATCAATCCCGACAGGTCGTTATAGATGCGCGTGACCACCGGCTTCGGGGTGCCCGCCGGCGCCAGCATGCCGTACCAGGTTGTGTATTCAAAGCCCGGCAGCCCCGCTTCGCTGGCTGTCGGCAACTCGGCTGCCGCCGCTACCCGCTTCGTGCTGGTGACCGCCACACCATTCAACCGCCCCGCGCGTACCAGTGGCAAGGCAGTCGCCATGTTGGTCACCATGAACTGGATTTCACCGGAAAGCAGACCGGTGGAAGCCAGACCCGCGCTCTTGTAGGGCACGTGCAGAGTATCGACTTTCGCAGACAGCTTGAACAACTCGTTGGCGAGATGACTGGCGGTGCCGTTGCCGGCTGAGCCGAAGGCATATTTGCCCGGCTGCGCCTTGAACAGGGCCACCAGTTCGGCCAGCGATTTGGCCGGCACCTTGGTGTTGACCGCAATGATGCTGGGCTGCTCGGCAATCATCGTGACCGCTGCAAAATCACGCAGGATGTCCGAGGACAGATTTTTGTACAAGGCCGGGCCGATGGCCATGGTCGAACTCGACACCAGCACGGTATAACCGTCGGGTACGGACTTGGCCACGATGTCGTTGCCCATGGTGCCACCGGCACCGGGCCGGTTGTCCACCACCACCTGCTGATCCCATTGCTCGCCCAGCGCCTGGGCCACGATGCGGCCGACGATATCGCTGCCGCCGCCGGGTGCCAGCGGCACGACCATGCGCACCGGTTTGGCCGGGAAGGCAGGGTCGGCGTGTGCCGGCTGGCCCATGGACAATGCGCCAACGATGCAGGCGCAGAGGTGAAATCGGACCAATGTTGAATCAACGGACACAGCTTTTTCCTCTTTTCATGGCACGCGGAATGCACCAATCATGGAAAATAGCTTCGGCTTGTTACAGGATCGTGACAACTGGCACCGGAGGAAGCGGATTCAGGCAGCGGCGGGATACGACCCCATGAAATCCATCACATGAATACTGACAAGGAAAACCATGATCCACGCTGAGCCCGGACTGTTCCTGCGCCACGAACCGCTGGCTGCCGCCACGCCGCTGGCGGTGGATGTATCGCGCAGCGGCCGCGAATATCCGAATGAATACCGTTCGCCATTACCGTTCACCACCGTGCACGACAACGTGTCGATGTATGTGGAAGACCTCTGGGCCGGCACGCCGGCAGCGGGCGGCACGCTGCTCTACTGCACCTTCCCCAACACCTGGGTCGATGTCAACCGCAACGAAGCTGACATGGATCCGGACATCGTCGATGGGACATGGCCAGAAGAACTCAAACCGACGGCACGCACGCTGGAAGGCTTGGGACTGATCAAAACAAAGTCACGCTATGGTGAAGCGTTTCAGGAACGCCGCCTGACGATTTCCGAAATCGAGGAGCGCCTGGCGCATTACTACCGGCCCTACCATGCCGAACTGAAACGCATTGTCGATGAAACCCATCGCCGCTTCGGCGTGCTGCGTCAGATTTCCTGCCACTGCATGTCGGCCGTCGGCGCGCCGACCCATCCTGATGCCGGCAAACCGCGAGCGGACTTCTGCATCAGCGACCTGAAAGGCAAAACCTCGTCGCCGGCCACCATGGCGCTGGTTGTCGATACGCTGAAAGGTCTGGGTTACAGCGTTTCGGTCAACGACCCCTATGTCGGCAACGAACTGATCGGGCGCCACGGCAATCCGGCGCGTGGCATCGATTCGATACAGGTGGAGATCAACAAGAAGCTGTTCATGGATACCAGAACATTCCGCAGGACAGCCGGGTTCGAAAAACTGAAGACCGGCCTCGACCGGCTGCTGAAAGTGGTTGCCGACGATGCACTCAGGCATGTTGCCTGAGCATCGCCATCAGTCGGCTTTGGCGCCGGATGACTTGACCACCTTCGCCCACTTCGCCACATCACGTTGCACGACTTTGGCGAATTCCTCGACGCTGGTGGCGTAGGAGTCGGCCCCCTGCTTCAGCAGTAACTCCTTTACGTCATGCGCATTGATGATCCTGACGATGTCGGTGTTGAGTTGCTGGATGATTTCGCGAGAAGTGCCGACCGGCGCAAATACGCCGTACCAGGCCACCGCCTCATACCCCGGCAACCCCGACTCGGCAACGGTCGGAAACTCTTTGGCGCTGGGAAAACGTTTGGCACTGGTCACGGCCAGGCCGCGCAATTTGCCCGACTGCACCAGCGGCAATGACGACACGATGGTCGCAAACGACAGCGCCACTTCGCCCCCGACCACCGCCGGCATCGCCTGCGCGCCGCCCTTGAACGGCACGTGCAGCATGTCCACCCTGGCCATGCTGGTGAACAACGCGCCGCTCAGGTAAAGAAAATTTCCCGATGATGCATATGACAGTTCACCCGGCCGTGCGCGGGACAGCGCGATCAATTCGCGCACGTTTTTCACCGGTATCGACGGATGCGCGACCAGCATGTTGGGCAGCAGCGCCGCGGGGGTCACCGGTGCAAAATCCTTTACCGGGTCATAGGACGGCTTGGCGTAGAGGCTGGCATTGATCGCATGGGTGCCGGTGGTGCCCATCACCAGCGTGTAACCATCGGGGGCTGCGCGCGCCACGATTTCGGCACCGACCACGCCGCCCGCACCGCCGCGGTTATCGACGATGGCAACCTGGCGTTTGTACTGGTCGTTGAGTTTCTGCGCGACGATGCGCGTAACGATGTCCGTCGCGCCGCCCGGCGGGAAAGGCACGATAAACCGGATGGCGCGGGACGGGTAATCCCTGACCTGGGCGTGGGCTGCACCAAAAGCGGTCACCAGCACCGCTGCCGCTGTGACTGCCACTGGAATACGCATCATTGCTCTCCCCGTCATGTTGTTACCGCAAAGCTTAGCAAGCTTCACGCCACGCTGATCATGACTTGCGGCGTCCTTCTGCAACCGGCTGCAAATCCACCGCCCGCGCCCGCAGCGCCGCATCCGCCCGCAACAGCGCCTTGGCGATCTTGTGGGTGGGCGTATGCGGCAGCTCGTCGATGAAAGCCACATAACGCGGCACTTTCTGCGGTGCGAGCCGCGCGCGGCACCACTCGGCGATTTCTTCGGCGGTTACTTTCGCACCGGGTTTGGTCGCAACGACAACAAAAATGTCGTCTTCACCCAGTTCAGAGGGTATGGCAATCGTGCCGGCCTCGGCCACCGCCGGATGTTCGCCGACCACGCGATCAAGTTCGGCGGCGGCAATGTTTTCACCGCGACGACGGATGATGTCGCGCTTGCGCGAGATGAAATAGTAATAACCATCCTCGTCGCATTTCACCAAGTCACCGGTCTTGAACCAGTCACCTTCAAAAGTACCGGCGGTCTGCTCCGGATCGCGGAAATAACCCTGCATGATGATCGGCGTCCTGACCCACAGCTCCCCCGCTTCACCCACAGGCACATCGAGGCCTTCGTCATCCACCACGCGGCACTGCGCCCAGGGCCGCGCCGGATCCGGATGCCGACCTACTGGCCCCATGCTGCCCAGCTTCTGCGCACCTTCAAACGGGTTACAGGTCACGCCTGGGATTTCGGTCATGCCGTAGCCGCCGATGCGATGCGGGATCTTGAAATCGTTTTTGAAGGTCTCGTCCATGCTGGCACGCACACCATAAACCCTGGCGATACGATGCTCCGGGCGGAATTCGCTGCGTGGACGGTTGCGCAGGATGCTGCCAATGGCTTCGATGATGTTGACCTGGGTTGCGCCGGTATCGACCGCGGTCTGCCAGAAGGTTGACGCCGAGAATTTCGAGATGATCACCATGCTCGCGCCCGCCGCCAGCGTGCCGGCCACCGAATAGAACATCGCGTTGATGTGAAACAGCGGCAGCACGACCATCAGGCGGTCGTCATCCTGCAGGTAAACCCGCTGCACGAAGGCCTCGCCGCCGGTGACAAAGCTGCGCTGGCTGTGCATCGCACCTTTGGGGAAACCGGTGGTGCCCGAGGTATAGACAATCAGGCAGGTCGCATCGCCATTGATATCGTCGGGTAATGCTGCAGCCGGTGCCGCCTTGAGCAGAGCTTCCAGTCCCGGTACGCCATCAACAGCATCGTCCAGCATCACGAACCACGCCGGAATTTTTAATCCTGCCGCCGCATCACGCGCAACACCCAGCGTATCCCCGGTTGCGGCTACCGCACTGACCTCGGCATGGTGCAACACATACTTTGCCTCTGTGACGCCGAATTCAGGATTGACCGGCACCATGATCGCACCCAGCCGCGACAACGCCAGCAGCAACAACACATGACCATCGCAATTGCGTGCCATCACAGCCATGCGGTCGCCCTTGCGGATACCGCGCACAGCCAGTACACGTGCCGCAGCGTCCACCTTGCCTGCGAACTCACCCCAGGACCAGTTGCGTTCACGGAAGAAAATAAACGGACGGGAGGGATCGCGGCCGGCACGACTCGCCAGCACACCGTTCAAGGTGTAGTCATGTTCGGGATACAGACGCAGCACTTCGAGCGGTTTTTTCATGGCCAGCAATCAAATTGGAGTCGCCGAATTTTGGCATACAATCGCCGCTCTTCCCGATGACCGTCCACGCTCTTCCCGATGACCGTCCAAATAGAGAGACCATGAGCTTCTTCGCCCCGCCCGAACGTTTCACCGCAGAAGTTTTCGCCGAGCTGCCGAAAAAATTTCGCCGCAGCAAAGTCTCCGCCGAGCGTCTCGCCGCTGGCCGGCCCGCGCCGCATGGCGGCTGCTTCCTCGAGGGCCCGTCGTTCGACCGCAAGGGCAATCTCTACGTCACCGACATTCCCTTCGGCCGCATTTTTCGCATCTCGCCCAAAGGAACATGGGACCTGGTCGTTGAATACGACGGAGAGCCCAACGGCCTGAAGATCCACAAGGATGGCCGCATCTTCGTCACCGACCACAAGCGCGGACTGATGCTGCTCGATGCCAAACGCGGTCGCATCGAATCCATCATCACGCGTTACCACCTGGAAACCTTCAAGGGCCTGAACGATCTGGTGTTCGCATCGAACGGCGACCTCTATTTCACCGACCAGGGCCAGACCGGTTTGCAGAGCCCGACAGGCAGCGTTTATCGCCTGCGCAACAATGGCAAACTGGAACACATCGCCGACAACATCCCGAGTCCGAACGGACTGGTGCTGAACAAGGCGGAGAACACATTGTTTGTTGCTGTCACGCGCGCCAATGCCGTGTGGCGCCTGCCGCTGCTGCCCGATGGCACACTGTCGCGCATGGGCGTGTTCATCCAGATGTCCGGCGGCCGCGGCCCCGACGGCATGGCGATCGACGAAGACGACGGTCTGGCGGTGGCACACCCGGACATGGGTGCAGTGTGGATTTTCAATCACCGCGGCGAACCGCTGTACCGCATCGACTCCCCCGGCTCCGACGTAGTCACCAACTGTGCCTACGGCGTGAAGGATCCGCACACGCTTTACATCGTTGATTCGGAAGGCGGCGCGATTCTCAGCGCAGAGCTACCGACGCCGGGACGCAGGATGTATTCGCAGGCCTGAACATGACGGCGGGTAACGCCGCTGCGCGGCTCACCCGCCCTACGAGTTCTTAAAGAAAAACGTCCCACTCTCCCCAAGTATCCCCTTGTGAGCCGCCGGGCAGCGCAGCCAGATCAGGGGGATGGCTGCGACTCGTTCGCCGCAGGCCCGTTTGCGGGAGTAGACATCGGTGCCCCGGCCCATGATTGTTGAACGCAGCCATCGGCTACCCCTGCCCGCACCCCCGCTGCGCGGCACCGAGTCCGGGGCGCCCGGCGAGGACTGTCTGAGTCTTTGTCGCGCAGCGGCAAAGGCGAGTTCCGCGCCCCGAAGGAAGTCACCTTGGGTGGCAGCCGCCTGATCTGGCGAGCAGCACAGGGCAGCCCGCAGGGCCGGCGAACTAGGGCGGCATTTTCTTTGGTTACTTTCTTTTGGCCGCACAAAAGAAAGTAACTAGCCGCCGGGCTACCCCCGGCGACCTTGAAGTACATCCAAATTAACGAACCAACAAATCCACAAACTCATGCACCGCCATAGCCTCAAGTTTCTTCTGGCTCGTACAAACCTCTGTAATCGCCGCCTTCTGCCTGGCCGCAAACACCATGCTGGTGTTTTCATTGAATTTTTTCATCACCGCCGGAATGCCTTCCTTGCGCCGCGTGCGGTGGCCAAGCGGATAGTTCACTTCCGACAGCGGGGTCTTGCTGCCATCCTTGAAGAACACCTGGATTGAGTTGGCATTGGTGCGCTTCGCGGGATCGTGGTATTCGCGTTCGTATCGTTCGTATTCGGTCAGGCGGATTTTCTCGCGCAGCTTGTCGATGCGCGGGTCGGCGGCGATTTCATCTTCGTAATGCTTCGCAGTCATGTCGCCGAAGATCAGGCCTACGGCCATCATGTACTGCATGCAGTGGTCGCGGTCAGCGAAGTTGGCCAAGGGTCCGGTCTTGTCGAGGATGACCATCGTCGAGTTGTGGCCGCGCGCCTCGATGTGACTGACTTCATCGAGCCGATCCTTCACCCGCGGATGCAGCTTGATCGCCGCCTCCACCCCCGTCTGGCCGTGGAAGGCCGTCGGGTACGGAATCTTGAACAGGGTGTTTTCGATGACATAGCTGCCGAAGGGGCGCTGGAACTTGAATGGCTTGCCGTCGAACAGCACTTCGTAGAATCCCCAGCGCGGCGCGGTCAGCGCCGACGGATAACCCATCTCGCCTTTTTTCGCCATCAGCGAAAGCCACACGCCGCGCGCCGAAGCGTCACCCGCAGCCCACGATTTGCGCGCACCGGTGTTGGGCTTGCGACGATAAGTGGCCAGTGCATGGCCATCGACCCAGGCATTCGACAATGCGTTGATGATTTCATCGCGGCTGCAGCCGATCAGCGATGACACCGCGGCAGTGGTCGCGATTTTCACCAGGATGGTGTGATCGAGTCCGGCCGCGGTGAAGCCGTTTTCCAGCGCCAGCCCGCCCTGCACTTCATAAGCCTTGATGATGGCGGACAACACGTCGCGCATGGTCAGCGGCGCCTGGCCGGCAGCCTGGCGCGTGCGCGACAGCCAGTCGGCAGTCATCAGGATCGCGCCGATGTTGTCCGAGGGATGGATCACCGTGCGGCCGTAGAACGCATCGTTGAAATCCAGCCAGCGGATCAGCGCACCGGCGTTGAAGGCGGCGGTCACCGGATCGAGGACATGACTGGTGCCCGGCACACGTGCGCCATTCGGCACGATGGTACCCGGCACTACCGGCCCCAGCAGCTTGGTGCAGTCCGGGTAGGCCAGCGCCTCGAAGGCACAGGCCAGGCTGTCGATCAGCGTCAAGCGCGCGGTTTCAAAAGCGAGTTTGCTGACCGGACGATAGCCATGCGCATAGTTGGCGAGGTCAACGAGGACCTTGTCGTATGGCGGGCGTTTGTTGGTGACTGCAGCCATATTTATAACCCTTTGTTTTTAAATTATTTTTTACTCGGCTTTGATATTCGCCGACTTGACCAGCTTGCCCCACTTCAAAGCCTCGGCCTTCAGGTACTGCGCGAACTCAACCGGCGTGTCGCCCACGGGCTCCAGTCCGGCGCGCGCCATGCGTTCGGCAATGGCCGGCTCCTCCAGCGTAGCGGTGATGTCCTTGTACAAACGATCAATCACCGCGCGCGGCGTGCCGCGCGGCGCCACCACCCCGTTCCAGTTGTTCGCTTCATAACCTTTCAGTCCCGCCTCGGCAATAGTCGGCATTTCGGGGAACAAGGGCGAACGTTTGGTTTTGCCGACGCCGAGCCCTTTCAGCTTGCCGGCGCGGATATGCGGCTGCGCCGTGGTCAGGTTGGCCATCATCATGTTCAGACGACCGCCCACCAGATCGGCCACTGCCGGTGCGCCGCCTTTGTACGGCACATGCAGCGCTTCCACACCAGCCATGCTGGTAAACAAGGCCATCGCGAGATGACCGGCGCCGCCAACACCGCTGGAGCCGTAATTGTATTTTCCGGGGCTGGCTTTCAGCACGGCAATCAGTTCCCTGACCGAGGCCGCGGGCATCGACGGATGCACCACCAGCAGATTGCTGGAGCCGGCGATGTTGGTGATCGCGACAAAATCGCGATCGAGCACATAGGGCACTTTGTCATAGAGCGAAGGGTTCACCGCCAGCGGTGGCGTTGCCATCAGCAGCACATGGCCGTCAGGGGTCGCGGCCTTGACGATTTCGGTGCCGATGATGGTGCCGGCGCCGGTGCGGTTGTCGACCACCACCTGCTGACCGAGGCGCTCGGACAGGCGGGCACCGGTGATGCGTGCCACAGTGTCGGTCGAACCGCCGGCGGAGTACGGCACCACCAGGCGGACGGGGCGCTGCGGATAGGCGGAGGATTCAGCGGAAAAAGCGGGGGCTGTCGGAACAGCGGAAACTGTGACCAGCGCGATGAGCAGTGCCGGAAAAAAATTGTGCGTGATATTCATGATGCACCTTGCGAACAGACTGACTATGGTCCCCCGGGTATGCGATGTTTTTGTGTGAATGGGTTTGAATCAGCTTCGGGACAAGCACCGTTTATTCGCCCGCGGCGCCGCCACCGTAAGGGATGCGCGGCATCTCGAATCGGTCGGTGACGCGGGTATAGCCACCCTTCCCGGCCAGCCGGCCAATCGGATTGACCCGGCCGATGTCGACGTGGAAACGCTCGTTGACGATGCCGTCGTGGTAATGGAAATAGACGACCTCGCCGAACACCACGTGATAGGGCTTGCGACCGAGATCGACGATCTGCATCAGCCGGCATTCCATCGCCACCGGAGCCTCGGCAATGCGTGGCGGCCGCACCCGGCTTGAAGGCACCGCAGTGAATCCGGCTTTTTCGATTTCATTGACTTCTGGCGGGTAATCAACGGCACAGACATTCATCTGATCCTTGATCGCATCGCTGACGATGTGCACGACGAATTCCGGAATCTCGCGGATGTTACGGATCGTATCCTTGGCGCCGCTGGTTTTTTCGCCGACCGAAAACATCAGCATCGCCGGATCGGAACCCACTGCATTAAAAAAACTGAAGGGTGCGGCATTCGGTCCGTTGCGGCCCAGCGTGGTGACCAGCGCAATCGGGCGCGGGGTTACGGTGCCGACCATCAGCTTGTACTGGTCCTGCCAGGAAAGTTTGCTTGCGTCGAATTCGGCCATGATGCATTCAGTAACAGGAGTGGATGCCAACAATTCTAACAGGGCATGATGCCGGCAGCGCCCGGTTCCACATCATGCGCTGCATAAAAAAACGCCCGCACTGGGCGGGCGTTCCGCAACAGGACTGCAGGCTATTTCAGTCGCCAACAACCTTGGCGGCCTTGATCACCTTCGCATATTTTTCGCCTTCACGCTTGAAATAGGCTGTGAGTTCCTCCGGTGTACTGCCCACCGGCTCGCCGCCTTCCTTGCGGATGAAGTCGTTGAGATCCGGTGCCTTCAGCGCCTTGATGATTTCAGCATTCAGCTTGGCCACGATGTCCTTGGATGTGCCCTTGGAGAGAAACATTGCGTACCAGTTGTCCGACTCGAACTCCGGGTAAATCGAGTTCATGGTCGGCAGATCGGGGAATGCCGCGGACCGCTTGGCCGTGGTCACTGCCAGTGCCTTGACCTTGCCGGTTTTGATGAACGGCTGCGCCGCCAGCGCGGTGGCGAAGGTGAAATCGGTCTCGCCACTGATCTGCGCCACGATCGCCGGACCACCGCCCTTGTATGGAATCGGTGTGACATTAACCCCGCCGAACAGCTTGAGCATTTCAATCGACAGGTGGCTGGTCGTGCCTGAGCCGTTGTGCGCAGCATTCATCTTGCCGGTCCTCTTGGCCAGTGCAACCAGTTCCCTGACGTTTTTCACGGGTACGCTGGGATGCACCACCAGCACCAGCGGCACCGATGAAACCCAGCTCACCGGCACCAGGTCGGTATACGGATCGAAGGTCATGCGCTTGCTGTAGAGCGTGATGTTGACCGCCAGCGAGGCCGTGGTGAACAGGATGTTGGAGCCGTCGCCGGGGGCCTTGGCCACCAGTTCAGCGCCGATCAGACCCGCTGCGCCGGAACGATTATCGACCAGGAAGTTTTGGCCCATGCTGGCCTGGAATTTCTGCGCCAACAGGCGCCCCTGGATATCGGTGCCGCCGCCGGCGCCAAAGGGCACGACAATGCGCACCGCTTTGGACGGCCATTGCTGGGCAATTGCAGGTGTGCCCCAAAGCATGGACACGGCGGCGAATATGGCACCGGCAAACCGCAGTTGTTGGTGTTTCATTGGGCTTCTCCTCGTTGAGCTGCTGCTGTGCTGCTTTAAAAACAGAACCGCGCGGGTGTTATCCCCGGTAAATCGGTTCCGGCTGAGTAAAAAACGAATGCAGGATGTGATAGACCGTGCGGTAATTGATCTGCTGGAAGCTGGCGTGGGAAATGCCGGCCATCACTGCAAACTGCTTGTCCGGGTTGGGCAGGCGATTGAAGAAATCAAGCAGGTCTTCCATGCTGGCAATACCGTCCCACTGGCCGCGCATGATCACTGTCGCCGCTTTGATTTTCGCCGGATCCACCACCGGCAGCTTCGCGCACATGTCGAGGTAAGTGCCGGTCGGCACAGAGTCGTCGAGCTTGAGCACTTCATCGGCAAACACTTCGACAACCCGCTCTTCAGCACAACCGGGATGATCGCGATTGAAAATTGAGCGCATAAAGGCACGGTCGATCGGACGCCGTTTGTTGGCCTTCCACTGATCGAGTTTTTTCGCGCGCTCCTCCAGCGTCGGGCTGCCCTTGCCGGTCCACACGAAAGCGTCCAGTGCCAGCCGTGATACGCGATCCGGATGACGCTCGGCAAACATCGCCGCACGCAGCGCGCCGGACGAAATGCCGTAGACCAGGAACTGCTTCACACCATTGGTCTTCATGATGTAATCGCTCGCGGCCTCAAGGTCATCGGCACCGTTGGCGATATCAAAATAAATGTCGCGCGACTTGTCGGAACGGCCGTAGCCCTCCATATCGACGCACCAGGTGTTGAAGCCGCGCTCGGCAAACCAGTCCATCACCGATGAATCGGGCCGGCCCGGCACATGCAGGTCGAACGTCGGTTGCGAGGCCATCGATGAACCGTGGACGAACAGCACCGTGCCGTTTTTGCCCTTGCCGTCCGTGGCGGGTTTTTCCCACAGGAAAAGTTTGACGTCACCCTTGCGGGTCCAGTGTTCCTTGCCGGCGATAGCGGCGCTTTTTGCAGTTTGATCCATGAGTCCCTGGAGAGGTAAAAAAAGAGGTTGGAAAGCCAGCTAGCAGAGGGGAACGCAAGTCTAGGATACGGAACCGCCCCAGTCAAACCCGAGGGACGGCCTATATAATTACCTCTTAAGACTGTCGCATCCGTTCATGCTGTTTCGTCCCGCATTTATTCCACGTTAACCCTGCACTGGAAACGCCCGTGACCGCTAATTACTCCACCCAATTCCGCAGCATCAAAGACGAAGTCAGCCCCGGGGAATGGGAGGCGCGGGTCAACCTCGCGGCCTGTTACCGGCTGACCGACAGTTTTGGCATGACCGACCTGATCTACAACCACATCACCGCGCGCATTCCCGGTGATGACGAGCACCTGCTGATCAACCTCTACGGCCTGCTCTACAAGGAAATCTCGGCATCAAATCTGGTCAAGATCGACCTCGAAGGCAACATCCTGTGGCAGCCGGACACCGACTACGGCATCAACAAATCGGGTTATGTCATCCATGGCGCGATTCATCGCGCGCGGCCCGAATTGAAATGCGTGATCCACACGCACACCCGCGCCGGCATGGCCGTGTGCTCGATGAAGTGCGGCCTGCTGCCGATGACGCAGACTTCAATGCGGTTTGTCGGGCACCTGGGTTATCACGATTACGAGGGCCCCGCATTGGACCTCGCCGAACGCGAACGTCTGGTGCGCGACTTGGGGCCGCACGACGCCATGCTGCTGCGCAACCACGGCCTGCTGACCTGCGGCGCCACCATCCAGCAGGCGTTCAACACCATGTATCAGCTTGAAATGTCCTGCCGCTCGCAGGTCGATGCGATGGCCGGCGGGCAGGAAATCGTGCTGCCGCCGCAGGAGGTTATCGATCACACCGCCAATCTCTACCAGCCCGGCACGCGCCGGCCGTACGGCGTGCTGGAATGGCATGCCATGCTGCGCCTGCTGGATGCTGAAGGAAAAAATTCCGGCTACCCGCCGTACTGGCACTGACCGTCGCATCAATTCTTCGCGCCAGTCACCAATTACTAATAACTAATACCAATTATCAGGTTCAACATGGATTTCAGCATCTCGGAAGAACAGCGCGCCTTCGTCGACACCGTGCGCAAGGTCTGTCAGAAAGAATTCGCGCCGCGCGCGATCAAGTATCTCGACGGCACCTGGCCCGCCGAAAACATGAAGCGGCTGGGCGAAATCGGCGTGCTCGGCATGGCCGTGCCGCAGGAATACGGCGGCTCAGGACTGTCGATCCTCGACACCGTGCTGGTGCTGGAGGAAATCGGCAAGGTCTGTTACGTCACGGCGATGGGTGCGCTCGGCGAAGTCGGCACCCAGACCCGTGTCATCGCGACGTTTGCGCCCGAGGAAATCAAGCGAAAAATCCTGCCCCGCGTCGCCACCGGCGAAGCCATGCTCGCCATCTGCATGACCGAGCCCGACGCCGGCACCGACGTGCCGAATTACAAAACCAACTGCACGATCAAAGGCGACCGCGTGATCCTGCGCGGCGCGAAGACACTGATTTCGCGCGCCGACATCGCCGAGATGTTCGTGGTATTCACCCGCGTCGACAGCAAGCCGGGCGCCGAAGGCATCGGCTGCGTGCTGGTGCCGGGGGGGGTCAAGGGGCTGACCGCCAAGGCGACGTATCACACCATGGGCGGTGAATACCTGTCCGACGTGTTCTTCGATGACGTCGAATTGCCGCTGGAAAACCTGGTGATTCGCGACAACGGCATGAAGAAACTGCTGTCGGCCTTCAACACGCAGCGCTGCCTGAATCCGGCGATCTGCCTCGGCCTCGCCGAAGGGGCGCTGGAAGAAGCGGTGAAGTACATGCGCGCCCGTTCAGCATTCGGTAAAAAGATCGGTGACTTCCAGGGCATGCGTTGGAAAGTCGCGGACATGTACATCCAGATTGAGGCGGCGCGCGGCCTGCTCTACCGCGCCGCGGTGTCAGGCGACACGGTTTCAGGCAACAGATTCCCCGATCCGACGCTGGCGGCAATGGCCAAGATCTACACCAATGAAATGTCAATCCGCGTCACCAGCGAGGCGATTCAGGTGCACGGTGGTTACGGTTTTACCGACGAATTTCCAGTGTCACGTTTTTTCCGCGGCACGCGTTACGGCAGTCTGGGCGGCGGGACCACCGAAACCCTGCGCAATATGGTCGGGCGCAAACTCGTCGAGCAGATGGATCTGGCGTCGGGCTGCTTCGGAATGGATTACTTCTAGAAAGTAGTCTTTCGGCGCAAACTGCTCGCGCCTGAGCGGTAGTCTTTTGGCGCAAACTGCTCGCGCCTGGCTTGGGGAAGTTCCCGCGCTGAGACATCACCCGCCGTTCCTGGCTGCGGGGAGAAGTTACCCGCCGTTCAACTCAATAAACCGGTTTCGAGCGGAAATGCCGCTCACGATCAATCGACTTGACCTTCACCAGTTCGACCTTGTTGCCCTTCAGCACATCCAGAGCGACTTCCACGCCGGCTTCCCCGCTTTTCCACAGGCGCAAATAAAAATCAGCCTGGCCGCGGAGTGACTGGCCGCCAAGGCCGACGATGATGTCACCGGCTTGCAGCCCGGCATCTGCAGCCGGCCCTTCGTCATTTACGCGGGTAATGATGACCTTGCCCTGCACTTCCTGCGAGGTAATCCCCAGCCACGGCCGGGGCTTGGTGGTGGCGCGGCCATTGGCAATGAAATCTCCCAGCACCGGCTTCAGCGTGTCGATCGGCACAAACATGTTCCCGGGGATGGCGCCTTTGCCGATGGCATCACCTACAGCCAGCGAACCGATGCCAAGGAGCTTGCCTTCTTTTGACAGCAGCGCAGCGCCCTGCCAGTTAATGGTAGCCGGCGCGGTGTAAATCGCTTCGTCGAGCAGATATTCCCAATAACCGACGAACGGTCGCTTGGATACGATGTAGGCTGGCGCGACGCCGTCAAAGCCTACGATCAGCACCAGGTCACGCAGGTTCGCCACCGAGGATTCGCCCAAATCCACCGGTTTGATCGGCAGCGGCTGCAGCGATTTCACTAGTCCGAGCCCGGTGGCATTGTCATAGCCGATGACATTTGCCGGAAATTTCCGGCCATCGGCCGTTGTCAGTTCCACGGTATCGGCTTCGGTCACCAGATAGCCGATGGTCAGCACCAGGCCGCTAGAATCGATGACCACACCGGTGCCTTCGCGCTGCGGCCCCAGCGAACGGGCGCTGCGTGCATCCGGCACCGTCTTCACCGTGAGTTTGACCACGGAAAACTGGTCGACCGTGAGTTCACGTTCCGCCGCTAAGGCCGGGGACGACTGTGCCAACAGGCCGACCGCGATCAAGACAGTTGCACCTGTTTGCCGCAGTATGCGTAACGTGCTGTGAATGCAAGCCATGATCAGTCTCCGGTCGGTGCAGTCTGAAGGATCCGAAATCCGATCCCGCCTTTCATCTATCCTACGACTAATGCCCGGAGCGCAAAAGCCCTGCGTGGAATTGGGGCTACAATGCGCGCTCTTTTTGACGATTGTGGAGGACAAACAGCATGGAACTCGGACTCAAAGGCAAAGTCGCAATAGTCACCGGCGGCTCCGAAGGCATCGGCAAGGCCACCGCCCTGATGCTGGCCCGGGAAGGCGCCAAAGTGGCGATCTGCGCGCGGGGCAAACCGCTGCTGGACGCTGTCGCAGCCGAAATCACCAAGGCGGGCGGCGAAGTGCTGGCAATGGTCGCCGACATGAGCAAAGCAACCGACTGCAAAAACTTCATCGAAGCCGTCGCACAGAAATTCGGCCGCATCGACATCCTCGTCAACAATGCCGGTACCTCTAAGCGCGGCAAGTTCCTCGAACTGACGGATGAGGAATGGGCAGCGGACATCGAGCTCAAAGTGTTTGGCGCGATCCGCTGCACCCGCCTCGCCATTCCGCACATGAAAAAACAGGGTGGCGGCCGCATCATCAACATCACCATTTCCGCCGCCAAGCAGCCGGGCGCGGAATCCTATCCGACGTCGATCTCGCGCGCGGCAGGACTGGCCATGACCAAGGCCCTGTCCAAGGAATTCGCCGCCGACAACATCCTCGTCAACACCATCTGCATCGGCAAGATCAAATCCGGCCAGCATGAGCGCCGCTACACCAAGGAAGGTGTCAGCGCCGACGAGTATTACGCACGGATGGTCAAGGACATTCCGCTGCGTCGCGCTGGCGAAGCGCAGGAAGTCGCCAATGTCATCGCGTTCCTCGCCTCGGACGCTGCGAGTTACGTCACCGGCACCAGCATCAACCTCGATGGCGGCATCTCGGGTGTTTTATAAATAACAAATAAAAACAATTACTTAAGATATTATCTGCACAGTGGTCGTTTTGGGGCGGCAATGAAGATTGCCGCCCCAAAACATTTGAAGTCCTGAATGCCGCTGGCAGCGACACAGCCGTTGACTCATCGAAATATCAATAACCGATCGTGGTAATGCTTTTAGAACCGGCTGAAAAACAAACTTAGGGGAAGACCGGAAATGAAAATATTCCGGTGGTGCTGACGAGAGGAGTCGAACCTCCGACCTACTGATTACGAATCAGTTGCTCTACCAACTGAGCTACGTCAGCCCGGGGAGGGCGAATTCTACAGCAAACACCCGGTCAGAGCGTGCGTACACGGACCACGATATCGATACCCTCGGTCACCATGCCCGGTGGCAAATCCGGCAATCCGCTGATCGCCAGATCAGCTGCGGGAATGTCGGTGATTTCACCGGTATCGATGTTGTAGAGATGATGGTGCGGCTGCGTATTCGGATCGTAAAACACGCGCTTCGGATCGACGATGACTTCGCGAATCAAACCACAGTCGCGAAACAGGTTCAGCGTGTTGTACACCGTCGCCTTTGAGGTTTCGGCGTGACGTTCATTGACCAGCGCGAGGATCTGATCGGCCGCCAGATGCTCACAGCGGCTGAACAGCACATGGGCTATTTCCAATCGCTGGTGGGTAGGCGCAATGCCCTGCCTGCGCAGCAGCGCGATCAATTCCTGGCGACTGTAAGACTTTGCTTTCATTGGGATTTATTTTAAGTCAAAGATTGGACTTTGTCTAACCGCGGCCCCAAAGAAACAAATGGACTCGGAATTCACTGAAAAAAGCTTTTTTTCAACGACCAATCGTGCCGAATTTCACACTTGCTGCCACTCCCAAACCGCTTATGCCGTTTGGATAGCCACTCATCGGGAAGCCATGGCGGCGGCGTAGAATCAATCTTAATCTTCGACCATTAAATGGGAGTCACCATGAAGCGCGCAAACGGTTTTACCCTGGTTGAATTACTGGTTGTCGTAGCCATAGTCGGCATCCTCGCCGCTATCGCCGTCCCGCAATATGGCGACTACGTGACGCGCGGCAAACTGGCTGAAGCAACGGCCACACTGTCTGAAACACGCGTCAAACTTGAACAGTATTTCCAGGACAATCGCACCTACGTTGGTGCGTGTGCAGCCGGAACCGTTGCGCCACTGCCCACCGGACGTTATTTCGCCTATGCCTGCCCGACCTTGACCGCCACGACTTTCACCGTTGTTGCCACCGGCATTGCTGCGCAAGGCACGGCTGATTTCATCTTCACCATCAATCAGGCCAATGTCCGTGCCACCACCGGCACTCCGGCTTCCTGGGGATCAACAACCAGCGCCACCTGCTGGATCAATAAAAAGAGCGGTACGTGCTGAAACGCCTGCAAATCGGCGTCAGCCTGATCGAAGTCCTGATCGGCATTGCCCTTCTCTCAATTTTGCTTGCCCTTGGTGTGCCGCAATACGGCACTTTTCTGGCCAACGCGCGGCTGAAGGCGACCACCGACGGGCTCGTCAGCGGCTTGTCGCTGGCGCGTGCGGAAGCCGTCAAACGCAACGCCCGGGTCGAAATGATACTGACCGATGA
Source organism: Betaproteobacteria bacterium (assembly GCA_021732605.1). Classification (GTDB taxonomy): domain Bacteria; phylum Pseudomonadota; class Gammaproteobacteria; order Burkholderiales; family SG8-41. The sequence continues at coordinate 32,958 of JAKFUS010000034.1, read as the reverse complement.
TGAGCCTGAAGAGGTATTGGTCAATGGTTTGAACGCAACGCTCAATGGCCCCAACTGGGTAGTGCGCGAATGGGTGCCGAGTACCGGCGTCTTCAGCTTTATTGAAGGCAAACTTGGCGGGGAGGGTTCCGGCACCGCCGGGGGCCGCATCACCTCGACCGGTTCAATAGCCAGCTTCAACGGTTTCGGCGCCCTGAACACCGGCGGCGCAATCACATTCAACGTCGACAACCCCAGTGGCGGCGCCTGTGATCAGGCGCCTCCGGCTGCACGGGGCCCCATGCGTTGCCTGAGAGTCATCGTATCGCCCGGCGGCCAGATCCGCACCTGCGATCCGGCAGTCAATCCGGTCACCAGTCCGACCGACACACGCGCGTGTTAGGAATCCACCCGATGAATTTTTCACTAAACAAAGCAGGGCTGCCACACCGCCAGAAAGGTGTCATGCTGCTCGAAGCCCTGATCGGCTTGATGATTTTTTCCGTTGGCATCCTGGCAATGGTGGGCATGCAGGCAGCCGCCTTCTCCGCCGCCGCCGACGCCAAATACCGGGCTGATGCCGCAGCCCACGCCAACGACATCATTTCGAATATCTGGATGAGTGTGGATCGTGCCAGTGACGCCAACACACTGACTTCATTGAACAGCTTCCAGTACAACACCGGCGGCAGCAATTGCGCATTCAGCGGCGGTGCGGCTGACGGCACCAACACCAAACTGCAGGGCTGGGTCAGTGCCGTTACCGCCACCACCACCGGACTACTCGGCGCAACAGCAGCGATGCAGCAGATCACTGTTTCAGCCGCAGACAGGCATCGCGTGACTGTAACCGTATGCTGGCAAGCCCCGCAGGATCTCGCGGCACGCAGACATCAGGTGATCACCTATGTGTATTGATCGTCACTCCCCCGCTTTGACACGCCGCGACTCGCAGCACGGACTGAGTCTTGTTGAAATCATGGTCGGTGTGCTGATCGCGATGATCGGCGTAGTCATCATTTTTCAGATGCTGGCCACTTCCGAAGAACGCAAACGCTCGGCTTCGTCCGGCAGCGACACCCAGGTCTCGGGCATCGTCGGCATCACCGCGCTAGAGCGTGACGTGCGCGAAGCCGGTTATGGTTACTCGTCAGCCGCATTTGATAACGCCGCGACACCGGTCATGGGCTGCACGGTCAATGCCTATGACACTGCCCGCCCGACACCTGCATACACATTCCGCTTGACGCCCGTCCAGATCGTACAAGGCGCAAGCGGCGCGTCCGACACTGTCATCGTATTGCGCGGCAACGGTTCAACGTTCCCTGCCGCACATGTTTTCACAGAATCCACCGACACCACCAAAAAAACCCGTGGCCGCGCGGGTTTGTCGCCCCGCGACTACGCGCTGATAGCACGCACCTCACCCACCTTGCAGTGTTTTCTGGTTGAGATCACCGAGGTCAACAATGACTACGGAACCTGCAGCACCTGCGTGGATGCCGTGACCATACAACACAAACAGGGCAACTACAGTTATGTGACTTACCTGCCCAATAACGCAACTCAAATCGATACCCGGACCGCGCGTTATAACAATCCGACGCCACCGGTGTCCTTCACCAACGGCTTCATTTTCAACCTGGGCAACGGCGCACGCCGCAATATCTGGACAGTAAACAACAACCGGTTGCAGGTCACCAATGATCTGCTGTATCTGGACATTGACGGCACCGCCGGCAATGACCCGGTGGAAATCACCGAAGGCGTCATCAACCTGCAGGCTGAATACGGCATAGACGCCAACAACAACGGCCAGATCGAAACCGGCGAATGGACGACAACTGATCCGGTAACGCCCGCGGCATGGGCCAATGTGCTGGCGGTGCGACTGGCGATACTGATGCGCTCCGGTCAGTATGAGCGTACGCAGGTCACCACGGCTGTCCCAACATGGTCTGGCAACGCGACCAGTCCGCTGGTAGTCACCAATCTCGATGGCACGGCCAGCAGCACCACACCCGCAAATGCTGTGGATGACTGGCGCAATTACCGTTACCGCGTTTATGAAACGGTAATTCCGCTGCGCAACATCCTTTGGGGTTCGAATATCCGGCCATGATGAACTCAACGCTTCCGAGGATTACAACCATGAAAAATCCACGCAAACAACAGGGCGTTGTTCTGTTTATCTCCCTGATCGTGCTCATCGCCATGTCGCTCGCCGGCGTCGCCCTGTGGCGCTCGATCGGAACTGGTGTATTGATCGCCGGTAATATTGCCATGCAGCGCGGTGCAGTGACTTCATCTGACGCCGGCATTGAAGGCGCTCGCGCCTGGCTGCTGACGGCATCGCCTACCGTGCTGAATACCACCCAGGCCCAGGGTTATATCTCGAATTGGGACGAGCGTTTTGACGCCGCCACGTTCGACTGGGCCGCCCAAGGCAGCACACCGCCCGTCACCGATGCCGCGGGTTTCGAAACCCGTTATGTCGTACATCGCATGTGCAGACTGCCCAACGTCGGCAATAACGCCCCCAACCAGCAGTGTCTGACCGTGAGCGTCTCCGGCGGCAGCAGCAGCCGGGGCGGTGGCGCCTATGGCGCGACCCCGTTGAGCGGCACCACCTATATCTATTACCGCATTACGTCGCGCGCAGTCGGTCCGCGCAATACCGTTTCATATACCCAATCCATCATGTATTGATGCCGGCCCAGCCGGCACACCCCGGAGAAATCCATGAAATCCAACATCTCACGCTTTCAATCTGCCCAATTATTCCGCAGGGAAAACTGGCGCGCGCTCCTGCTTGCAAGCGCCCTCGCCGTACTGCCGCTGACTGCGCAGGCTGCGCTAACCGACATCGCCTCGGTGCCTCTGGCCAGCAGCTCATCCACCATCGTAAAACCCAACATCCTGTTCACGCTGGACGACTCGGGCAGCATGGGCTGGGTATTCATGCCCGACAACATCCAGACCCGCTGGGGCACCACCGGTTACAAAAGCCATCTCTGCAACACGATCTATTACAACCCGAACATCACTTATGTACCGCCGAAAAATGCCAATGGCACCGATTTCGCCAACGCCAGTTTCACGTCGGCCCGCAACAACGGTTTTGATACATCGTCTTCCACCACCAACCTGAATACCAGTTTCATCGCGTACGACCCGCTGACCAGCGATACCGACAACGGCAACAGCAGCCCCGTCGGCGGCAATCAAACCGACACGGCACAGCCCGCCTACTATTATGTGTGGAGCGGCGGCAGCGCCCCGAATCCGGGCAGCACCAGCAACACCACCGGGTGTTTTCCCAACTCCAGCTCCGCATTCCCGCACACCACAGGCAACTGGACCAAGCGGCAGGTGACTTCCACCTCGGGGCCGGGCAGCACCGACGAACGCACGAATTTTGCCAACTGGTACAGTTATTACCGCATTCGCCTGCTGCTGATGAAATCGGCCGCGGGACGCGCTTTCGTCGGCATCGGTGAAGGTTATCGCGTCGGCTTCATCACCATCAATCCGGGCAGCCCGGTGCAATCCAGCCGTTACCTGGCCATCAGCGATTTCGATGCAACCCAAAAAAGCAACTGGTTCGCCAGACTGTATGCGCAGAACACCAATGGCTCCACGCCATTGCGCGAAGCCCTGTCGCGCGCCGGCCGTCACTTTGCCGGCATCCAGACCGGCATCAACAACGGCATGACCGGCGACCCGATGCAGTATTCCTGCCAGCAGAATTTTTCGATACTGACTTCGGACGGGTACTGGAACGGCAACGAGGGCCTCTCTCTGACCGGCAGTTCCATCGGCAGCATGGACGGCAACATCGCGATCACGCCGCGGCCGCTGTACGACGGCGGTAGCACGGTTGCAGGCACGGTCAGAACCACCGAGATCTACAGCAAGACCAGCAGCGGATGCAGCGGCTCCAACCGGAGAATCCGCAGGGTTACTCAAGTCACTTACACGCCGACGCCGGCCGGCGGCCAACCCAATTCCGTGACTGATTTTGTGACAGCTTGCATATCCAACTCAGCCGCCGATACTGCGCTGCTCGGTTATCCCAACACCGATACGGGTCCGATTCCCTCCACGGTCACGCAAGGCGGTTCCGCGGATTCGCTGGCCGACGTAGCAGCCTATTATTACCTGACCGACCTGCGCGGGCCCGGCTCGATCGGCACGCTGGGACTTGACGTCGGCACCGACAACAATGTGCCGTCCGGCGGCATGGGTGTCGAAGACGATTCGGCCAGACATCAGCACATGACCACGTTCACCATGGGTCTGGGTCTGGCTGGCACGCTGAATTTTGTACCCAACTACAAATCCGGCGCCGGTGACTTCATCGCATTGCGCAATGGCACACTAAACTGGCCGATACCCTCCGCCAACAATCCGACCGCGCTGGACGATCTGTGGCACGCCGCGGTCAACGGCAAAGGCCAATTTTTCAGCGCCTCCGATCCTGATTCGGTAGTCGCCAGCCTGTCCGACGCGCTCGCCGGCGTCAATGCCCGGGTTGCGTCAGCTGCGGCGGCGGCGACCAGTAACCTGGAACCGGTGGCCGGCGACAATTTTGCCTACACCGCCAGCTACAAGACCCTGGAGTGGGTCGGCGAACTTGAAGCACGTGAAATCGACCTGGTCACCGGTATCGTCAGTGCAACACCGGTATGGTCGGCACAGGCCAGGCTTACTGCCAGGACCAAGCAGGCCTGCGACAACCGTGACATCAGACTGTTTCGCAGCGGCGCCACCAATAATCTGGTCAACTTCAGCTGGAATACCTTCGCCTGCAATGCGGCCGGGAATCCAACCGGTTTACCCAATACCGGGCTGAATGGCTCCGAGCAGGCCTTTTTTGGTGCAGCCCAGGTTGCTGATTTCAGCCAGTACCCCGACATGACCAACGGCATTACGCCGCTGCTGTCGATCAACCAGCGCGCACTTGCACAGGGCGCGAATCTGGTCAATTTCGTACGTGGCCAGCGCGGCATGGAAAGTTTTGCGCCCAACACCACCGCACTGTATCGCGGACGCACGGCGGTACTGGGTGACATCGTCAACGCACAACCGGTATTCGCGCGGGCGCCGTTCGCCGAATACCAGGACACCGGTTACGCCGCCTTCAAAACCGCCAATGCCTCCCGCACTCCCATGGTTTATGTCGCGGCCAACGACGGCATGCTTCATGCGTTCTACGCCGGCGTCAACACTGCAGACCCGCTGGGCGGCGAAGAACGCTGGGCCGTGATCCCGTCCATGGTTCTGCCCAATCTGTACAAACAGGCGGACACCAAATGGGATGTGTTGCACCGCTACTCGGTTGACGGCACCCCCACCATTGGTGACGTCTATGATTCGGTGAGCGGCGTATGGAAAACCATCCTGGTTGCCGGATTGAATGCCGGCGGCAAGGGTTACTACGCCATCGACGTTACCGACCCGGCAACCCCCAAGGGACTGTGGGAATTCAAGCACACGCCGACCTGTGCCGGCACGCCGGTGGGTCAAATCTCGGATTGCCACCTTGGATTCACTTTCGGCAACCCGCAAATCAGCAAACTGGCTGACGGCCGCTGGGTGGTATTCGTGACCTCAGGCTACAACAACGTCAACTCACCGACGCCGCAGACCGGCGATGGACAGGGCTATCTGTATGTGCTGAATGCCCTGACCGGCCAGATCATCTACAAAATAACCACCGGCGTTGGCAATGCGACCACGCCGAGCGGCCTCGGCAAAATCAACAACTTTGTGCTGGATACGGTGTTGAACAATACAACCCAGCAACTGTATGGCGGCGACCAGCTCGGCAACGTCTGGCGTTTCGAGGTCAATGCCACACAATCGGCAACAAGACTGGTGACGCTGGTGGACACCACCACGCCGATACCGGTGCCGCAACCCATCACCACCAAGCCCGAAATTGCCGAGTTTGGCAGCCCGCCGACCACTTTCGTGTATGTATCCACGGGACGTTACTTGGGCTCCACCGATCTGGCTTCAACGCAGGTGCAGACCGTGTGGGGCATCAAGGATACCGGCACTTATCCGATTGCCACCCCGCGTGCGACTTTCAGTCAACTCACCATCACCGACAACGCCAACACCACCCGCAGCGTCACTTGCGCAACCAACTGCACAATCAATGACGGCTGGTACGCTGATTTGCCGATCACTGGTGAACGAGTCAACATCGACATGAGGCTGCAGCTCGGCACGCTGGTGGTTGCCAGCAACATCCCGCAGAACAACGCCTGCTCGATCGGCGGCATCAGCTACCTGAATTTCTTCGACGCACGAAACGGTCTGCAGGTGGCGGGCGCTGCCAACTTCGGCGCCAAACTGTCGGACTCGCTGGCGGTGGGTATCAACGTGGTGCGACTGCCGGACGGCAGAACGGTAGTCATCGCGACAACGTCCGACGCTTCACAGCAAACCGCTGAAGCGCCGATTCCGCCGGGTGACCCGCAGGGACGGCGCACCAGCTGGCGTGAACTGGTGCAGTAATACCTGACACGGTCCGGCCGCATGATGATGCGCGAACTGTTCCAGGAAACCGGCGTGCGACGCCTGTGGGTCGCCGCCGGATTGTCGGTGGCGCTGCATGCCGCGATCATGGTTTCGGTGCAACGCCAGTCCGGTGAAGCCGGCCTTCAGCAAACGCCCGCTGGATACGCGCCGTTGATTGCAAGGCTGGCGACTGCGGTCAGTGATTCAGTGCTGCCGGTAACGGCGCCGGCCGGGACTGTTCCTGCTCCGGAAAAAACAGTCACGCAGCCAATACCTGCCGTCAAATCCGTGCCGCCTGTGGCCCTCGCGAACCAGGCGCCCCCGGAAGGCGGTTCAGTACATTATTTCAAAACGGCTGAACTGGACCGGCGCCCTTTCCCTCTGACCCGCATCGAGGTGCCGTCGCCGGAGTCTGCCGATGCCCTTGCCGGCAGCGTCATGATCCGGCTGCGCATCAGTGAAAGCGGGCGCGTTGAAGACGCAAAAATCATGATGGGTACGGGTGTTGCGGAATTTGAGGCTGCGGCGTTGCGCGAATTCTCGCAGGCCAGATTTCATCCCGGATACCGCGGCAACCTGCCGGTGCGCAGTGAAATGATGATCGAGGTTACGCTGCGGCCACCGGTGACTGACAATAAGAAAAAAACCACTCCGGAGATGCCGCATCAAAGTTGAGGTTTACCCCGGTTCAACCCGGGACCTTCGGTTCAAACCCTCAACTTAATCCCCTGGGCAGCGGAAAAGTCACCCGCTCCGCAATACCATCGAGACTGCTGACTGCATCGGCGCCCAGCTCGCGCAAACGCTCCACTACCTCCTGCACCAGCACTTCCGGCGCGGAAGCACCCGCGGTAATGCCGACGCAGGATTTGCCAGTCACCCACTCCGACTTCAATTCACCGGCGTTGTCGACCATGTAGGCCGGCACGCCCTGCTGCTCGGCGACCTCACGCAGGCGGTTCGAGTTGGAACTGTTCGGTGAACCGACGACGATCACCACGTCGCAACGCTGCGCCAGCGCCTTGATCGCATCCTGACGGTTTTGCGTGGCGTAACAGATGTCGTCTTTTTTCGGCCCGACAATTTTCGGAAAACGGCGGCGGATAGCATCAATGGTGCGACCTGCGTCATCCATCGACAGCGTGGTCTGCGTGACATACGCCAGGTTGTTATCGTCCTGCACCTGCAGACCCGCGACATCGTCCGGACCCTCCACCAGGTGCATGCCTCCCGCGCTCTGGCCCATTGTACCCTCGACTTCCGGGTGCCCGCGATGACCGATCATGATGATCTCGCGGCCCTGCTCGCGCATTTTCGCGACTTCAACGTGCACCTTGGTCACCAGCGGGCAGGTGGCATCGAATACCTTCAGGCCGCGCGACTCGGCTTCGCGGCGCACACCTTGCGACACACCGTGCGCGCTGAAAATCACCGTACTGCCGGCAGGCACCTCGGCCAGTTCCTCCACAAACACCGCGCCCTTGGCGCGCAGGTCATTGACCACAAATTTGTTGTGCACGACTTCGTGGCGCACATAGATCGGCGCGCCGTGCAGCACCAGCGCGCGTTCGACGATTTCGATCGCGCGATCGACACCGGCACAGAAGCCGCGGGGATTGGCGAGTAGTACTTGCATGGCGGCGATTATATCCTGCGCCGTGCTGACGACATGGGGGAAGGCATAAATTTACCAATAAAATAAAACACTTATTTACTTTTCTCGGGCGGCATTGGATTGCGCAACCCATCCCAGATCAGCAACGCAGCGCCGCAGGTAATCGCGGAATCAGCAACGTTGAATGCCGGCCAGTGCCAGCCGAAGGCGTGGAAATCGAGAAAATCCACCACGGCGCCAATGCTCACGCGATCGATCACATTGCCGATCGCGCCGCCGAGCACCAGGCTCAAGGCCAGGCAAAACAGCGACTGCTGCGGATAACGGCGCAACAGGTAAACAATCCATATCGACGCCACGATGGCGATGCCGGTAAACAGTTCGCGCTGCCAGCCGCCGGCGCCGGCGAGAAAACTGAAAGCTGCACCGCGGTTGTAAACCAGCAGAAAATTGAAAAACGACGTCACCGCAACCGGCGGCTGGTCCGCCAGCATCGCCACCGCGGCATACTTGGTGGCCTGGTCGAAAATCACCACCACAGCGGCAATCAGCAGCCAGCGCAGCATCAGGCGTACCTCCGCGGCTCACCCGTGCCATACAGGTTGGCCGTGCAGCGGCCGCACAAATCGGGATGCTGTATGTCATGACCAACATCGGCGCGGTAATGCCAGCAGCGTTCGCATTTGGTGTGGGCGCTCGGGCGAACGCCGATCATGATCCCGGATCCTGGCGTCTGACGAACCGTGGCACTGGAGGTGATCAGCACGAAGCGCAGGTCGTCGCCCAGACGTTCGAGTGCCTCAAAGGAGGTTTCGCTTGGAACCGAAATTTCAATTTCGGCCTGCAGCGATGAACCTATGGCCCCTTGGGCGCGTTTTTCTTCGATTTGTTTATTCACCAAACTCCTGATCTCCCGGACAGACCTCCACGAATCCTTCAGCAGTGGCTCCAGGTATTGCTGAGGCAGTTCGTGCCACTCTTCCTCAAAAATGCTGCCCTCGGTGCCACCTCTCAAAACCTGCCAGGCCTCTTCAGCGGTAAAACTCAACACCGGAGACATCATCTTCAGCAGCGCATGCGTGATATGCCACAGTGCATTCTGCGCCGCGCGGCGCGGCTTGGAATCCGCAGCGGTCGTGTAAAGACGATCCTTCAGGATATCCAGATAAAAAGCGCCGAGATCTTCGGAACAGACTGCAGTCAGCTCCTGGATCACGGTGTGAAACTCATAATGATCGTAGCCCGCCTGCACCTTACTTTGGCGTTCGCGGACAAGCTCCAGCACGTAGCGGTCGATTTCCAGCCATTGCTCCACCGGCAGCGCATGTTTCGCCGGATCAAAGTCGGCAATGTTCGCGAGCAGAAAGCGCAACGTGTTGCGGATGCGTCGGTAGGACTCGACCACGCGCTTGAGGATTTCCTTGGAAATCGACAACTCGCCGGAATAATCGGTGCTTGCCACCCACAATCGCAGGATGTCCGCGCCGAGTTCGTCCATGACTTTCTGCGGAACGATGACATTGCCCTTGGACTTGCTCATTTTCTTGCCTTCGCCGTCGACGACGAAGCCATGGGTCAGCAGCGCCTTGTACGGCGCGCGGCCGTCCATCATGCTCGCGGTCAGCAATGAGGAATGGAACCAGCCGCGATGCTGGTCCGAACCCTCCAGATACAGATCCGCGGGAAATGCGCTTTGTTCTATATGCGAGCCACGCAGCACGGTGTTATGCGTGGTGCCGGAATCGAACCAGACATCCAGCGTGTCCTTGATTTTGTCGTAAGTCGCCGCATCAGCACCGAGCAATTCCGCCGCATCCACCGCCTGCCAGGCCTCAATACCTGCCTTTTCCACACGCTGGGCAACCGTTTCCAGAATTTCCAGCGTGCGCGGATGGAGTATGGCGGTTTCCTTGTGCACGAAAAACGGCATCGGCACACCCCATTGCCGTTGTCGCGACAGCGTCCAGTCCGGACGGTTGGCGATCATGCCGTGCAGCCGCGCCTTGCCCCATTCCGGGAAGAACTGTGTCGCGTCGATCGCACGCAGTGCGGTGGCACGGAGCGTTTGTTTAGGTTTCACGCCGTTATATCCCGGCACATCTTCCATGCCGGCAAACCACTGCGTGGTCGCGCGCAGGATGATCGGCGTCTTGTGCCGCCAGCAGTGCATATAGCTGTGCTGATCGTATTTATGCGAAAACAACACACCCTTCTCTTCAAGATGCGCGACGATCAGCGGATTGGCTTTCCAGATCATCTGCCCACCGAACAGCAGCAGCGACTCGGCGTATTTGCCGTTGCCCAGCACCGGGGTCAGAATTTCATCATCCTTCAACCCGTACTTGCGGCAGGTCTGGAAGTCCTCCACGCCGTAGGCCGGTGCAGCGTGGACCATGCCGGTGCCGGTATCCAGCGTCACATACTCGCCGAGATAGACCGGTGACAGGCGATCATAGAACGGGTGTTTGAAATGGATGCTTTCCAGCGCCGCGCCTTTGCACGAAGCCAGCGTTTTTCCAGTCAGGCCGTAGCGCGTGAGGCAGGCTTCCTGCAGGTCGGCCGCGAGGATCAGCAAACCCTTTTCGGTATCAACCAGGTTGTAGATGAATTCCGGATGCGCATTCAGCGCCTGATTCGCCGGCAGCGTCCACGGCGTCGTGGTCCAGATCACCGCAAAGCCGGGTTTGTCCGGCAGCGTCTTCAGACCGAAGGCTTTCGCCACCTTGTCCGGCTCTGCAAACGGGAAACCGACATCGACGGCTGGATCCTTGCGATCCTCGTATTCGACCTCGGCCTCGGCGAGCGCCGAACCGCAGTCAAAACACCAGTTCACCGGCTTCAGGCCGCGATAGACATAACCCTTCTGCAGCAACATGCCCAGAGCACGAATCTCGTCGGCTTCATTGCGGAAGGCCATGGTCAGATACGGGTTGTCCCATTCACCGAGCACGCCCAGCCGCTGGAAATCCTTTTTCTGCCGCTCGACCTGCTCCGTCGCATAAGCGCGGCATAACTTCTGTGTTTCCGCAGTCGGCAGATTTTTACCGTGCAGCTTTTCGATCTGCACTTCGATCGGCATGCCATGGCAGTCCCAGCCCGGCACGTACGGCGCGTCGAAACCGGATAGCGATTTCGATTTGACGATGATGTCCTTCAAGATTTTGTTGACGGCATGGCCGATGTGGATATCGCCGTTGGCGTACGGCGGGCCGTCGTGCAGCACAAACCGCGGACGATTATTGCTTGCTGCACGGATGCGCTGGTAGAACTTGCGCTCCTGCCATTCCTGCAGCATTTTCGGTTCGCGCTTGGCCAGATCGCCGCGCATCGGGAACGGCGTGTCCGGAAGATTCAGAGTGCTTTTGTAATCAGCCATGTTTCGATTCGATGTTTCGGTCCATGGTTAAAAACCATGGACCGCTGATATCTCCCCTCTCCCATCGGGAGAGGGGCCGGGGGAGAGGGAGAAATTCAGACCCTCTGATTTCATTTCTGATCACTCAAGCCGCCGGCGCCACGCGTCGCGCGAAAAAATTCCGCGCATCAATCACGTCGCGCGCGATTTGCTGCTTCAGCGTTTCCAGATCCACGTATTTCGCTTCATCGCGGAATTTGTGCAGGAAATCCACACTCACCGATTCCCCGTAAATTTGTTCTTTAAAATCAAATAGATAAACCTCCAGCACCGGTGAGGCACCTTGCGCCTTCACCGTCGGCCGCACGCCGAGGCTGGCCACCCCCTGCACCGCCGCGCCGTTGCCGCGACGAAACTCGACCGCAAAAATACCGGCCAGCGGCGGCCGATTATGTTTCATCCGCACATTCGCCGTCGGAAAACCGAGCTTGCGGCCCAACTGGTCGCCGCGCACCACGCGTCCACTGATGCGATACGGATGGCCCAGCAAACGTCCGGCTTTCGCCATGTCACCGGCAGCCAGCGCTTCGCGCACCGCCGTACTCGACACACGCTCACCATCGAGTTCCAGCGTCGCCATCGCCTCGACGGCATAACCATATTGCGCCGCATGCGCTTTCAGCAGGTTCAGGTCACCGGCACGCCGTGCACCGAATCGGAAGTCATCGCCCACCTGCAGCCAGCGTACACCGAGGCCGCGCACCAGAATGCGATCAATGAAGTCCTGCGCCGTCACCTGTGCCAGCGCAAAATTGAAACGAAGCAAATGCGTGCGCTCGACGCCGTGCTGCGTCAGCAATTCCAGTTTTTCGCGCAGGCTGGTCAGGCGCACCGGCGCCTTGTCCGGCGCAAAAAATTCACGTGGATGCGGCTCGAAGGTCATTACGCAGGCCGGCAGGCCGCGGGCCGCGGCCGCAGCGCGCAGCTTGGCCAGCATCGCCTGATGACCGAGGTGAACCCCGTCGAAATTACCGATGGTCAGCGCAATGGGATTTGAGGCAACGTCCGGAACGTTGCGCAGGATTTGCATGTACCCGACCTTGTATCCTGAAAAACCACGCTAAAAGGTTGAATTTTAGCGTGATTCCAGAGGGTGGGGCTAGGCGGCGTCAGTGCGCCTGGAAGCAAGGGCAGCCGTCACCGGCTGCAAACGTTCATAAACTTCGCCAAGCAGGATCACTGCCGGCCCGGTAAACCCGAAACCTGCGGTGGTGCCAAGCTCAGACAGCCGCAAGGCCACACTGCGCTGTTCCGGCAGCGACGCATTTTCAAGCACCACCACCGGCAGGTCAGGACTGGCGCCACGATCCATCAGCGTTGCCGCGATTTGTGCCGCTTCGCCGACACCCATGTAGATTGCGCAGGTATCCGCAGCCAGCGCACTGCGCGCCCAGTCGTGCGCATCCTCGCCTTTGCCGGTACGGGGCGTGATGAAGGTGACATTACGGCTCATGCCGCGGCGGGTCAGCGAAATGCCGAGGGTCGCGCTCGCAGCCAGCGCCGCGGTAATCCCCGGCACCACGGTGTATTCGATGCCAGCCTCCTGCAACGCGTCGATTTCCTCCTGCGCCCGCCCGAACAGCATCGGATCACCACCCTTGAGTCGCACAACAACTGCGTAACGATGCGCGGCATCAATCAGGCGTTTGTTGATAAAACGCTGCGCGGTGGAATGCCGTCCGCAGCGTTTGCCGACGGCAATCTTCTCGGCTTTTTCCGCCAGTGCCAGGGTATCCGCGTGCACCAATGCATCATGGAACACGATATCGGCGCGGCGCAGCAGATCGGCTGCGCGCAGCGTCAGCAAATCCGGTGCGCCGGGCCCTGCTCCCACCAGATAAACCGTGCCCATGGCAGTCATGGTGATCAGGTAGCTTCCGCGACACGACGGCGAAACAGCGGCACAGGCCGTTCGACCGAAGTCTGATAAGCCTCGGTGAAATCATTGAACGCCGACAACGCGCCTTGGGCGCTGCGAAGCAAGTCCTCTTGGGGGGTACGCAATCCGTCGTTGAGCACAAAGGCATCGAAGCCACAGCGCGACAGGTAATACAACTGGTCGCGCTGGATGTCCCCGATGGCGCGCAATTCGCCCTTCCAGCCATAACGCTCGCGCAACAGGCGCGCCGTCGAATAGCCACGGCCGTCGGTGAATTGCGGAAAATGAATGGCGACGAGGCTCAGCGCTTCCAGGCTGTCCGCGATCTGCGCCGGATCTTCGCTGCCGTCGAGCCAGACGCCGAGGCGGCCGCCATTGCGACCCAGCAGCTCACCCGCCATCGCCTGCCACAGCGCCAGCGACACCATGACGTCGCCCGTGGCGGGGACCGTCGGCAGGCTGCCGTCGGCTGCCCGGTCAAGCCGCTGCCAGTTGTCCGCTGCGATTTTCGCGTTTTTGATCAGCGTTGCCATACACTTGCTCCTTGAAAGGTGCGATACCAATGCGGCGCACGACGTCGACGAAGCGTTCGGCTTCACTGTCGCGGCGCGCGAGATAGGTCTGAATCAGTTTTTCGATGACTTCCGGCACTTCGTCCTGCGCGAACGACGGGCCGATGACCTTGCCCAGCGCCGCTGCGTTGCCCTGCGTGCCGCCGATGGAGATCTGGTAGAACTCCGCGCCCTGCTTGTCGACACCGAGGATGCCGATGTGGCCGACATGGTGGTGGCCGCAGGAATTCATGCAGCCGGAAATATTCAAATCCAGTTCGCCGATGTCATGCTGGTAATCGAGGTCGTCGAAACGACGCTGGATCGCATCCGCCACCGGGATCGATTTGGCATTGGCCAGCGAGCAGAAATCGCCTCCGGGGCAGGCAATGATGTTGGTGATCAGGCCGATGTTGGGCGTAGCCAGGCCCAGCGCCTTCGCCTCCTGCCACAACGCGTGCAAATCGGATTGCCGCACGTCGGCCAAGATCAGGTTCTGCTCATGCGACACGCGCAGTTCGCCAAAGCTGTAACGGTCGGCGAGCTCGGCAACAGCATCCATCTGGTCCGCAGTGGCGTCGCCCGGCGGCACGCCGGTTTTTTTCAGCGACAGCGTCACTGCGGCATAGCCCGGCACCTTGTGGCCATGCACGTTGCGGCCCGCCCAGTTGGCAAAGCCGCGTTCGCGCGCCAGTGCCTGGGTGTATTGCACGGACAATGCGTCCAGCGTTTGATATTCCGGGCGCGTGAAACGTCGGGTGATGCGCGCCACTTCAGCGGCGGTCAGTGTCGCCGGACCATCCTTGAGGTGCGCCCATTCGGCATCGGCCTGCGCGCGGAACACGTCAGGAGTCAGCTCCTTGACCAGGATTTTGATGCGCGCCTTGTATTTGTTGTCGCGCCGACCATAGCGGTTATAGACGCGCAGGATGGCGTCGAGATAACTCAGCAGATGCGGCCACGGCAGGAATTCACGGATCACCGTGCCGATGATCGGCGTGCGGCCGAGGCCACCGCCCACCAAGACGCGGAAACCGGTTTCGCCTTTGGCATTACGCACCGCCTGCAAGCCAATGTCATGCACCTGGATCGCCGCACGATCTTCTTCTGCACCCGACACCGCAATCTTGAATTTGCGCGGCAGGTAGGCGAATTCCGGATGGAAGGTCGACCACTGGCGGATCAGCTCGCACCACACCAGCGGATCAACAACCTCGTCCGGCGCCACGCCGGCGAAATGATCGCTGGTGGTGTTGCGGATGCAATTGCCGCTGGTCTGGATGGCATGCATCTGTACCGACGCCAGATGGGCAAGGATATCGGGTACGTCTTCCAGCTTGGGCCAGTTGTACTGGATGTTCTGTCGGGTGCTGAAATGGCCATAGCCCCGATCCCATTTGCGCGCAATGTGAGCAAGCGCCCGCAATTGCCGCGAGGCCAGCAGGCCATATGGAATTGCAACCCGAAGCATCGGCGCAAACCGTTGAATATAAAGGCCATTTTGTAAACGTAAAGGCCGGAAATTGTCTTCCGACAGCTCACCGGCAAGGAAGCGCCGGGTCTGGTCGCGGAACTGCGACACCCGTTCATCGACCAGCCGTTGATCCACCGCATCGTAGAGATACATCTGCAGCACCTCGTAATTTGATGCTGCGATAGTAATGACCCCCTTATATATCTTCAAAGAATATGTTATTCATTGCACAGTCTTATTTGTTATATAGATTGCGGAATATAAGCGAAATACAAGGTAACCCATTGAATTTAAATCAATTACGCTATTTGCGCGAAGTTGCGCGTAACGGCCTGAAAGTCTCGGATGCCGCCGAAACGCTGTTTACCTCGCAGCCGGGCATCAGCAAACAGATCCGCCTGCTCGAGGAAGAACTCGGCGTGACCATCCTGGTACGTAACGGCAAACGCATCACCGACATCACCGAACCGGGCCGCATCGTGCTCGACATCGCAGAACGCATGCTGCGCGATGCCGACAACATGCGCTCGGTCGGGCGCGAGTTCAAAGATGGCGGTCGCGGCACACTGGTCATCGCCACCACGCACACCCAGGCGCGTTATGCGCTGCCGCCGGTGGTCGCACGCTTCACCCGGCGTTATCCGCAGGTGCGGCTTACGCTGCGCGAAGGCAGCCCGGAACACATCGCAACCCTGCTGCGCGACGGCACTGCCGATGTCGGCATCGCCACCGAATCCGACGAAGCCTTTACCGATCTGGTCACGCTACCCTGTGCGCAATGGACACGAAGCGTGATCACGCCGCTGAAACACCCGCTGCTCAACGCCGGCCCGCTGACCCTGGAAAAAATCGCGGCTTACCCGCTGATCACCTATGACTTCGCGTTCACGGTGAATTCACCGATCAAGCGCGCGTTTGATGATGCCGGCATCCAGCCCAACATCGTCCTGACTGCGATTGCCGCAGACATCATCAAGGCCTATGTCGAAATGGGCATGGGCATCGGCATCCTCGCCAAGATGGCCTTCGATCCGGCGCGCGACCACGGCATCCGGCTGATCAACGCCGACCACCTGTTCGCAGCCAGCACCACGCGCATCGCGCTGCGGCGCAATGCCTGGCTGCGCGGCTACATCTACGACTTCATCGAGCTGTTTGCACCAACATTGGGCCGTGCGGTGGTCAATTCAGCTCTGATTGGCAGTGCTGCAGCAGTCGCCACGCTCTGATTACCTTCGCAGGCATCTTTCCTGCTTGAGGTACATGAATCACGGGAGTAGATTGACCGCATAACCTTCAGGAGCCTTGACCATGACCCGTTCCGTTGCCGCCGCAATGTTCTCCGCGGCGTTGTCCGTCTGCGCGTTACAGTCCTCTCAGGCTGCCGACAACTTCCCGAATCGCGCAGTGCGCATGATTATCCCGTTCCCGGTCGGTGGCGCCACGGACATCCTTGCCCGGGTCGTCGCGCAGAAAAGCACCGAACTATTCGGCCAGCAGGTCGTCGTCGACAACCGGCCGGGTGCCGGCGGCACCCTGGGTTCACGCATCGTCGTAACCTCCAACCCGGACGGCTACACGCTGCTGATGGGAACCACCAGTACGCACGCCATCGGGCCCCATCTTTACGAAAAACCGCCGTACGACTCTCTGACTGATTTCTCGCACATTACGCAAATCGCCACCTCACCCAACGTGCTGCTGGTAGGCTCACAGGTGCCCGCACAATCGATCAAGGAACTGGTGGCACTGGCCAAGGCTCAGCCGGGAAAATTGAATTTTGGTTCCTCGGGCACCGGCACCCAGTTCCACCTGTCGGGTGAACTGCTCAAGCTGCTCGCCGGTATTAACATAGTGCATGTGCCGTACAAGGGCACGGCGCTGGTATATCCAGACATGTTCAGCGGAACCATCCAGATCCTGTTCGACGTACCGCCAGTTGCACTGCCGTTCATCAAGCAGGGCCGCATCCGCGCGCTTGGCGTATCAGGGAAAAAACGCGTCAACGTGCTGCCCAACGTCCCCACCATCATTGAGGCTGGCATTCCCGGCTACGACGCCGACCTCTGGTTCGGCCTTTTCGCACCCACCAAGGTACCGGCGGAAAGGCTGAACCGGATACACCGCGACATCGTCACGGCCCTCAATTCCGGCGATGTTCGAGAACGATTCGCCACGCTGGGTGCAGACGGCATCGGTTCCGCCCCAGCCGCATTCACCGCGTTCCTCAAGGCCGAGAACGCCAAGTGGGAAAAAGTCGTGAAGGCGTCGGGTGCCAAAATCGATTAAACCGCCCACCAGCAAACGGCAGCCAGCAACCTTGTCCTGTACGCCGCCTTTACTTTAATAACTTGTCGGCTGATTGCACCTACCGCGCCTTTGCAATTCAGACGCTGCTGCGGTAGCGTATTGCACTGCATCACCCTCATCCGCGGGCAATGCATTTCAAGCAACCTTCCTGAGGTGTAAACCATGATTGATCTGAGCCCGTCACGCACGCGCCGGGTCGTGCTTGGATACGCCGCCCTGCTCCACGCGAGCCAGGCCGGCAAATCCGACCCCGATTCCAGCACAACCCTACTGAAAGGAAATGCCATGTCCCGCCGCTCTTCGCACCCGCAATCCGTTTTTGCCACACTGTCCCGCAACACCCTCGCCGCCCTGGGCTTCGCAGTGCTAACCGCAGCACCGGCCCTCGCCCAGCAGACACTCAAGGTCACCACGATCCCCGAGGAGGCCGCCACCGAACAGATCCGCAAGTTCGGTCCACTGACCCAATACCTCGAACGTGCAGTCGGCGTGAAAGTTGAGTTCACGCCGGTGAGCGACTATCCCGCAGCGGTCGAAGCCCTGGTCAATAAACAGGTCGATCTGGTCTGGTTCGGCGGGTTCACGCACGTACAGGCGCAACTGCGCTCCGGCGGCAAGATCATACCGATCGCCCAGCGCGAAGAAGATACCCAGTTCCGCTCAGTGTTCATTACCCAGACCGATTCCGGCATCAAGACGCTGGCTGACCTTAAAGGCAAACAGGTGAGCTTCGGCTCGCAGTCGAGCACCTCGGGCCATCTGATGCCGCGCAACTTCCTGCTGCAGGCGAAGATCGACCCGGACAAGGATTTCAAACGCGTCGCTTACTCCGGCGCCCATGACGCCACCATCGCCTCGGTTGTCGGCGGCCGTGTCGATGCGGCGGCGCTCGATATTACGGTGTGGCGCAAGTTCGTCGACGACAAAAAAGTCGATACAACTAAAGTGAACGTCTTTTACACCACGCCGCCGTACTACAACTACAACTGGTCGGTGCATGCCGACATGCCGGCTGCGCTGCGCGAACGCATCACCAAAGCATTGCTCGACCTGTCGCTGGCCACGCCGGAGGGCAAGGAAATTCTGACCTTGAATCGTGCGACCAAATACATTGCGACTAAACCGGAAAACTATAAAGACCTCGAGATCGCCGGTCGCAGTGCCGGTCTGATCAAATAACCGTCCGAACTACTCCGAACTTCCCGGTAACCGCATGCAAATCTTTATCGAGAGTCTTGCGGCCCGCCACCCGGCGGCCGCAGCCGGCAGCACGCCGGCATTAAAACCACTGACGCTGACCATACAACCCGGCGAACAGATCGCCGTCATCGGGCCATCGGGGGCAGGCAAGACCACGCTGCTTCATGCGCTGGCCTGTGCGCTGAAGCCTGCCGCGGGAGGCTTGTGGTTGGACGGTGTCGATCCATGGTCGCTGTCCGTGGCGCAGTTGCAAAAACTGCGCGGCCGGCTGTTTCTGGCTCCGCAGACGCCGCCGCTGCCGCCCCGGCAGCGGGTCATCATTTCGGTGCTGGCGGCGCGCTTGCCCCAGCAGTCATTGCTGGCCAGTCTGCGCTCGCTGTTTTATCCCACGCACATTGCCGAAGCTGAAGCGGCCCTGGGCCGGTTCGATCTCGCCGGCAAACTGTGGGACCGGGTCGACCGCCTGTCGGGCGGCGAACGTCAGCGCGTCGGCCTCGCCCGCGCGCTGGTGTCCAGCGCAAGACTTTGGCTGGTCGATGAACCACTGTCGTCCCTCGATCCTTCGCGGGTCGAGCTTGCCATCGACGCGCTGACACAATCCGCGCGCGATTGCGGCGCCACCCTCATCACCACATTGCACCAGGTCGATGTGGCAACACGTTTTCCGCGCGTCGTCGGATTGCGCGATGGCGAACTGCAATTCGACCTGCCCTCGCGTGAAGTAACGCGCGAACGGCTTGCCGCCCTCTACGCCCAGCACGAACACGAACTGCTGGGCGCCCCGCTGCCACCCGGTAACGATGCGCCCGGCAGCAAACAGCCGGCGGCCGTGTACTGCCGCTGATTACTGCCGACAGTAGCCCGTCTTGAACACTCCCGCATCCGCCACCATCCTGTCGCCGCAACTGCGCGATCCGGCCTGGATGTCGCGCGTTTTCTGGCTCTGCGCGGCGTTAGTTCTGCTGGCGCCGGCACTCGTTCTGACGGAATTCAGACCGTGGACACTGTTTGAGCCGGAAACGCTGAAATCGACTCGACGCTTTCTCAGTGATTTTTTTCCGCCGAAAATCGAGGCGGAGTTCCTGCTGCTGGTTGCACGCGAATGCTGGCGCACCGTCGCCATCGCCACCGCCGGCATGGCGCTTGCGTTGCTGGTGGCGATTCCGCTGACACTGATATCAACCAGCGCACTTTCGGTTTCGGCATTGCCGGGACGCATGCATGCGCTGCCCTTCATCGTGCGCCAGGGCGTGCGTTGGCTGCTCATCCTGTTGCGCAGCGTGCCTGAACTGGTCTGGGCGCTGGTGTTTGTGCGCGTCGTCGGCCTCGGCCCCACCGCCGGTGTGCTGGCCATTGCGCTGACTTATGGCGGCATGCTCGGCAAAGTCTATGGCGAAATTCTGGAGAGCGACGAATCGCATGCCACCAACACGCTGCTGCGCAATGGCGCTGGCAGGCTGCAGGCCTTTTTTTACGGCCTGCTGCCGCAAAGTGCTGCGGAACTGACCAGTTATACGGTTTATCGCTGGGAATGCGCGATCCGTTCTTCCGCAGTACTCGGCTTCGTCGGCGCCGGAGGACTGGGTCAGCAGATGGATAACTCGATGAAAATGTTTCAGGGCGGCGAGGTTGCCACCATGCTTATCGTGTTCATGTTGCTGGTGGGGCTAGCCGACTATGCCAGTGCCTGGTTGAGGCGTACATTGGCATGAGCCCCCAGATTAAAAGTACTGCTGCGAATGAAGCCTACCGGCTGCCGCCAAAAATTTTTGATGCGCGTTGCGCGGCCTGCTGGTTCATGGTGGGGCTGGCCGCGCTGACAGCGGCAAGTTTTCTGTCCCTCGACCTGCAGTGGGCAAAATTCCTCTCTGTCGATTCGGCGCAGAGAATGGGCAAATTTCTGGGGGAACTGCTGTCCCCAGCCGCGAATTCCGCATTCCTGCAAAAACTGACCATGGCCAGCCTGGAAACCATCGCCATGTCGGCTCTGGGCACACTGCTTGCAGCGATCGCCGGCCTTGCGCTGGCGCTGCCGGCCAGCCGCACCCACGCCGACGACAAGGCGTTCTGGCGCGTCCCGACGCGGCTGCTGCTGAACGGGTTGCGCTCAATCCCGGAACTGGTGTGGGCTGCGCTGCTGATTATTTCCGCCGGCCTGGGCCCCTTCGCCGGAACGCTGGCGCTGGCCTTGCATACCACCGGTGTGCTCGGCCGGCTGTTCGCCGAAGCCATTGAAAACGCACCACCCGGCCCCGCATTTGCTCTGCGTGTTCAGGGCGTGCCGGCAGGCCGGGTTTTCCTGTATTCGACGCTCCCGCAGATTCTGCCGCAATTACTGTCGTACACACTGTACCGCTGGGAAAACAATATCCGCGCGGCAGCAGTGCTGGGTGTAGTGGGTGGGGGCGGACTTGGACAGATGCTGGCGTTTCACATGGGGCTGTTTCACATGAACGAGACCAGTTCGATTCTGATTGCGATGATCATGCTGGTCGCGCTGGTGGACTTCGTCTCCTACGTCTCACGCCGTGTGCTGCAAAAGTAATGGCCGGCGCTGCCTGAAGACGGCTCAGTCCGCACCGCGCCGACCAAAATGCCGCGGGCGAAAGCCGAGCAGCCACAGCGTCAGAAAATAGGTACCACCGCCGGCAAAAACCAGCATCGCCAGGCGCCCGCCCCGCTCTAGCGCCCCCGCCGTCAGCCAGCTCGTCGCGTCACCGGACAACACCCACAACATCGCGCCCATTGCATATACCGCCAGTGCGAGCTTCAGCACAAAAACTCCCCACTCCGGTTGCGGCATGTAAATCCCGCCCCGGCGCAAACCGCGCAGCAGTAGCACCGCATTGAGGCAGGCACCGAGGCTGATCGACAACGCCAGCCCGGCATGACGCAAGTCCCAGATCAGCAGCAGGTTCAGCAACTGCGTGAAGATCAGCGTGATCACCGCAATTCTCACCGGCGTACGGATGTCCTGTCGCGCATAAAAACCCGGCGCCAGCACCTTCACTGCAATCAGACCGACCAGGCCGATCGAATAGGCAATCACGGCATTGCGCGTATGGATAACGTCGGTGTCGGTAAACGCGCCGTAGTGAAACAGCGTAGTTACCAGCGGCGCCGCCAGCAGTGCCAGCCCGGCGGCCGCCGGCACCGCCAGCAGCAGGGTCAGCCGCAATCCCCAGTCCAGCAAATCCGAATAAGCCTGCACTGATTGCTCGGCATGACACTTCGCCAGGCTGGGCAGCAGGATGGTGCCCAGTGCAACGCCGAGCAGCCCTGAGGGAAATTCCATCAGCCGATCGGCAAAGTACAGCCAGGTCACGCTGCCGGTGACCAGGAACGATGCAAAAATGGTGTTGATCAGCAGACTGATCTGCCCGACCGACACGCCGAACACCGCAGGCGCCATTTGCTTCAGCACCCGCCGCACGCCTTCATCACGGAAGTTCAGGCGCAGCCGCGGCAACATGCCGATGCGCGCCAGGAACGGCAACTGAAAGGCCAGTTGCAGCGCACCGCCGACAAACACCGCCCAGGCCAGCGCCATCACCGGCGGATCGAACCACGGCGCGGCAAACAGCGCAAAACCGATGAACGACAGGTTGAGCAGCACCGGCGTGAACGCCGGCACCGCAAACCGGCTCCAGGTATTGAGGATGCCGCCGGCGCAAGCCGTCAGCGCAATGAACAGGATGTACGGAAACACGATGCGCAGCAGATCGACAGTCAGCGCAAATTTTTCCGGCGTCGCCTTGAATCCCGGCGCACTGACAGTAACGATCAACGGCGCGGCCACCATGCCGACGGCCGTAACCAGCACCAGCGCCACGGTCAGTACGGCGGCCACATGATCAATCAACGCGCGCGTTTCGGCTATGCCGCGGCGATTCTTGTATTCGGCGAGAATCGGCACAAAGGCTTGGGAGAACGCGCCTTCGGCAAACAGCCGCCGCAGCAGATTGGGGATCTTGAACGCGACGAAGAAGGCGTCGGTCATCAACCCGGCCCCGAATACCCGGGCAATCACTGCATCACGCACGAAACCCAGTATGCGGGACAGCAGCGTCATGCTGCTGACCGTCGCTAAGGCTTTGAGTAGATTCATTTTTCCTGAATTTAGACGGTGGTGGGGCCGTCGTCGTCGGACTTGCGGAAAGAGCGGGATATCTTTATCATTGCGCCCTTTCCGAATCACCCTCGAATTGTTCTTTTACTGAACGAAATCCGGAGTTTACATGGCCAATACTGCTTCAGCCAAAAAAGCCGCCCGCCAGGCCGTCAAACGCCGCGCCAGCAACATGGCACAACGTTCCGCACTGCGCACCGCAATGAAAGATGTACGTAAAGCCATCGCCGCCGGTGACAAAACTGCCGCCCGCGCCATGTTCCAGCAATCGGTGAGCAAGATCGATTCGATCGCCGACAAAGAAATCATGCACAAGAACACTGCGGCCCGCCACAAGAGCCGCCTGAACGCCGCCGTCAAGGCGATGGCGTAAGTAAAAAACACTGACCGGCTTCGGCCGGTGGCAGGGTGCCGCGGTTCAGGCGCCCTGAGCGCCCGGAGGGCGCAATGCATCTCGCAGTGCCGCCTCCGCCGCCAGTTCTTCAGGGCGTTTCGCCTTGCGCCCCGGTCGCAGTTTTAGCTGGTTGTCCCGCGCGAACTGCAGCAGAAATGCAAACGCCGGCGGATCGCGATTCTCCAGCACACGATCAACCGCCACGCAGCGCACGCCGCCGGCCATGATTGGCTTCAGAAACGGCGAATAGGCGAGATAACCCTCTGCACTGAATACGGACAGCATGCCGCTCAGTCTCTCCGCCCAGTCGCTGGGCCGGAAGGTTTCTCCGGTTTCAGTAATTCCTTGTATGACGATTTCTGGTGCGCCTTCGAACATGTTTTATCCTTGAATTTTGCTGCGCGAAAAGTCTAGCAGAAGGTCATTGATTTCGCTCTGTAATTCGGCGGAAATTTCACTTGCCAAGCAAAACCGGCTTGGATAAGAATAGTCGCTCCGGCGGCGTCAGGCCGCCGTCTGTTTTTGTGTTGGGCATTTTTGTGCCGTACTTTGCGCGGCGCCGTTTTGTCGAGAAGGATGAACCATGTCCCACGTGATGAACACCTATGGCCGGCTGCCGGTCACTTTTGAGCGCGGCGAAGGCGTCTGGCTCTGGGACACCACGGGCAAGCGCTACCTTGATGCGCTCGCGGGTGTAGCCGTGAATGCGGTCGGCCACAGCCACCCGAAGCTGGTGGCAGCGCTGCGCGACCAGATCGGCAAGCTGATCCACACTTCCAACATCTACCAGATTGCGGCCCAGGAAAAACTCGCAGACCGCATTGCCGAAGCATCCGGCATGGACAAGGTATTTTTCTGCAATTCAGGTGCGGAAGCCAACGAAGCAGCAATCAAGCTCGCGCGTTATTACGGCCACAAAAAGGGCGTCGAGATTCCCGCGGTGGTGGTACTCGAAAAATCCTTCCACGGCCGCACCATGGCCACACTGTCTGCCACCGGCAGCCGCAAGGTGCAAGCCGGATTCGAACCGCTGGTGACCGGGTTCGTGCGAGTACCGTTCAATGATCTTGAAGCGGTGCGGCGCGTCGCCGACTCCAACCGCAACGTCGTCGCCGTGCTTGCCGAGCTGGTGCAGGGCGAAGGCGGCGTCAGCGTTTGCGACGACGGTTATCTGAAAGGCTTGCGTGAAATCTGCGACGCCAACGGCTGGCTGCTGATGCTCGACGAAGTGCAGACCGGCATGGGGCGAACCGGCCGCATGTTCGCATTCCAGCATTACGGCGTGATGCCGGACGTGATCACGCTCGCCAAGGGGCTCGGCGGCGGCGTGCCGGTCGGCGCCTGTGTTGCCCGCGGCGAAGCCGCCACGCTGTTCCAGCCGGGCAGCCATGGCTCGACCTTCGGCGGCAATCCTCTCGCATGCACGGCAGGGCTGACCACTCTGGAGATCATCGAATCCGAAAATCTGTGCCAGAACGCCACCGAAGTGGGCGCCCATATCCGTAGCAGCCTGCAGCGTGCGCTCGCTGAGACACCGGGCGTCAAGGAAATCCGCGGCAAGGGGCTGATGATCGGTATCGAACTCGACCGGCCGTGCGGCGATTTGGTGAAAACCGCGCTCGAAGCCGGCCTGCTGATCAACGTCACTGCCGACAATGTGGTGCGGCT
Organism: Betaproteobacteria bacterium; assembly: GCA_021732605.1. GTDB lineage: Bacteria > Pseudomonadota > Gammaproteobacteria > Burkholderiales > SG8-41. The sequence goes on along the minus strand of JAKFUS010000034.1, from coordinate 7,813 downwards.
GGTGCCGCCGCTGGTCATCTCGCGCGCGGAAGCCGACCAACTGGTCGGCGAACTGGCGCCGATGATCCGCTCGTTCCTGATGAAAGCCACGCCGGCTGCCGCCTGAGCGGCCATCGCGAATCGCCATGATGCTGCGTCATTACCTTCAGTTCAGGGATTTCAGCGCCGCCGAATACGCGCATGTATTCGCCCGCGCGCTCTGGATCAAGGAACGGTTCAAGCGTTACGAGCCGTACCTGCCGCTGCATGACCGCACGCTGGCGATGATTTTTGAAAAAAACTCGACACGCACCCGCGTCTCATTCGAAGCCGGCATGCTGCAGATGGGCGGCACGGTGATCAACCTGACGTCGAGCCAGACCCAGCTCTCACGCGGCGAACCGATCGAGGACGTCGCGCGGGTGATCACGCGCATGGTCGACGTGGTGATGATCCGCACTTTCGAACAGGACATCATCAACCGCTTCGCCTCGCACTCGCGGGTGCCGGTGATTAACGGTCTGACCAACGAATACCATCCCTGCCAGATCCTCGCCGACATCTTCACCTTCATCGAACAACGCGGCTCGATCAGCGGCAAGACCGTGGCGTGGATCGGCGACTCGAACAACGTCTGCAATACCTGGCTGCAGGCGGCGGAAGTGCTCGACTTCAATGTTCATGTATCAACGCCGCCCGGCTATGAAGTTGAACCCGAACGCGCCGGTCTCTACGGCACCGACCATTACGAGGAATTCAAGGATCCGATGGATGCCGTGCGCGACGCCGACCTGGTCACCACCGACGTCTGGACCAGCATGGGATTCGAAGCCGAGAACGAAGAGCGCAAGCGCGACTTCGAGGACTGGTGCATCGATGCCGACATGATGCGCGTCGCAAAAAAAGACGCGCTGTTCATGCACTGCCTGCCCGCGCATCGCGGCGAAGAAGTCACCGCCGACGTGATCGACGGCCCGCAAAGCGTGGTCTGGGACGAAGCTGAGAACCGCCTGCACGCGCAGAAGGCCTTGATGGAATTCCTGCTGCTCGGCAAAGTCGAAAACGCCTGAGTTTCCAACTGCCGTTTTGAATTACCTCTGAAATCATGAAAAAATCCAATAAAATCAATAAAGTAGTGCTTGCCTACTCGGGCGGCCTCGACACTTCGGTCATCCTCAAATGGCTGCAGGACGTCTACGGCTGCGAAGTCATCACCTTCACCGCCGACATCGGCCAGGGTGAAGAAGTCGCGCCGGCGCGCAAAAAAGCGCAGCTGATGGGCGTCAAACAGATTTTCATCGAAGACCTGCGCGAGGAATTCGTCCGGGACTTCGTGTTCCCGATGTTCCGCGCCAATGCGGTGTACGAGGGCGAATATCTGCTCGGCACCTCGATTGCGCGGCCGCTGATTGCCAAGCGCATGGTCGAAATCGCACGCAAGACCGGCGCCGACGCGGTGTCGCACGGGGCGACCGGCAAAGGCAACGACCAGGTGCGCTTCGAACTCGGCGCCTATGCGCTGATGCCGGACGTCAAAATCATCGCGCCGTGGCGCGAATGGGATTTGCTGTCACGCGAAAAACTGCTGGCCTATGCCGACAAGCACGGCATCCCCGTCGATTACAAAAAACGCAAAGGCGGCGCGCCGTACTCGATGGACGCCAACCTGCTGCATATCTCGTACGAAGGCGGCATCCTCGAAGATCCGTCGTTCGAGCCGGAAGACTCGATGTGGCGCATCACCGTGTCGCCGGAAAAAGCGCCGAACAAACCGGAATACGTGGAACTGACTTATTCCCGCGGCGATATTGTCGCCATCAACGGCAAGAAGATGTCTTCCGCGCAGGTGCTGACCCAGTTGAACAAGCTCGGCGGCAAGCACGGCATCGGGCGGCTGGATCTGGTCGAGAACCGTTACGTCGGCATGAAATCGCGTGGCTGTTACGAAACCCCCGGCGGCACCATCATGCTGCGCGCGCACCGCGCCATGGAATCGATCACCATGGACCGCGAAGTACTGGCGCTGAAAGACGACCTGATGCCCCGCTACGCACGGCTGATCTACAACGGCTACTGGTTCAGCCCGGAACGCCTGCTGCTGCAGCAACTGATCGACGAATCGCAAAAGCCGGTCAACGGCACCGTGAAGGTCAAACTCTACAAGGGCACGGTGACCACTGTCGGCCGCGCATCGAAAACCGATTCGCTGTTCGATCCGGCGATTTCGACGTTTGAAGACGACAAGGGCGCCTACGACCAGGCCGACGCAGGCGGCTTCATCAAGCTCAATGCGCTGCGGCTGCGCATCGCCGCCAACTTACGTAATAAACGCAAGTAAGAAGCACAAGAAATAAAGGAAAGAGAAATCATGCAGTTCGATAATGTCTCCGTCATCAAAAAGGCCAATGTCTATTTCGACGGCAAATGCATCAGCCATACCGTGATCCTCGCCGGCGGCGTGCGCAAATCGGTGGGTGTGATCCTGCCGTCCAAATTAACGTTTAATACCGATGCCCCGGAACGCATGGAGATCATCGCCGGCAACGGCCGCTACAGACTGGCGGGGGCCGACTGGAAAAAAGTCTCTGCCAGTGAAAGTTTTGACGTGCCCGGCAAGTCCAGTTTCGACATCGAGTGCGCCGAGCCCCTGCATTACGTCTGTCATTTTGGTTAAAGCGCGCCCAACCCCATGACCACCCTCGTTGTGGTGCGCAAGGATCGCGGCGTTGCCATCGCCGCCGACACCATGACCAAATGGGGTTCGGGCAAGGAAACCGCAGAGTACATCGCCAATAACGGCAAGCTGCTGCAGGTCGGTGACACCTGGCTGGCCCTCACCGGCAACGCCACGTTCAAGACCATACTCGCGGATTATTTTTTGCGACCCAAGGTCAAGCCGCGCTTCGACACGCCCATGGCGATCTTCCGCACCTGGCAGACACTGCATGCCGTGCTGAAAAGCGACTATCAACTGCTGCCCGGCGGACATGACGACGAAGCACTCGAATCGACACGCTTCGATGCGCTGATCGCCAACAAGCACGGCATCTTCGGCGTGGTCGCGCACCGCACGGTGCAGGAATTCACGCGCTACTACGCCTTCGGCAGCGGCAGCAATTACGCGATGGGCGCGCTGCATGCACTGCACGGCCAGCGCGGCCTGGATGCCGAAACGCTGGCACGTCGCGCGGTGGAAGCCGCAGCAGAGTTTGACGATGCGACCGGCCTGCCGATCGACGCGCACCACATCGCACTGCAAGCCGCCCGTAAACGCGCGCGCTGAAAGCCCCACCGGTCGTAGCGGGTCGGCCCCCAAGAGCCTCGGGGCGTATAGTCGCTAAGCCCCGAGAGGCACGGGGCGTATAATCCGGGCCTGACCCAAATGAAAGGGAGCAAGCCATGCCCTCATTCGATATCGTTTCCGAGGTCAATCAGGTCGAAGTGCACAACGCCGTCGACCAGACCAACAAAGAAGTCTCCACGCGCTTTGATTTCAAAGGTTCCGACTCGCGCGTCGAAATCAACGATAAAGAAAAAACACTGACGGTTTACGCCGACGACGACTTCAAGTTGAGCCAGGTCCGCGATGTGCTGACGGCAAAACTCGCCAAACGCGGTGTTGATACCCGCTGCCTGAAGCTCGAAGATGGTGAACCGATCAGCGGCAACAAGATGAAACAGCCGGTGAAGGTAAGGGTAGGCATCGAGCAGGAACTGGCGAAAAAAATCGTCAAGCTGTTGAAGGACAGCAAGATGAAAGTCCAGGGCAGCATCCAGGGCGATGTGGTGCGCGTCTCGGGCGCGAAAAAAGACCTGCTGCAGGACGCCATCGCGCTGATCCGAAAATCGATCAACGAATTTCCGCTGCAGTTCAAGAATTTCCGGGACTAGTCCGGATTGGCGCGTTGACAGCGCACCGGCAATCTCGCAGAATCATCCGCATCATCACGGGGACGTTGGCAGACTCCCCGGCTCCAGACGCCCCGCGTCCAAGTGCTGCCTTCGTATGCTGCTGGTGCCTGGCCACCACGAAGGAGTCATCATGGACGAGAGCATTTCCCCTGAAAAACTGATCGCTGCACGCGGCACTGTTGCCGCGCCGCTGCTGATCGACGTGCGCCGAGAGGCGGCGTTCCTGGCCGCGCCGGACATGGCTGCCGGTGCACTGCGCCGCGATCCGGCCACCGTCGAAGCCTGGGCCGGTGAACTGCCCGCCGCCGCCCGGATTGCGGTGTATTGCGTGCACGGCCACGAAGTCAGCCGGAACGTCGCCAAGGCGCTGCGCGACCGGGGGCTCAACGCGCAGTTTGTCGAAGATGGCATTGAAGAAGGGCTGCGCGCGGCCGGCGGCGACCTGATGGCCAAACCCGTTGCCGCCGCCACGCGCTGGATCACCCGCGAACGGCCGAAAGTCGACCGCATCGCCTGCCCGTGGCTGATCACGCGCTTCATCGACCGCAATGCCGAATTTTTATACGTGCCCTCGGCCGACGTAAAAACCCTCGCTGCACAGAAAAATGCCATCCCCTACGACGTGCCGGACGTGATGTTCTCGCACGACGGCCCGCGCTGCAGCTTTGATGCCTTTATCCGCATCTACCGCCTGAACGATCCGGCATTGCTGCAACTCGCCGACATCGTGCGCGGGGCAGATACCGGGCATCCGGAAATCGCAGCGCAATCCGCAGGCCTGGTCGCCCTGTCGCTGGGCCTGTCGCGCCTCATCGCCGATGACCACGAGCAGTTGCAACAGGGCATGGTCATGTACGACGCGCTCTACCTGTGGTGCAAGGAAGGCCAGGACGAACAGCACACCTGGAATCCCGACGCCTATCGTTGACCGGCCAGGAAAAATTCGATGAATGAAGCAACATCCGCCGCGCCAACCGCGCCGCCCGCCGTCATCTCCTTCCGCGAGGCCTTCCGTTTCTGGTTGAAACTCGGCTTCATCAGCTTCGGCGGCCCAGCGGGACAGATTGCGATCATGCATCAGGAGCTGGTCGAACGCCGGCGCTGGATTTCCGAGCGCCGTTTCCTGCATGCACTGAACTACTGCATGGTGCTGCCCGGCCCCGAGGCACAACAGCTCGCCACCTACATCGGCTGGCTGATGCACCGCACCTGGGGCGGCATTGTCGCCGGCGGGCTGTTCGTACTGCCCTCGCTGTTCATCCTGATTGCGCTGACGTGGATCTACCTCGTCTGGGGTGATGTGCCGGCCATCGCCGGCATGTTGTACGGCATCAAACCGGCGGTTACCGCCATCGTCGTAGTCGCTGCCCTGCGCATCGGCTCACGCGCGCTGAAAAATGGCGTGTTGTGGGGCATTGCCGCGGCGGCATTCATCGCGCTGTTTGCACTGAAGCTGCCGTTCCCGCTGATCGTCATTGGCGCCGGCATCATCGGCTATATCGGCGCGCAGGTGGCGCCAAAACTGTTCGCCACCGGTGGCGGTCATGGAGCGGGCGACAAAAGTTATGGCGCTGCGGTGATTGATGACCACACGCCGACCCCGCAGCACGCGCTGTTCACCTGGAAACGTTTTGCCGCAGCGCTCGCCGTCGGCCTGCTGCTGTGGGGCGCCGCAATGGCGACGCTGGTATCCATCTACGGCTGGCAGGGCCCGTTAAGCCAAATGGGCTGGTTTTTCACCAAGGCGGCACTGCTAACCTTCGGCGGCGCCTATGCCGTGCTGCCTTATGTCTATCAAGCCGCCGTCGAACAGTATCAATGGGTCACGCCGCTGCAGATGATTGACGGCCTCGCACTGGGAGAAACCACGCCGGGACCGCTGATCATGGTGGTGGCCTTTGTCGGTTTCGTCGGCGGCTGGACCACGCAGTTCCTCGGCCCCGACAACCTGTTGCTCGCCGGCGCGCTGGCCGCCTCGGTGGTCACGTACTTCACCTTCCTGCCCAGCTTCATTTTCATCCTGCTCGGCGGTCCGCTGGTCGAAACCACGCACGGCGATCTGAAATTCACCGCGCCGCTGACCGGTATCACTGCGGCCGTGGTCGGTGTGATCCTTAACCTCGCTGTGTTTTTTGCCTACCACGTGTTGTGGCCGGATGGTCTGCAAGGCTACTTCGACTGGCCCTCGGCGATTATCGGCATCGCGGCCTTCCTTGCGCTGTGGCGCTGGAAAATCGGCGTGATGCCGGTGATCGGTGCTTGTGCCTTGATCGGTATTGCGTGGACGCTGCTGAATTAAAAACAATCTCAAACTTTGACTCCTTCCCCTTCAGGGGGAAGGCTGGGATGGGGGTGGTTGTGTTTTGGCCACACGTGTTGAACCACCCCCTGCTCCGCTCCAAGTGTTCCCTTGCCCCTGAGGAGGAGGGAACGATTACTTAAAGCGCCAGCCCGGTAATCCAGCGATCGTAAATCCGCGCCGCCACCGCATTCAGCGCACGTACTTTTTCGCTGATGCCCTGCTCCATTTCCGCTGGCGTCTGCACCGAGGCCATGCGCCCCGCCAGCGCCTCGACTTCTTTTTCCCAGTCCTTGCACCAGGTGCGGATCAGGTCTTCCGTCATTTCGACATGGCACTGCATGCCGAAATGCTTGCCCAGCGCAAACGCCTGATTCGGACACCAGGCACTGGACATGACCCGCGTCGCGCCCTCCGGCAGCGCAAAGGTTTCGCCATGCCAGTGGAAAGACAGGAATGACGGCAGGTCCGTCCCCAGCCACTGCTGCGCCACGGGCTCCTTAAGCACCTCGATCTTGCCCCAGCCGATTTCCTTGACCGCATTGCGTGTCACCGGCGCGTCCAGCGCCTTGGCCATCAACTGCCCGCCGAGGCAATGGCCCAACACCGGCACATCGCGCTTCACCGCATCGCGGATCAGCCCGAGCATCGGCGGAATCCACGGCAGGTCATCGTTGACGCTCATCGGCCCGCCCATGCAGACCACACCGGCCAGCGCGGAGGCGTCGGCAGGTATCAGGTCGCCGGCATCGACGCGAACCAGTTGATACGGGATCTTCCGGCTTTCGAGGTACGTGGCAAAATAGGCCGGTCCTTCGGTGGCGGTATAACGAAAAATGGCAACGGGTTTCATGGGGTGATCCGGAATGCAATGGCCTTATCTTAAGACAATCTGCGCTGCGCTGACGTTCACCGCGGCATCCGTCCAGGCGGCAGATATCAGCGTCACCGCACTGTTCGGCGGCAAAGCCCAGCTGGTCATCGACGGCGGCAAGCCGCGCATGCTGTCCGCCGGCCAGACTTCACCCGAAGGCGTCAAACTGATCAGCGCCAACAGCAGCACCGCCATCATCGAATTCCAAGGCAAGCGCCAGAGTCTCGCTCTGGGCTCGGGTTCCAGAATCGGCGGTGCCGATCTGTCAGCCGGCAGCAGCAGCGCATCATCCGTGACGCTGACCGCTGATACGCAGGGTCATTACCAGACGCTGGGACAGATCAACGGCGGCACGGTGCAGTTCCTGGTCGATACCGGAGCGACCTCCATTGCCTTGCCTAGCAGCGAAGCGCGACGGCTGGGCATCAACTACCTGAACGGCCAGCGCGGTTTCACGCAAACCGCCAACGGCCGTGCCGCCGCCTATCGGGTGACGCTGGACACCGTGAAAGTCGGCGACATCACGCTGCATGCCGTCGAGGCCGTGGTGCTGGAAGGCGACGGCCTGAAGATCGCGCTGCTGGGAATGAGTTTCCTGAACCGCACCGAGATGAAACGGGATGGGCAGGCTTTGACGTTGATACGGCGGTATTGACGACTTTAAAATATTAATAAAATCAATTACTTATAACGTAAAATATAATGAAAACCTCCCTCTCCCCGCTTGCGGGGAGAGGGTTGGGGTGAGG
>JAKFUS010000014.1:23643-95155 GCA_021732605.1 Betaproteobacteria bacterium | reverse complement strand
CGTGGAGCAATACGCTGGAAGGTGGCGCTGGTAATGACACATTGAACGGAAACGCACAAGGCTCGACAACGTACAAATTCAACCGTGGCGACGGACAAGATGTCGTTAGCGAAGTGTTTTATGGTGGAAATTCGGGCGGCACAGACAAGATTCTGTTTGGCGCGGGAATCACCGCCTCCAACCTGAGCGGTGCTCGGAGTGGAGACAGCCTGGTAGTACAAATATTGGATCCGCAGAACCCGGCGGCAACCGACCAGATAACCATTGCGAACTGGTTTAATCCGAGCACTGCGTACTACAGGATCGAGATGTTTCAGTTTGCAGATGGGACTATCTTTGATCTAACTTACGGTACGCCCAATGCGGACACATTAGATGGCTCTGCAAGCAACAATTTCCTACTTGGGGACTCAGGTGCTGACAGTCTGAATGGAAATGCGGGAAATGATGTTATTAGTGGAGGAGTCGGTGCAGACAGTTTGTCTGGTGGGTTAGGTAATGACGTTTATCACTTTGACCTGAACTTCGGACACGACGTCATCGTGGAAAACGACGCCACAGCCGGCAATCTCGACAAGATCGTGTTCGGCGCGGGCATTGCCTCGACCGACATCACGCTCGGGCGGTTGAACGACGATCTGGTGGCGCATACCGCGGATCAGCAGCACAGCATCCAGGTGCTGAACTGGTTTACGGCGGACGCGAACAAGGTGGAGCGCATCGAGTTTGCCAATGGCACGACTTGGGATCTGGCGGCGATCAATGCCACGGCCATGCAGGTGGTCGATATGCCCGGCTTGCTGCGCGGCAGCGACCAGGTCTCGGCATTGCTGGGACAGGTCGGCAACACGGTGCTCGAAGGCGCCGGCGGTGACGACACGCTGATTGATGTCGATGGCAACAACGTTTTTGTTGGAGGCGCTGGTGATGATGTGGCCACCGGTGGCGCCGGCAATGATCTGTTCATCGGCGGTGCAGGAGACGATACATTAACGACCGGGGCCGGAAGCAATGTCATCGCCTATAACGCTGGCGGTGGCGTCGATACCTTGTATTCCGACGCTGGCGCGGACAATACGCTGTCTCTGGGCGGTGGCCTCAAGTATTCGGATCTGTCACTGTCGCGCGACAACAATGATCTGGTGTTGAATACGGGTGCTGACGACAAGATTATTTTCAAGGACTGGTACGTTGGGCAGGGCACTTTGCTGAATCTGCAGCTGATTCTGGATGCGACTGACGAATTTGATGCCAATTCAACGGATTCCTTGTACAACAGGCGTGTCCAGAATTTCGATTTCCTCGGACTGGTCAGCGCTTTTGACGCTGCACAGACTGTAAATCCGGGGCTGACCAACTGGGCGCTCAGCGATGCGTTGATGCAATATCATTTGTCAGGGACCGACGATGCCGCTTTGGGCGGTGATCTGGCTTACTGGTATGCCCGTAACAACGGCTTGACGGGCATGAGTCTTGCCGCAGCACAACAGGTCATTGGCGCCAGCGGGTTTGGATCGGATGCTCAGTCATTGCATCAATTTTCGGGATTGCAGGATGGCCTGATCAAACTAAGCTGATGACGGAGGGTTCCGTAATGAAGGCTGTTCTTGGTGATATTCTCAAACCATGAACAGCCTTTTTTCTGATTTCGTAAAGCGCCTCAAGAAAAGCGACGTCACACCGCAGGACTTTGCTGCGCCTCTTCTGCGTGTTCAGGCGACTCCGCCATCCCCGTTCGCGGGGTTATTACTTAAAACCCTGTTGATATTTTTCGGAGGCCTGTTGCTATGGGCCACGTTTGGGAAACTGGACATCGTTGCGGTGGCGACCGGCAAGCTGGTGCCGCAATCCTACTTACGCATTGTGCAACCGCTGGAGCAGGGCATCGTCAAGGAAATCCTGGTCCGCGAAGGTGACCAGGTCAAGGAGGGCCAGGTGCTGATGCGCATGGACCCGAACCTGACCGATGCGGATCGCCGTGTCGTTGAAAACGAACGAAAACTCAAAAACCTGCAGTTGCGACGCATCGACGCGGAAATGAAAGGCTCCTCGATCAGCCATTTGTCCGGGGACGACGCCGGCTTGCTGGCTCAGGTCGAGGCGCAGCATCGAGCGCGACGTCAGGCTTATCAAGATGCAGTTGATACGGAACAGGCCAACTTGGTCAAAGTCCAGAGGGACCTGAAATCAGCGCTGGAAATCGAGGCGAAGCTGAAGAAAACGGTGCCGATGCACAAGGATACGGCTGATGGTTGGGCGCAATTGGCAAGAGAGGGTTTTGCTGGAAAGTTGCTGGCGCAGGAAAGGATGCGCCTGTTCATCGAAAGTGAGCAGGACCTGAAAGCACAGACGGAGAACGTTGAGGGCTTGCGTGCCACGACTGTGCAGGCAGAGAAGCGACTAGCCCAGATTAAATCGAATTATCGGCAACAATTGCAAAATGAGCGGATTGAAACTGCCTCGCAAGCCCAGCGACTGGGTGAGGAGGCGGGAAAGCATGACCATCGCAAGGGTTTGATGGAACTGCGTGCGCCTCAAGCTGGAATTGTCAAGGATCTGGCCACCCACACGGTGGGTACTGTTGCTGCGCCTGGTACGATCTTGATGACGCTGGTGCCGTTGGGGGAACCGCTCATGGCAGAGGTTTGGGTTAACAATGACGATGTAGGTTTTATCCGGCAGGGGCAGCCGGTGAGGCTAAAGCTCTCCACGTTCCAATTCCAGAAATACGGCATGGTTGAGGGGAAGGTTTTGCAGGTTAGGAGAAGAAGTGGGGTCAGGTCTTGCAATCCAATATTCCCTGATATTAAATTGGGCTCATGTCCAGGCCGTTAAGAATTGAATTAGCAGGCGGGCTTTATCACATCACTTCGCGCGGTGACCGGCGTGAAGATATCTATTTCGGAGAAGCCGATCGCCTGGCCTGGCTCGATACCGTTGGTCAGGTGTGCAGCCGCTTTAACTGGGTTTGCCACGCCTGGTGTCAAATGACCAATCATTACCACCTGGTGGTCGAGGCCCGATTAGGGTCGGACCACAGTAAGTGACTGAATCAATTAATTTTCACGTCTTAAAAAATAGCGTTTCCCACCCTTAGAACGCTGTTTTCTCCGTCAAAAATAGCCGTATAAGCATTCGCCGGTTCGCGCAGCGCGCAGGTGCCATCGACTACATCGATATCGCGATGTTTGGCTTTCAGCGCCAGCTCGTGCTTGATTTTCACGGCGAAGGCGTAACTGCCCACTGCGATCGCTTCCGACCAGCGTTCGTCCCGCCGCCGTTCATTGCGCACGAGCGCCTCCTCGACCCACTGGCGGTGTGCCTGCTGAAAAGCGCCCACGTTCGCGAAACCGCAAGAGGCGCTAAGGTCATCAAGATCGATCAGCGAATAGCGTCGCGGCGGATGCTGGATTTCCCGATAGCCACCGTTCACCCATGCGGCGGGATGCCGGACAACGCCGGCACGCACCATGTTCAGATCGATGTAGACGATGCAACGATGTAAATGCCCGTCGCCTTCAATCGCTGTGGCGTGATAGCGATCCTCCCAATAAGCACCCTGGCGCCTTTTACGCAGGTTGTACTCCTGCGCCGTGCGACCCGCCGCAAGCTGAATGCTCTGCGCAATCACACCTTCGCCGCTGTCCTGCACCAGCAGGTGAACGTGGTTGGACGTAACGACATAGTTCAGCACGCGCAATCCGAAACGCTTCTTCGCCTCGAATAACCAGCGCCGGTACGCCCGTCGATCACGGGCAAACTTGAACAGGAATGACCTCTCATGACAACGATGCGTGAGATGCCAGAACTGGCCAGGCAGGAAATGGCGATTGGCGCGAGGCATGGCTCATTCCTTAAAGTCGCGATATTGCCCCTAAAAACGCACGGCTAAGCCCTTGGGATGACCTGATTGGAAGTCTTGCTTTTTTGAATCATCATGTTGCGCCGGTCCGACCTGATTTTGCGAACACCGTCGCCAATGCCATCGAACAGACCCAGACGCTGGCCATTTTGTGCGTGGGCGCGCTGATCGTAATGCAGAACGAAGGTTTCACGATCGGCATGCTGGTGGCGTTCCAGATGTTTGCCAGCCGCATGGCGCAGCCGATGCTGCGGCTGGCCTCGCTGTGGCAGGAATTCCAGCAGGCCGATATAGCCGTGAAAAGACTGGGCGATCTGATGGATGCGCCAGCAGAGCCTTACACCTTGACACCGTCTCGGGCACCAGGTGGAGCGGGGCAGGTTGCCATCACCGGATTGTCTTTTCGCTACAGCGAAGAACATCCGTATCTTTACCGCAATCTGTCACTCACCCTGAAACCGGGGAAGTTGACCGTGGTCACCGGACCCTCAGGCTGCGGAAAAAGCACACTGGCCAAATTGCTGCAGGGCTTTTACCCGCCGGAGGATGGGCGGATTGAAATTGATGGCCGCGACATCCGCCACCTGTCCGCCAATGAGTTGCGTCAGTACTACGGCGTTGTTCCTCAGGAAACAGTGCTGTTCGCCAATACGGTATATGAAAACCTGAGCATGGCCAGCCCGCATGCGAATTTCGAGGATGTGATCAACGCCTGCCGCATGGCTGGCATCCACGAAGTCATCGAGAAAATGCCGCAGGGTTATCAGACCTGGCTGGGTGAGCATGGCGTGGGGCTGTCGGGTGGCCAGAAGCAACGGCTGGCGATTGCCCGTGCGCTGCTGAAGCGACCCAAGATACTGATATTTGATGAGGCTACCAGCGGACTCGATCAGGCGACAGCGGAACAGTTCGCGCTGACCATCAACCAGTTGAAAGGCAAGGTCACCATGCTCTTTATCGCGCATAACCTGCCGCGTAATCTGCAGGTGGATGATGTGTTCACCTTTGGTACCCCGTCGGCACCGCAAAAGACCGATGCGGGTGACATGACGTGACTAGTCGGATTGGAGTTCTCCTGCTTGGGCTTCAGTTGATCCAGCGGAATCAGCCTGAAGCGGCGGGATCGGCGATTTTGTTTTCAGGAGTGGTCATGGCTGTGCCTACGGAGGGAAAAGCCGGAACTTAGCACGGCGCCCCGGGATCGACGGCAATATAAAAAACGGCATGACCAGAGCCGCCAGACGACAGATTACGTTTATCGAACTCAGTCAGGGTAACGGCAGCGCCAGCCAGAGCGCCAATGCGCGATCGAACAACAAAGTTTCTTCCGGCGTCAATGATCCCGTCATGGCAGTCAGTCTTGCGCGCCTCAAAGTCATGATTTTATCGACCATGACATCAGACGCCTTGCGCAGGCCGTTATGGGGGCCGGGCTTGATGCGCACGCGAAACAAAGGCGCATTGATCAGCGTTGATGTAAGCAGGCACACCGTCACGCTGTCGCGTGCCGTGAAAGCATCGGATTGCACGATGACGACCGGGCGTGGCTTGCCATAATCTCCCGGCGGGATCGCGGCATAAATGTCGCCGCGCTTCATTGATTCCAGTCGCCGAATACTTCCCAATTAGGATCTTTGCGGTCAGCGCGATTTGCCGCTCCACACTGGCCCTTGATTTCAATAGACGCACCATCAGTCTGCGCACGAGTGAGGTACTCATCCAGTGCGCGCTGAATGATCCAGCTCTTACCGCGCGCCTGGCGGCGCGCGACAGTCTCCAGCCTTTTCTTGAGATCAGGCGGCAACCTTACGGTGGTGGTGTCAGACACTGGTGTGAGCCTAGGCGATGAATTCGAATGTATTACAGTGTGCTACATTTTATCGAGGCATGCATTTCCGGTCAAGATGCAATCGCTGATTCGGGTGACGCATGCGAGGGCCATTCCCCACGCCAATAAATATATTTTTACGACCTTGATAAAAACCACAAAGTCTCACTTTAAGAATATCTTGTAACCCGTTGTTTATAAAAACACCGATTAATATTTTCTATTTTGTTAGATTTGACCTGCTCTGGTTCGCCCGCACTGCTCAAAGAAACAAGTGGGCTGCTGCGCAAGGCTGTGGCTTGAACGAAGGGGTGTTTATGCGGCAGGGGATGGTAGAAGTGCAGAAAACAGCGCGAGATTTTTTGTGCTTGCGCGTCCGTCGTGCATGTCGCTCGGAAAAGTTAAATCCGCTGTGCGAAGAAAATAAATCGAACGCTGGACCTTTGATTTCCGGCGGAATGGGATATCGGAATTATCTGATGAACCACAAGAGCTTGGCTTATGACCGGCTTGAAAATAATGGTGGCTCTGATCTCTGGTGACCCCACGGAATGTAGAGGCGCATCTGCGCTTCGACTGGGATGCGCAAGAAAGAACATGTCTTTGTTATTTAGAAAATATCCGTAAGTAATTGATTTTATTGATTATCAATAATCGCAGTCGTTTTTGCGGATTAATTCGCCAGGCCATGGCGGCCGGCCAAACTTCTCATTTTGTGAGATTTGACCGCATCCCGAATGCTCCCCACTATTAAAGAACAATAAACGGTCGGCAGCGCAACGCTGCGGCCTTGCGGACAGGGGTGTGCGCATGCGTCAGGTATATGACTACTGCAGCAATAGCAGAGTTGGCGCGTTGGAGCGTCAGACTGACGGTCTTGCCTAATGTTTCAGTTCACAGCGATGGATTGTGATCGCTTGCCCGCGATATCCGATGACGTCGAAAGGAAATGTATGAATGCAAGACCTGACCCCATCATTTTGTTGCGCTGGTTCGACCCGGCTTTCGTAGACTCGGCTTTCGATTAGTGAACCGCGCGGTAAAGCAAAGCGAAGGGAATACATGATCGCAAGCCCGGTGGTCGGTGCCTTCGCAAAATATAATTTGCACGGAATGGCATGGAGCGCGTGCCCTCCGGCTTGTCTTGGCCGCAAAGAATATGCGTTGCCTCATTCGTGAAAAGCAGCACAACTATTTGATTTTATTAATAATTATTAATCAGCGGTTGCGCGTAAATTAATCTGCCGGGCGATGGCGACCGGTCAAACTTATCATTTTGTTAGATTTGACCGCTTCCCGACACACCCACAACATCAAAGAACAATAAACGGCCAGCAGCGCAATGCTGCGGCTTTGCGGACAGGGGTGTGCGCATGCGGCAAGTAGTGGATTACTGCGGCTATAGCGATGATGGCGCGATCAAGCGTCGGGCACTGACCCGTACAGAAACTGCGGGCCGTAGCCCGGATGACCCACGTCATGCCCGGCTGCGGTACCTCCTGAACAAAGCCCGTACACTTAATGTCACCGTTATTCTTGCTGTCCTAGCAGTGGCCGCCCCGGGGTACGCCGCGACCACGCCCCTTTTGGCTGCGGATCCCAGCCGGCCTCCAATGCAGAAATTTGTGGACGCCATGGATCTGTATATCGAACAGCAAGGCCGTGGTTTTTTCACGCGATACTGCGTCTCTCTCAATCCTGCCTTGGTATCCGAACGGACCGGTACGTTCAAAGATACGTTCTACGACGAGACTCCCGCGGGCTACCGGCTCTCTACCGAGACGCTGAACGACCCCAGGGGGGCCCTCAGGGCACAGCTAGACTATCTGCGCAACGAGGGTTTCCTGGAAGGCAAGCCCAACGCCAAAGGCGGCATTGACTATCTGTTGACCTGGAAAGGTTATGCGGCGTCCAACACCAATGGTTGTTTATTCATCCATGGTCATCAAAGCCAATCCGTCATCGACTCAGTCGAGAAAAAGCTTGGCGCTGAGGGCAGCGTCTCCTATGAAGTCAGCGCCGCCGTCGTGCCGAAGAATGCCGTACCCTGGGCGAAGAAGGACTCGTTCAACCAATTATTTCCTGAGCACGCCGCACTCCTGCAGGGTGCAAAGCCCTATTTTCGCAAGTACGAGATGGCACTCCGTGACAATGTCCTGCAGGTCGTCAAGGTCGAAGGCCGCGATTATCGACACAGCATCAATGCCTATGGCATCGAAATGGCAAAGCAGGCCGGAACGATCACTGCTGATCGTGTCAAAACGGCGATCCAGTCCTACATCGACACCAGTCTGGGGGCGGGCAGCCGGGACAGCCTTTGCCTCAGGCTCCCACCGCGCAACGAAGTGGACCAGGTCGTTGCGGAATCACCCCGCGTCGGGGATCGCAACATTGCGCCTGCGGCGCTGGAGTTCTATCACCTCCCCTATCGCTTCACGGAGGACCTGGCGCTCAAATGGCGCGGTTACACCTGGCTGCGCCGCCTCGAGACACTGGACCTCGTCAAGGCCAATCGACTACTGGATGCTACGGAATTCGGCGGACAGATTGCGGTCGGCGGATCCCGCTTTGAATTGACCCGGGATGGCACAGCCTGGTTTGCGCAGGATCTACAGGGCTGCAGGCCCCTGGCCACCTACAAGCTGGAGGAAATCCTGGATTTCGACCAGCCCGATCCGCGTGGCGGAACTATGCGTTTCATCGCCCGGCTGTCGATAACACCCGTCGATGAACCGGCCAAGCGGGTCATCAATGAATTCGGACATTACGCCCGGGTCCTGGCCGCAGGTGTCCCGCTGGCAGGTCAAATGTTTTTCAAAGAAGGCCGCCTGCAGGTTACGAGTGCGCAGGTCAAATTGCCGAAATTCCTGCCCGCCTCCACGGAACCGGCGATTCCCGCCTATCCTCAAAACATCGAAGTCCATGCCGTCAGCGTCAATAAGGGATTAACCCCCTTGGACAGTTCCCGGCCCGGTGCTGGACCAAGCCCGGAAGGCCGCGTGCAAGTCACCGTGTTTCCAACTGCTAAGCCCGTCGGACTTTTTTTGACCGCAAGCGCCCCCGTGCTCTGGGTCGTCGAGGCCAAACCCGGCGCGAGGCTTGCCCGCGTGATCACCAGTGGAAACAGCCCGCAGCGGGTGGAATACGCCAAGGCGAAAGGCATAGCCGTATCGACCGTGCCCGACACGGGCATCAGCGCCAGTTCTGGGGCCGAACGCGCATTCGGCATCAAGCCGAAATCAAACCAGTACCTGGACACCGGAATATTCTTCGAAGTGGGGCTGCCCTGATTGCCACGCTCCGAAATAGGGGGCAGCGCATTCGGCAAATGACATAGGGTGAACGCATTGAAATCCCGAATATGCCCGCGTTACAAACGAATTTTTATGCGTCTATCGCGTTAACGGCTGTCAAGAAACATGGAGACTCCAATGCGCAAATTGTTACAGCACTTGCTCACCCTTCTTCTACTGACGATGCCATTCACGGCGCACGCCAGCACGCCTGCAGAACGTCTCTTGGCCACGATAAAAAATCCACCCACCAGTTCATTCCAGCAGGTCCAGGCCGATGTGCTGGCCCTGCTGGATCAACTCAAAGCACTGCCGTCGCTGCGGGAACGATTCGACGACATCAACCGATGGGAAGGCCGGATCGCCAAAAAAGGCGAGTTCATCGAAGGGGATGACCATGTCGTCATCCTGTCGCCGGGCCCGGTGACCGCCCGCCGGCTGCAGAACGCCATAGTCCTCGCCGACGGCGACGTCACAGTCGAAATGGGTTTTGGGCTGCTTGTCATCGCCACCGGGAAGATCGAGTTTTTGCAGGACCATCAACGTGAAACGGCCGGCGTGTTCGTGACCCAGAAGACCTTCACCGCGCCGTGGGCCGTCAACCTGTTAGTTCATGCCCAGGGCGGCGCGACATTCAAGTCGGATTCGCTGCGCATACAGGCTTTCAATACCGCCGTACGCTCCAGCAAACCGATCGGGCTGAGCCTGGTCAGTGGCAATCCTGTTTTTTCAGCGTTACCAGCCCTGAAGTCAACCGCAACGCCGCCTCCGGGCAGTGCCGGAAAATTTCCTTTTGTGGGTGAACGCTGTCTTAACGGGGCATCGCTGGACGAAGTGGCTGCCCAAGTCCCCGCAATTGCCCGCAGCAATGCAACCTGTCCCGATATCGACCTGGCCGTGGCCCGCTGCATTAAAAGTACCAGTGAAGAAATCTGGACCGTGCATATCTGCAAAAACCAGCTTGTCGATGTGGCTTCCCGCAAACGCAGCGGAGGCCCCGGATTTGAATTCCGTTTCAAATCACCGCGGGAAGGTATACCGACGACAGCGGATTCCATCCAGATCATCAAACAATGATGGGGCCTGCCACTCGCCTTGCCGGATTGCCGGGTCACCGGAGAAAATTTTTGATGCGCGCAATTCAATGCGCCGGCCCGCTGATCCTCACCGCTTTAATGTCCGGTGCCGCTGCTGCAGCGGACGGGCTCGAAAAAAACCTGCAGGCGCGGCTGGCGACTGGGGAGTTTGGCGAACCGCCCTGTGCGGCGTTATCGCTGATTATGCGGATTGTGGATCAGGGTTTCGACGACATCCGCTACGAGATGGTTCCGGGCGCGCACCGAATTGTCCTGGTGCCGGCATCCTCCGGATGGAGAATGGCATTCGGCGCGCCCGAACTGACGGTGTTTACCCAGGCCGGGTTTTTCACGATGAAGGAAAGCACCATCGTGACGCCCGACGGTGTCGAGCGCCCGACGCGCGAATATCGCCTTACGCCGAAGGGCTACCTGGCGTCGGCCCGGCCCAGCGCGAACTGCTTCGATTTCCTGACGTATCGCGCGGTCGAGCTGACAGCGGCTGATGAAATTGCGATGCCGGAGCGGCTCTCCGGCCTCGGCAAGGCTTACCGGGTGAAATTCAGGCTGCACCCGTCGGAGCCCGCCGACTGGGCCAGAACGCCCGAATTCAGCTATGTCTTCAACAGGGAGCGTACTGTCGGCCGCGACGTGGCCAGACCGGTCGCGAAGGAAGAGACCATGTTCCTCCGCGATGGGGTCTGGTTCAGCGAGCGCGACGCGATGATGGCGCTGGCGCTTGATGCGTCGATGCTGCGGCAACCGCATATGCGCGACCAGGTGAACCGGCAACTGGCAGAGTTGAATGAAAATACTCCCGATAAACGCGCAGCCCGGGCAGGCGCGCTGACGCCTGCCGCGTTGCGTACGAAACTCATGGAGGAAATTCATCGCAAGAAGCTCGAACCGTGCCTGCAACTGCCGTGGAGCGAAGCGGACCAGTCGAGCGGCCCCTGGAAAAAGAACGCGCCGGCAGCTTTCGTTTTCTTCGACACGCCACCGCAGCGTGACAAGGCACGGCGTGAATACGCGATGGAACTCATACGCCGCCTCGAAAAAATCGGCATGGTGTCAGCCGAGCCCTTTGACGGCGCAGCTGTTGCCGGCGCGCGCCAGGGTGCCGGGACTCGCTACCTGTTGAACACGGACGCGGCTGCTGCACTGGATCTGGAGCGTACCGGCTGCCTGCCGCTTGGCGATGCAAAAATTGAGGTCGTGCGTCCCGTTGGCGCAGTCCCGCAAGGTGTGGTCTTCCGGGGCTGGGCCCGCCTGCAGCAACCGCGGGAGTGGACACGTAAACTCGCGTCACAGTTTCCGAACGTACGATCGATACTGGACACCGGGTACGGATTCTCGGGAACCGCGCAACTGACGACCGAAGTGTCCCTGCAAGTGGAGGTGCAGGCGCCAGGGTTTGGACTGAAACCGCCGCCGTACCGCCCGCCCCTCGATCCACCTGTCAGGAAAGCCGGCCCCGCAGTGGTCGATCTCGTTGATGGCGGGGTTCGCATGCAGGCGCAGGGTTGCACAATTTCCGCAGACGGCAGCGAAGTCACGGCAGCGGTGTCCTGTACCAATGCCCGCGCCACCCGCGGGTTCCGCATGGGCAAGGCCTACGCCGAGATCACGTTTAGGGGCAAGGCAAAAGGCGCCAATCCCGATACCTGGACCAATGCCGCCGTGACATCACAGCGCTCACTTTATTCACTCAGCACCGGTGCTGCGACGTTCTCTTTTGCGGGTACCTATTCCAAGCGCCAGGTCACCGATGGCGACGTGTTCGGCATTGCACTCGACATGGATGCGCAGCTGCTGTATTGGCACCGCAACGGAGAATGGATGACGGGAAGGCCCGGCAGCGGTATCGGCGAACCGCTGAACGACACCGGGCAGGAATATTTCATTGCCGCTTCGGTGCAGGACAAGGCAGAAGGCTGGCGAATCAACTTCGGCGCGACGCCGTTTCGGCATCCGCCGCCGGCCGGATTTCCGCCCTATGGCGCGCCGCGAGATAAATGATATGGGGGCGGAGCCCAATTTCTTTTCACGGATTGCAGTATGTCAGGGGAGGGTGAAGCAATGCCACGCCGAGCGCGGGTTACTTCGCAGCAGTGCCGCACCATGTGGTGCAGCGGGGACTCAACCGCGAGGCGATGTTGCACTGGTCCGACCTGATTTGGAGGCGGCTGCTTACGCGACAGGAGATTACACAATGCAGGAAATAGCCGATTGCTTTGGTGTGCACTATGCGACGGTGAGCCGTGCGGTCAAGCGAGGCGAAGGGTGTGTGTGATCGCAGGCCCGATAGTCGGGGATATCGCGAAATATAGTTTGCAAGGGATGCAATAGGAGGTCCGCCCTGGGGCCTGTCCGGGTAATCAAAGCGGAACTAGGCCTCACTCGTGAAATGCATCATAAGTCAATGATTTTATTAAAATAATCTGTCATTACTCTCGCGAAAATTAATCAGCCGGGGAGGCCAAACTTATCATTTTGGTAGATTTGACCAACCCCCGATTGCCCCACACCATCGCAGAACAATAAATGGCCGCCAGCGCAACGCTGCGGCCTTGCGGACAGGGGTGTGCGCATGCGGCAAGCAGGTGGCGACTGCAGCAACAACCGCGGGATCAGCGCATTCATGCGCTGGTTGTCTGCATTTCCTGTTTCTCGCCTTCCATTTCCCGTTCGAACACCCTGAATGATTTTTTTACTGAGTTTCTTCTCAAGAATCTCTGATAAGGAATCGGCATGAAAAAAATACTGATTGGACTGCTGATGATTGCCGGCTGTGCCAGCCCCGGTGGGCTGTTTGGCGAAACCGTGGGCGAGAAGTTCCGCAAGGCGCTGGCGAATGTGGATGCAGTCTGCCGGGAACGAAAAATCGGCCCCTATCTTGATCCAAACGATCCTGAATACCGTCGCAAGTCGGGATTAATGAACTGCGAAGTCCTCAAAATCAAGCCTTATGACCATGCCGCCGTGCTGGCGACGCCGGAAGGCAAGTTTGCGTACTCGATCCAGTTGCCACCGCCGCTTGACAAGCCGCGGGTAAGGCGTGCGGATTATCGGTCGGCGGAGGAATATTTTGAGGCGTTGTGTGAGAGGGAAGTCATTCAAGTTAGTTTGAAGGGGCCAGCGTACGTCGAAGGTGTTGCTTTTATGCGAGCGCCACTTATTCCTTGGCGCAATTCACTTTCTTCTTATTCTGAAGAGTTCGCGATCGGCAGCGTACCTACGAATCCGGAGGAACTCTTGGTGCGGCCCAATTCACCATTCGTCTTTGTCGAGCGAATGGTGCGTGCGGAAGAGCGAAAGCAATTTCCGATCGCCAAGTATCTGCGTTTTGAGAGAAGTCCTACAGACACGAAAAAGTTTCTCGTTCAACCGATAGAGAGAATATCCGCAAAGTATGGTTACGTCGTTCGCGGGACCGAATCATTTAATGATCGAGAATCAGGAATTTGGGGTGGCGAGGTGCTTCTAGTGGATTTGAGTACAAACGACGTAGTGGGTATTTGGAGGGCTTTTGGACGAGATGCTGTCGATACTAGTTATACCGACCAGGTACGTTATTGGGGACAGCCCTGTCCAGGAACTGGCGGCCGTGACTACTCGCATTTTCTGTTTAATATGTTGCAAGCAAAGGAGCGAAAATGAACTCAGATTCTCCAAAGACCAGCGCCCTTTTGCTTGCTCAATTGGCGGCGGAGTCATATCTCGATGGAAGCTCAGCGGAAGGATTGCCTATTTGGCAAATCGTAAGCCAGCTGAAAATTCGGCTTCAACTTGGCAGCAACAACTACGCTGTTATTCAGGACCCCGCCCAAACGTCATTGCGGCCATCCTTGGACGGCAAAACTCGCATGACTGACGTCCAGGTGAATCAATTCAACCTGCGTTACGTCGTAAAGGATCACCTGCCCAACACAATGACCGGTTTTTCGGCAACTCTCCTTTGGGACCAGCTAGACAAACGCTTCGTACTGTCATTCCGCAGCACGGAATACCCCAACGAAGACAAAGGCGGCGATTGGCGGCGCGATGGCCTGAACGGCGCCAATGGTGAAATCGGCACCTACGGCTTTGCCTATGCGCAGATCGCCGACATGGAGGCGTATTACCAGCGCATCGTGAAGCCGCTCATCACCGATTCGACTACGGGCGTGATCAAGAATTTTGCGGTCACCGGCTACAGCCTGGGCGGGCACCTGGCGACGGTGTTTGCCGAAGCGCATCACATGGATCCCGGGTTCTTGCAGGCGTACACATTCAATGCGCCGGGGCGTGGTGGTTTCAGCGGCGACATGACCGCGCTGGTGAGCAGGGCTTATCAGGCGCTTTCTGCGACTGGGGTCGATTCTTTGCTGCGATCGGGGGCGAGTGGCGAAAGCATTTATAACGCCGACAATTTTTACACAGCAGCGAACGGCATCCGTGCAGCCCTGCACGCAGCCTCGGGCCGGCCAACTGGTGTCAGTATTACCAGTTCCGGCTTCCCGCAGGTCCTCGCCGGAGGCAAGATCGTGCAGGTTTTCGGGAAAGCTGACACCGATGATTCGCTGTGGGTGGCGAATGCCGGCGTGCATTCGTCGGACAAGGTCGAGTTGTTCATTGAGGATCAGCCCAATGTGCAGGGATTGGGACCGGCCACCGCTTTCGATGGAATCCTCGGCGGACTCAGAAGTGACTTCGGCACGACACACTCGATCACGCTGATTGCCGATACGCTGGCGGTGATGACCGCGCTGCAAAAGCTCATGCCGCAACTGACACCGGAGGACATGAATAAGATTCTCTCTGCGGGGTCGAATGAGCGGGGGATCGGGTTTTTGGGGCAGAAAGGTCAAGCCGAAAGTAATTCCCTCGAAACGATCGTAGAGTCACTTGCGGGAATTTTAGGTGTTGATATCGCAGCATTGGTTGCCAGTAAGAACGGTGGACGTGAAGACGGCAAGTTGCCGCTTGATGACACCGGGGGCGGCTTTGGTAATTTATTGTTTCGAAATATCTACCACGAAGCCTTGAAGGCAATCAGTGAAGCTGCCGATTCCGCTGGCAACTACACAATTGAGCTGCTCACCGGCAAGCCCGTAGCCGAAATCGTGACCAATGCCGAACCCGATGACGCTCGCGGCATTGCCTACCGCTATGCGCTGAAGGCAGGCAATCCCTTTGCCTTGATCCGCGATGCGCTTTATGACAGCCACAACGTCAATGGCGCGCTTGATGTCTACAATCCAACCGACCGCAGCGGCACGCTGACCAAGGAATGGATCAAGGACCGCGCGGATTATCTGGAACGGGTGAATTATTACAATACCCAGAACGCCCGCTATGACCTGACGAAAAAATCAGAGAACCCGAGCACATTTGGCGATACGGCCGCGATCCAATACGACCAGGAAGACGTCGTCTGGGACGACCGTGGTACTAAAATACTGGTTCGACGGGGCACGGAAACGGGAATGACCACCTATCGGGTGTTTGGCTCGGAAACGACCGACTCACTAAGTGGCAGTAAAAGTGCCGACCGTCTCTACGGTAACAGCGGCACCGATTTTGTAACCGGCAAGGGCGGCGCGGATTATCTCGAAGGCGGCACTGGTCTCGATATTTACGAATACAACTCCGCCCGTAAGACGGTGTTATTCAGCACCAGCCCCGACGGGCACGACAACATTCTCGATGTCGATGGCAAAGGTATCCTGCGCTACGAATACAAGGATGCCCAGGGCGAGGCGCAAAGCACGGCACTGGCGGGGGTTGCGATCAAAGACACCGACGGCAAATGGAAGACGCCGGACGGGCGCTTTGTGCTGGAGCAGGTGGGTACTGCGCTCAAAGTGAATTTCGGCGCCGCCATTGATGGCAGCGTCACCATCAGGGATTTTGATTTTACGAAGGCGGGGCAGGGCGGGTATTTCGGCATACGTTTGATTGAAGCGCGCACTGCAGCACAAACCGTGCAACCTGATAACCTCGGCGACAAGAAATTCCTCGATATCCCCGGTCAGCGCACGCAGCGCAAGATGCCCAATGGAGAACCAATTGCTTTCGGGGAGGCTATTCCGACCGCGCCGAATCTGTTCCGGGCGTTTGAGCAGGCTGCGTTAAGTGAGGCAATCCCTGCGAACTGGTTGAACCCTCGCCTGACCACGCCCTATGTGCTGTACCGCACCGTAATCGTTGGCGCGATTACCACCGAACTCTACGCCTTGCCTGCCACGCTCGAATACGCCTACAACGAGGCTGACGATTTCGGCAACATCAAACGCACCACAGTGGATGAACTCAACCTCGCCGATCAACTCTACGACACCGCCGGCAACGACAAAATCATTGCCGGGAGCGGCAACGACGCCATCGACGCGTTCAGGGGCGGGGCGGATGTCATTCTTGCGGAGGCGGGGCGCGATCAAGTCAAAGCCGGTGCGGGCAATGACGAGGTAGAAGGCGGTGCTGACGGCTCGATCGCGCTGGGGATTTCCGGGATGGTGGCCGGTGGAGACATGATTGCCGGCGGCGCGGATGACGACGCACTCTACGGCAACGTCAAGATCGCGCTGTCCGATGCGATCCGCAGCGGCGAAACGGATGCGACGACCAACGCCATCGGCGATTTTCTGTCCGGCGAAGCGGGCAATGACTGGATCGTCGGAGACAAGGCCAACGATGCGATGCTCGGTGGTGACGGAGATGACATCCTCGTCGGAGGCGCGGGCGACGACAATCTGTTCGGCGACCGTAACCACACCGCACCAGATGCCGGATGGCAGATCACCCGCCAGGTAAACGGCAGTCAATTATCCGGTTTTACCTATCGGGCCCATTTCAACGGGACGAACGAGGTCGCCGACGGTGCCGGCGGCCGCGATGTGCTCTACGGCGGCAAGGGGGACGACTGGGCCTTTGCCGGCAAGGGCGATGATTTTATCGACGGCGGCAGCGGCGCGGATGTGCTCTTCGGCGACGAAGGATCGGATGTGGTGATCGGCGGCACCGGAAATGATGTATTGGTAGGGGACGGTACCAGTGTCGATGTGGCGCTGCACGGCGCAGATTATCTGGATGGCGGCACGGGTGATGACCGCTTGCAGGGCGATGGCGGCGATGATGTGCTGATCGGCGGCGAAGGCAATGACACGCTCAATGGCGGCGACGGCAACGACATTCTGTTAGGCGGCCCAGGAGACGCTGACATTCTGATCGGCGGCACCGGCAAAGACACTTATGTCTTCAACCGCGGCGACGGCACCGAGTTCATTGACGATAACGCGCGGGATGCCAAAGACCCCGAAGCCAGCATCGTGGTGTTCGGTGATGGCATCACCAAAACCAACGTCGAATTCGGCAAAGGCAGCCTGATGATCGATCTGGGGCCATCCAATCCGGATGATCCACTCGCCGGTAATGACCAGATTCATTTCATTAACTTTAATAGCGATTATCCCGAGCTCACGGCCGCCATCGGCGAGATTCGCTTCGCCGACGGCTCATCCATGGACTATGCCGACATCCTGGCACAGGGCTTCGATATCGACGGCACCGCGTTCGACGATGCTGGCCTTACAGCGCTGATCGGCACTTCGGTCACGGACCGCATTCGCGGGTTTGCGGGAAGCGATGACTTGGAGGGCCGCGACGGCGACGATGTGCTGACCGGCGATGGCGGATCAGACCGCTTGGATGCGGGCAACGGCAACGACGTGCTCGACGGGGGTGCAGGCAGTGATTTACTCACCGGCGGCATGGGCGGTGACGACTACCGTTTCATCCGCGGCGACGGCATCGATAACCTGGTTGAAGGTTCGCTGTTCGTGCCGGGATTGTCTGACCCGACTAGCATGGATCGCATCGTGTTCGGCGGAGACATTACCCGCAATGAGGTGTCACTGCTGCGCGCCGGCGACGGTAATCTGACGGTGCGTTACGGGGCCGGCGACGAAATCCTCATTGAAGGCCAATACAGCGTATCCGGATCTGACGTCGAGCGTATCGTATTTGCCGATGGCCAAATCATCGAAAAGGCCGAGCTTGATGCGCTGGAGATTGGCGTGGTCGATGGCACGGCGGACGCCGATGAAATCTATGGCACAGCCGGCAATGACGTACTGCGCGGACATGACGGGGACGATGTTCTGGATGGCGGACCCGTGCCGGAACGCCGGATGGCAGGAACGCCTCTCATCACCGGCGACGATATCATGGAAGGCGGCGCCGGCAGCGACACCTATGCATTGTACTGGGGCATGGGGGAAGACCGCATCACCGATACCGTCGATGGGCAAACCAATACGCTGGTGTTACTGGAAGGCGCCACGCTGGAGAGCGTCAAGACCACCCGCGAAGGTGACGATCTGCGGGTGACGATGCGCGGCATCGGCGGCGGCAGCGCCACGGTGCAGGGATTCTTTACCGATGGCGGGGCGGCGGCGTGGCAGATCAGCAGTGTGACTAATGGCAGCCAGCCGCTGCTGGATTTTTATGTTGCGCAGAGTACTGCGGGCAACGCGCCTGCAATCGATGCGATGCAGGATTACCAGCAGCAGTTGCTGGGCGAGTGGCGGGCGCAAGGGCAGCCGAACTCTGATTTGCCGACGCGGGTTTATGTGCGTTCGACCTGGTCACAAACAACGGCGGTGTGGATGACATACGTGCCAGCGCTGCCGGAACCTGTGCTCCAGACCATTACGTTTGTGAACGACCCCGTGGAGTATTCCACCGTACAAGGGTACGGATATCGGCAAGGCAATCGTGTCATCGGACTCCCAGTGTTTAGCAATGCTGTATTTCAGCGCTTTACCGATACATTTATTGCCGAGCAGGTATCAGACGCCGCCGTGATCCGTGTGCAAAACAGCGGAGGCGGATTTACAGAATCGGCTTCGTATTCGTTTTTTGCCGGCTTCGGCGGGCCGTTTGGCAATGAGCGCACTTATCAGACCAGCTCCGGAACACTGATCAATACTATTGTTGAGTCGAGCGTGGAAGGCTGGGTACCACTGACACTGCGTGAAGACAATCTGGGAAATTTCAATCTGAGTGTGCATCAGATCTTCGACGAACTGGTGATCGAGAAAATCACGGCAGGGGCCGGTAATAATACAATTTTCGGCGCGACCCAAAACAGCCGTGACACTGTCGCGCTGATCGATGCCGGCGCCGGGAATGATGCTGTCACTGCAGGTAACCATGACTTTGTATTCGGTAATGACGGCAACGACAACATCAACGGCGGCGCCTATGCCTACGGCGGCAACGGTTTCGACAATCTGTCTGATGCCCGCTTCATCGCCGGTGGTGCGGATGATGACTTCCTGAGTGGTGGCGAGGGGGAGACCACCTTTCATTTCCGATCCGATGAGGCGGGCTGGGATCAGGTGCAAGACCAGAACGGCATTTCCTTGAGTGAATTTACGTTGCGCGCGGGATTCGCAGATTCGCTGTCAAATCTGGTCTACGGCGGGAAGTATCGGCTGGGCGGTGAGACCAGCCTCCAGTTCCAGCTTGCACTGGAGGCGCGGTTTGGTGGGCGTAGTTCTGATGCTTACCAGAGTCTTTTTTCCGGGCTGACTTATGCCGAGCTTGATTTGGGTGACGGCGGAACGCAGCTATATACATTGTTGCCAACAGCGCCAGGTTTACCGCGCGGAATATCGGACGGGTTTTTCCGGGGGCCTTATAACAGCGACGGGTATTACACATGGGTGTACAACTCCATCGAAGACATAATGCGGGACTTTGCGGACCTCGGTCTGCATTTCAACCAGGCGGACGTCCAGCAAATTCCAGGGGTCGCTGACCTGTCCGACTTCACCGCCGACAATCACGAAGCGCTGCGGCCTTTCTTTGAATCGGGTGTTCTAGAAAGAGATACGGTAGAGCTTGCGGACTTTCAGGCCGGCGTCGATGAATTACTGGTAGGTTTCGGATCGGTAATTGAGGCTGACGAGCAGCGCCGTGTATTACGCCTGGTGTGGGGCGATGACAAAGCCATCGATATTGAACTCCCGACCGCGACCGATCTGATTGGGTACGGCATTGAGGAAGTGCAGTTCGGACAGGGATCCTCCAGTTATATCGGCGATTTGATTGAAATTGCTGAAGCAGAGGGGATGCTTGCTTCTCCTTTCGGAGGTGGTCTGACAGGAACCGCCGGCGATGACCGCATTCGCGGGCTGGCCGGGTGGGATTTTATCGAGGGCGGCACCGGTAATGATGTGCTGAGCGGTGGCGCGGGAATTGACGAGTTTTTCTTCGCAGCAGGCGCCGGTTCAGACACCATTCTCGATCCGGATGCTGAAGACCTGATCCTGTTCGACACCAGTGTCATGCCGGATCAGATCCGGCTCGGGCTGGGTTCGCTGCGGCTGGGTTATGGCAGCGCCGGCGATGAGATTCTTTTCGCGGGCTTCAATCCGGACGATGTTTACGGAACTACCCTGTTTGCCGCATTGCAGTTCTACGCTATTGAAGGTCCTGTAGACGATGCGACCTGGACTCTGACGGATGAATTGACATTCGCAGAAGTGCTGAACCAGGGTTTCGACATCGACGGCACTGCCGGTGATGACGCATTGACCGGCACGAACATTCATGACCGTTTCACGGGCGGCGCGGGTAATGATTCGCTGGCCGGCGGCACCGGGAGCGACACTTATTTCTTCAGCGCCGGAAACGGCACGGATACGATCATCGATGCTACGGAAGCCGGCGAAATCAATCGAATCGTGCTGCGCGATTACCTTGAAGCCGATATCACCGGATTCAGGGACGGTCAATATGTGGTACTGCAGGCGAACAGCACTCAGGATGCAGTCCGCATCCTCTGGGACGAAGCCACTGGTGCAGGGGTTGATTTTGTGGAATTCGCCAACGGTGCGAAATGGAACCGGGCTTATCTGAATCAGTTGGAGGGAACAGCGAATTCCCCGCCGGTCGTTGTCGCTCCCATCGGCGCAATCTCCACTGCAGAAGATGCCGGATTGAATTTTGTCATTCCGGCCAATACATTTCAGGATCCGGATGCTGGCGACGTGTTGACTTACACCGCCACACTGGCCAGCGGCGGCGCGCTGCCGTCCTGGCTGTCGTTTGACGCCGTGACGCGCACGTTCTCCGGCACGCCGCTGGAGGCTGATATCGGAGCGATCAGCGTGCGGGTGACGGCGACGGATGGTGGAAATGCATCGGTGTCGGATACTTTCAATCTGACGGTGTTGAACACCAACGACGCGCCGGTGCTCGCTGCGGCGCTGGCCGATCAGACTGCGGTCGAAGACCAGGCGTTCAACTTTATCGTTCCGGAAAATGCGTTCGCGGATGAGGATGCCGGCGATCAATTGACCTATAAGGCGACACTGGCCAACGGCGCGGCGCTGCCGGAATGGCTGACATTTGACGATGCGACGAACACCTTCAGCGGTGTGCCGACCAACGGCGACACGGGTGTGCTGAACATTCGTGTCACGGCAACGGACGGTGATGGTGTGTCGGTGTCCGATACCTTTACAGTCACGGTGGCTGGCGTAAACGATGCGCCGGCGCTTAGCAATCCCTTGCTGGATCAGGCGATTACCGCTGGTACGAGATTTAATTATGTGGTGCCGGTCGAGACCTTCATCGATGTCGATGCCGGGGACAGCGTGACGCTGTCGGCGCAACTGGCGGGCGGCACGGTGTTGCCGTCGTGGCTGGCGTTCGATGCGGCCACGGGAACTTTCAGTGGCACGTTCAGCGGTATACCCTCGGCGTCGAATGTCGGCGTGCTGGACGTGAAGGTGCTGGCCACTGATGCTTCCGGCGCCACGGCGAACGATCAATTTGTGCTGAGGGTGAATCCGGCTGCAGGATTGATTCTGACCGGCACGGCAGCGGTGGATACGCTCACCGGCGGCTACGGTAATGACGTGATCGACGGTCTCGCCGGTGCTGACCAGATGATCGGCGGCGATGGCGATGATCGTTACACTGTGGATAACGTCAATGATGCCGTGCTGGAAAACCCGGCACAGGGCCATGATGTCGTGCAGAGCAGCGTCACCTACACGCTGTCCGCCGAGGTTGAAGACCTCACACTGACCGGAACCCTCAATCGCAACGGCACCGGCAACACTCTGGCGAACACCATCACCGGCAACACGGGTGCCAATCGTCTGGACGGCGGAGCGGGCGCCGACATCCTGATTGGCGGTCTGGGCAACGATACCTACGTGATCGACAACGCGCTGGATGCCGTGTTCGAAGCGCCCGCCGCCGGTACCGACACGGTGCAGTCGTCCATCACTACGACGCTGTCAGCCAATGTGGAAAATCTGACGCTTACAAGCGAGGCCGCAATTGATGGCACGGGTAATGAACTCGCCAACATCATCACCGGCAACGCCGCGATGAACACGTTGATTGGCGGCATGGGTAATGACAGGCTCATTGGCGGCGCGGGAGCGGACACACTCATCGGTGGCATCGGTAACGATACGTATGTAATTGATTTAATTGATGAATTAATGGTTGAGCTGACGGGGGAAGGCACGGACACTGTGCAAAGCCCGTTTGATTTCACGCTTGCCGAACATTTTGAAAATCTCACGCTCACCGGTGAAGCCCTGTCAGGCACTGGTAATGCAGTGGCTAACCGTTTGACGGGTAATGCGCTGGCCAATGTGTTGTCCGGTCTGGATGGCAACGACATTCTCGACGGCAAGGCGGGTGCCGATACCCTGATCGGCGGCGTCGGCAACGACATTTATGTGGTCGATGACAGCGCTGACCTAGCGGTGGAACTCGCCGGCGAAGGCACGGACACCGTCCAGGCTTCGCTGAGTTACAGCTTGGGCCTCCATGCGGAAAACCTTACTCTGACCGGGATTGCCGCCATCAACGGCGTCGGTAATATGCTGGACAACCGGCTCACCGGCAATGCGGCACTCAATACGCTGACCGGACTTGATGGCAACGACACCCTCGACGGCAAGGTCGGTGCAGATACCTTGATCGGCGGCGCGGGCAATGATGTCTACATCGTCGATCAAGGCGATGATGCGATCATCGAACTGGTAAATGAGGGTGTGGATGCCGTGACCAGCAGCGCGACCTACACGCTGGCCGCAAACGTCGAGAATCTCACGCTCTCGGGCGCCACTGCGCTTGATGGCACGGGCAACGATCGGGACAACCGGCTCACCGGCAACGCCGCGGTCAATGTGCTCACAGGTCTGGACGGCAATGACATTCTCGACGGCAAGGCAGGAGCCGATACGTTGATTGGCGGCGCGGGTGATGACACTTACATCATCGACAATTCCGGCGATACCACCAGCGAGGCGCTCAACGAAGGTATGGACACCGTGCAAACCGCGCTGACGTGGACGCTGGGCAACCACGTGGAGAATCTAACGCTGACCGGCACGGCGGCGGTCAACGGCACCGGTAACGCGTTGGACAACGTGCTCACCGGCAACAACGCAGTAAACGTGCTGACGGGGTTTGCGGGCGATGACATGCTGGACGGCAAAGGCGGCGCTGATACGCTGATCGGCGGCACGGGCGATGACACTTACCTTGTCGATAATGCCAACGATGTGATCACGGAGCTGGTCGGTGAAGGTACGGACACCGTGCGCAGTTCAACCACCCGGACGCTGGGCGCGGAACTCGAAAACCTCACGTTGACTGGCATCGGTAATATTTACGGTACCGGCAATGCGCTGAGCAACGTGATCACCGGCAATACCGGCAACAACACGCTGGATGGCGGACTCGGCGCGGATGTCATGGCCGGCGGCCTGGGCAACGACATTTACATTGTTGACGACACCGGTGATGCGGTTTCCGAAGCGACAGGCAGCGGAGTGGACACCGTAAAAACCGGCATGGCCTATACGCTGACGGCGAACGTGGAGAACCTTACGCTGACCGGCACGGCGGCTGTTGCGGCGACCGGCAACGAACTGGCCAACACGCTCATAGGCAACAGCGCAGCCAACACGCTGACCGGTCTCGACGGCAACGATGCGCTGGACGGCAAGGCCGGGGCTGACGCGATGACGGGCGGCGCCGGGGATGATGTCTATACGGTTGATAATGCCGGCGATACGATCACCGAACTCGCGGCCGAGGGCGTGGACACCGTCAAGTCGGCGCTGACGTACACCCTCGGTGACAACGTCGAGAATCTGGCCCTGACCGGCGGCGCCAGCCGCAACGGCACCGGCAATGCGCTGAACAACATCGTCGCCGGCAACAATGGCGCCAACATTCTCAATGGATTGGCGGGCAACGATGCACTGGCCGGTGGGCTGGGCAACGATACTTACCGTTTCGACCTGAATTTCGGGCACGACGTTATCGTGGAAGACGATGCCACAGTCGGCAATCTCGACCGCATCGTGTTCGGCGCGGGCATTACATCGACCGACATCACGCTGGGGCGACTCAATAACGATCTGGTGGCGCATACCGCGGATCAGCAGCACAGCGTTCAGGTGTTGAACTGGTTCACGGCAAACGCAAACAAGGTGGAGCGCATTGAGTTTGCCAATGGTACAACGTGGGATCTGGCCACGATTAATACCACGGCCATGCAGGTGGTGGACATGCCCGGGCTGCTGCGCGGCAACGATCAGGTTTCGCTACTAC
This sequence comes from Betaproteobacteria bacterium, assembly GCA_021732605.1. Classification (GTDB taxonomy): domain Bacteria; phylum Pseudomonadota; class Gammaproteobacteria; order Burkholderiales; family SG8-41. The sequence goes on along the minus strand of JAKFUS010000014.1, from coordinate 70,456 downwards.
TGGGGCAGGTCGGTAATACGGTGCTCGAAGGCGCGGGCGGCGACGATATCCTGATTGATCTCGATGGCAACAATATTTTTGTCGGCGGCGCTGGTAATGATGCCGCCACTGGCGGCGCCGGCAATGACCTGTTCATCGGCGGCGCAGGCAACGATACGCTAACGACGGGGGCCGGAAACAATGTCATCGCTTACAACGCCGGCGGCGGCATTGATACCATTTATGCCGACCCCGGTGCGGACAATACTCTGTCTTTGGGGGGTGGCCTCAGGTATTCGGATCTGTCGCTTTCGCGTGACAGTAATGATCTGGTGCTGAATACAGGCGCTGACGACAAGATCATTTTCAAGGATTGGTACGTCGGCCAAGGCACATTGCTGAATCTGCAACTGATCCTGGATGCGACTGATGAGTTTGATGAAAATTCGGCTGATCCCCTGTTTAATCAGCGTGTCCAGAATTTTGATTTCCTCGGACTGGTCAGCAGCTTTGACGCAGCGCAGACCGCCAACCCCGGACTGACCAGTTGGGCGCTGAGTGACGCCATGATGCAATACCACTTGTCTGGGAACGACGATGCCGCAATGGGCGGCGATTTGGCCTACTGGTATGCACGCAACGATGGGCTGGCCGGTATCAGTCTGTCGGCGGCGCAAGGCGTGATTGGCGCCAGCGGATTCGGATCGGATGCTCAGTCGCTGCGTCCATTCTCCGGGTTACAGGAAGGCCTGGTTCGCCTGAGCTAGGTACGGAGGGATTTTGAAAAACGGCGTTACGCCACAGGACTTCGCCGCGCCCCTGCTGCGCATCCAGGACAGCCCGCCATCCCCGTTTTCCGGATGGCTGTTGAAAGTATTGCTGGTATTTTTCGGGTGCCTGATGATATGGGCGATATTCGGAAAACTGGACATTGTGGCCGTGGCTGCCGGCAAATTGGTACCGCAGTCTTATTTGCGTATCGTGCAGCCGCTGGAACAAGGCATCGTCAGGGAAATCCTGGTGCGCGAAGGCGAGCAGGTCAAAGCAGGCCAGGTGCTGATGCGCATGGACCCCAGCTTGACTGATGCGGATCGCCGCATCGTTGACAACGAACGAAAACTCAAAAACTTGCAGCTGCGACGCATCGACGCAGAGATGAAAGGCTCCCTGATCAGCCATTTGTCCGGGGACGACGCCGGCTTGCTGGCGCAGGTCGAAGCGCAGCAGCGAGCGCGCCGGCAGGCTTATCAAGATACGGTAGATACGGAACAGGCTAACCTGGTCAAGGCTCAGAAGGACCTGAAATCAGCGCTGGAAATCGAGGCGAAGCTGAAGAAAACAGTGCCGATGCACAAAGATACCGCGGATGGGTGGGCGCAATTGGCAAGAGAGGGCTTTGCTGGAAAGCTGCTGGCGCAGGAAAGGATGCGTCTGTTCATCGAAAGCGAACAGGACCTGAAAGCCCAGACTGAGAACGTTGAAGGCTTGCGCGCCACGATTGTGCAGGCAGAGAAGCGTCTGGCCCAGATTAAATCGAATTATCGGCAACAATTGCAAAATGAGCGGATTGAAACTGCCTCGCAAGCCCAACGACTGGGGGAGGAGGTGGGCAAGCATGATCACCGCAAAGGGCTGATGGAACTGCGCGCACCGCAGGCAGGGATAGTCAAGGATCTGGCTACCCACACGGTCGGTACTGTCGCGGCGCCAGGAACGATACTGATGACGCTGGTGCCGATTGACGAACCGCTGGTTGCCGAGGTCTGGGTGAGCAACGACGATGTGGGTTTTATCCGGCAAGGGCAACCAGTGAGGCTGAAGCTCTCGACATTCCAGTTTCAGAAGTACGGCATGGTTGAGGGCCGTGTGCGACAAATCAGTGCGGACGCCAGCGAAAATCAGAACAGCGCCACGACTTCGGTTGAGATCGGGCGCAATAAAACGGCGCTGCCACTGACCTACAAGATGATCGTGCAGATGAACGCCCAGGATCTGGTGGCGCAGGGCGTCAAGTACTCGCTGACGCCGGGGATGCAGGTTGCTGCGGAGATTCATCTCGGTACACGCACCGTAATGCAATATCTGCTTTCCCCGGTAAGCAAAGCGTTTCACGAAGCCGGGCGCGAGCGCTAAGCATCCTATCCAACAGCCGCCAGTTCACCCCCGTCCCCGGGGTGTCTCTGCCTCGCCCGCATCGGTTAAAATGGCGCTTTCCCATCCCATTAACACATTGTGAACACACGGGGACGACCATGAACCAAGCGGCAACCGCAGAACCCACCATGACTGATCGCCTGCTGGCCGAGAAAAAGGACGGCATCGGCTGGATCACTTTTAACAATCCCGCCCGTCACAATGCGGTCTCGTTCGAAATGTGGCTGAAGTTGCCGGTGGTGCTGGCGGAGTTTGCCGCTGACCCGGATGTGCGCGTGATCGTGCTCAAAGGTGCGGGCGAAAAGGCCTTCGTCGCCGGTGCTGACATTTCGCAGTTCAAGGAAAAGCGCAGCAGTGAAGATGCGGTACAGGCCTACAACGCCGCTGCCGACAACGCGAGCAAGGCGCTGCAGGAATGTCCGAAGCCGACGATTGCCATGGTGCGCGGTTACTGCATCGGCGGCGGCACGGCGATCGCGGTGAACTGCGACATGCGGATTGCCGCTGACGACGCCAAGTTCGGCGTGCCGGCCGGCAAGCTCGGCCTGGGTTACCGTTTTGTCGGCATCAAGCGCTTGACTGACGTGGTGGGCCCGCAGTTCACCGCGGAGATTTTCTTCACCGCGCGCCAGTTCACGGCGCAGGAAGCCTTGCAGATGAACCTGGTGAACCGCGTGGTGCCCGCAGCGGATCTGGAGAAATACACCACCGATTACGCGACGACGATTGCCAATAACGCGCCGCTGACGCTGGCGTCGGTAAAAGCCTCGATCATCGAATGCCTCAAGGATCCGGCCAAGCGCGATCTGGACCGGCTGCAGCAGATGGTGGAGGTCTGCTACAAGAGCGAGGACTACAAGGAAGGGCAGGCCGCCTTTGCCGAGAAGCGCAAGCCGGTGTTCAAGGGTAAGTAATTACAAGTATTTGATTTTATTGATATTTTTATAAGGATTCACTATGGCTTTTGATGCCAACCGCGCCGATCTCTGCGTCGGCGTGATCGGAACCGGCGCAATGGGGCGCGGCATTGTGCAGGTGTCCGCGGCTGGCGGCATGCATGTGGTGATGATGGATACGCGCGCCGGCGCCGCTGATGAAGCGCGCGATTTTGTCGCGAAGATGTTGGTGCGGGCGGCGGAGAAGGGCAGCATGAGCAAGGCTGACGCCGATGCAGCGACGGCGCGCATCCGTGTTGCGCAGTCGCTGGCGGATTTCAAGGACTGCCATTTGGTCGTTGAGGCCATCGTGGAAAACCTTGATGCCAAACGCGCGTTGTTTGCTGACCTGGAAGGCGTGGTGAAGCCGGACTGCATCCTGGCCACCAATACCTCTTCGATGTCGGTGACGACCATTGCCGCCAAACTGAAAACGCCGCAGCGTTTTGCCGGACTGCATTTTTTCAATCCGGTACCGCTGATGAAGCTGGTCGAAGTCATCGACGGCCTGCTGACGGAAAACTGGGTGTCCGAAGCGCTGATGGTGATCGGCAAGCGCATGACGCGCGAACCGGTGCGTCTGACCGATGCGCCGGGTTTCCTCGTTAATCAGGTCGGCCGCGGCTTTACGCTTGAGGCTTCGCATCTGGTTTATGAAGGCGTTTCGAACTTTGTCGACGTTGATCGCGTGATGCGCGATGTCTGTGGTTTCCGCATGGGCCCGTTTGAATTGATGGAGCTAACCGGGCTTGATGTGACGCAGCCGGCGTCGTCGCTGATCTACAACCAGTTTTTCCAGGAACCGCGGTATCGCCCGAACCTGATCATGCAGTCGCGTTATGAAGCCGGCGTGCTGGGTCGCAAAAGCAAAAAAGGTTTTTACGATTACGACGCAGAGATGAAACCCATCATTGCGCCGGAAGCGGCCGCACCTACCGCAAAGCCCGCCAGTGTGTGGATCAGCAAGGCTGAGCCGCAAGGGCATGAGGTACTGACTGCGCTGTTGACCAAGCTGGGTGCCACTATCGAAACCGGTGCCAAGCCTTCGGCAAAAGCGCTGATCTTCGTGACGCCGTTCGGCAAGGACGCAACGACCTGCGCGGTGGAAGAGGGACTGGATCCGAAACGCACCGTCGCCGTCGATACGCTGTTCCCGATAGTCAAGCGTCGCACGATCATGGGTACGCCGCTGACTGAGGCTGCGATGAAGGAGGCTGCGCACGGACTGCTGGCCTCCGATGGCGTGCCGGTGACGGTGTGCCGAGACAGCCCCGGCTTTATCGCACAGCGTATCGTCGCGATGATCGTCAACATTGGCTGTTCGATTGCGCAAAGCCGCACCGCACAGCCTGGCGATATCGACAAGGCCGTGGTGCTGGGCCTGAATTACCCGAACGGTCCGCTGAAATTCGGCGATGTGGCGGGTGTCGAGCGCATCTATCAAGTGCTCGCCACCATGAATTCGATTTATGCCGATCCGCGTTATCGACCCAACATCTGGATGCGCCGCCGTGCCCAACTCGGCGTTTCGCTGCTGACTCCCGAACCCTGATTACCCCTGAGAGGAAATAACATGCTCAACGCTTATCTGTACGAAGGACTGCGCACACCATTTGGCCGCCACGGCGGCACGCTGGCGAAAGTCCGCCCGGATGACCTGCTGGCCGACGTGATGAAAAACGTGATGGCCAAATCCAAATTTAAAGTGGAGCAGGTCGAGGACATCGTCATTGGCTGCGGTAACCAGAGCGGTGAAGACAGCCGTTGCGTGGCACGCCATGCCGGCCTTGCGGCGGGTTTCCCGATTGAAATCCCCGGCACCGTTCTGCAGCGCAACTGCGCCAGCGGCCTGGGTGCGCTGGCCCATGCCGCACATTCGATCACGGCCGGCGAGGGTGATGTGTTCATCGTCGGCGGCGTCGAGAGCATGAGCCGTTCGCCGATCATCATCAGCCGTGCCGAAAGCCCGTTTGATCGCGGCATCAAGATGGCCGACACCACCATCGGCCCGCGTTTCTCCAATCCGAAACTGGCCAAACAGTTTGGCGACCATCAGATGCCGCAGACCGCCGACAATCTGGCGCGCGAATACGGCATCACGCGTGAACAAGCCGACACCTTCGCCGCCGCATCCCAGCAGAAATTCGCACTGGCCAAAGGCGAGGGCTTTTTCGCCGGTGAAATCTCACCGGTCGAAATGCCGGCGAGCCGCAAAGGTCCGGTGCCGGCAGTGGCCGAGGACGAACATCCCCGTCCCGGCACCGAAATCGCTGCCCTGGCCAAGATGAAGACCCTGTATGAAGGTGGTGTGACCACGGCGGGCAATGCATCGGGCGTCAATGACGGTGCGGTTGCGCTGGTGGTGGGATCACTCGCTGCCGGTGAAAAGGCCGGCGCCAAACCGATGGCCCGCGTCATCGCCAGTGCGGCGATGGGTGTGCGTCCCGACATCATGGGCATCGGCCCCGTTGCCGCCTCGCAAAAAGCGCTGGCACGCGCCGGGCTCAGCATCAAGGACATGGACATCATCGAGATCAACGAAGCATTTGCCGCGCAGGTGCTGGCCTGCCTGAAAGGGCTTGGTGTGGCGTTCGATGACAAACGCGTCAATCCGAATGGCGGCGCGATTGCTGTGGGTCACCCGATCGGCGCATCCGGTGCGCGTATTGCACTGACCGCGGCGCGGCAACTGCAACGCAGCGGCGGCAAATATGCGCTGGTGTCACTGTGTATCGGCGGCGGGCAGGGCATGGCTGTGGTGCTGGAGCGCATGTAATCTGTGGTAATCCAGAATTTTCCGGGGCAGTCATTGCGCCGGAAAATGTGAATTTCTTCACGAATTTCAGTCTTGGACAAAGGGCAAACTTAACAAAATGTTAGATTTGCCCGTATTTGTCTCTACCCGCATACTTTGACCCTATCAAAAAGTATGGATGGTCAGGGGCTGAAAGTGAGTGATATGGAAACCATCACCGCGTTAAAACAAGGCGTGCCGTTACCGCCGCAGAAGTTGATTGAATTGCGCTCAAAGGGCATGCACACGGTGCGTTTCGAATTCATCGTTCGCCTGTTGCGCCTCAACACCCAGATCATCACCCTGTCGATCTACTGGGAAAATGGCCGCGAATTCATGCAAATCCCCTCAGTTCAGAATGTCGAACGCAAGCTGGTCTATGCCAGTGAGCCGCGGGTGCACGGTTTGTTCGATGACATGGCGTTGCTGTGTTATCCGCACGATGCCGCGGCCAAGGCCAAGGTTGATGCAGAGCTCGACCGCATGGTCGAAGTGATCGGGGAGTATGGCCGGCGGGCATCCCGAACCTGAAAACAGCCCTTTCTGCTAGCGCAATAACTAACGCCCCTGACGGGGCGTTGTTTTTTTCTGAATGCGCTCAGAGGTGCCAGAGCGGTGAGGGTGGAGCTGTATCTCAGCCTCCGACTGGTGGTTTTTCCGTGCCTGCCTCAAGACCCTCAAGGCGTCGCCATACCCGATCCCGGGTAATTTCTGCCTTCCCCTGATCCCAGGGTGTTCCTGCCCTGGATGCTCTTTCCGCTTTCACCATTTCCATGGCCAGCGTCATGCACCATTCCTTGGCGTATGGGGCTTCGTCACCCAGATCCTTGTCCGCATTTTGAAGGTTCAGTGAGGTGCAAATCCGATTCCACCAGGGTTGCAGTTTTTGTAAATCCGCTCTTATCCATTCGACGGCTGCAGATTCTTCGTCTATTCGGCCTTTTTCCAGTAGTGAAAGTCCATCCTGCCGTAGCTCATCGGCTTGTTTTTGTGCTTCGTGATGTTTTCTGCACAGCCCTCTGATTTGCGCGTTTTCATTGCATTTTCGGGCTTTGCATTTACTGTGTTTTTTCATTTCAAATGAACGTCAGGAGATCTTGTTTTTTGGGGGGTGATGGGGCCGGGATTGCCGCCCTGGAAGTCGCCGCCTTAATTTGACATAATACACATTATACGCATTAAAGGATGAGCGCTCTCAGAGGGAAAGCCGGCTTTTCTCCTCACCCGGGATCCTCGTTATTCAGCGACCCCGGCCTTGCGTAATACCGTCTCGATTTCACCATGGCCGCGATCCTTGGCCAGGCTCAGCGCCGAGTGCCCGTACTGAGATACATATTTGGCATCCGCGCCGTGTTCCAGCAACAGCAACAGGATCTGCAACTGGCCTTCCCTTGCCGCCATCATCAGCGCCGTCGTGCCGTTATCCGCGGCGGCATTGACGTCGGCACCCTTGGCAATCAACAGGCGTCCGATGTCGGTCCGATTCCGGGCTGCAGCGTAGATCAGCGGTGTCCAGCCACCATGATTGACCGGAGCGCCGGCGTCCAGCAGCAGCCGGGCGATTTCCGTATGCCCCAGAATGGTCGCCAGCATCAGTGCCGTTTCACCCAGCGGATTGCGGGTCTGGACCTTGGGGCGGGCGTCGAGCAGGGTTTTGACAACCGTCGGCTTGCCCTCCCGCGCCGCCAGCATCAGCAGGGTTTCGCCTTTGGGGCTGACGGTATCCACATCCATGCCGCGCTGGAGTAACTGGACGATGGTTCTTTCGTCATCGATATGGATGGCTTGCAGCATGTCTTCATAGGCGCCGGCATGGACGGCACTGCTGAAAGTTCCAAATCCGGTCAAAGCCGTAACTAGAAGCAAGTTTCGAAATATCATTTAATTATCTGTTTATATTGAATAATTTGAAGAAGTTACTGGTAGTCGCAGTGGCAATGTCGGTAAAGCTGCGATTTTGCAGTCGGGCGACTTCCTCGGCCACATGTTTGACCCAACCCGGCTGGTTGGTTTTCCCGCGATACGGCACCGGCGCCAGATAGGGCGAATCGGTTTCCACCAGCAGTCGGTCTAGCGGTACCTGCCGGGCAACCTCCTTCAGATCCTTGGCATTCTTAAAAGTCACGATGCCGGAGAAGGAGATGTGGAAGCCCATTTCGAGGGCGCCCTGGGCTACCTCCCAGCTTTCGGTAAAACAATGCATCACCCCACCCGTCTCGCTTGCGCCCTCTTCCCGCATCAGCCGCAAGGTATCGACAGACGCTGACCGGGTATGGATGATCAGCGGTTTGCCGCATTGCCTTGCCGCGCGGATGTGCACACGAAAACGTTCACGCTGCCATTCGAGGTCTCCGGTCAGTCGGTAATAATCCAGTCCGGTTTCACCTATCGCAACGACTTTCGGATGTTGTGCCAGTTCGACCAGTTCGGCGACTGTCGGTTCGCGCAGATCTGGGTAATCGGGGTGCACACCGACCGAGGCGTAGAGGTTTTCATGCCGTTCGGCCAACGCCAGTACTTTCGGAAAATCGTCCAGGGTCACGCTGACACAGAGCGCGACGCCGACATCGTTTTCGCGCATTGTTTCCAGAATCGCGGGCAGGTTGCCGGCGAGTTCCGGAAAATCGAGATGGCAGTGCGAATCGACCAGCATCCTCAGGCCACCTTGCGCGATGGATTCACCACCGCGGCATAGGCCAACAGCACGCTTTCGATATACAGGCGGCCGTTCAGCGGATGATGGATATTGCGCTGCTCGCGCACCAGTTTACGGTGCAGGCGCAGCGCCTCCAGCGGTTCTACACGTTTGGCGATGATAGTCAGTTCGCGCGTCAAATCCGGGTTAAAGCGGATGGTGCCGAGCATGCGCAGTTCGGCAATATCGTAAGTCCATTTTTGCAGCCAGCCGATAAAACGTTCCAGCGGCAGATCACGGCAGGTTTCGGCAACGGCCAGTGCATCAAAATCGGGAGGGGCAATGCGCGCCAGAAAATCGCGGCGCCCTGACAGTTCGTCGCCTTCGCTGGTGGCCAGGGCCAGCAGCGGGGCGCCGGATGATTGCGCAAGTGCTACTTCCGGATCAGCCACGCCCTGCACGCCCAACCAGGCCAGCGCTGTGGCGCGGTCCGGCTGCTGCAAGCTCAGTTGCCGGCAACGGCTGATGATGGTGCGCTGCAAACGGTGCGGCCGGTGGCTGATCAGAATGAAATGAGTCAATGCCGGTGGTTCCTCGAGGCTTTTCAGCAAGGCATTGGCGGCATTGACGTTCAGGGCTTCCGCCGGACAGACGAGGATTACTTTACGTCCGCCGCGGTGGCTGGAGACATATATGAAGTCATGCAATTCGCGCACCTGCTCGATGCTGATCCACGGACTGGCCTTGGTTTTCTTGCCACCTTCTTCGGTCTCGGCCTCCGGGTCACCTTCGGTGATGGGTGCCAACACGCGGAAATCAGGGTGGGCGCCTGAAACAAACCAGTGGCAGGCCTTGCACTGGCCGCAGGCGGCGCTATCCGCCACCGGGCTTTCGCATAACAGTCCCTGCGCCAGCTCCATGCCGAAGGCTTGTTTGCCGATGCCGCGCGGCCCCTTAATCAGCAGGGCGTGCGCCAGCTGCGCCTTTTGCGCCAGCACTGCTTTCAGTTCATTTTTAAACCAGATAGTCATTAAAAATCAATGCTTTGAATACAGTAACCGAAAGTATTTTATTAAATCAAAGGGTTATTTAAATAATATTTAAAATCAAATACTTGAGATAACACTCTCAAGTTCGAGCTGTATCTCCGAAATGGTCCGGGAAGCATCAATCACACGAATCCGCCGTGGATGTTCAGCGGCCCGGCGCAAGTAGGCGGCCCGTACCCGTTCATAAAACGCCTGTTTTTCCCGTTCGAAGCGATCCGGTTCACGCGCCTGCGAGGCCCGGGCCCGGCCGACCACTGGGTCGAGATCAAAATACAGCGTCAGGTCCGGCTGCAGCCCGCCCTGCACCCACTGCTCCAGTTCCGCCACCCGTTCCCAGGCCATCCCGCTGCCGCCCGCCTGATAGGCATAGGTGGCATCAGTAAAACGGTCGCATAACACGCAATGGCCGGCGGCCAGGGCCGGTTCGATGACCTGGGCAATATGCTCCCGCCGCGCGGCAAACATCAGCAACGCTTCAGTATCGGGGTCGCGCGGGTCGTGGTTGTCGAGCAGCAGTTTGCGCAGCGCTTCGCCCAGCGGCGTGCCGCCGGGTTCGCGGGTGACCGTCAACGCCATGCCACGCGCCGCCAGTTTTCCGCGCAACCATTCCAGATGCGTGGTCTTGCCGGCGCCGTCCATGCCTTCCAGCGTAATGAATTTGCCGCGACTCATTTCCGGCCCCGGCGCTGATATTGGGTCACTGCACGTTCGTGCTCAGCCAGCGTGCGTGAAAATTTCGAGGTGCCGTCACCGCGCGCGACAAAATACAGCGCATCGCTGGGCGCGGGATTCAGCGTTGCGCGCAAAGCTTCAAGTCCAGGCATGGCAATGGGTGTGGGGGGCAGACCGGCACGGGTGTACGTATTGTAGGGGGTATCCGTCGTCAGATCGCTTTTGCGGATGTTACCGTTGAATGATTCGCCCATGCCATAGATCACCGTCGGATCGGTCTGCAGCAGCATGCCGATGCGCAGGCGGTTGATGAATACCGCCGCGACCAGCCCGCGTTCCTCCGGCTTGCCGGTTTCCTTTTCGACGATTGAGGCCAGGATCAGAGCCTGCATCGGGGATTTCAGCGGCAGATCGGGGGCGCGCCGTTCCCATTCCTGATTGAGGTGGCGCAGCATCAACTGGTGTGCGCGGCGTAGAATTGCCAGGTCGCTGGTACCTGCGCTGAAATGATAGGTATCGGGGAAAAACCAGCCTTCGCCCAGCGGCTGGGGAATTTCCAGTTTTTCCAGCAATTCCGTTTCTGTCATTGTCGCCGTTTCAGCGCGTATCTTCGGATTGTCTTGCAGTGCCTTGCGCATCTGTTTGAATGTTGATCCTTCAACGAAGGTCACCGCCAGCAGGGTCACGTCACCGCGGGTCATCTGCTGCAGCAGGCTCAGCGGGGTCAGCGGACGCGAGAATTCGTAATTGCCTGCCTTGATTTTCGCGGACTCACCGAGCACCCGTGCCAGCACCTCGAACAGTTCCGGCTGACTGATCACGCCCGCCGTTGCGAGTTGGGAGGCCGCGTTTCTGAGGCTACTCCCGGCGCGCAATTCGAAAGTGACGGGCGATGGTTCCAACCGCAATTCCTGATGCGCGTAGTAATACAGCCCCGCGGCAACTGTCAGCGCCAGCAGAAAACCGGACCATGCCAGGAATTTAATAAAGCGGATGATCGAGCGCATCGAGCCATTTTCGCACTAGCGGTGCGGCCTTGAAGTTAGACCATCGGCGATGTTCCAGCACGGCGACCGGCCACACACCAATCAGGCTGTTGACCAGCAATATTTCCGTCGCGGCTTCCAGCCGCTGGCGGCTGATCGGCTCGATGTGACAGCGCAGGCCATTGCGACCGGCTGCGGTGATCACCAGATCACGTGTGACACCGGCCACGCCGCAGCGTGACAGGTCCGGCGTGACCAATGCGCCGCCTTCAACAATAAAAACATTACACCGCGTACCCTCGATCACATTGCCGGCATCATCCAGCAGCAAGCCTTCGGCGATCGCAGGATCGTTCCATTCAGCGCGAGCCAGCACGTTTTCCAGCCGGTTCAGATGTTTAATGCCGGCGAGGCGGGGCTGTGTTGGCAGCCGCAATTCGCACATCCGTACGCTGACGCCCTGCTTTGACCAATGCGCTGGATATTCCGGCAACGGATTTGCGGAGACGACACGGCGTGGTTGCGGATTTTCCGGAACCGCATAGCCACGCCCGCCACTGCCGCGGGTCACGGTGATGCGCAACGCGCAATCCGGCAGCTGTGCGGCAACGGTCTGGAGATCCCGGCGCAGATCAGCTTCTGCCGGCGGCGTGATCTGCAATGCGCTGCAATCTGCTGCGAGTTTTGCGTACTGCTGCGACCACCATTGGACGCGACCGCCGCGCATGGCCAGCGTGCGGAACACGCCATCACCATAAGTAAAACCACGGTCATCGGCGAGAACGGCATTTGCCGGCAAACCATCGACCAGTATCATCGGCATGCCGTCGCTTTCGCCCGTTGCTTCCGCTGCATCAACCGGCGAAATGCCGGATTGGAAATTCAGATCCTTCGGAACACCAGACTGCCGTTGGTGCCGCCGAACCCGAAGGAGTTGGAAAGTGCGACATCGATTTTCATCGGACGTGCGGTGTTCGGTACGTAATCCAGATCGCACAGCGGATCCTGGTTGACCAGGTTGATGGTCGGCGGTGCGACCTGGTCACGGATGGCCAGCACTGAAAATACCGCTTCGATGCCGCCGGCCGCGCCCAGAAGATGGCCGGTCATCGACTTGGTAGAGCTGACCGCCAGTTTTTTGGCATGCGCGCCAAAGCAGTTTTTGACCGCAATGGTTTCGGCAATATCACCCAACGGCGTCGACGTGCCGTGGGCATTGATGTAATCGACCTGGTCGTGGTTAAGGCCGGCGTTGCGCAATGCGCCGTTCATGCAGCGCACTGCACCGGCACCGTCTTCGCAGGGCGCGGTGATGTGATGGGCGTCGGCGCTCAGTCCATAACCCGCCAGTTCACAGTAAATCCGCGCGCCGCGTTTTTTGGCGTGTTCATATTCCTCGAGTACCAGCACACCGGCGCCCTCGCCCAGCACAAAACCGTCACGATCCTTGTCCCAGGGTCGGCTGGCTGCGGTCGGATCGTCATTGCGCGATGACAAAGCGCGGGCAGCACAGAAACCGCCGATGCCCAGCGGGGATACGGTGGATTCAGCACCGCCGGCGATCATGATGTCGGCATCGCCGTATTCGATCAGCCGGCCGGCTTCACCGATGCTGTGATTGGCGGTCGTGCAGGCAGTGACCACGGCAATGTTCGGCCCCTGCAATCCGTACATGATCGACAGCTGACCGGAGATCATGTTGATGATCGAGCCCGGCACAAAAAACGGTGAAATCTTGCGCGGTCCGCCTGCCAGCAATGCGTTGTGCGTGTCCTCGATCAGCGGCAGACCGCCGATGCCGGAACCGATGCAGACGCCGATCATTTCACGGTTGAGTTTGTCGAGATCCAGGCCGGCGTCCTTGATGGCGTCGATGCCGGCCGCCAGCCCGTAGTGAATGAACGTATCGAACCGCCGCGCTTCCTTCACCGGCAGATATTGGGCCGGGTCAAACCCTTTGACCTCGCCGGCAATCTGCGCGGTGTACCCGGAGGCATCAAAACGCGTGATCCTGGTGATGCCGGATTTGCCGGCGGTGATATTCGACCAGGAATCGGTCAGGCCGATGCCGACCGGGGAAATGATCCCCAGTCCGGTCACGACGACTCTGCGGTTGGTTGGACGCGGCATGTTTTAAATGCGGAGGGAGCGCGGTCGCGCTCCCTAGGCTGTGAGATTGACGGCAGCGGAAGGGAAAATCTTCCGCCGCACTTAAACTTACAGATTACGCCTTCATATGCGACTTGATGTAGTCAGAAGCCTGCTGCACCGTGGTGATTTTTTCGGCTTCATCATCGGGGATTTCGGTCTCGAATTCCTCCTCCAGCGCCATTACCAGCTCGACGGTATCCAGCGAGTCGGCGCCGAGGTCGTTGACGAAGGATGACTCGTTCTTGACGTCAGCCTCGTTGACGCCCAGTTGCTCGGCAACAATTTTTTTAACGCGTTGCTCGATATTCTCCATCTAAGTCCCCTTTCGAATTGCGTGATGATGTTTGGATCGGTCCATAACCCCGGCAGAGCCGCAGGATGATCCCGTAAAAGCGTGAATTTTACCACAAACCTGATTTAAAAAAACCTTTAAAAACAATATCTTAACTCCTGCTTGAGGCGTCTGCATTGCGCAGGCTGCCGCGCATTCTAGCCCATATGCATGCCGCCGTTCACATGCAATGTACAACCGGTCACATAAGAGGCAGCGTCAGACGCCAGATAAGCCACCGCACCGGCAACATCAGCCACCGTGCCGAGACGTCCCAGCGGGATTTGCCCGACCAGGCCCTCCCGCTGCGCCCCATTGAGTGCCCGCGTCATGTCGGTATCAATGAAGCCGGGGGCCACGCAATTCACGGTGATATTGCGGCTGCCGACTTCCCGCGCCAGCGCCCGGGAAAAACCTTCGACACCAGCCTTGGCCGCGGCATAGTTGCTCTGGCCGGCATTACCCATGGCGCCGACCACCGAAGTCACGTTGATGATGCGTCCTGTACGCGCCTTCATCATGCTGCGCATCACGGCTTTGGACAAACGGTAAACCGATTTGAGGTTGGTCGACATGATCATGTCCCATTCCTCGTCCTTCATCCGCATCAGCAGGTTGTCGCGGGTCACCCCGGCATTGTTGACCAGAATGCCGACCTCACCCCATTGCTGCTGGATCGCCTTCAGTGCGGCATCCACCTGAGCCGGATCGTTGACTTCCATCGCATAACCGGCGCCGGTAATACCCGCGGCGGCCAGTTCTTTGGTAATGCCTTCAGCACCCGCAGCTGTGGTCGCCGTGCCGGCAACCGTGGCACCCGCAGCACCCAGTGCCAGCGCAATGCATTGCCCGATGCCGCGCGACGCGCCGGTGACCAAGGCAATCTTGCCCTTCAATGTACTCATCGCAGCGCCTCCATGGTTTGCTGCAGCGATGCCGGATCAGTAACGGCGTATCCCAGCAGACTGCCTTCAATGCGTTTGGTCAGGCCGGCCAGCACCTTGCCTGGACCGCATTCCACCACATGCGTTACACCCTGCGCGGCGAACGCGCGCACGGTTTCGACCCAGCGTACGGGATTGCTGGCCTGACGCGCCAGGGCATCCTTGATCTGCGCGGGGTCACTCACCATCGCCACGTCAACGTTATTGATGATTGCGATCTGTGGAGCATGGAAAGTCACGGACTGCATGCGTTCCCGTAAACGGACTGCAGCGGGTTTCAGCAGAGACGAATGAAACGGCGCACTGACCGGCAGCATCACCGCGCGTTTGGCGCCGCGCGCTTTCGCTGACTCGGCACCGCGTTCGACCGCGGCTTTGTGTCCGGCGATCACGACTTGGCTTGGCGCATTGAAATTAACCGGCTCGACAACTTCACCCTGCGCCGCTTCGGCGCACGCCGCGCGCACCGCATCATCATCAAGGCCGAGTATCGCCGCCATGGCACCAGTACCCACCGGCACCGCTTCCTGCATGGCCAGCGCGCGGAAGCGCACCAGCGGCACGGCATCGGCAAACGCCAATACGCCCGAGGCCACCAGCGCCGTATATTCACCGAGGCTGTGTCCGGCGACTACGGCGGGCGCCGGCCCGCCCGCCTCCTGCCAGGCGCGGTACATCGCATAGGCGGCGGTCAACATCACCGGCTGGGTGTTTACCGTCGCACTTAATTCTTCGGAGGGTCCCGTCGCGACCAACTGCCACAAGTCCTGGCCCAGAGCGGCCGAAGCTTCGGCGAAGGTATCGCGCACAATTTTGCTGTCGGCAAAGCCCTGCATCATGCCAACGGCCTGCGAGCCCTGCCCCGGAAATACCAATGCCAGTTTCATGTTTTAAATAATCCTTACCACTTGCTTACCACTTAATTAACACTGCGCCCCAGGTGAATCCGCCACCGACCCCTTCCAGCATCACATGCTGCCCCGGTTTGATGCGTCCGTCACGCACCGCTTCGTCCAGCGCCAGCGGCACCGAAGCCGCTGAGGTATTGGCATGGCGATCCACCGTCGCAATCACCCGCTCCATCGACAGTCCGAGTTTTTTTGCAGTCGACTGGATGATGCGGATATTCGCCTGGTGCGGAATCAGCCAGTCGATGTCGGACGTTTGCAGTCCGGCAGCGGTCAGGGTTTCGAGTGCGACTTCTTCCAATACCTTCACCGCAAATTTGAATACTGCCGTGCCGTCCATCTGCAGCAGCGGCCGCCCGCTGACTTTGCCGCCGCACACAGTGCCCGGTACCGACAGGATATCCGCATGGCTGCCGTCGGCATGCAGGCGCGCGGCGAGGATGCCGGGATCGGTGCTGCGCTTGAGTACAACGGCGCCCGCGCCGTCGCCGAACAGCACGCAGGTGCCGCGATCCTGCCAGTCGAGTATGCGCGAATAGATTTCGGCGCCGACGACGAGGATGTGTTCGTACTGTCCTGAACGCATGAACTGGTCTGCGGTGGCCAGTGCATAGACAAAACCGCTGCACACGGCCTGCACGTCGAATGCCGGCATGCCCTTGACGCCGAGTTTCGCCTGCAACAGGCAGGCGGTGCTCGGGAACACCATGTCCGGCGTGGTTGTGGCGACAATAATCAGGTCGAGCTTGTCCGGTGTGATGCCGGCCATCTCCAGCGCGCGCTGCGTGGCTTTCAGTGCCAGATCGCTGGTGGTTTCATGGTCCGCCGCAATGTGGCGCTGGCGGATGCCGGTGCGCTGCTGTATCCATTCATCGGAGGTATCGACCAGACCTGCCAGGTCTGAGTTGGTGAGGATTTTTTCCGGCAGATAACTGCCGGTGCCGATGATGCGGGTATGGATAACCGTCATGCCGTTTGGACTTTCTGCTCCAGTGCCGCCATGCGTTCGCTGATATGCGTCAGTACGCCGGTGCGGACTTCATTGATGGCGTGCTCAATGGCGAACCCGAAGGCAAACGCATCCGCAGAGCCGTGGCTTTTGATGACGATGCCACGCAGACCGAGCAGACTCGCGCCATTGTAGCGGCGATGATCTACGCGTTTCTTGAACGCCTTGATCACCGGCATCGACACCACGCCCAGCAGCTTTGTGAGAATGTTACGGCCGAATTCCTCGCGCAGATAAGTACCGAGCATCTGCGCCAGACCTTCAGTGGTTTTTAATGCGACATTGCCGACAAAACCATCGCAGACTACGACATCAGTCGCGCCTTGATAGATGTCTTCGACGTTGCCGTAAAAATTGAGGTCACTGGCACGCAACAGCGCTGCAGCCTCTTTGACCACTTCGTTGCCCTTGATGTCTTCCTCGCCGATGTTCAGCAACCCCACCGTCGGCCGCGCTTTGTGCTCGACCGAAGCCACAAGCTCTGAACCCATGATGGCGAATTGCAGCAGGTGTTCTGCAGTGCAATCGACATTGGCGCCGAGATCGAGAATATGGGTGTGCCCTTTTAAAGTGGGCAGCATGGTGGCTATGGCCGGACGGTCGATGCCGGGCAAGGTCTTCAGCACAAACCGCGAAATGGCCATCAGCGCGCCGGTATTGCCGGCGCTGACGCAGGCCTGCGCATCACCGCTCTTGACGAGGTCGATGGCGACGCGCATCGAAGAATTTTTTTTGCCGCGCAGCGCATTGGCCGGCGGCTCGTCCATGGTCACCACTTCGGTGGCGTGATGCACCCGCAGCCGGTCACCGGCAGTGACGCCGGCACGCTGCAATTCAGCCAGGATCTGATCCTGCAGGCCAACCAGAACAAAGTTGCAGTGCGGATCGCGACGCGACCACTTGACCGCGGCGGGCACAGTCACGCGCACGCCGTGGTCGCCGCCCATGCAATCGATGGCAACGGTCACATCCGTCATGGGATCCTCCTCTTCAGGCTCCGTTTATTAATACTCGTCGGAGCCAGTCGTCCCGCAAAGGCAGATTACTCGCCTTTGGCTTTGATGATTTTTTTGCCGCGGTAGTAGCCGTTGGGGCTGATGTGATGGCGCAGATGCGCTTCGCCGGAGGTCGGTTCGACGGCAAGTGCCGGTGCGGTGAGCGCGTCGTGGGAGCGATGCATTCCCCGCTTGGATGGTGACTTTTTGTTTTGTTGGACAGCCATGGTGATCTCCTGAAAAAAGTAATCTGTATTCGTTTCGTTTACTGCTTGTTAGTGCCGTTATTTAGGGCCCAGCAGCGTGGCCAGCTTGGAAAACGGATTATCTCGTCCGCTGGTCCGGCCTGTGCCACCGCCATCACTGCAATTTCCTTCGTCATGCCGTACCGATAATGGCAGGCTCAGCAATATTTCGTCTTCAACCAGCTCCAGCAAATCCAGTTCCTGCCCCGCTTCCAGCCATTCCGGCGACTCGGGATCAGCATCGTCTTCCGGCAGTGCTGTGCCGGGGTGCATCAGCAGTACCCTGGATTGCAGCTGCAAGGCAAAATCCAGCGGCGCCAGACAACGGCCGCAGCGCAAACTGGGATTACCGGTAATTTCCAGTTCCAGTAACGGCCGCTGGCGCTGATCCAGTTTCCCGCGCACCACATAAGCCACTGTAACCGCATCGCCAGCCAGTCGATCCTGCAGACGCGGCATCGCGGCAAGCGCCGCCTGTCCGCAGTGCACACCCGCGGCATGCGCAAATGCAAACGGATCCTCAAGGCGATGAACAGCGGCAGGCCCGGACATAAGCGGCGCATGATAGTATTTTCGGCTCTCGCTGTCAAAATGTGTCATGCCAAATTCCCTGTTCAGCCAAGTACTTAGCAATATCCCTTTGGATCAGCCTGCCACCACTCCGGCAATCGCTGCAATCGGTGTAACACCCGCCCATTCAGGCACTTACGCTCAGCAGTTGATGCCCGCATGACGACATCGTCGCGCATCGTACTGGCTTCATCGTCGACTTACCGCAAGGCGCTGATTGCCCGCCTCGGCCTTGATTGCCATACAGCCGCCCCGGATATTGACGAAGGTGCGTTGCCGTCAGAGGCCCCCGCTGCCACTGCATTGCGGCTGGCACAGGCCAAGGCGCGAAAAATTGCCGAACGCGAGCCGGCTGCGCTGATCATCGGATCTGACCAGGTTGCAGTTCTCGATGATCAAACAATCGGTAAACCCGGCACCCATGCCGCAGCAGCACTGCAATTACAGGCCATGAGCGGAAAGACGGTGGTTTTCCATACCGCGCTATGTCTGCTCAATAGCAAAACCAATGCCGTGCAACTGGTCAATGTGCCGACCACCATGCGCTTCCGAAATCTGGACACCGGACAGATCGAACGTTATCTGCAACAGGATCAACCGTATGATTGCGCCGGCAGTGCCAAGATCGAAGCGCTGGGCATTGCTCTGGTAGAGCAGCTTGAAAGCAGTGACCCCACGGCGCTGATCGGCCTGCCTCTGATTGCCCTCGTTACCATGCTGCAAAAAGAAGGCGTGCAAATTCCATGACTGCAAAGACCTCCAGCGGCATTCTTTATCTGCTGCCGACCGGTTTGGGCGATAGCGCGCTCGACAGCGTACTGCCGGCGGGTTCACGCGCAGTCGCGCACCGGCTGACCTATTTCATCGCCGAAAATCCGAAATCCGCGCGCGCCTTCCTCAAGCTCGTTGAGTACCCGCGTCCGATCAATACCGCAACCATCAGTGAACTCAACAAGGACACACCGGCCGCGACCATCCCTCTACTGCTGGCGCCACTGCAGGCCGGCATCGATGTGGCGCTGGTATCGGAAGCTGGTTGTCCGGCGGTTGCGGATCCCGGGGCACTGCTGGTGCGCGCAGCACACGCAGCCGGAATCCGTGTCGAACCGCTGATCGGGCCATCATCCATCCTGCTGGCGCTGATGGCTTCAGGTCTCAACGGCCAGAATTTTGCTTTTAACGGTTACTTGCCCATTGAAAAAACCCGGCGCGCCTGGCATGTGCGCGACCTGGAGCAACGTTCACGGCAGGATGACGCCACGCAGATTTTCATCGAGACGCCGTATCGCAATGACGCCATGCTGCAGGCCGTGCTCGCCGAATGTTCACCGCAGACCCTGCTCTGCATCGCCACCGACATCACCCAGCCCGGCGAACAGATCATGACCCGCAGCATCGCCGACTGGCGCAGGAACATCCCGGAGCTGGATAAACGCCCGTCGGTGTTCCTGCTTTATTGTCCCAAGGGTAGCCGCCGCGCTACCTGATCGCACTTACCTGATATTAAAGCTACCCAAACCGCTGAATTTCAGCAGGGTTTCGGCACTGGCCGCACCAAAACGCCGCGCAAAACGCTCGGCGATATTCTCCTGCTGCGTGTAATCGACGATGTCTTCGGCCTTGATCACTTCGCGTGCGACATATTCCAGGCTGCCCAGTGCATCGGCGAGGCCGAGGTCGATGCTTTTCTTCCCGACCCACAACAGACCTGAAAACATCTCCGGAGTTTCCTTGAGTCTTTTGCCGCGTCCCTGGCGCACCACCGCGATGAACTGCTGGTGAATGTCGTCGAGCATGGTCGCGGCATGAGCGGTATGTTCCGCCTGAATCGGTGAGAACGGATCCAGAAAGCCCTTGTTCTTTCCGGCGGCCAGCAGACGGCGTTCGACGCCGAGTTTTTCCATGGTGCCGGTAAATCCGAAACCGTCCATCAGCACGCCAATGGAGCCGATAATGCTCGCCTTATCGACGTAGATTTTGTCAGCGGCGGCGGCTATGTAATAACCGCCGGAGGCGCAGATATCCTCGACCACAGCATACAGCGGAATTTCTGGATGCTTTGCGCGCAGGCGCTTGATTTCATCGTAGATGTAACCGGCCTGCACCGGGCTGCCGCCGGGGCTGTTGATGCGCAGGATCACACCCTTGGTGTTTTTATCCTTGAATGCAGCCTGCATGCCGGCCATGATTTTGTCGGCACTTGCCTGACTGCCGGGGGCGATGACGCCGTTGATATCAACCAACGCGGTATGGCTGCCTTTTGTTGCATCGTTTTTGCTGTACCAGCCCATGCCGATGAACAGCAGCGCAATCAGGTATAGCAGTACCATCATTTTGAAAAACATGCCCCACTGTCGGGAGCGGCGCTGCTCCTGAATCGCTGCGAGTGCCACTTTTTCCAACACGCCACGCTCCCATTGCGGGTCATCCGGCTGCTGATTTGACATATAATTCCTTTTAAAATCAATAAATTACAACGATTTTGGTACTGTGGCTACAGCCATTCAAGGCTGCTCTGTTTTCGCGTATTGCCGTATTGCTATTGCATTAACCAGCGACGCAAGCCCTGCAATTCATCCACCATCGCCAGCGGCCTGCAGGCGATGAGCGCCGCGCGCTCATGCGCCCCATAGGTTACGGCAACTGCGGCCACACCGGCAGCTTTCGCCATCTCCAGGTCGTGCGTGGTGTCACCGATCATTAGCGTCGCCGCAGGCGGCGTAGCCAGCCTGTCCATCACCGCTTCCAGCATGCCCGGATGCGGTTTTGAAAACCCCTCATCAGCGCAACGCGTCGCATCAAAACAACCCTGCAATCCGGTTTCCTTTAGTGCGCGATCCAGCCCGCGACGGCTTTTGCCGGTAGCAACCGCCAGCAGGAATCCGCTGTCGCGCAATTCACGGATCATCTCCGCCGCGCCGGAAAACAAGGTCGTTCCTGCATCACGACGCAGGAAATGCACCCTAAAACGTTCCAATACCCGCGGGTAATCCGCTTCCGGCAATTCCGGCAGTACATAGGCCAGCGCATCCGTCAGCCCCAGCCCGATCACATAGCGCGCCTTCTCTCTGCTCGGCACCGGCAATCCCAGATCGGTGCAGGCCGTCTGCAGCGATTCGGAAATGGCGGCCGCTGAGTCCATCAGCGTGCCGTCCCAGTCGAACACCAGTAACTCAAACTGCCGGGACATGTTTTTTGGTTTTTTAGGTGATTTCAACAAAACTGCGCAATTCTTCCGGCAGTGGCGCCTCGAACGTCACCCGCTCACGGCTCAGCGGATGGCGGACGACGATGCGCCAGGAATGCAGGAACATGCGTTTCAGTCCCTGCTTTGGCAGCGTTTTGTTCAGCGTGAAGTCACCGTACTTGTCGTCGCCGAGTATCGGAAAACCCAGGTGTGCCAGATGCACACGGATCTGATGGGTGCGCCCGGTTTTCAGCTCGGCATCGAGCAGGCTGTACGGGCCGACGCGCCGTTCCAGTCGAAAAATCGTGATTGCATGGTCGCCATCGGCGCCGACGTTGACCCGCCGCTCGCCCGACGAACGCACATGTTTTTCCAGCGGCAGATCGACCACCCGCTTGCGTTCGGTCCACAGGCCTTTGACCAGCACGCGATAGCGCTTCTCGACCTCCCCGGCCTGCAACTGGCGGTGCAGCTCCACCAGCGCCGCGCGTTTTTTCGCCAGCATCAGCACGCCGGACGTATCGCGGTCGATGCGGTGCACCAGTTCGAGAAATTTGCTGTCGGGGCGGCCCTGGCGCAGCGCTTCGATCACCCCGAAGCTGAGTCCGCTGCCGCCATGCACCGCCAGCCCGCAGGGCTTGTCGATAACCAGCAGGGCCTCATCCTCAAACAGGATGACGGGGGTGAACGCGTTTTTGGGCATGGGCCGGACGGCGGCGGGCTCCGCCGTTCGTATTGGCGGGATGCGCAGCAGGTCACCGGCCTGCAGCCGGTAGTCCGGGCCGATCCGGCCGCTGTTGACCCGGACCTCCCCGCTGCGCAGGATCCGGTAAACATGGCTTTTCGGCACCCCTTTCAGCCGTCGCATCAAGTAGTTGTCGATGCGCTGGCCGGCGTCGTCCTCGCCAACGGGTTGCCGCAATACGTGTCGTAATGTGGAATCTTTACTTAACTTGTTCATTTACTTATACTTCTTGACAGCGCTCCACCTAACGGACGACGCGGATGCCGAAACCGGCATCATGGGCATGAGCCCGACGCGGCGGAATTCCGAGACTGGTGCGCTCTGCAATAGATGCCTGGATGACGCGAATGCGGCGACTGGACTGTTGCATGTGCCACGGCAAACTGCTGGGGCTGCAATAAAGTTTGCGAAGGCGTTAGCGAAGAAGTTGGCGAAAGGCTAGCGAAAAATACAGGGTTAAAGTCGCTCACCGACGGAAGTAGCGATATTAGATGATTTACGCGCTCAAGGCACTGTTTGAATTCCCGGATTTGCGATCATTTTGCGCCGTATTTTGCGCCGCATCTTACGCAACTCCCTGCAAGACACATTGCATAATCAGGACACTGATCACGATCGATTCATGTAGCTGTCAATCGACTGAAATAATTTGAGTCCGCCGCCTGCGGGCGGCTGCCGTAGTGTGCATCCCGTGCAAATCCTTGAGCGCGGGAGAAGAAAATGAAGCGCATGTTGTTCAATGCAACGCAGGCCGAAGAGCTGCGCGTTGCCATCGTCGACGGTCAGAAACTGATCGATCTCGACATCGAATCCGCCGGTAAAGAGCAGCGCAAAAGCAACATTTACAAGGGCGTCATAACCCGCATCGAGCCCAGCCTCGAAGCCGCCTTTGTCGATTACGGCAATGACCGCCACGGCTTCCTCCCCTTCAAGGAAGTCGCCCGCGCCTACTTCAAGGCCGGCATCGACGTCAGCAAGGCGCGCATCCAGGACGCGCTGCGCGAACGCCAGGAAATCATCGTCCAGGTCGACAAGGACGAACGCGGCAACAAGGGCGCCGCGCTGACCACTTTCATCAGTCTCGCCGGCCGTTACCTGGTGCTGATGCCCAACAATCCCCGCGGCGGCGGTGTCTCGCGCCGCATCGAAGGCGAAGAACGCGCCGAGCTCAAGGAAACGGTAGCCCAGCTCGACGTGCCCAACGGCATGAGCGTGATTGCCCGTACCGCCGGCATCGGCCGCAGCGCCGAAGAACTGAACTGGGATCTGAAATACCTGCTCCAGCTGTGGGCCGCCATTGAAGGCGCCGCGCACCAGCAGGATGGCGCGTTCCTGATTTTCCAGGAATCGAGCCTGGTCATCCGCGCCATCCGCGATTACTTCCACGAAGAAATCGGCGAAATCCTGATCGACACCCAGTCGATCCATGAACAGGCTGTGCAGTTCATGAGCCACGTGATGCCGAATTATGTCGATCGTGCCAAGCTCTACCACGACGACGTGCCGCTGTTCTCGCGCTTCCAGATCGAGCACCAGATCGAGTCCGCGTTCTCGCGCTCGGTCAACCTGCCCTCCGGCGGCGCGATTGTCATCGACCACACCGAAGCGCTGGTCTCCGTCGACGTCAACTCCGCGCGATCGACCCGCGGCGCCGACATCGAAGAAACCGCTTTCCGCACCAACCTCGAAGCCGCCGACGAAGCCGCGCGCCAATTACGCCTGCGCGACCTGGGCGGCCTGGTGGTCATCGACTTCATCGACATGGAATCGCAGCGCAACCAGCGCGAAGTCGAGAACCGGCTGCGCGATGCGCTGAAATACGATCGCGCCCGCGTGCAGATCGGCAAGATTTCGCGCTTTGGCCTGATGGAGCTGTCGCGCCAGCGGCTGCGCCCTTCGCTCGGTGAATCGAACCACAGCGCCTGCCCGCGCTGCCACGGTACCGGCCACATCCGCGGCACCGAATCGACCGCGCTGCACATCCTGCGCATCATTCAGGAAGAGGCGATGAAGGACAACACCGCGGCGGTGCATGCCCAGGTGCCGGTCGATGTCGCGACTTTCCTGCTCAACGAAAAACGCGTTGACCTGCAGTTGCTTGAATCACGCCATCGCGTCAACGTGATGCTGATTCCGAATATTCACCTGCAGACGCCCAACTACACCCTTGCGCGGATGCGTCACGACGACTTGAACCAGAGTGAACCGCTGGCGCCCAGCTACCAGATGGTGCAGCTGCCCAGCGAAGAAGACAAATCGGGTGCCGAAGATGAAGCTGCAGCGCCCAAGCAGGAAGCTGCCGTCAAAGGCATTACGCCGATGCAGATGCAACCTGCGCCGATGCGTGCCGAACCGGTAGCGACAGCCACAGCGCGCGCAGCGACTTCAACCGCGCTGCCCGCTGCGGATGAGGATTCGATCATTGGCAAAATCATGGGCTGGTTCCGCCGCAAGCCGGCCACTGAAACGGCAGCCAGCGCAACCACCGAAACTTCGCGCAACAGCCAACGCCCGCCAGCGCGCGGCGGCAATGCGGACCGCGGCCGTGGCGGCCGCCCGCAGCGTGGAGAATCGGGACGCAATGAGTCGGGACGCAATGAGCGCGGCGAACGTGGCGGATCAGGCCGCGGCGGTGAACGCGGCGGCCGTGGTGGCCGTGGCGGCCAACGCGGCGAGCGTCCAGAGCGCGAAGCCGGCAGCGAAACCCGCAACGAGGGTCAACAACAACGCCGTGGCCGTAATGAAGGACGGGATCAAGGCCGCGACCAGCAACGTCGCGACCGTCCGGAACGTGACCCGTCGGCGCAGTCCCCGGCCGCTCCGCAGGACATGCCGCAGGTTGATGCCGCCATCGCCGTCAACGGCGCAGCGGTCAATGGTGCACCCGCAGCCGAACAGCAGGGCGAAGAACGCGGCGGCAGCCGTCGTCGTCGTGGCCGTCGCGGCGGTGCCGATCGTGCTGAGCGTGGCGAGCAAGCGCAGGAACGCCAGGGCCAGCAACAGCGCGGTGACCGCGTCTGGTATCCGCGTACCCCCTTCGTGCCGGAACCGAACACCGCCAACGCCGTGCCCGGCGCCAACACCGCATACGAGGAAGTTGCAGAAGAAGTAATCACAGCGGTCGCACCAGTCGCGGAAGTCGTGCAGGAATCGGTGCAACATGACGCACCGATGCGCGATGCCGCTTCGGTGCCGTATATGCCCATGCCGGAATCAGCGCGCGCTCTTGCGCAGAAGGCTGAAGCAGCTGCGCCGGAAGAAGCCGCACCGGTATTCCAGCAACCGGAAACGGTTTACACGCCGCCGGAGCCGGTTGCCGTTGCACCCGCGCCCGTCGTTACCGCCCCCGCGCCGCAACCCATCATCGCCACGCCGGCACCGGTGCCTGCTCCTGCTCCGATGCCAGCACTCAAACTCGACTGGCCTTCGGATCTGCAACAGGTCGAAACCAGCAGTGAACGTCAGCAGGCCGCGGCACAAGCGGCTACCGACGATGGCGCGCCGAAGCGCGTCAAACGCGTGCGCCCGACGGTGGAGAACACCGTCAGCGAGCCGCTGCAGCAAGTGGAGACCCGCTAAGCCTGCGAGAATTACAGGCTTATCGAGAGATATCGATTAAGTATTTGTTTTTATTGATATTTTTATGAAAACGGCGCAGAGATTCTGCGCCGTTTTTGTTGGCACTTTGTTCGATTTATTCCGCAGGCATGCCGTTGCGCAGCAAGTCGCGCGCGATCACCCAGCGATGCACTTCGCTAGGGCCTTCGAAGATGCGCAGTACGCGCACCGCCCGTGCGATGTACTCCAGCGGCATGTCTTTCGACACGCCCATGCCGCCTAGCAGCTGGATCGCACGGTCTGACACCCGCGCAATCATTTCGCTGCCCTGCAGCTTGACCATGGACGCATCGCGCCGCCAGTCGGCACCGCCTTGATCCATTTTCCAGGCCAGCCGCCAGGTGATCCAGCGCACCATTTCCATTTCCTGCCAACTGTCGGCAAGCCACCATTGCACCTGCTGCCGTTCGGCAAGCAAGGCGCCGAAGGTCTTGCGCTGATTAGCCTGGGTCAGCATCAGGTCCATGCAGCGCCTTGCGTAACCCAGCGCTCGACAGGCGATTTCCATGCGCCGCACACCGAGCCGGTTCTGCATCGGCCCGAAGCCGTTGCCGACTTCACCCAGCACCTGGGCATCGGACAGTTCGACGTTATCGAGGAACACCGCGTACGGCGCGTGTTCACCCATGGTGTTGAATACCGACGGGATGGACAGGCCCTTGGTGCCTTTGTCGACCAGGAACGCGGTCATGCCGCCGCGCGAACCCTTGGCTGGATCGGTGACGGCCATGACAATCATGAAATCAGCCTGGCGGGCATGACTGATCCAGATTTTCTGGCCGTTGAGCACCCATTTGCCATTTTTGTATTCGGCGCGGGTTTTCATGCCGGCGGGGTCGGAGCCAGCACCTGGCTCGGAAATGGCGATTGCACTTTTTTTGTCGCCGCTGGCGTAGGGCAGCAGGTATTTCTGTATCTGGTCACCCTTGCAGGTCTCGCGCAGCATCCACAGGTTCGGGCTGTCCGGCGGCAAGACAAACGGCACGATGCTGGTTTTCAGTTCCTCGATCACCACGGCCTTGGCCAGCATGCCAAGGTTCTGCCCGCCGTATTCCTCGGGCACGTCGATGCCATAGAGGCCGATGTCTTTGGCTTTGCGTCCCAGTTCTTTTTCGACTTCGGGATCAATCAGCGGCGCATCGGTCAGGCCACGCTCGGCTTCGCGTTTGATGACATCGCGCTCCAGCGGCAGCAGTTCCTCGCGTACAAAACGCGCGACGGTGTCGCGCAGCATGCGCAGTTCTTCGGGCAGTGTGAAATCCATGGTGTTCTCCTTAGAGCTACTTACTCCAGAACCATCAGCCAGTCGACGGCGGTAACGCCCTGCGGCCCGGCCAGCACCGGATTCAGATCGAGTTCGGCGAGTCGTGGTCCCGCGGCAGCGCCGAAGCGCGATACTGCGCTGATCATCTGTGCCAGCGTTTTTTTGTTGACCGGCGGCTTGCCACGCACACCGTCGAGGATGACTTTGCATTTGAGTTCATCGAGCATGCGCAGCGCTTCGGCTTCAGTGACCGGTGCGGCACGGAACACCACATCCTTGAAGACTTCGATCAGTACCCCGCCCAGCCCGACCATCACCACCGGCCCGAAGGTCGCATCGCGCTTCAATCCGATGACTAACTCAACATCACCCTTGGCCATCGCCTGCACCAGCACGCCGGCGATGCGGGCATCGGCTTTGTACTGCTTGGCATTGGCAATCAGAGCGGCGTATGCACTGCGTACTGCAGCCTCATCGCCGAGATTCAGTGCCACACCCTTGGCTTCGGTCTTGTGCAGAATGTCCGGCGATTCAATTTTCAGCACCACCGGATAGCCCAATGCGTTCGCAGCAGCTACGGCTTCATCGGCGGTTTTTGCCAGCTTTGCAGCGGCCGTCGGTACGCCGAAGGATTGCAGCAGCGCCTGTCCTTCCATGCTGCTGACGGCACCGGCTGCTGCAGGCAACGCAGGCTTGGGCAATTGCAGTGCCGCACGGGCAGTTGCGTCGCTCAACCAGTTGCGTCGCGCCTCGGCATAACGCACCAGTGCAGCGGCGGCATCGACTGCGGCCTCGGCGCTGCGCAGAAAGGGAACACCACCTTCCCGCATCAGCTTCGCCGCAATGTCCGGCATGCCCATCCAGCAGACAATGAACGGTTTGCTGGTCTGGGCTTTGGCTTCGATAAAACTTTGCGCGGTGACTTCGGCGTACTTGTCGGTGAACGACAGCCAGAGCACAGCGATATCGACTTTGGGATCGGACAGCAGGATTTTCAGGCTGTCGCGCATCAGGGCCGGATTGACCAGGCCTTGCGCAGTGATGTCCACCGGATTACTGGTCGAACCGAACGCAGGCACAACTTTGCGCAGGGCGTCGGTGGTTTCTGCGCTGAGGGTGGCGACATCCAGCCCGATTTCTTCGGCGCGATCGGCCATCAATGCGCCGGCACCGCCGGATCGCGTGATGAAGCCGATGCCCTTGCCGCCCGGCAATCCGCATTGTGAAAATATATCAACAAAATCAAGTAGTTGCTCATCACTGCGGGCGCGGATGATACCGCGCTGGCGAATCACGCCATCGAACACGGCGTCTTCACCGGCGAGTGAACCGGTGTGCGAAGCAATCGCTTTGGCCCCCGCTTTTGTGCGCCCGACCTTGGTCAGCACGATGGGTTTCGCACGCTGCAATGCGTCTTCGGCCACTTCGAGCAGGCCCGGACCGTTCTTGAGACCTTCGATATAACCAGCGCCGACCTTGATGCGGTC
The DNA here is from genome assembly GCA_021732605.1 of Betaproteobacteria bacterium. Lineage (GTDB taxonomy): Bacteria > Pseudomonadota > Gammaproteobacteria > Burkholderiales > SG8-41. The sequence goes on along the minus strand of JAKFUS010000014.1, from coordinate 41,798 downwards.
TTCCGCGATGATCGCGCGCATGATGTCGACGAATTGCACATCGACTTCGTTGCCGGTGTTGACGAAATAACCGAAGTTCAGCCCGCGCTTGCGCGCCGTGCCGGCAGTGGCGGTACCCAACGCGCCCGACTGTGTGACGAATGCAGCAGGACCGTCCGGTGTCGGCCCCAGTGAAAACTGGCTGAAGGTGGCCATCACGTTTTCGGCGACATTGACCAGTCCCAGGCAATTCGGGCCGAGGATGCGCACCCCGCTCTCCTGGATGGCTTTTTTCAGTTCGGCTTCGAGCCGGATGCCGTCGCCGCCGACTTCGCTGAAGCCGGAACTGAACACCACAGCGGCCTTCACACCTTTTTTGCCGAGCGCGCGCAAGGTGTCAGGCACGTGTTTCGCCGGCACCGCAACGACGGCGAGATCAACGGTGCCCGGTATCGATGCCACATCGGGATAACACGGCAGGTCGAGCAAGGTCTGGTATTTGGGATTGACCGGCAGGATGCGGCCAGCGTATTTTTTGTCGACCAGTGCTTTCAGCGTGCGGCCGTTGATTTTATTGAAGTCGGAGGAGGCGCCAATGACGGCGATGGATTTCGGGTGCAGCAGGGCCTGGATGGCGTCGTTCATTGTTTGGACTCGATATGCCTGATTGTTGGCGCGGGTAGTGTAACCGGGGGCACAAATACAAACTTCCAGTCTGCGTAAGCCTTACTTCTGGAAAATTCTCGATTTACTACCTTGAAATTTCCCGCCTTCATCGGCTCTTCCCGTGACAGGCTATGCACCCCCATGATGCTGCCGGCGGGTGTCAATATTAGCCCCCACTCAGCTTTACCGGTCACTGGGTCTCGATAGACCTTTCTCAAATATCGCTGCGTACCACCAAAGCGTGTGTCCGCCGTCAGATCTTCCAAAGACTTGGGATATTCCTGCACCTGACCCGGTGAACGCAGGTAATACAATGCAATGGCTTCCCGGAACTCCTCACCAATAAACAGGAGATCGGCTTCTTTTTCCCGCTGTCCTGAGTTTTGCCAGGCAACACCTTTGGATGCGAGTCCAGCCCCCATCACCGCGACTATGATCAGCAGGGCGATATAGGTAAAGCCTTGTTGATGCCGGATGCCCATTAGAATTTCTCGAAAGGCACTCCGGATGCCGCCACCCCTGTAGCCCCGCTTTTGACGTTGAATATTCCGCCCTTGGCGGCATCAGGCGGAGCAACCGTAACCCAGCTCTCGCTGCTCTCGGTAATGGGATCAACCGGTACTTTTCTGAGGTAGCGTCCTGCGACCAAGTCCTCCAGGGTATTTGGGTATCGTCCTTTGTCTTCATGATACTTGTCGAGCGCATCCCGGAGCGTAAACAGGTTCTCTTGCAATGCGGCTTCTTTTGCCCTGTCGATACTCTTGAAGTAACGCGGAGCGACAAGGCTCAGCAACGTAGCGATGATCGCCAACACGACCAGCAGTTCAATCAGCGTGAATGCCCGGGTATGCCGCATCACCACTCCCGGTATGGCACGTCGTTCAGTCCGACACCTGGACTACGGGAGTACACATCAAATACATCCAGCCCTTCTGCTGGCTTGTCTAGTGGGCTGGCATAGCTGCGCTTGCCCCAGGATGCTGGTGCCGGCGCGCCTGCATCAGGGTTTGTCGGGTCGCGGGGAATACGACGCAAGAAATAGATCTTGCTACGAGCTGGGTCTTTGGCATCCTCTACGCCGTCCACGAGAACCTGCAGGGTGGGCGGAAACCCTGACTCATTAGCCCGCCTTGGTATGCGCCCCTCGTCGCCCGCCCGCTTATAAGCGGACAGTGCCGCCCTGATTTCCCGAAGTGCTACTTTAAGCTCCCGTTCCCGCTCTCGTCGCTGCGCAAGCTCCGCCATGGGATAGGCAATGGATGCCAACACAGCCACGATCGCCAGAGTCACCAGTAGTTCGATGAAAGTAAATCCGGATGAATGTTGGCGCTTCATCCTGCTGCTCCTACTGATTGACGCTGACGACCTGTGGTTTAGGCAGGGTCACCGCTACGGCTCCAGTCCCAAACGTCACCGGAGTTGCAGCAATCAGGCGGATTTCCGAATTCGGTTTGGCCATTTTACTTTTGAAGACCACACTGACCAGCCCGCCTTCGCCACGCGCACCTTCGGCACCTGTCCGGTTGACCCCAATGAACACACGACCATTGGTCTGATCGATGTTGTGTGCGAAATTGGTTGTGACGCCGCCACTCTTGAAAAACTCCCCCTCCTCGATCCGGACCACCTCCAGAGTGGCCGGATCAAAGCTCAACTGAAGCGGAAGGCTGCGTAGCGGACGATCCGACTTCACCAACAGGTCCACCTTGAATTCTTCGCCTACCTTAACTGCCCCCGGTCCCCTCCAGGAGAACAGGGCCTGTGACAGACCTTGCACGGCGCCAGCATCGACTGCGCCCCCAGCCACAGGACTGGCTCCTGGCTTGCCAGCGATAGAGGGGGCTATGCCCAGTGATATTGGTCTCGTACTGAGCTTGCTCTCGGTTCCCGACCAGAACTCTGATGCCATCGCCTCAGGGCGTGCCAGCCCCCGCACCAGCCTTGGTGTGATGGATAAGACGATCTCGGTCTTCTGATTGTCATCCCGCTGGCTGCCAAAAAGCCGGCCAACTAAAGGTATGTCGCCCAAGCCAGGAATGCGATTGGCAGTGCGGCGATCCTCATCATTGATCAGCCCCGCCAAAATCTGCGTATCACCGTCCTTGAGCATCAAGGTTGTCGCTGCGTTGCGCGTGCCTATCTGGTAGGTCAATAACCCAGTGGACGTTGTGATTTCCCGGGTAATTGCGCTGACCTCCAGCGAAACCTTCATCGACACTTCACGATCAAGCTGGATGTCTGGTTCGATCTCCAGCTTAAGACCGACATCAAGGTATTGGACGCTCTGAGAAATAAGCCCCGTAGCCGTAGCGTTGCTGGTAATCACCGGTACCCGCTCTCCAATCAGAATCCGTGCTTTTTCCCGATTCTTGGCACGGATACGAGGGTTCGCCAATATATTTACGTCACCATCCTGCTTCTTGAGATTGACGATGGTGCTGGCGACGCTGGCACCGATCCGGTCGGACGATATGTTGCGCAAATCATTCAAGGTCAGAGTGGTCCCGCTAGATGGCAGCGGAGTCAGGGTCAGCTGATCGGGCCACTGAATTCCCAAATCCAGTAACCGGCTGCGACGAACTTCGAGCACTTCCAACTCCAGCATCACCTCCGAGTCACCCAGATCGTGCATGGCGACTAATTTCTCTGCCAATCGCACAGCTTCTGGCGTATCCCGCACCACGACCAAACGAAGCTTCTCGTCGATGGAGACTTCACGAATTTTCAGCATGCTTTTCAGGACGGTCTGCACCTGCTTGACGTCGCCGCTGGTCAAATAAAAGCCTTTCACAACCAGATCCTGATACTCCTTCAGCTTCTGCTGAGTCGCCGGGTAAATAAGGATGGTGTTCTGATTGAGGACTTTCTTTTCCAGTTGATTGGTCATCAGAATCAAATCAATCGCATCCTCCAAAGGAGATGCCTTGGTGGAAATAGTCGTCTTAAGATCCGGCCGAATGTCCTTGTCGAGGATGTAATTAATCCCCGTCGACCTGGACAGTGCATCAAATACCACGCGCACTGTGGCGTCACGAAACTCCAGATTGACCGGCTGCCGGAACGCAGATTCCAGTTGCGGCGAGGCCATGAGTGCCCGCGCCCGCTTGTCGTCAATCTGCCCCTTTAACTCCAGCGCCTGAATGTTGAGCGGATTTTCAGCTAAAACGGGTTGCACACGCCCGCTCGCACCGTCCAGATCGCCTTTTTCAAAAGTTGCCCGCGCAACCTTGAGAACCTCCGCATGCCGTTCGTCGCGGCGCACTTCCTCGAATCCTTGCCGAATACGTGCCGAACCCGGATCCATTTCTTGCGCCTTCAGGTAGAATTTTTTCGATTCGCCCAATCGACCAGCGACCCGTTCACTGTCTGCAGTGGCAATCAACCGATTGGCATACTTGGATCTGGCATTGACCAAATCCAGTCGGTAACGGCTGTCTTCCGGGGCCGCGGCAACTAACTCCTCCAGTTTGGCAATTGCTTGCTCGTAATTGCCGCTATTTACCAAAGACGTCGCTTCCTGCTGCCGCGGATCTGGCTGCCTTGCACAGGAAACCAAAGCCAGAATCCCCAACAGCACCAAGGATTGAGCAACTCGACTTATTACCACTTTGTTTTGCATGTCGGACTACCTCGGTGGAATCGCAAGCATTTGCTGCTGATTCATCGGTAAATAAGTCAGGGTGATCTGTCCGCTGTCCATTGCATCTAGGCGATACTGCTCATCTAATACATCACCGACGCGTACCGTATATACCGTTTCGCCCCGAGCCAAGTAGATAGTGACTTTCCCCTCGCTCGCCTCCAGCTGCCCCACATAACGAAACGGTACCGGCGGCGCGACCGGCACGACCGGCTGCGTAGCCACTGGCGCAACCACAGGTGGCGGGGGCAGCCAGGACTTGGGTGCAAAAACATCCACTACTGCAACTTCTTCCGCATCTCGGCTGACTCGGCCTAAGTCCAGCCTGGAAAGCGTTACCTTCACCGGCTTGCTATCGTTGCCAACTACATCCGCCGTTTTAACAACTGGCCGTACTACGCCGTCATCCACAGCCTCGTTGCTCGATACCGCTGTCACGGCCAAGGTTGCCATGAGCAGAATCCCCAGGACTATGCCGCGCTGTTGCTTGGTGATGGTCATACCGGATCCGCCAAAAACAGCGTAAACCGTAATTCAGCGTCGACCGTTGAATCGCCCACTCGCTTGCGCTGAAAAGCAATGTGGTCCAGCGACATGGCCGGCACTTTGGCCAGGGCCACAGATACGAATTTGCGAATATTGGGATAGCTGCTCGTCACCGGCATGACGATCTGGTATTGCCGCAGCTTGGCACGCTGGTCATCCAGCATTCGATATTCAATACGCTTAACCGCGACCCCGGCTACGGTGCCGGCCTCATTCAATTCCTTGAGCTGCCCCTCCAGATCGCGCTCCCGGAAAAATGCCTGAAAATCCTCAATCTGCGACTTAGGGTCTGAAGTCCGCTGCTGCTTATCCGAAACCGTGACAATTTCGCTGCCCATCGCCATGAGCTGTTGCTCCAGCGGCAGGACAACGCGCAGGTAATATCCGACAACGACGGCCAGAATCACCACTGCCGCAATGCCCGGGATACCCAGGCGCTCAACAAGCTGTATACCTGTCCACTGGAGCCGGTTCATTGCACCGACCTCCAGTCTGCCGACACGGTAAAGGCCACTGGCCGCTGCGGCTGATCCTCCCGCACCTCGTTACCGACCAGATAGACGTTCTTTAACCGAGCCTCTTCACGCAGGCGAGCCACATAAGCCAGCACATCGTTGTATCCCTTGGCTTCCCCGATAATGGTTACGGAGCGTCGTTGTGCGTCTGGTTGCACCGCAAGCAAGGCCACCGTCTCCGTATGCGCCCGCTCGATGGCATTGAATAGAGGCGACCACGGCAAGGCCAATTGCTCAACGACCACCAACGCTTGCTGCATCTGGTCTTCCGTTGTCGAGCCAGTCGATCGGGCATCGGCTGAAGAAACCTGTTTCTGCGGTGACTTCCAAACCGCGAGCTGCTCCTCTGCCTCGTCTTTTCTGACTGAAACATCGATCACCAACATGAGTGCGATCCCCAGCAATGCCCAGCCCACCCATTTGGCACGTGGTTTTTGTTGGTATTCGAGTAGCAGTTTGGGAGTCATGCCAGCCCCACCACACCCATGGACATGCGCTCGTCGCTAAGCGGTGAATAACCCAGCATCGCCGGCAGGCTGAGCCGCGTTACCTTGACACCTTCCGTTGTCTCCACAGAATCCCTGCCTGACGCAAGCAGGCATATCGCGGGGTGAACATCACCTTCCGTTGCTGCCTGTAACAACAGGCCCCGGAGCGCTTGCCGCCAATCGTCACTGACGCGCTGATTGAAAACGCCGCCCAAACCCGTTGGGCTCATACGAATCAAACCAAGATCATTCGGCTCGACCACACCAAAATAGGTCACCTTGGCTTTTTGCTGCTGAAGCGTTTTCCTGAACTGCCGATATGCCAACGTGAGATAAGGCTGTACGGATTGCAGGTTCAATCCTTTGCATGCATCTCGTAACCCCACCAGAAGCGGCTGATCAATGGCAGACGCGAGAAAAGGCTGGCCGTAGCCACCATCGTCCATGGCGACCTCCCAGCCTGCCGCCATGTCACCGTAGGTTTCTTTGAAGCAGTGCCTGGCTTGCATCAAGCGCTCGGATTGGTTCATCAGCGCCGGATGCCATGGCACCACCACATAACGCACCAAACGGTTGGCTAGCACGATTGAAACTCGCGTCCGTTTTGGTATTGAAGTCGTAAGTTTGTCTTTGAGCAACTCCAGCGCACCACCCCAGGTCGGCTGCGCATTGGACGCCGGCACTTCGATTTCCAGTTTCTCGACCACTCGTCGGCGCAGCACGCCGCTTGCCCGAACCCAGACGATCCGGTCCGCGCAAAAGCCAATTCGAATCTGATCAGACCAAGGTGACACGATTGATCGCCTGTAATGTGGTTTCACCTCGCCGGACCAAAGCCAGCGCTGTTTCGCGCAGGAATACGGTGCCGTTGCGAGCAGCAGCTTCACGCAAACTCCTTGCCGGCGCCCTGGCAATGATCAACTCACGAATCTCCTCTTTGAGAAGCAGGACTTCGGCAATCGCCTTTCTTCCTTTGTAGCCCGTGTCGCGGCAATGACTACAGCCCTTACCGATACGGAATTCGAATCCGGAGACATCGACGTCCTCCAGCCCCGACTCGGCGAGGAGCGCAGCATCTGGCTCATAGCTTGTCACACATTGCGGGCAGATCAGGCGCACCAGACGCTGCGCGACGATGCCGTTCATCGCCGAAACGAAGCTGTAGGGATCTACCCCCATATGCGTGAAACGGCCGATGACATCGAATACGTTATTGGCGTGAACCGTGGTGAATACCAGATGCCCTGTAAGTGCGGCCTGCACGGCAATTTCCGCGGTTTCCGAGTCGCGAATTTCACCCACCAGGATCTTGTCAGGGTCATGACGCAGGATGGACCGGAGGCCTCGCGCAAAAGTCAGACCTTTTTTCTCATTGACCGGAATCTGCAGCACGCCGGGCAATTGATATTCAACCGGATCTTCAATGGTGACGATCTTGTCTTCACCATCGTTGATCTCGGTGATCGATGCATAGAGCGTGGTGGTTTTACCGCTGCCGGTCGGCCCCGTGACCAACATCATGCCGTAGGCTTCCTTGGCCAGCTTGCGTAGAGCCCCGATTGTCGCCCCCTCAAAGCCCAGCCCATCCAGCCGCAATTCCATGGTCTGGTTGACCAGGGCTCGCTTATCCAGAATCCGGATCACGGCATCTTCGCCAAATACGCTCGGCATGATCGATACCCGGAAATCCACTGCCCGCTCGTCTATCGACGCCTTGAAGCGACCATCCTGCGGCACTCGACGCTCTGAAATATCCAGCTCCGCCATGACCTTGATCCGCGAAACAACCTGTTCCGCCATGTCCAGACTGGAGAGCTTACCCGCCGGCACCAGCACCCCGTCGAGACGATACTTAACAACCATGCCGCCGCCATGCGTCTCAAAGTGGATATCGCTAGCATCAGACTTGAGCGCGTCGAACAGAGTTGAGTTAACGAATTTGATGACCGGACTATCAGACTCACCCAAATGCTTGAGAGAGATAACCTCGACATCCAGGTGCCGATCAGATTCGACACTGTCTGGCGCCGTAAAACTCTCCATAGCCCGTACGGATTGCTCAAGCTGCTTGAACCAAGTGGCGAGATCTGAGGTGTGCGTAAGCCGCCAACCGAACTGCTGTGAAAGCCGCTCCTCAATCCAGGCCTTGTGGGTAGGATCAAAGGGATCTGCGTAGATGACATAAAGATTTTCTTGAGCATCCCGAGCAACCAGACACTCGCGGCGCAACGCTTCCGAAAACGGAAGCACATCGAATGCTGGCTGGAGCGATTCCAGGTCGGACATTGTCAGTGTTGGCACACCAAACGCAGCACCCAGTTCGCTCAGAAAATCTGCCGGAGATAGTCCCGATTCGGTTTCCAGAATCTCCAGAATCCGTCGCCCGGATTGCATGGCCAGCTTCCGCGCAGCCGCAACAGCTTCGGTCGACAGCGGTTTTTTAACTGCAGCGGGTGATTGGATTGGCGGATTCACTGCACCACCTCGGCCAATTCAAAGATAGGCATATACATAAACACCACGATCAACCCAATGACGATACCAATCACAGCCATGAGAATCGGCTCAAAAAGCCGTGTGAACCAGTCCACCCATCGCGCCAATTCCTCATCATGAAAACTGGCCACTACATCGAGCATTTCCGCAAGGTTCCCACTGCGCTCTGCCACCATCATCATGCTGTGTGCGACGACAGTCGTCAGATCATTGGCTTGCATGGCTTCAGCAAACGCCCCGCCCTGTTTGATCTGCAAGGCTACTCGGTCCAAATTGACTTGCATATCAGTCGAAAGCAGTGTCTTGGCCATTCCCAAGGCAGTCAGCAGTGGCAGACCTGAACGCAGCAGCATGCCCATCGTCCGATAAAACTGCGCCAGTTCGTACGTGCGTCGTTGGGGCTTCAGAATCGGAATCCGCCACAGCAAATTCAGCGCCCGAGTTCGCGCCCCCGGCTGCATCGCCACGTAATACGCAGCAGCCGCTACAGCAAACAATCCACCTAATACCCATCCGCCATGATGATCGATGGCCTGCCCCCATTGCATCAACCATTGAGAGAGTAAGGGCAGCTTGTCGCCCAGATCGTGATAGACGCGGCTGAAACGGGGCACCACGTAGCCCAACAGGAAAATTGCAACTAGCCCGCCAACTAGTAACAGCAATGCCGGATAAACCGAAGCGGAAACGATCTTGCTGCGAACCCGCTCCACCTGCGCCTGGTAATCAACATACCGGCCCAACGCATCTCGAATCGTGCCGGTGCGCTCACTGGCACGCACCGTAGCCGCGTACAGCGGAGAAAATACCAGCGGAAATGCCTCCAGTGCTTGTGAGAAACGTCCACCCTGCCGCAAGCGTTTGAGAATCGCTTCCATAATGCCCTTATGTCCAGGCTGCGCTTCCTTGCGGTGCAGTATCTCGATTGTCTCGACCAGCGTCAGACCGGCCTTAAGGAGCGCGATCAACTCTTGGGTAAAGCGAATAACAGGAAACGGTGTGCGCTTTCTCGACGAAAACGTCAGTCCCAAGCCACGGTCGGGACCGACCGATACGACTGCATACCCTTGCCGCTCCGCATGCAAACGAGCATCGGCTTCGTCCACTGCCTCCACTGGGAAGACAGCGACCTCCGATATTCCCCGCATGGCTTTGACGCGGAAGCGCATCGCATTACTTCCAGTTGGTCACATCAGTTGCATCGCCGGAACCGCCGGGCTGGCCGTCTTTACCGAGAGAATACAGCTCGTATTCCGCCTTCTGCCCTGGATAGCGATAGAGATACGCTTTGCCCCAAGGATCCATCGGGACGCTCTTTGAGAGATAGGGCCCATCCCACTTCGGCTCGTTGACCGGCTTGGTCACCAATGCATTAAGCCCCTGATCTGTCGAGGGAAAACGGCCTACGTCGATTCGATATTGGGAGAGCGCCTTGTCGAATGCCTCGATCTGGGCATAAGCGATCTTTGTCTCTGATTTACCGATTTGAGAGAAGTATCGTGGCCCGACATATCCGGCGAGCAGGCCAATGATGACGAGCACCACGAGCAGCTCCAGCAGCGTGAATCCTCGGATACGGCAACGGATCATGTCCCCTACTCCTGCGACTCATTATTTTTGATTTTGGATAAGTAGTTGCAATTTGCAGCAAACATCTTAAGTCATTCGGTCCAGTAATGGCCGTAGATTTTGTGATGCCAGATCACCGCAAGCGAAAGCCCATTCCGTACTCATGCAATAAAAATCATATTCGCTTTCGCAAATGTTGACCACAAAATGGGCAACCAATTCAACCAATCGTTATGCAAACATCATCTGCTTAATTTTTACGCAGATATTCCCCTGTCATTTCAAATAATTAAGTCAAACTTAACAAAATGGTAGATTTTATTTCTTGCATCTTTAATTTTTGCTGGTAATACTTCAACACAACAGCGCCTCATGTTCTGATCTAAAAAATAAATACAGAACACGCAAGATCACTACGAAGCCTGTCGAATCATAGAAACGAGCAGCGACTGATAATCGATGCAATAAAGGGGGCGTTTCAATGAATCACAAATTAAAAATCTTACAGCTTGTCGATAGCAGCGCGCCTGGCAATTCTTTGCGGCCGCCCTCTTTTTGCTATCAACAACGGTCATAAGACCGCTCAATTTACCCCTTAATAACTGCCCAGTAAAATTTGTGCGATTACGTTTTTTACAAAACTAAAAAATTTACTATCGACAGGTGCATTAGATGAAAAACTTCAATTCAAAATTTCTGCGGCGGGCCTATATTTTTGCATGCATGACATTTCTGCATTGCGCTTGGTCTATCGCACAAACCCCCCCCAACATTCCTGCCGGCCAAGCTGCGCCGCAATATATTTTCTATATAAACTCCGGCCAGAGCTTGTATCTGGGAAGCGGGATGACGCCAGACGCGGCAGTTGCAGACTGGGTGCAGCGCGCAAATGTTTATAACCAACAAAACAATCCTGGAGCCACCACTGCGGTTGCGGGGGCCTGCTTCACCGTCCCTCTCAGCACGGGGCCAGTCCCATCGGAAATTGAAGATGCCCGCTTTTGGCTTGGTGATCAAATAGTGGGGGGCAGATCCGCGCAACTGATTGGTAATAATCCTAATCTCACTTTCAGCACGGGAACTGCCACACTTGAATTTGCTCCCTGGCGATGCCCAGTCCAAGGGTATTCCAACGGAATTCCCAGTGGATCATCTGCGAATTTAACCGTGACAGTCCAAACTGTCTGCCCTTGCGGATTTCAAGTCGGCCCGTACACAGCTGACCGACTCCGTAGGACTTGCGAAAAAATCACGAACGCAATTGCTTCAGCATGTGTCGATAAAAGTGTTGGAAGATGCATGGCGGGCGGGCGGGCTGTTGGCAACCCCATAAACCCCAGCACCGGGATGGCTTGTAAAATCGAGGATGATATCGACTACCTCGGAACAGCAAAGGACGTTGGCCTGAGTCCTTTCAAAAGGTTTTATTCCAGCATAGGGACTTCTTCTCCACCAGGCAGCCTGGGGCGCAGCTGGAGACATTCATTTGATAGACGCATTCAATGGCTGGGAAGCAACAGCGCATTCGTAATACGAAATAGTGGTCAAGTGCTTTTCTTTGAGCTAATTGCCGGACAATGGAAACCTGACTCGGATATTGCCGATAAACTTTTGCGGTTAACCGATGGCGGCGGCAATCATATTGGATGGGAATATTTAGAAGCCGATAGCGAAGAACGAGAAAAATATAATGCAACGGGAAGCCTTATTGAGATTTCCAGTCGCAATGGTTTAACCCAAACGCTTACCTATAGTGATGGCAGCTCATCACTACCTACCGGGGGAGTGATTGAGGGCACAAGCACCCCGCTCCCCTCCGGATTGTTGGTAAGCGTAACAAGTTCACAAGGTCACCAAATCACTTTCGGATATGACCAAAAATCCAGAGTTACACGCGTCAATAATCCTGGAGATACCAGTGTTCAATACACCTATAACTCAAATAATAATCTGACGTCAGTTATTCATGCTGACGGCACAACACGCCAATACCTTTATAACGAGCCAGCATTCACCAACGGCGTAAGTTTTCCACGTGCATTAACCGGCATCATTGATGAAAAAGGAAATCGCTCCAGCACCTTTACTTACAATAATGCCGGTCTTGCAATAGCAACCGAAAACGCTGGTGGTGCTAATCGCGTAACGCTTAGCTACGCATTAAATTCGACTAGCACGAAAACAACTACAGTCACGGATGCCTTGGGAACAGCAAGGGCGTACACATTTCAGACTTTGCTCCATGTTCCAAGAAACGTAAGCGTTAACCCTCCATGCGAAAACTGTGGCGGAGCTGCTACAACTGGTTACGGCTCAAATGCTCTGGCCGACTTTAGAGTCGACTGGAATGGCAATCGAACAAGTTACTCATATGATTTAGCTCGTAACTTGGAAACTTCTCGAATTGAAGGTTTGACAGCCGCCGGCGCCCCAACACCAACGACTCGAACCATAAACACCCAGTGGCACAGCGTCTTTCGTCTGCCTGTCGTCATCACCGAACCCCTGCGCAAAACCACCCTTGTCTACAACGGCGATGGCGGCGCTTCGTGCGGCCTCAAAACCGACGGTATTACCCTGGTCCCCGGCGTGCTCTGCAGCAAAACCGTACAAGCCACCACTGACATAGATGGATCAGCCGGTTTAAGTGCGATAACAACAGGTATTTCGCGCGTCTGGGTTTACACCTACAACGCTAATGGTTCGGTGCTGACCATAAACGGCCCACGCACCGATGTGGCAGATGTCACGACCTACACTTATCACGCCAACAACGCCACCTGCGCTGGCGCCAGCGCAGTCGGTTGCCGCGGCCAGATCGCCACCATCACCAACGCCGCCAGCCACGCCACCAGCATTACCAACTACAACGCCCACGGCCAGCCGTTGACGATCGTGGATCCCAACGGACTGACGACGACCCTGGTCTACGATGCCCGACAGCGCCTTACCTCCCGCACTGTCGGCAGCGAAGTGACCTCCTACACCTATGACAACGTCGGCCAACTGACCAAGGTCATCCTGCCCGACACGAGCTTCCTGAGCTACACCTACGATGCCGCCCACCGGCTGACCCAGATCACCGATAACCTCGGCAACAAGATCGTCTACACCCTCGATCTGATGGGTAACCGTACCCAGGAACAGGTGTTTGATCCAAGCAATGCCTTGGCCCTGACCCGCAGCCGGGTCTACAACAGCCTGAACCGCCTGACACAGGAGATCGGTGCCAGCAGCCAGACCACCGCCTACACCTACGACAACCAGGGCAACGTGACGCAAATCGACGGGCCGCTCGCCGGCACCACCGATGTCACCGTCAATGCCTACGATGCACTCAATCGCCTGACCCAGATGACCAATCCGCTCTCCGGCGTGGTGGGCTATAGCTACAACGGTGTGGATCAGCTGACCTCGGTCACTGACCCCCGGAGCCTCGTCACCAGTTACAGCTACGACGGGCTTAACAACCTCAATCAGCAGGTCTCGCCCGATACCGGCACCACGGCCAACACCTACGATGCCGCCGGCAACCTGCTGACCAGCACGGATGCCAAGAGCCAGGTCACAACCTATACATACGATGTGCTAAACCGGGTGGCTTCCATCACCTACCAAGGGGGTGTGGTCCACAGCTACACCTACGATCAGGGCACCAACGGCAAGGGTCGGCTGACGCAGATCAGTGAACCCAACAGCGTCACCGCCTATGCCTATGACCCCCAGGGTCGGCTGCTCAATGAGACGCGCACCATTAACGGTGTGCCCTACGTCACAGCCTATGGCTACGACAGCGCCGGTCGCATGAACAGCGTCACCTACCCCAGTGGGCGGGTCGTGAACTACACGCTCGATGCCCTCGGCCGCATCCAGAGTGTCGCCACCACCAAAGACAGCGCGACCCAAACCGTGGTCTCCAGTGTCGCCTACCGGCCCTTCGGCCCGAGTGCTGGCTTCACCTTCGGCAATGGCCAGACCTACAGCCGCGGCTTCGATCAGGATGGGCGGATCGCCAGCTACACCCTGGCCACCCAGTCGATTGCGGTGGGCTACGACACGGCGAGCCGCATTACGTCCCTGACCGATACCGGCACCCCGACCAACACCAACACCTATGGCTACGACACGCTAGACCGGTTAACGAGCTTCACCGGACCCAGCACCAACCAGGGTTATACCTTCGATGCCACGGGCAACCGGTTGACCAAGACCGTGGGTGCCAACACCGACACCTATACCTACAGTGGTAGCAGCAACAAGCTGTCCACCATTGCTGGCACCACCAACCGCAGCTACACCCACGATGCCAACGGCAGTGCGACCGCGGACACCGCGCGCACCTACGCCTACGACACCCGTGGGCGCATGGTGCAGACCACCGGCGTCGGCGGCACCAGCACCTATCAGGTGAACAGCGTCGGCCAGCGGATCAGGAAGACCAATACCGCGGGTGACACGATCTACCACTACGACGCTCAGGGGCGCTTGATCTCGGAGACCAGTAGTAGTGGCACCCCACAGCGGGAATACATCTATCTCGGGGACACCCCCGTTGCGGTCATCCAATAAGGGGGATGGACATGAACAACCACAAACCCATGATCATGACCACCACCCGTCACCTGCTGGCGGCCGCCCTGCTGGGCACCGCCTTACTGGCCCAAGCCGCCACCCCCGTCGTCATTGACAACACCGATGCCGGCTTCTCGGTGATCGGCACCTGGCCGGCATCGACATCCGTTACGGGTTACCAAGGCAGCAACTACCAGAACCACGAAGCCAATGGCAGCCCGCCCGGGGCTATAGTCGTCGACAACACGGACGCCGGCTTCACCGTCACCGGCACCTGGCCCACCTCCACTTCGGTGGGCGGGTTTCTGGGCAGCAACTATCAGGTGCACAGCGCCAATGGCGAGGAACCCTCCGCCATCGTCGTCGATAACCTCTCGGGCACCTTCACCGGCACGTGGGGCACTTCCACTTCGGTCGGCGGCTACTTCGGCACCAACTATCAGGCGCAGGCCGCAGGGGCCGGTGCCAACTCGTTCACCTGGACCCCTGCCATCCCCAACACCGGCAGTTACAAGGTGTATGCCCGCTGGACCCAGCACCCCAACCGCAGCACCCATGCTGTGTATACGGTGAACCACGCCGGTGGTGCGACCACGGTGACGGTGAACCAGGAAGCCAATGGCGGGACGTGGCAGTTGCTGGGCACCTTTACGCTCAATGCCGGCAGCGGCAACACCGTGGTGCTGGTCGATCAGGGTGACGGCTTTGTGATTGCCGATGCCATCAAGTTCACGCCGGACGGGGCGGCGCCGAGCACGGCGACCTGGACCCCGACCATCCCCAGCTCGGGCAGTTACAAGGTCTATGCGCGCTGGACGGCGCACCCGAACCGGGCAACCAACGCCAAGTACACGGTGACTCACGCCGGGGGCGACACGCTCGTCACCATTGATCAGGAGCAGAACAACGGCTCTTGGGTCTTACTTGGCACCTTCAGCATGGCGCCCGGCAGTGGGCATAAGGTGAGCCTCACGGATCAGGCCAATGGCTATGTGATTGCCGATGCCATCCGGCTGCTTGATGCCACGGCGCCGGAGTTCAACACCGCCACCTGGACGCCGAACGCGGCGGCTGGGCAGTACGAGGTGTATGCGAAGTGGACGGCGAACGGCAATCGGGCGACGAATGCCACCTACACCATCACCCATGCCCAAGGCGTGACCCAGGTGCCGGTGAACCAGCAGGCCAATGGTGGTGCCTTTAACCTGCTGGGGACGTTTAACCTGAACGGCAGCAGCACGGTCACGCTCACGGACAATGCCAACGGCTATGTGGTGGCGGATGCGATTCAGCTGATTGCGCTGACCACCGTGCCGAAGATGTACTTCGTGCACACCGATCACCTGAACACGCCAAGGCTCATTGCCAGCGACACCGGGCAGGCCGTGTGGCAGTGGAACAATGATGACCCGTATGGCAACAATGCGCCGAATGAGAATCCGGCAGGGGCTGGGCAATTTACCTGCAACCTCCGGCTCCCGGGGCAATACTTCGATTCGGAGACTAACAACAACTACAACTACTTCCGTGACTATGATCCGCTCACTGGCAGGTATGTGCAGTCTGATCCGATTGGGTTGGCAGGGGGAATTAATACCTACAACTACAGCGAAGCTGCCCCCTTGCAAAAAACTGACCCGCTCGGTCTCGACACGTTTATGTGCACGAAATCGCTACACGCTTTCTCCTTCTTGGGCCCAGACAGCACGGCGAAGACTGGCCTAGATATCTCCATCAATCCACTTTTCCACCAGTACCTTTGTGTGGTGACAGCAGATGGCATTACCAGATGCGGTGGGCAGGACACGAAAACTGGCCTTCCGTTTGGACCGGGAAAACCCAGCAATGATTTTCTGCCTTATAACCGCATGGACCTTTGCGAAAGAAAGGCGAACGACGACAAATGCCTTGAACAATGCATCCTGAAAGCGATCGCTGACCCCAATCGTCCAGCGTACTCGTTGATTAACGCAGGGGGTGCTAACTGTCAGAAGTGGTCGAACGACGTTCTCCGGAATTGCCGTAAAGAATGTCAAAGGGCGCGATGAGGAGAATTACTATGCTCAAGGCTATCTGGTTGTTCTTAGCATGCCTCGTACTAGGCGTAACGTTGTTCAATTTCGAGAAATCTAGTAATCCGGACATTGCGCAGTTCCTGTTTTACGCGATGCTCGTGCTTTCATTTCCTCTCGGATTTCTGGTCGCAGCACTGTTGAGCTATTTGGTAATTGGACTCCATTCCGCCTTCGGTCTTACGCTCGAGAGCGACTATCTTTCGATTACCCTTCTTTGGGCAATTTTCGTTATCGTCGGATACCTTCAATGGTTCGTGCTAATTCCCTTTATTAGGGAACGACTCCGCGAAAGAAAGAACAATAGCAAACCAAAAGTACCGGAGAAGATTTCTCCTTGAGATAAGTATTGTAAATATATCAATAAAAACAATTACTTATATATCTTCTTCTTAGTGCGAATCTCCTATCACTTTTCCATCGTTCTCATTGCAGCCCTGCAGCTAGGCGCGACATTGGCTCAGGCCGCCTCCCCCGTCGTCATTGACAACACCGATGCCGGCTTCTCGGTGATCGGCACCTGGCCGGCATCGACATCCGTTACGGGTTACCAAGGCAGCAACTACCAGAACCACGAAGCCAATGGCAGCCCGCCCGGGGCTATAGTCGTCGACAACACGGACGCCGGCTTCACCGTCACCGGCACCTGGCCCACCTCCACTTCGGTGGGCGGGTTTCTGGGCAGCAACTATCAGGTGCACAGCGCCAATGGCGAGGAACCCTCCGCCATCGTCGTCGATAACCTCTCGGGCACCTTCACCGGCACGTGGGGCACTTCCACTTCGGTCGGCGGCTACTTCGGCACCAACTATCAGGCGCAGGCCGCAGGGGCCGGTGCCAACTCGTTCACCTGGACCCCTGCCATCCCCAACACCGGCAGTTACAAGGTGTATGCCCGCTGGACCCAGCACCCCAACCGCAGCACCCATGCTGTGTATACGGTGAACCACGCCGGTGGTGCGACCACGGTGACGGTGAACCAGGAAGCCAATGGCGGGACGTGGCAGTTGCTGGGCACCTTTACGCTCAATGCCGGCAGCGGCAACACCGTGGTGCTGGTCGATCAGGGTGACGGCTTTGTGATTGCCGATGCCATCAAGTTCACGCCGGACGGGGCGGCGCCGAGCACGGCGACCTGGACCCCGACCATCCCCAGCTCGGGCAGTTACAAGGTCTATGCGCGCTGGACGGCGCACCCGAACCGGGCAACCAACGCCAAGTACACGGTGACTCACGCCGGGGGCGACACGCTCGTCACCATTGATCAGGAGCAGAACAACGGCTCTTGGGTCTTACTTGGCACCTTCAGCATGGCGCCCGGCAGTGGGCATAAGGTGAGCCTCACGGATCAGGCCAATGGCTATGTGATTGCCGATGCCATCCGGCTGCTTGATGCCACGGCGCCGGAGTTCAACACCGCCACCTGGACGCCGAACGCGGCGGCTGGGCAGTACGAGGTGTATGCGAAGTGGACGGCGAACGGCAATCGGGCGACGAATGCCACCTACACCATCACCCATGCCCAAGGCGTGACCCAGGTGCCGGTGAACCAGCAGGCCAATGGTGGTGCCTTTAACCTGCTGGGGACGTTTAACCTGAACGGCAGCAGCAC
>JAKFUS010000014.1:0-23543 GCA_021732605.1 Betaproteobacteria bacterium | reverse complement strand
ATCGGGCGACGAATGCCACCTACACCATCACCCATGCCCAAGGCGTGACCCAGGTGCCGGTGAACCAGCAGGCCAATGGTGGTGCCTTTAACCTGCTGGGGACGTTTAACCTGAACGGCAGCAGCACCGTCACCCTCTCCGACAATGCCAATGGCTATGTGGTGGCGGATGCGATTCAGCTGATTGCGCTGACCACCGTGCCGAAGATGTACTTCGTGCACACCGATCACCTGAACACCCCCCGGTTGATTGCCAGTGACACCGGCCAAGCCGTGTGGCAGTGGAACAATGATGACCCGTATGGGAACAACGCACCCAACGAGAACCCTGCAGGGGCTGGGCAGTTCACCTGCAACCTGCGATTGCCGGGGCAGTACTTCGACTCGGAAACCAACACTCATTACAACTACTTCCGGGATTATGATCCGCTCACCGGAAGATATATTCAGAGCGATCTGATAGGGCTGTTCGGGGGAATTAATACTTACGCATATGCAAACAACAATTCACTATCTATCACAGATGAAAGCGGATTGTATGGCCACATAGTGATAGGAGCTATCGTCGGCGCAGTATCGGCAGGAGTTGCGGCCAACACTGTAGGCGCAAGCAATAGGCAAATTGCAACTGCTATCGTGTGGGGAGGCGTCGTCGGCGCGGGAGCCACCGCAGTTGCGCCGCTGATCCCAATCGCGGGAGTAGTTATTAGCCGTGCCGGCGCAGGAGCTATTGGAAATCTTCTTGGACAGGTTCAGAATATTGAAGATCCGTGCTTTAAAATTAACCCAGCAAGCACAGTAGCCTCTGCTCTTGCCGGAGGATTCACAGGGCTGTGGGGGAGCCTCGCAACTACAGGGGTCATTTCTTCTGGCCTTTTAGGCCGTCTTTCACTCGCAGTGCCATCGACAGGCCTGCAAATTGGCGCAGGGTTCGCAACGCAACAGCCATCTAATGAATGCCAGTGCCCAAAATGACGATATCTGATAAAACGCGAAGCAATCGCAAATCTCAATTGGTGATTATTGCCACTTTAGCTTTGGCACATGCTCTCTTACTTTGGATTGCGAGTGGCTGGCTCAGATTGCCCCATGTAATTGCAAATCCGGTTAACTTTTGGGGAGTAGTTGTAATTCTTATCTGGGCGGTATTTATCTGTGTTCTATTCGCGTATCAATTGAGGTTTCTCATAAAAGAAGCCGCTGAAATTGCAATTGATGAGAAAACTCTCATTATCAAGACAATTATCGGTACCCAAATAAATACCCCATTAAAACAACTATCCAAGCCAACCAAAATCAGATTGCCTGACCTCAAAAACGGGAAATTAATCAATTATTTTTTAATTCGCTCAGACACTAGTTTTTTTATTATTGCCGAGAATTTTCCGACGCTGCCGGATGTATTTTCACAAATTGGCGGCCAATTAAATTCATAAATTGGCGTGAATTTAATCTCTAGGTTAGGTGCGAAATTGACTTATGTGCTTCACGCGGCGCTTTGAGAACAACCCTCAACCCAGTTTGGAGTCCATTTTTTCCATTGGACACTGCAGGGACACTTGCCCACAGTTGCCGCTTCACGTGGAGTAAGGGGCAATAGCCTACTATGAAGGAAAGCCATGGGGTCAGGTCTTGCAACCATGCCGCTCCATGCTGTTGAACCGATCCGTCTTGCACATCGGCATCACCACGTTCTGAATTGCATACAAATCAGAGTCGCTGTTTCTGTGCAAAATAAATATAAATAGTTAAATAAAAACAATTACTCATATACCCACTCACCGGTGCGACTCTTCCATCACTTTTCCACCTTTCTCATTGCGGCCCTGCTGCTGGGCGCGGCATCGACCCAAGCTTCCTCCCCCGTCGTCATTGACAACACCGATGCCGGCTTCTCGGTGATCGGCACGTGGCCGGCATCGACCACGGTGACGGGTTACCAGGGCAGCAACTACCAGAACCACGAAGCCAACGGCAGCCCACCCGGCGCCATCGTGGTGGACAACACCGACGCCGGCTTCAGTGTCACCGGCACTTGGCCCACCTCCACGTCAGTGGGTGGGTATCTCGGTACCAATTACCAAGTGCACAGCGCCAATGGCGAGGAACCCGCCGCCATCGTCGTCGATAACCTGGCCGGCAGCTTCACCGGCACCTGGGGCGTCTCGACTTCAGTCGGTGGCTACTTCGGCAGCAACTATCAGGCACAGGCCGCAGGGGCTGGCGCCAACAGCTTCACCTGGACGCCTAATATCCCCTCCACCGGCAGCTACAAGGTGTATGCCCGCTGGACCCAGCACCCCAACCGCAGCACCCATGCCGTGTATACGGTGAACCATGCGGGTGGCTCCACGACCGTGACGGTGAACCAGGAGGCTAATGGCGGCACGTGGCAGTTGCTCGGTACCTTTACCCTCAACGCCGGCACCGGCAACACCGTGGTGCTGGCCGACCAGGGTGATGGCTATGTGATTGCCGATGCCATCAAGGTGGCGCCCGATGGCGCTGCGCCCAATACGGCTACTTGGACCCCGACCATCCCCAGCGCGGGCAGCTACAAGGTCTATGCGCGCTGGACGGCACACCCGAACCGGGCAACCAACGCCAAGTACACAGTGACTCACGCCGGGGGCGACACGCTCGTCACCGTCGATCAGGAGCAGAGCAATGGGTCGTGGGTGTTACTCGGCACCTTCAGCATGGCGCCGGGCAGTGGCCACAAGGTGAGTCTGACGGATCAGGCCAATGGCTATGTGATTGCGGATGCGGTGCGGCTGCTCGAAGCCACGGCACCGGAGTTCAATACAGCGACTTGGGCACCCAGTGCGGCGGCTGGGCAATACGAGGTGTATGCGAAGTGGACGGCAAACGCGAATCGGGCCACCAATGCGACCTACACCGTGAACCATGCCCAAGGCAGCACGCAGGTGCCGGTAAACCAGCAAGCCAATGGCGGAGCTTTTAATCTGCTGGGCACATTTAACTTGAATGGCAGCAGCACCGTCACCCTCTCCGATCAGGCTAACGGTTACGTCATCGCGGATGCGATTCAGCTGGTTGCGCTGACCACGGTGCCGAAGATGTACTTCGTGCACACCGATCACTTAGACACTCCACGGCTGATTGCCAGCGACACTGGCCAGGCCGTGTGGCAGTGGAACAATGATGACCCCTATGGCAACAATGCGCCGAACGAGAACCCGGCAGGTGCTGGGCAGTTCACCTGCAACCTCAGGCTCCCAGGGCAGTATTTCGACTCGGAAACCAACACCCATTACAACTACTTCCGAGACTACGATGCAAGTACCGGACGATATGTGCAGAGTGATCCGATTGGGTTGGCGGGAGGGATAAATACGTATGCGTATGTTTCAGGGAACCCCCTCATCAACACTGATCCCAGTGGCTTATTTTCCCCAAATACATTGCTACCGTATTTGCCTCCCGCCGTTTTAAATCAACTCACAAATTTTGCGCCTTACGTACAGCCGCAAATTGCCGCCGCCGCCGCGATTGCGGCTCTTAACGCCTATCAATACACAGTCGCTGTCAATCTAACAGTTGCCGCAGCAACTTCCGCCAGCTTGGTATCAGCCGCCGGAGTAGGTGGTTATTACTTTGGCTCGCTTATCAATCGAACAATAGTGAGTCGATACGGAAGCGCAGGGATCGCGTTGTATGAGCTACTTAACCCCCCTATTAATGACGCCGTTACCCTATATCTAAAACGATGCTCATGAACATGGAGGATATTCTCTTAGTTCTTTCAATCGTTGCCTTCGGGGTACTGTTTCTAGGCATCGCAAGATGGGCGAGAGAAAAAAATGCTTCCTTACCAAAAAGCAATTCAGCATGGGATCATCAAAAATACTTATCACTTTCTAACATTCTTTTTGGGACTCGCAGTCGTGTTGAAAATCAAATTGGATGGTGGCTTGCTGTGCTCACTATTATTATAGTCGCGATATTTATTGGACTTGGGTTGTATGCAATCTTAATAAGCCTTTAGTGTTTCGCATTTATCGGTGATTCCGAAAAGAAACCAGTTCGTATGGGCGTAATACTCGACGCGCGCTGCGTCGCATGCGATAACAGAATCAAACGTGGTTGCAAAAATAAAAAAATAAAAACATTTCTTATAATTACTCTTTCTCAATGCCCACCCTTAGCCGCACAGTCCTTCATGTTCTATGCGCATTCTTCATCTGCAATGCGGTTGTAGTACACGCCGCCTCCCCCGTCATCATTGACAACACCGACGCGGGCTTCTCGGTGACCGGCACTTGGCCCGCATCGACTTCCGTCACGGGTTACCAAGGCACCAACTATCAGACGCACGAAGCCAACGGCAGCCCACCTGGCGCCATCGTGGTGGACAACACCGATGCCGGCTTCACCGTCACCGGCACCTGGCCCACCTCCACGTCAGTGGGCGGGTATCTGGGCAGCAACTATCAGGTGCACAGCGCCAATGGCGAGGAACCCTCGGCTATCGTCGTCGACAATACCGCCGGCAGCTTCACCGGCACTTGGGGCGCATCGACCTCGGTCGGTGGCTACTTCGGCAGCAACTATCAAGCGCAAGCTGCAGGCAGTGGCGCCAACTCGTTTACGTGGACGCCCAGCATCCCCAGCACCGGCAGCTACAAGGTCTATGCCCGCTGGACCCAGCACCCCAACCGCAGCACCCATGCCGTGTATACGGTGAACCACGCGGGTGGTGCGACGACTGTGACGGTGAACCAAGAGGCCAATGGCGGGACATGGCAGTTACTGGGCACCTTCACGCTTAACAGCGGCACCGGCAACACCGTGGTGCTGGCTGACCAAGGCGACGGCTATGTGATCGCGGATGCGGTCAAGTTCACGCCGGACGGGGCGGCACCGAGCACGGCGACCTGGACCCCGACCATCCCCAGCTCGGGCAGCTACAAGGTCTATGCACGCTGGACGGCACACCCGAACCGGGCGACGGATGCCAAATACACGGTGAGCCATGCTGGCGGCGACACGCTGGTCACCGTGGATCAGGAGCAGAGCAACGGGTCGTGGGTACTGTTAGGCACCTTCAGCATGGCGCCGGGCTCGGGGCACAAGGTGAGCCTGACGGATCAGGCGAACGGCTATGTGATTGCCGATGCAGTACGGCTGTTGGATGCCACAGCGCCAGCGTTCAATACGGCGACCTGGACGCCGAGCGCGGCGGCTGGGCAGTACGAGGTGTATGCGAAGTGGACGGCGAACCCGAACCGGGCGACCAATGCCACCTACACCATCACCCATGCGCAAGGTGTGACTCAGGTGCCGGTGAACCAGCAGGCCAATGGCGGTGCCTTTAACCTGCTGGGCACCTTCAACCTGAACGGAGCCAGCACCATCACCCTCTCCGACCAGGCCAATGGCTATGTAATTGCGGATGCGATCCAGTTGATTGCGCTGACCACCGTGCCGAAGATGCACTTCGTGCACACCGATCACTTGAACACGCCAAGGCTCATTGCCAGTGATACCGGACAGACGGTATGGGCCTGGAACAACGACGATCCTTACGGGAACAATGCGCCGAATGAGAACCCGGCAGGCGCGGGACAGTTCACCTGCAACCTGCGGTTGCCGGGGCAGTACTTCGACTCGGAGACTAATACCCACTACAACTACTTCCGCGATTACGATCCGCTCACCGGAAGGTATGTGCAGAGTGATCCCATTGGGTTGCGCGGTGGCTTGAACACGTATGTGTATGCGAATCAAAACCCAATCAACGTTACAGACCCCACCGGAGAATACGCGCTGGGACCAATTCTGCAAATTCTGCGGATCATCGGTCAAGCAATCGGCGTAGGTTCAGCATCGTATGGAGCAACTAGTTTGGTGCTATCCGTCCAAGGCATTCAGGCTGCAAAGGATGTCTATCAAGCCACCAGGGACACTTACTATGAGTGTCTAGCACGAAAAGCCAGTGGCCAAAATTGCGATTGTAGTAGTGAATACAATGCATTCAAGCGAGCCGAACGTGCATGGCTTGCAGCGGGAGGGAAATCCGCGGGTGCTGCCGGGGATACAATTTACAGCGATGTCATTCCCAAGATTCCGGGGTTAGGTAAATGAGGCCATATCTGCGTACCGTAGCATCCTTGATATTTGCCGCGAGTGGAGTTTTGTTTGCCATCTATTACCAAGAAATGTGGAACTACGCGTGGGATACCTGGCATGGCAAAACGATCACGTGGAAAGGACTTACCGTCAATTTACAAGAAAGGCAATTCTTACATCGTCCATCTGCGCGAGAAGAACTAATGATCGGCGACAGGATGGAACCGACTAATATGTTAACTGCAAGGTCAGCCCAACCAGCTAATCTGACTCCGTCAATTGTCGCAATCGATTTTTGTAGCCGGGTAACGTGTAGCGACAAGGCGGAATTAGAACGAAAGATCAATGGAAAGATCGTCCTATCCGCTGAAATTCGATACAGCGAAGGAGATGTGATGCGCGTTCGGTACTATGCAAAAGTTGAACCATCATCATTGTGGATAGAAATAGTCGCAACAGAACAAAGCTATCCACGTTTTTCTAGCCTTGCAAGATCGCTCATCAGTCAAAAGTAAAAACTTCAGAAGCTGCACGGCAAGCCATGGTCAGGTCTTGCAATCATGCATCTCCATGCTGTTGAACCGATCCGTCTTGCACATCGGTATCACCACGTTCTGAATTCAGAGTCGCTGTTTCTGTGCAAAATAAATACAAATAGTTAAATAAAAACAATTACTTATATATCCCCTCCCCAGCGCGAATCTTCCACCACTTTCCTGCCTTTCTCATTGCGGCCCTACTGGGAATGACCCGACCAGCTTTTTCTGTGCCGGGTTGAATGTTGCGATTTTCAATTTCATGTCACCCGGGCTTTCCGAGTGTACGGCCGTTGGTTTTGTTGAAGCCGGACGAGCCGAAGATAACGGCTGCTGATTGCCGGGTCAAACCCGACTCATGCTAGATTCGCACTCATAAGCTGAAAACCGGAGAGGAGACACCATGAAAAAAATCGTGCTATGCGGCATCGCCGTACTGCTGGCTGCATCCGCATCATGGGCCGGGGCGCAGAATTTCCCGACCAAGTCACTGCGCATGATCATTCATTTCCCACCTGGCGGACCGACTGATTTCGTCGGTCGCGCGCTGGCGCAAAAACTCAGCGAGGCGTGGAAACAGCAGGTTATCGTCGAGAACCGCCCCGGTGCCGGCGGTGTCATCGGCATCGAAGCCGTGCTGCGTTCACCCGCCGATGGTTACACGCTGCTCTTCGGCACCGGCGGCTCGCTGGCGCTGGCCCCGGCCCTGACGCCCAAGCTGCCGTACAACGTGTTCACCGACCTCGCGCCGATCACGCTGGCGGTGATCAATCCGCAGATTCTGGTGGTGCATCCTTCCCTGCCGGTGCGCACGGTCAATGACCTGATCAAGCTCGCAAAATCCAAACCCGGCCAGATCAACTATGGTTCGGTCGGCCCGGGCAGCCCGCAGCACATGGGCATGGAACTGCTGAAATCGATGGCCGGCGTCAATCTGGTGCATATTCCGTACAAGGGCACTGCACCGGCGATGACCGAACTGATTGCCGGACAGATCTCTGCAATGTTCAACAGCATGCCCTCGGTGCTGCCGCATATCGCCACCGGACGCCTGCGCGGCATCGCCGTCGGCAGCGCGAAGCGTTCTCCCGCGGCGCCGGACATCCCAACGGTTGCCGAAGCCGGTCTCAAGGGATTTCAGTACGTAACCTGGTACGCCTTGCTCGCGCCAGCGGCAACGCCGAAGGACATCATCACCAAAATCAACGCTGAGTCGGTCAAGGCGCTGTCGCAGCCGGAGATGGTGCAACGTTTGTCCAGCCAGGGCGCGGAACCGGCGCCGGGTACGCCGGAAGAACTGGCCAAGTTCATGCGCGAAGAATTCGAAGACTGGAAAAAAGTCATCAAGACCGCGAACATCAAGCTGGAATAAGGGCGGGTTACTGACGCGCCCCCTGCCCGACCTGCACGGTCACATCGACCTGCAGGTTCGGCGGCAGGTGGTGGGCAATGAACAGCAGTGTGACTTTGCCCTTGTAACGATTGATGGTTGCGGCAAATGCCTCAGCCGTCGCTGCATCAAGGCTGCTGGTCGCCTCGTCAAAAATCAACACCCGCGGCCGCTTCAACAGGGCCCGCGCAATGGCAATGCGCTGTTTCTGACCGCCGGACAGGCCGGCGCCATGTTCGCCGATGGCCGTCTGATAACCTTGCGGCAACAGTTCGATCGCCGCATGGATTTCGGCCAGCTTGCAGGCCTGCACCACATCCTCGAATGAGGCATGCGGATTGGCCAATGCCAGATTCTCGTAAATGGTGCCACTGAACAACACGGTGTCCTGCGGCACCACACCAAAATACTGGCGCAATTCATTCGCCGCCAGGTGGCGGGTATCGTGACCGTCGAGCAGGATGGCGCCATCGGTGGGCTGGCAGAACGCCTGCAGCAGTTTGGCCAGCGTGCTTTTACCTGAACCCGACGGGCCCATGATGGCAATACACTGGCCGGGTGCGATTTCAAGATTAAAGTCGCGATACAGGTAAGGCCGGTTGTCGGCATAACGAAACCCGAGATTGTTGATTGTGATGCGCCCGCTTCCGGCGGCCTCGCGTGACGGTACCAGCGTATGCGGTTCGGGCACGGCGTTCATCAGATCACCCAGCCGCCG
Organism: Betaproteobacteria bacterium; assembly: GCA_021732605.1. Taxonomy (GTDB): domain Bacteria; phylum Pseudomonadota; class Gammaproteobacteria; order Burkholderiales; family SG8-41. The sequence goes on along the minus strand of JAKFUS010000014.1, from coordinate 14,807 downwards.
TACGGCGATGTTCGCCTGCTGGAATTCCTGCCATAACCCGACCATGCGCAGCACCGGCTGGGCCAGACGCGCGGCGAACATCTGGAACGCCACCAGCATGCCCACGGTCAGCCTGCCGGTGGTCATTACCAGCCAGGCACCGATACAGAGTATGGCCAGTGTCAGCAGTTGCTCCAGTGCATGGGCGACGGTGTTGTAGGTGTTCGACAGCTGGCGCGTCGCGAAGGTGGCCTGAAGATAGGCTGCCAGATATTCGCCATAGCGCGTGCTGAGCTGGGGCTCCATCTGCAGGGATTTAACGGTGTCCATGCCGGCGACGTATTCGGTGAGGAAAGCCTGATTGCGCGCGCCGAGCAGGAACTGGCGGTTCAGGCGCTCGCGCAGCAGCGGCGTGATGGCAAAACTCAGTATGGCGATGGCCGCGATGATGGCAATCGCCAGCAGGCTCAGCACCCAGCTGTAATAAAACATCATCGCCAGGAATATCAGCAGGAACGGCAGGTCGAGGATCAGCGTGACTGCTGCGCCGCTGAGGAATTCGCGGATGGTTTCAACGCCCTGCAAACGGGCGATCACGGTGCCGGTCGGCCGTGAATCGAAATAGCCCGGCGGCAATTTGAACAGGTGGTCAAACACCCGGCTGCTGAGCACAGCGTCGATGCGGTTGCCGGTGTGCAGAACAAGGTATTGCCGCACCCAGCTCAGCGCCGCGCTGAACGCCATGATCACGAACAGCGCAATGGCAATGACCAGCAGCGTGTTGACGGTGCGATGGACGATGACCTTGTCGATGATGATTTGCGTAAAAACCGGCGTCGCCAGCGCCAGTAGCTGGATCACCAGCGATGCCAGCAGCACATCACGCCAGATCGGCCGGTGTTTCAGCAGCTCGGGGATGAACCAGCGAAAATTGAAATCCCCCTCTACGGGCGGTAGCTCGGCAGCTTCGACGCCCGATCCCGTCTCCCGTGCCAGCAGGATCGCGGTGCCGGCATAACGCGCGGCAAAATCTTTTGGACTGATGACTGCGGGTTCAGGGTTGTGCGGTTCGAGGATCAGCAAACCGTCGCCGGGACCGCGCAACACCACCGCCAGACCATGCACTGCCGCCGCATCCACCGGAGACAGCAGCACCAGGCAGGGCAGCGACTGTTCGGGCAGTTTGGCGGCAGGAATTTGATGTACTGCGGACCTGAAACCCAGCGCTGTTGCAGCCTGGGCGATTTCGGACAAACCGTACGGCGGCGTGACCTGCTGCAACACCAGGTGTGCTGCATACGGCACACGGTGCAGACGGCATATCGTGCGCAGCGCCCAAGCATACGCATCCGCGGTGAATACCGGACTTTCGTTCACGGTGTGGCCCCCTGCATCGTTACCGCATTAAATGCCGGCGTTGCGAATTACAGCGTAACTTATTGTTTTAATTTGTTTTTTTAAAAATATCGTAGAGCAAACCGCGTGCCGCATGTTCCACCAGATCCAACACGACCTCAAATCCCTGCGCCCCACCGTAGTATGGGTCGGGCACTTCACGCACGGCACCATCTTCGGCGAAGTCGAGAAACAATTTCAAGCGGTCGCGGCAATCATCCGGACACTGCTGCCGCAGCAGGCTGAGGTTGGTTTCATCCATTGCCAGTACGTAATCAAACGCCCTGAAATCATCGCGCACAACCTGACGGGCCCGTAAACCGCTCAAGTCATAACCGCGACGCGCGGCCGCGGCCTGCGATCGCGCGTCTGGTGGTTCGCCGATATGGTAATTGTGGGTGCCGGCGGAATCGATCAGAATCTTTTCGGCCAGTCCCTGCTGCTCAACCAGATGGCGGAACACGCCCTCCGCAGTGGGCGAGCGGCAGATATTGCCCATGCAGATAAATAAAACACTTATTTTCTCTTTGTTTTTCATATGGTTACATCAATATATCATCTCTAAAGCCGGGGAAATTGCAGCACTACAAGGCAATAGATCCAAGCATTTAGCATGGCATTTGAAACTGTGATCGCAGCGTACCTGCATGGGGTGCAGGTGTGCCTCGATCCAGCGACGAATCTTGACATTGTTATGCCAGGCATTACAATACCTGTAATGCCAAGCATGACATATAGCCATTGATCCGCGGATTTCGACATAAAGGTCTCGATCGGTTCTTCACAAAAAGCGACCGCAGCGGGATTGATGCCAAGCAGTCGGCGCGAATATTTCGATTGCTCGACCGCCTGGACGCTGCGACGAAGCCCGACGATATGAACCTGCCCGGCTACCGCTTTCATGGACTGAAGGGCGACCGCAAAGGGATCTACGCGGTTTCGGTGTCAGGTAGCTGGCGGATCACCTTCAGATTCGAGGATGGCGATGCAGTTGATGTGACCTTGGAGGATTACCACTGATGAAAAGTATGCGGGATATCAAACGAAAGCCGACGCACCCCGGAGAAATTCTGCGCGCCGACGTACTGCCGGCGCTCGAAATGACGCAAACCGAATTCGCGGAGCGCCTGGGCGTGAGCCGATTGAGCGTGTCTGAGCTGCTGCACGGCAAGCGCGCACTGTCCGCTGACATGGCCATGCGGGTCTCGCGTCTGACTGGCACGACTCCCGAGAGCTGGCTGCGGATGCAGGAAGCGGTCGACTTGTGGGCACTTGAAAAGGATTCGAAGCGGTATCAGCATATCGAGCCAATTGCCGCACTCGAAACGTAGTAAAGCTGTCACGCCGCGTCGATAAAAAACCGCCGCTTCAATACCTGCAGTTCGTCGCGTAACTGTGCTGCGCGTTCGAACTCGAGATTGCGCGCAGTCTCATACATCTCCTTCTCGACGCGTTTGATTTCGCGCGTCAGTTCCTTGTCACCCATCAGGTCGTAACGCGCCTGGTTCTGCGCCGCCCGCTGTCCCTCGCGCGCGCTGTCGTGATCGTAAATGCCGTCGATGATGTCCTTGATGCGTTTGGTGACACCGATCGGGGTGATGCCCTGCTCCAGATTGTGTGCGACCTGTTTGGTGCGGCGGCGTTCGGTTTCATCGATGGCACGACGCATCGAGTTGGTGATTTTGTCGGCGTAGAGGATCGCCCTGCCGTTGATGTGGCGCGCGGCGCGGCCGATGGTCTGGATCAGCGAGCGCTCGGAGCGCAGGAAACCCTCCTTGTCGGCGTCGAGGATGGCAACCAATGACACTTCCGGCAGATCAAGACCTTCGCGCAGCAGGTTGATGCCGACCAACACATCGAATTCGCCGAGACGCAGATCGCGGATGATCTCGACACGTTCGACAGTGTCAATGTCGGAGTGCAGGTAACGCACCTTGATGCCGTGCTCGGCGAGGTAATCCGTCAGGTCTTCAGACATGCGCTTGGTCAGCGTGGTGACCAGCACACGTTCGCCGAAGGCCACGCGCTTGTTGATTTCCGACAGCAGATCATCGACCTGGGTGATCGCCGGCCGCACTTCCAGCGCCGGATCGACCAGTCCGGTGGGACGCACCACCTGCTCGACAACCTGATCCTGGTGTTCGCGTTCGTATTCGGACGGCGTCGCCGATACAAAAACGACGCGGCGCAGGAATTTTTCGAATTCATCGAACCGCAGCGGCCGGTTGTCCAGTGCCGACGGCAGCCGGAAGCCGTAATTGACCAGATTTTCCTTGCGCGCACGGTCACCTTTATACATGCCGCCGACCTGCGGAATGGTGACATGACTTTCGTCAATGACCATCAGCGCGTCTTTGGGCAGGTAATCGATCAGCGTCGGCGGCGGCTCACCCGGCTTGCGGCCCGACAGGTGCCGTGAATAATTCTCGATGCCCTTGCAGAAACCCATTTCGTTGAGCATTTCCAGATCAAAGCGCGTGCGCTGCTCGATGCGCTGGGCCTCGACCAGCTTGTGTTCTTTCTGGAACCAGTCGATACGCTCACGCAATTCGATCTTGATCGCTTCGACGGCGCGCACCGTGGTCGAACGCGGCGTTACGTAATGGCTGGACGGATACACGGTGAAACGTGACACGCGCTGCAGGATATGCCCGGTCAAGGGATCAAAAATCTGGATGCTCTCGACTTGATCATCAAACAGCGACACCCGTACCGCGGTTTCGGAATTTTCCGCCGGGAATATGTCGAGGATGTCGCCGCGCACGCGGAACGCACCGCGCTGGAACTCAATGTCGTTGCGTTCATACTGCATCGCGATCAGCCGTTCGATGGCGTCGCGCTGGGACAGTTTTTCGTTTTCATGCAGATGCAGGATCATGCCATGGTAATCCACGGGATCGCCGATACCGTAGATCGCCGATACCGTGGCGACGATGATGGTGTCGCGCCGCTCCAGCAGCGCCTTGGTGGCCGACAGGCGCATCTGCTCGATGTGCTCGTTGATGTTCGAATCCTTCTCGATGAACATGTCCTTCGACGGCACGTAGGCTTCGGGCTGGTAATAGTCGTAATACGAAACAAAATACTCGATGGCGTTTTCGGGAAAGAATTCGCGCATCTCCGCATACAGCTGCGCCGCCAGCGTTTTGTTGGGCGCCATGATCAGCGCCGGCACGCCGAGGCGCGCGATGACGTGCGCCATGGTGTAAGTCTTGCCCGAGCCGGTGACCCCCAGCAGCGTCTGATGCACCAGACCGTCGCGCACGCCCTCTTCAAGCTTGGCGATGGCCTCGGGCTGATCACCCGCCGGCTTGAATGTCTGGTGCAGGCGATACGGGCTGTCGGGGAAGGTGAGGATTTCCATGTATTTCGCGTTTAAATTCCGGCAAAAACGACCATGTTACCGGTTTCGCTCGCGCGTCGCGATGCGCCGCCACGCACTGCGCATCATGATTCCATTTGGGCGCAGTGCCAAACGCGGCTAAAATGGCGCTTTCAACCACTTTTTCAACGACATTTTTCAACGACTTTTCCACATAATCCAGCCAATGACCTCTTCAGTACTCGAAAACATCGAAATGGCGCCCAAGGATCCGATCCTGGGCGTGACCGAAGCCTACAACGCCGACCAGAATCCGAAAAAGGTGAATCTGGGCGTCGGCGTCTACACCGACGACAACGGCAAAGTGCCGGTGCTGCAATGCGTGCGCAAGGCCGAGCAGAAGCTGGCAGAGACCGCAATGCCCCGCAACTATCTGCCGATCGATGGTCTCGCAATCTATGACCGCGCCGTACAGGAAACGCTGTTCGGCGCCGACAGCCCGGCGGTCAAGGACGGCCGCATCGTCACCGTGCAAACCCTGGGCGGTACTGGCGGCCTGAAGGTTGGCGGCGATTTCCTGCGCCGCGTGAACCCGGGCGCCGACATCTACATCAGTGATCCGAGCTGGGAAAACCACCGCGCGATTTTTGAATACGCCGGATTCACCGTCAAAACCTATCCGTACTACGATCCCGCCACCAACGGCCTGAAGTTCGACGCCATGCTGGCAGCGCTCGACCAGTTGCCGGCCGGCGCCATCGTGCTGCTGCACGCCTGCTGCCACAATCCGACCGGCGTCGACCTGACTGCGGCGCAATGGGAAAAAGTCATCGCCGTCGTCAACAAGCGCGCGCTGGTGCCCTTCCTCGACATCGCCTACCAGGGTTTTGCCGAAGGACTGGAGGCCGATGCTGCGACCATCCGCCACTTCACTGCAGAATGCCCCGCGGTATTCGTATCGAGCTCGTTCTCGAAATCGCTGTCGCTGTACGGCGAACGCGTCGGCGCGCTGAGCATCGTCACCGCCAGCAAGGAAGAAGCCGCACGCACGCTGAGCCAGCTGAAGCGCGTGATCCGCACCAATTATTCCAATCCGCCGACCCACGGCGGCCAGGCCGTGGCGCTGGTGCTGACCACTCCTGAACTGCGCACGCAATGGGATCAGGAACTAGGCCAGATGCGCGAGCGCATCAAGGTCATGCGCAGGGAATTCGTCGAAAAAGTCCGCGCCCTGCGCGCCGATTTCGACCTGAGTTTCATCGTCGATCAGCGCGGCATGTTTTCCTACTCCGGACTGACCAAGGAACAGGTGCACCAGCTGCGTGACGAGTATTCGATTTATGCCATCGACAGCGGGCGCATCTGCGTGGCGGCGCTGAATTCAAAGAACATCGATTACGTGGCGCAGGCCGTGGCCAAGGTACTGGTTCAGCGCTGAAACCCGTAGTCCAGCACTATCAATAGCCGGCCCGCGGGCCGGCTATTTCTTTTTGTTCCTGGCGTCATCCTTGTCGTCGCCGAACAGGCCCGCGGCCCAGTTGCCCACCTTGGCGCCCACCGAAGTGCCGGCGCCCGGTCCGAGAATCGCGGTGCCCACTGCGGCACCGGCCATCGAAGCGCCGGTCGGCAATGCCCGCGGCGAATCGAGGGTGCCACTGATATTCAACGGCACTGTGGCTGATGCGATCGATCCCGCATTGACCTGCGCATTGATGCGTCCCGACAGATCCTTGTTGGGCGCGATGGTCACATTGCCGTCCGCGGCCAGCGAACCGGACGCCACCTTCAGGTTGGTGATGCGCTGAGTGCCACGGTTCATTGCGAAATTTCCGGACAGCGTATCGAAGCGGGTCTGGCCGCTGCTGTCTTTGGTGATCAGGCTGGTCGCAGCCTTCTGGATATCGATGCCTTGCAGCACGCCGTCGCGGATGTTGAACGGTGTGTCGAGCCGGAGCGCATTGCCGATCTGTGCTGCAGTGGCGGCGCTGGCCGAGAACACCGGCTTTGCCGTCAATCGTCCGGTAACTTTGGTCTGCGGTGAAAACAGCGGCACCAGATCGCGCAGCTCCAGCTCGCTGACGGTGTAATCGCCTTTCAACTGCAGGTCTTTCCGCCACGCGACACTGGTTTTGCCGGTCACGGTGCCACCATAGAGCTTGGCCTTGATGTCGCCGAAATCAGCGTCGTTGAGGGTGGTCGTGCCGGTGACCAGCAGTTCGTCAAACAGGATCGGCGGTCCCGCCGGCAACCTCCAATCTTTGGCTGCTACGCTGATGCCGAATTTTTCACCAGCCGGCGTCACCGTTGCCTTGAATTTGCCGTCGCGCGTCGTGATGTCGGCACGTTCCGGCGCCCCGCTGGCGGCGATGGTCACACGGGCATCGAACGGACCAAAACTGGATTTCTGCAACTGCAGCAGCGCGTCGTCCAGCCGCACACTCCGCACCTGCACCGTGAAACCGGCCGGTTTGGCCTTGGGATCGGTTTTGATCCAGACGGGAATCCGGTCAAGTGCACGCTGGTTGATGACCAGGCCTTCGATGTCGATGCTGCGAATGACCTTGATATCGCTCAGCAGCGACAGCAGGTCCGGCGTGACCGACACGGTGCCGACCCGAAGATCACCGGTTTTGCCGACCTCGATACCCTCAACCACGACATGCGGCAGCGGCAGCCCGGCCAGGCGGAGGCTTTTCAGCTTGACCGGTTCCTTCAGCTTTTCGGAAATCACACGCTCGATCTGCGGCCGGTAATCATCCAGCGATATAAAAAAAGGCACGACAGCGAGCAGCAAAATCAGTGCAAAAACAACGAGGCCGAGGCGTTTCAACCATTTCATTGGGGCGGATTCCTGCGTTGACCATGATTCGAACCGCGGATAGAATACGCCCCTGTCCGCATCCGCAACAACCCGTTTTTATTGCGTGTTTGTCAATTTTGTACCGATTTATTCCCCGATAGCTCAGTCGGTAGAGCACCTGACTGTTAATCAGGTTGTCCCTGGTTCGAGCCCAGGTCGGGGAGCCAGTTAGGAGCAAATCTGGGCACTCCATGTGAGTTGCCCAGATTTCCCGCCACCGCCGTGGCGACGGCGCCATAGCTGCCGGTGAGTTTCACTTCCTGCTTGTTTACGCGGATTTCATCAACCAGCAGCCGCAGGTATTCCTTGGCGAATGCCCCGCTCTCCAGGAGCTTCGCGCGTAACAGCTTGGTAAATGCGTCGATTTGGCGCTGCTGCAGCAAATTCCCGGGTAGCGTGGTTTTCGTCTTTAGGCCCGCAATTTCCGCCAGGATGGCCTGACGCTTCGCCTGCAGCTTGTCGGTGCGATCGCGCAGCACGTCATCCAGTTTGATCACCCCCGTCTCGATACCCTCATAGAGTCGTCCCATGCCACCTGTGACGGCCGCCAGTTCTCGTTTCAGCACCTCGATCTGCCGGTGTTGTTGCCGGTGGCTCTCTTTGGCGCTCCGCGCCAGTGATTCCAGCATCAGCTTGACGCGCACCGCCGTAAAGACCTTGTCGGCCAATGAATTGAGCACGAGGTCATCCAGCTTCTGCATCGGCACGTTCCCACTCTTGCAGTAGTCGATCCCCTTGCCGATGCGCGTGTTGCATTTGTAGTAACGGTAACGTCCGCCCTTACCCGTCGCCAGCGTCATCCCTGCCCCACAACAGCCGCATTTCAGTAGTCCTGTGAGCAGTGTCGGGGAACTCACGATGCGCGGTGGCACCACGGCGGGAGCGCGCGCGGCGCGGCGCACCTCGACCCGCTGGAAGGTGGCGGCCTCGATGATCGGCTCAACCGCCAGCTTCACCCATTCGCTTTGCGGTTTAATTCGCTTCGTTTTGCCCTCGACCCGGTTGAAGTAGTAATCCCCGATGTAGGCTGGATTGGCCAGCACCTCATGCACGCGCGAGCGCGTCCAGCGCTGCTCGCGCATCGTGATGCCGCGCTCGTTCAGATAATAGGCGATGCTCTTGCACCCCAATGACGCGCCCTTGTCTCCACTGAGGTAGAGCGCGAAGACCCGTTGCACGACCGCCGCCTCGGCAGCGTCAACCGCGATGGTCTTCTTGTGCTGGCCCTTGTTGCCGAGTGCTTCTGCCGCCACGGTTTTAAACCCGAAGTGCGGGCGCGAGCCGTTAAAGAAACCCTGGCGGGCGTTCTCCTGCATCGCGCGCAATGTGTGCTTGCCGTTCTCCTTGCTCTGGTATTCGTCGAAGAGGCTGAAGATCTTGCTCGCCATCTCGCCAGCCGGGTCATCCGAGGTCTGCTGGGTAATGGAGATCACCCGCACGCCCGCACGCTTGAGCCGGCGCTCGTAGGCGAGGAACTCAAAGAGGTCCCTGAAGAATCGTGAGCGACTGTGCACGATGATCGCCTCGTAGGGCGGCGGGTCCTGGCTGGCATCCGCAATCATCTGCTGGAATACCGCACGCCGGTCATCGGTGCCGGTGGCACCCGGTTCGACGTATTCGGTCGCAACGGCGAAACTGCGGGCTTTGCAATATTCGCGTAGCTGCCGCAGCTGGTCAGGAATCGACAGATCTTTCTCCGCTTGGCGGGGGGTGGAAACACGAGCGTATAGGGCTACGGCCATGGCTGATCCTTTTCATTCAATGGGTCGGATTCGACTGCTGGCTGTATTACCCGATCGAAAAGCCCCGCGAGATGGGCTTGAATGAGCTCCAGTTCACCAGGAACGAGCGCATCCTCGGGTAGCGACGTGCGTAACTCTACGAACAGCTTATCGCTTCGCTCGCCCATTCGCAATCACCCTGATCTGCCCCATGCCTCTGCCCATCCCGTCATGGCGTTTCCCACCGCGGCGTGCGCTTGCGTGCGAGTGATGCGCCGCACGCCCGCCCCCGTGGAAAACGCCCTTTTCGTTTCATGGCTACCTGTGTTCCATCCATCTGTTTCGTGTTGTTGCAGTGCTGCGTGCTACGTTGGTGTCGGTTCCGTCTGGTTAGTGTTTCTGCCCAGCCCGCATGCGTCGTGCATGTCAGACATCACAAGGGGCACGAGAGACACCTCTCCCGTTTTGTGCAGGGGTTTTGCTACTCGCCGGCGCTGCACAGCGCTTTGGTTTGGCGTCGATGCCGGAGCTGCGCGGAGCGCGGGCTGCACCGAAGGTCATTCACCCAAGACCAAAGGGGGCGTCGCACTGACGCGTACACTGATCCGTTAACGGGGATCACCCGGCGCGCGGCATTGCACCACGCGTAGTACCACGAGGAATGACCCCGCAAGGGGTCGTGAGAGGAAAACCAGAGGGACCGGCGCATGCAGGACGCATGGGACGATCAAGGCAAACGACTCTTGCGCAGCGGCCGTAGCCGCCTGCCAACCATAGGCTGGCAAACCGCGGCGCTGCGATGCAAGTGTTACGAACGGTGCCGTTTGGGCAACGGCAGTCTCAGGCGGTGCGGTCGTTATGCTGACTGCAGAGGATGACGCGTATCTCCAAGTCTTTCGACTTGCCGGTTCTCAGGAGATCTGACCGGTTTCGGTGCTCTTGCGAGCGAAGGGCGATGCGTAACGGGCATCAACCGGGCTGACACAGCCAGCGTAAAATCCCTTCAAATTCTGTTCCGCGCGGTGGCATCCATTGTGGTTCACCAACCCCTATCGGATGCCGCTGGAATAACCATTGACGCGCGGTCCGTAATTCGACCGGGCAGCAATGCACAAGTTCCAAAAGGCCAGCCCAGTATATAGCGACGCTCGACACTTGCCGGTAATTTACTGTTTAAAATCGCCTGATTGCCAGTCGTCAATATTTTTGCAAAACCTCTGCGCCACGGACCAACGCCAAGCGTCTTGACGGTCGTTCCTGATCGCCTGAATTCCGAATATGCAGTCGTTCTGCAGTCCGGTTGCGTCTGGTGTGCAGTCAGCTAAAGCGTGTACTCGCTGCAATGGGGAATCATTTCAATGAGACACGCCTCCAATGTGGTGAGGTCCAATCTTTGCAGCATCTTGGCCTGCCCGACTGTCCCAGGAGATCAAACGTTCGGCGAGCGCCTGCGCCAAGCGCCGGATATTGAATGCGCCAGCAGGTCCGTCACTGAGTTCAGCGGCGCCCGTCACTTGGAAAAACTGCGCCAGAACCCAACGCTGTCATGGGGTTACGCGCATCGTCACTATCAGTTGCACTGACAGTGACGATGCGCGTTGGCGCAGACAGTTGGCGCAGAGATTCTGGCACTTGTTGGCGCAAAGACCGCGATGGCCGAGGACAACCTACGATTCGATCCAAGCGTCAGCAGTGCTGACAATAGCGGGATCGTTTATGCGACAGCGATCCACGCCACATCAAAACACCGCCTCCGGTCTCTTGCAGTTTGACCACTAGGCCACGTAGGCCCCCATGTTACAGTCGATGGGGCAGCGAGACATGGGCAGGATGACCTCACGTAATCAGAAAAGAATTCTGACTCCGCACCTTGGATCCGCGTAGTATTTCTCGCACAAGATGCTGCTGCCGTATCTGTCAAATACCATCGCAAGCAATATAAGCTTAAAAAGTGTCGTCCAGATGAGAATTTTCATGGGGCGCTCTACGCCAGGCTACCTTAGTAGGTCTGCGCGCAATTTTTCTAATTCGTGTAGCCGGTCATGGCTTGGTGAGTCGTTGCGGAGTTGGACGGCAATTAAAGCACCAAACACTGCACCAAGAAAAGCTCCGAACACAGGGTCACTCCAACCGATGGCGATGGGAATGACCAAGCCAAGCGCTCCGCCGACGATCAAACCCAAGATTACTGCCAGATAGTCTCCCGTGCGCAATGTGCGGACCAGCACTTGGTACTCTCGATCAATCATGTCAATGGCAGCAAATCTCTCAATCGTTTCGGCCTGAGATTCGGGGGCACTATGCGAAACCGCAATGGGATACGTGGCTCGTACTCTTTTCGATCTGTGCAAATAGGTGAACCAGACCGCGAACGCCAAGATTGCTTTGATCGCTTGGCCTACGCCTTCGTTTTTGATTGCCGAAATAGCCTCGGATGGGAGATCAGAGGTTCCAGAGAACACAAAAGGTGATACAAGAAAGTACGCCAGCATCGTGAGAAAGAAGTTCTTAGCGATCTTCACCGCGCCGGGCTTGATCGACCAAAGGGCGAAACCCGCATAAATTCCAAATGCATGAAGCCCTATCAAGCAGAGAGTTTCAAGAATTACTACAGACTTCAGACTTGGGAATTGCTCAAAGAACGGCTCAGCTTCCATCCACCCCACACTCAGTTGTCCGAGGGTAAAAAGAGGCGTCAACACTGTGAGCCACAAGCAAAGAAATAGCAGCCACCCCTTTACTCCATTTAATTCATGCGCTGCTGAAGTAGCGACATTCAAGGATGACCCTTGCCCAGCATTTGCCGCTGAATTCTTCACCATAAAGAACGCTAGCCCACCGATCACGAGAACGCCCAGCCAATGAACTACCAACATAAGAACATTGACGGTTGCTGTTATATCGCCATGCTTGGGTGCATCAAAAATCCAACCGTAGCCCATATTTAATACTGCACCGTTCGCCAGCACGAGATGGAATGGCGAATATGCCAGCATGGCAACGAAGACAACGATGACAGCTACAATTACGCGCTTTTCGTTTTCATTCATCTTCTCTCCCTTTTGTTGGAGAACAGCTGACGTCCACGAGACGGCTCGCCGTGCTTGCCGAATGTCGCACTACTCGCACAGGTTTTCGCCGTCTCAAACTGCGCAATGTCAGGATACCTGGACAAAAATAACGGCTAGTAGCCTGTCGAGCTCAGCATTCGAGAATGACGCAAGTCATTGATTTATACAAAGTTTTATTTTTCGCAAAAATTGAGAAACTTCAATTAAAACAATGACTTATTATTTTAGTCCGACAGACCGCTAGGTCTTGTGTTCCAACTGCTTATGCCATCATACCTCGGTGGGAAAGGTATTCATCATTGGCACTAATCATGTCTACCAGTTTGGAGGCGGCGCGGTCTTCAAAGGTGCTATTTGCTCCCCGCAGCAGGCTCCCGTGTTACTCCATTGGGGTCCGACGGTCCTCGACTTGCTATCCCGAAAGAACAAGGCGGGCTCAATAGGAACTCTCTCATTACGGAGAAATCGATGCAGATAGTTGTTCTTCGCACCACCGTTGAGGAAACCGATCTTGCGCTTTTCTCGGCAGTGCTTTACCGCGATCGCAAACGAAACGCCAATTTTCTGCGATGCAAGGAGGTAGATGATTCCCACCTTCATTACCTCTGCGTAAAGGCTCAAGAAGTTTCTGGCAAATCGTTTACCCAACTATACCTACCACATTCAATAGTACTCATGATTGTTGGTTCCAAGCGCTCACATTCCAATGCGATGGGATTTGTGTGGAAACCTAAATCCCATTCGCGATCAACGGTGACCAAGTAGGTGAGAAGTAATACATGTTCTTCAACCGACGCAAGCGATACAACGGCGATGTTTCAGCACTGCTCGCCGCCTTTGGCTTTGACATGCAAGAATCCGGAATAATGAAGACCTTGGGAATACTGGATCACGCATGGGCGGACAACTATAGTATCTATGAAGCGGCCTTGGTAGTGGCGTATGGATTCGCTTTTGGGCTTTATGAAAACAAGGAGCTTCAAAGAGCAGATCGACTTGCACAAGATCGGTTAAAACCGATTCAGGCTGATTGGATAAAAAAGGGGATCGTTCGGCCACAACTTATGGAGCCATTTGCTAAGAGGTTAGAGGAACGTATGGCTATGGCGCGAAAGTTGTAATCTCTCAACTGCACACGTGGAGGAACAATGGGCATCATTCTTACTATTTTGGGTGTAGTGGTTATTGGTTATGGCGTTTTTGGTGCGTCCCAACTATTGGTTGTCGGGATTGTGACTCTATAAGCAACCTAACAAGCGCGCTTGGCGTTTCTGGACCACTACTGCTCGAATAATCCGTCACATAGTCGCACACGATGGCACTAAACCTCCGCGCCTTTATTAGCTATCAAACCGACGATCGCGCCATCGCTGGAGAATTCCAGAGGCGGCTCTACGCTGTAGGCATTCAATCGTTTCTCGCTCACGAGGATATCGAAGTCTCCGATGAGTGGCGATCAAGGCTCCTCCGAGAGCTTTCCGTTGTAGATATATTCATTTGCCTTCTAAGCAAGCGCTACTTACAGTCGCAGTGGTGTGTTCAGGAGTCCGGCATCGCGGCATTTCGCAAGAATCTCACGATCATCCCGCTATCAATCGATGGGACCATTCCGCAAGGATTCATTGGCAATATTCAATCCGTCAAAATTAATCCGAATCAGATTTCACTTCACGACCTCATCCCGGCTTTTCTAAAACGGGACTTTTCACACGGTATTGACCTTGTCATAGAGCTTATTGGTACAAGTCTAAATTATAGCTCGGCAGAGGCGAGTTTCGCCCTGCTCATGCCGCACATTTCTAAACTTAGCCCAAAGCAAGCCGAAATACTTCTTCAATATTGCGTCGGCAAGGACCAGGTGCATGACGCCGGACTATGCGCTAAGAACTACATCCCGGCAGCCATCAAGATGTACCCACACGCGCTGGTTGAAACGGACATGGAGTTCCTTCGGACGAACTCTCGCCGCCGTGGGGTGAACATTTAGGACGGCCAAGCCGCGCCTCCAACCGTTCAGGTCCGCGAAATAACCTCACGCCAGTGCACAGATTTGCCCTGCTTGGGGAACTGGTCCAGTACGGAACTGGGTACTGATTTGGCGCTGTTTTCCCTTTGATCGACTCAGCGGCGTATTATTCCCGGGCAATGTATCCGTAGGCTCCCGTGTTACTTAAACGGGGACATGAGTAGCGCCCGTAATAGGTGACATTTCTGTTGACCTGCCCCCTTTAGCCATACCAATCATTTGGCAGGAAGCCCGGTTGCAAGGTTAAAGGAATCCTTCGTTAGTGGGTAGAACTGCATCGGTAGCACTCTGCCGATGTAATGCGGTGAACTTGGCCGGAGGCATTCGACGGCAACTGCTGTGCGGCCTGACTTCGTTGTAATCCTGCCGCCAGACCGCGATCGCATTCCGAGCCTGCGGTAGCGTCTCGAACCACTGCTCGTTGAGGCATTCG
>JAKFUS010000041.1 GCA_021732605.1 Betaproteobacteria bacterium | reverse complement strand
ACATGCAGATACTCGAAGCCCACTTGCGAACGGAAGAGTTCGGTCGCCATGTGCAGGAAAGCGCCTTCGCCGTTGGTCGCGAAAGCCACCTTGCCCGGGTTGGCTTTCAGGTATTTGACGAATTCCGCGACGTTCTTGAACGGCGCAGACGGGTGCACGACCAGCGACAGGTAGTTGGTTGCGACCAGCGCGACCGGCGCGAAGTCCTTCTGCGCGTCGAAGGGCACGTTTTTCATGGTGTGCGGTATCACCGACATGTTGCCGCCCTGGCCGCAGGCGATGGTGTAACCATCCGCAGATGCCTGTGCGGTCAATCCCAGACCGATGGTGCCGCCGGCGCCGGGCCGGTTGTCGATGATGAACTGCTGGCCGAGGCGTTCCCCCATCTTGTGGCCCAGCACGCGGGCAAGCGTGTCGCAGGTATCGCCGGGCAACTGGGGGACAATGAACCGTATTGGCCGGGAAGGGTACTGTTGTTGTGCCAGCGCAGTATCAGTCAAAACCATCGCAAGACCGGCAGCGGCGACGAGCGCCCGGATTGTGCGTGCGGCATGAGGCATGGTCTTCCTCCTGATGGCCCGGTTGTATTCTTGTTTTAATGCCCGTTGCGCACTCTAGCAGTTTGTCAAAGTTCTCGAAATTGATGCCATTCGCTGACGCACAAGATTTCTCGTCTTTTGTTAAATCAACGGCTTGTACGCGTGTGCGCTTGGTCGCTACGCGCCCCGAAGGAAGTCTCCTTGTGGGGCTCCCCACCCGCACGCGCATCATTTTTTCAACAGTCTGCTGGGCCCGCCCACCGGGAGCAAGGGCGGGCGGATATTCTGCAGCCGGAACTTACTCGATGCCCGCGGCTACAAACAAAGGCTTGCCCGCCGGCCCGCCGAGGAATTTGACCAGCGCCTGCGCCGCTTCCTTCTGCGTACCCGCACTCATCGCGACCGCAATGTACGAGGTGTAATTCTGGATCTCGGCCGGCAGCGGGCCGACGAGGATCAGGCCATGCTCCTTCTCAAGCAGGATTTCGGTAATTGGACCGAATGCCACTTCGCGGCCCTTACCTTTAAGCGCATGTTTCATCACTTCAGCGCCAGTGGTGTAACGCGCGGCCTTGCCCTGGACCTGCTCATAGATGCCCCACTTCTTCAGCAGGTTTTCGAAATAGATGCCGGTAGATGCGGTGTTGAAAACAATGGATTCAGCTTCGAGCACGGTCTTCTTGATGTCATCCGCCGTGGCGATCGCCGGCACCGGAGCCCCGGGACGCACGGCAACGCCGGAACCAACGCGGCCGACGTCAACGCCGCCTGTATCGACCCTGCCCGCTGCGGCAAATTGCTTCACCGCCGCCGGCGGCGCAATGATCACGTCGAAGGTGTCGCCGGCAGCAACACGCTTGGTCATCTGCGGTGTGGTGTTGAAGGTGATGTTGACCTTATGACCGGACTGCTTCTCGAATGCGGCTGCGGCCGCCTTCAGGCCTGGCTCGATCGCGCCGCCGCTGATCACGGTGATTTCGGCAGCCTGCGCCGCCATGCCCAGCACCAGACCCAGGCCCGCCAGAGTCGCCATCATTTTGATCATGCTGATCTCCTTGGAAAAAGTTTACGAAAATCACTTGCCTAAAATCCGGTCGATTGCGCCAAAGCTTAGCGCAGCGGCGGCAGTTTGCCCTGCCACGCATCAGGCAAGCAACTCACCACCCGGCTGCGGCTGATATGCCAAAACGCCGACAGCATCAGCAATGCCGAGCCGATCAGCAAGGCCGTCAGTGCCACATTGACGCCGACCGCACCGAATTTCTCCAGGACGGCGCTGATAGCGGCAAGTACATAAACCAGCGCGGAAACCATCAGCGCGCGCCGGTCGATGATCAGCGCAATGGCCGCCATGATCACGTAGAGCAGCATCACCACCATAGCGCCGCCAACCTCGACATCTTTGCTGAGCAGCCCGAACAGGGTGAACACCGGATGCACGATCAACGGCGCGGCGAGCAGGTGCAGCCAGAACGCAACATCGGCGCGGCGGGTCTGGCGCAGCGGATCAGAGAAGTCCCAGTACATCGCAAACACGAATACCGCAATGCCGGCGGCAAACAGGATGGCGTTCATCCATTTGAGCAGGTCCGGTGTGACCGCGATCAGCAATCCGACCGCCACACCGATCAGCGCCGCGGCACCTGCGGCCACGGTAATCGGCACGCGAAAGCGCCGCCAGTGCAGCCAGGTAAAGCCGGCGGCTACGGCTGCCGCAACGGCGATCTGCATGCCAAATTTGCCGCTGAGGATATTGCCCGTGGGCATCAGTGCCGCGAAGATCCCGCCGGTAAAAGCCAGCAGAAACAGGATCGACGGCAGGGCCATGCGCCGCTTGCGGGTAAAGAATTCGGCAAGACCCCATGCCGTTGCAGCAACCGCCACGCCGGTCAGGTTGCGCTCCATGGTGCCCGCGATCCAGCCCACGGCAATCAGGACCAGCATGCCGGCAATCGCGACGAAAATGTCATTGAAACTGTTGACGAGGCGAAAATGTTCTTCGTCGACTACTGGCGTGGCACGCACTTTTTCCATGTGTGCGCGGAATGCGGCGACAGCCTCGGCGCGCAGCGCACCGGCGGCAACCGCCCCGTCCAGGTCTTCATCACTGTACATATACGCTTCTGAGGTCGCTGCAGCTCAGGATATCCCGGTTTCCACAAAAATCTTTTTGGCCTCGGCCGATGACAACCGCTTCGCCAGCGCAACCGCCGCTGCAGGCGCGCCCGTCATCGCTGCCGCGTCGTAGCTGGTCATGTTCTGGATTTCGTCCGGCAGCGGCGCCGCCAGTTTGACCTTGCAGCCCTTGTCCATCATCACCATCAGCTCTGAAATCTGCGCGAGGCCGACGGCCTGAGCCGGGTGATCGGCAACGTACTGCATGATGGCGGAGCCGGTTTTGACGATCACGAGATTTGCGCCGAGCGCATCGGTCAGGCCCAGCCTGGCCAGCAGCTTCTCGGAATAAATGCCGCTCGACGCCTCGTTGCGTACGACGTGGCTCGCCGCGAGCAGCAGTTTTTTGAAGGCGTCGGTGTCGGGAATCGACGGTACCGGCGCGTCGGCATGGATCACCACGCCCATGCGTGAGCGGCCGAGAAAACCACGGCTGTCGGCAATCAGTTTGTTCTGCGCCGCTAATTCATCCAGTGCCACGGGTGTCGCTACCACCACATCGGCGGTTTCGCCGGCGGCCACGCGTCTGCGTACTTCGGGCACCGGCGTGAATTCGATTTCGACTTTGGCGCCGGTCTCCTGCTCGAATGCTGCGGCGACACGGGCGACGCCGCGCTTGACGGCACCGGCGCTGAGTATTTTGAGGTTGATCAATGCTTTTCTTTCAGTGCCCGTATTTAAGTTGATGCCCGTTCAGTCAATGCCGGTCGTTGCCATGGCTGCACGCGCAGCAGGTGTTGCCAGAAACGTTGTGAACTCGCCAGCCGCTACTGCATTGGCGCCGGCCGTGGTCACCGCCGCGTCATAACCGGTAATGCTTTGCAGTTCATCCGGCAACGGTCCGGCCAGCACAATCGCCACGCCCTTGTCGATCAGCTCGCGGATTTCCGGCAACTGCCCGGCGCCCAGCAGTTTCTGCGTCGACGTCGCAACATGGTCCATGACCTTGACGGTATCCGGCTGTTTCACCGCCTTGTCTGCGGCGAAGCCGAGTTTTCCCAGCAACTTCACCACGTAGTTGCCGCTGGACGCGACATTGACCACCACCCCATCTGCTGCGGCAATCGCGCGCTTGAAGGACTCCACCGTGCTCAGGTCCGGCGCGGCAGCCCCTTTGCGCATCGCCAGTCCCATGCGCGAACGGCCGAGGGTCACGCGGGTTTCGGCAACAACCTTGCCCTGAGCGACAAACTCTTCCATCGCCGACTGCGGCGTGACAGCGATATCCACCGCTTCGCCGGCCAGCACACGATCGCGCACCGTGGGCGCGCCGATGAATTCCACGGCGACGCGATGACCGCTGGTTTTTTCAAACTGCGCGGCGAGTTGCGTGATGCCGCGTTTGACCGGTCCAGCACCAAGTACCTTGAGTGTTGCCATTGCAGCCCCATTCCAAATCGTTGTCAGACCGATGCAACAAGGCCCATTACCCATTACCCATCACCAATTACCAGTTACCAGTTACCAATCACCGTCTCATCAATCCGCCCGCGCTCCAGAATCCTTGATGACCTTAGCCCATTTCGGAATTTCAGCCTTGATGTGCGCCGCAAATTTTTCCGCGGTGCCGCCTTCGATGATCGCGCCCTGACTTTCGAGGAACTTGCTCACCTGCGGATCCTTCAACACGGCGTTGACTTCGGTATTGAGCCGGGTCGTCACCGCGCGCGGCGTGCCGGCTACGGCGACCAGCCCGTGCCAGGTGGAAGCTTCGAATCCCGGCGCGCCCGATTCGGCAACCGTCGGCAGATTAGCCATGCTGTCCATGCGCTTCAAAGTTGTCACCGCCAGCGGACGCAGGCGGTTCGCCTGCAAATAGGGCTGCACTGACAGCGCGGTGGCAAACATCACCTGCGTGCGCCCGGCCAGTGTTTCGACCAACGCCGGACCGGCGCCCTTGAAGGGGATATGCACCATGTCGGTTTTGGTCATGCTCTTGAACAATTCACCCGCCAGATGAGCGGCGGCGCCACTGCCCGAGGACGCATAGTTCAGCTGGCCCGGACGAGCCTTCAGGTAATCGACCAGTTCCTTCACCGACTTGGCCGGCACCGAGGGATGCACAACCAGAATGTTCGGTTGCGACGCCACCCACACCACCGGCAGCAGGTCCTTACCCGGATCGAAAGTCATTTTTTTGTAGAGCGAGGCGTTGGCGGCAAGCACCGCGTTATTGGCAATCATCAGCGTATAGCCATCCGCAGGGCTGGTCGCGACGATCTCGCCGGCAATGTTGCCGCCGGCGCCCGGCCGGTTGTCAAACACGAAGGGCTGGCCCATGCGCTCGCCGAGTTTGCCGCCGACCAGGCGTGACAGAATGTCGCTGGGGCCGCCGGGGGTAAACGCGATGACCATGCGCACAGCCTTGGTCGGATAGTCCGCGGCATGAACTGCAGGCGCCCACAGTGCGGCAGCAGCCATCAATGCTGTAACGATTGAACGAGTCATGTTGTTTTTCTCCTCCGGTAGTGGGTGCGGTCGCTGTGCAACCGGCCCGCAAGCTTAACAACTGCCTCCAGTGCTGACAATGCGTTAAACACCGCGTTTGGGAGACCCCGTTGGCGATGCTATCCTATAAGGACTGCTATCGCGTTGCGCTTGTCCATCGCCGGATCGCGGCGCACTCAACAACATTTTTCCTGTGAGGAAGTCATCCATGAGCAAGACGCAACGCATCAAGGGCGTGCTCGCCCCCGTGGTCACGCCGTTCGACCGCGACCTCAACCCCGACACCGCGCGCTTCATCACGCATTGCCAATGGCTGATCTCTCAGGGCTCAGGGCTCGCGGCCTTCGGTACCAACAGCGAAGCCAATTCGCTCTCTTTTAACGAACGCACTGCGCTGCTTGATGCACTGCTGGCCGCCGGCGTCGATCCTTCGCGCATGATGCCGGGCACGGGCTGCTGTGCCCTGACCGACTCGGTGCGGCTGACCGAACACGCGGTGAAAGCCGGCTGCGCCGGCGTGCTGATGCTGCCGCCGTTTTATTACAAGGGCGTCAGCGACGAAGGCTTGTATCGCAACTATTCCGAAATCATCGAGCGTGTCGGCGATAACCGCTTGCGCATTTACCTGTACCACATCCCGCCGGTCGCCGTGGTCGGCATCACGCCGAAGCTGGTTGAGCGGCTGCTGAAAAAATACCCCACCGCCATCGCCGGCATGAAAGACAGCTCGGGCGACTGGAACAACACCAAGACCTTCCTCGACAATTTTGCCAAGCAGGGCTTCGACGTGTTTGCCGGCAGCGAATCCTTTCTGCTTGCGAACATGCAAAACGGCGGCGCCGGCTGCATCTCCGCCACCGCCAACGTCAACCCCGCAGCGATCGACAAGCTCTACCGCGAATGGAAAAATGCCGACGCCGAAGCACAACAAAAAGCGCTTGATGTCGTGCGCGGCACTTTCGGCAACAGCAAGTACCTGATGATCGCCGCGTTGAAAGCCGGCGTCGCGCAGTACAGCGGCGACGATGCATGGGCCACCGTGCGCCCACCGCTGGTAGAACTCAGCAAGGAACAACGCGCCTCACTGGCTACCGAACTGAAAGCCATCGCCTTCACCATGCCGGGACTGATGTCGGCATAAAATATCAATAAAATCAAATACTTATAATAATTTGCCCCAGTAAGTTACCCAAATAAGTTACCCAAATAAGTCGCCCAGAGACCATGTCAGTCAACACGCCCACCGCCGCCGCGCCGCTGTGCGCGCCGCCGGATTTCCAGCCGCGCAAACCGCAGATCAAAATGCCGGCACTGGCCTGCGACACGCATGCCCATGTGCTGGGACCTGCGGCGCGTTATGATTATTCGCCGGCGCGTGTCTACACGCCGCCCGACTGTCTGCTGAAAGATTACCGGTACATGCTCGATACCATGGGCGTAACCCGCGCGGTGCTGGTGCAGCCCAGTGTTTACGGTACCGACAACTCAGCGATGCTCGATGCGATGAAAGCTGATCCAGAGCGGCTGCGCGGTGTGGCGGTGGTTGATCCGGCAATCAGCGATGTGGAACTGAAAAAATTGCACGCTGCCGGCGTACGTGGATTACGCGTGAACATCGTGGATGTGAAAGACCGCAAGGCAGGTTCATTGCCTATGAACATGCTGCAGCCGCTGGCGGCGCGCATCGCAGCCATGGGCTGGCACATGGAATTCCTGATGCATGCCGACGAGTTTCCCGATCTCGACCGTACCTTCGCCGATTTCCCGGTACCCATCGTGCTCGGCCATCTCGGATACATGAAAACGACGCTGGGCTTGGACAATCCGGGATTCCAGGCCCTGCTGCGCCTGATGCAGGCAGGCAAGGCCTGGGTCAAACTGACCGGGCCGTACCGCATTTCC
Organism: Betaproteobacteria bacterium; assembly: GCA_021732605.1. GTDB lineage: Bacteria > Pseudomonadota > Gammaproteobacteria > Burkholderiales > SG8-41. The sequence goes on along the minus strand of JAKFUS010000041.1, from coordinate 100,054 downwards.
GGCGGGCCGCAGCCACATGCCGACACCGTGCCGTTTGCACACGCGCTGTTGAAAGCCAATGCGGATCGCGTACTCTGGGGCAGCGACTGGCCGCATGTGATGCACAAGGGTGCGACGCCTAACGATGGCGATCTGACCGACCTGCTGCTTGTTTGGGTGCCGGATGCCGCGCAGCGCGAGCGGGTATTAGTCGGCAATCCAGCACGGCTGTACGGGTTTTAGCGCAGCCACAACACCAGGGCCGTTCTTCGACGGCTCCGGAGCTCTGCTTCAGGCCAAAGCCCCGTATTGCCCCTCGGAAAACACCAGCGGCTTGTGCGTCGAGCGGGCACAGCGCAGGACATGCCCGATAAAAATGACATGATCGCCGACATAATGGCGGGTCTCATTGCGGCACTCCAGATACGCAGCGCACCCGGTGATGAGCGGGATGCCCCCTGCTCCCGTCGTATGCTCGACACCCTCGAAGCGGTCAGAGATCGGCGCGCTGAAGCGCCGCGACAGTGCGCTCTGTCCGGCACTCAGAATGTTTATGGAAAAATGCGGCGTATCGAGAAAAGCGGGCAGACTTGGTGAGTACAGGGCCAGGCACCACAGCACCAGCGGCGGAGACAGCGAAACCGAAGTGAAGGAGTTGCAGGTCAGGCCGACGCTGGCACCCTGCCTGTCCCGCGTCGCCATTACCGCCACACCCGTCGGATAACAGCCCAGCACCTGACGCAGCTCCCGGGCATTGAGCGCTGCTGGCATATGAGATGCCGGTCAGGCCGCCGCAAGCGCCTTGCGGGTCTTGTTGAACTCCGGCGCCACTTTATTCATGAACAGACGAATGCTGTTTTCGGCCACTGCATAAGGCATCGGTCCCATCCGGAAGACCATCAGCAGGCCGCCGATATCAATCTCGTCAAGCTTGGCGATCTCTTCCGCAACGGTGGCAGGGGATCCGCAGATCATCGAGTGCTGCACCTGGTTGCGGGCCGCGGGACCGGCATCCTGCTTCAGCAACAGCCCCTGCTCCTGGTAAACCTTTTTGCGCATCGCCTGACGGAACTCCTGCTGGGCTTCGAAAGCCGGCAATGCAAGCCGCTGCGCCTCGGCATCGGTTTCTGCCACAAAAATATTGCGCCAGACCCAGGTGTTTTCGACACTGTGAGCAACCGTGGCCTCGCTGTGTCCGGACTCCCGCATGGTCTTGCGGTAAAGATCCATGCGTTGCTTCGTGACCTCGTTGCTCTGGATGTTCATCAGAAACGGCCGCCCTTCGCGCGCCATGCCGAGCATGGCCTCCTCGCCTGAGCACGCGCGGACGATGGGCGGATGCGGCCTGGTGTAAGGCCGCGGTCGCAACTGCGGCAGGCGGATGTTCCAGTACTTGCCCTTATGCTCAAAGTTTTCAGTGGTCCAGGCCTTGATCATGATGTCTTCGGCTTCGACCAGTCGTTCGTAGGCTTCCGCCGGATCAATGCCGTAGCCTTGATAGTCGTAGATGTTATAGGCGGTGCCGCGCCCCAAACCCACGACAAGGCGGCCCTTGCTGATGTTGTCAATCAGCGACATCTGCTCCGCCATGCGTATCGGGTGATGCAGGGACATCTGCGCGACCGCGAAACCGATCTGAATGCGTTTGGTGCAGGCCGCCAGCGCGGCCGCGAAGCTCACCGGATCGACATAAGCGCAAATACCATCGAAATGGTGTTCCGCCAGCCACAGCATGTCCATGCCCAGTTCGTCGCAGAGCTGGCCCTCGCGCAAAGTCTCGTTGATGATCTGGTGGTCCTGCTCGGGTTTCATCGCGGCAGGAAACAGAAAGTTGCTGAATTTCATTGAAGATCCTTTATTGCAGTAAATTTCGGGGCTGATTTCGGGGCTGATTCCGGGGCTAATTCCGGGTTTAAATCAGTCAGCTTTGATGTTCGCTTCGCGGGCAACGCGCATCCATTTGCCGATCTCGGCACTGACGAACTTGCTGAATTCGGCCACCGGCATGGGAGATGGCTCCGCGCCGATATCACTCAGCCGCTTCCCCGCTTCCGGCTCGGCGAGTATCGATGCGATTTCCTTGTTGAGCCGGTTGAGGGCGCTCTCCGGCGAACCCGCGGTGGCGGACAGCCCCCACCAGATGCTGATCTCGTATCCGGAAGCACCGGCTTCGGCGACGGTCGGCACATTCGGCAACTGGGCTATGCGTTTTGAGCTGCTCACGCCGAGCGCCTTGACCTTGCCCGAACGAATATGCGGCAAGGTCAGCGGCAACGAGCCGAACATGATGTTGACCTGTCCGCCCATTACATCGGTCAAGCCGGGCGCCCCGCCCTTGTAAGGCACATGCAAGAGCCGTATGCCGGCAACGCGTGCGAACAACTCGGAGCCGAAATGATTGACGCCGCCGACGCCCGCCGTGGCATAAGTGACTGTCCCCGGTTTGGCCTTGGCGAACGCGATCAGGTCTTTCACATTGTTCGGGGCAAAAGAGGGGCTGGCCACAAGCGCGAGCGGGCCGCTACCGAGCGGCGTAACCGGCGCGAAAGCTTTCACCGGGTCGAACGGCAGCTTGTGTACTGCCGGATTCATCGTGTACGAAGTCGTCACCAGCAGCAGTGTATGGGCGTCCGGATTGGCGTTGGCCGCGAGCTGGGCGCCGATGATGCCGTTCGCTCCCGGCCGGTTGTCGACCACGACCTGCTGACCGAGACGTTCCGAGAGCCTCAAGCCCACGAAACGCGAGAGGATGTCGTTGCTGCTCGCCGGTGCGAACCCGACGATGATGCGGATGGCGCGTGCAGGATAGTGGGTCTGTGCCTGCGCGGGCAATGCGGACAGTGTTGTCAGGGCAGCCAGGGTGGCGATACCGGTGCAGTGCCATTTGCGGGTAGGCATCAGGATGTCTTCACGTTCAATCAACGAGTTCGGCGACGGTTGCGCTGAGGAAACGGGCTTTGCCCTGCAAGATGTGATTTTCCATGGTCGCCGCGGCGCGCGCGGAATCGCGGCTCGCAATCGCATCAACAATGGCGCGGTGCTCGCGGTTGGATGACTCCATTGCCGGTCCTGAAACGAGTCCGCGGCGACGGAACAGCCGCGATTCGTTGGCGAGCCCCCTGTACACTTCATCCAGGCGGCGGTTGTCGGTCGCGGTGACCAGCGCAGCATGGAATTCCGCATTGAGGTTCTGGAATTGCTCTGTATCCCCTTTGATTCGGGCCGCATCCATCGCGCTCACCATGTCGCGCAGATTCGCCAGTTGTTCGGCAGTGACGTGCCGGGCGACCAGTTCGCCGGCCAGCCGCATCAGACCCGCCCGCAGATCGTAGAGGTCGACGACCTCCTTCTGAGTGAGCTTGCGTACGAAAAAGCCGCGGTTGGCGCGGGTCTCCAGCAAACCTGCCTGGACCAGGGAACGGCAGGCTTCGCGGACAGGTCCGCGGCTGATGCCCAGCCTTGCCGCAAGAGCCAGCTCATTGATGCGCGCACCCATCTCTAGGTCGGCGTCAAGAATCATGCGTTCGATTTCAATCTGACAGATGCTGACGAGCGATTGGGCGCGTCTGACTTCGACGGCATGCTCGGCGCTGGTTATGGTGTCGGCGGAATCAGCGCGCTGGCGCAGGGAGGTCACATTCATGGAGTGAGTGTATGAGGGCGTGAATTAAACTGTCAACAGTATTACAGTCAGAGCGTGAGTCCTCTATTTTATATAATAAAAACAATTAGTTATAATAAATTTCAATGAAGGCTAGCTGCCGAAAAACCATAATATGGAATTATGATCGTGGCCTTTGCTCAAGCTGCGGAAGTGCGGACGAGCCCCTGCGCCCGGACAAGCTCGAGAACCCTGGCGGCCACGTAGAGATCCTGAACCGCCATGCCATGAGATTTGTAAAGCGTGATCTGCTCATCGGAAACGCGTCCTGGCTGCAGCCCCGCCACAATCTCGCCGATTTCTGTCACTGATTCCCAGCGCAGATGGCCGGACTCCACCAGAGGCAACAGCTCGCCACATTCCCTGCGCGCGGTGTCGCGCGAATCCACGGCAACGAGATCGAAACGAAGCATGGCTTCGGCATCGAGTTCGCGGCGGCTAGGGCCTGTTAACCATCATTTCATGAGTGCGACGGCGACGATTTGGCCACAGGGCTAGGAGCGTCGAGCGCGGTTTGCCCGTTGGCAAACAAGCGAAGGCGCGACAACGCACTGGGGCCAAATCGTCCCGTCCCTGCGGGTTGAGGCCAAAATCGCCACTGGCTGCGTTGCTTGCCTTGCCCATATTCTCGATATGAACTGCGGCAAGCGCCTTGCCACTGACGATTTTGGTCACAACGCATCTCACGAAATGATGGTTAACAGGCCCTGACTGTTTGTTTCCCGCCGCATTGACATGTTGTCCCGGTGTCAGCCAAGCGCCGGCGAGCACGGGAACAGCTGACTTGGTGATGACGTTCACTATGTCGGCGCCGCGCACTGCATCCGCCGCGGAATCAGCGGGCAAGACCTCGATGCCGAGTTTTTCCGACATGTCCGCGCAAAACATTTCGAGTCTGTCGCGTGTTCTGGCGTATACCCGCGCGCTGCGGATGGGGCGCACTGCGCACACACCCTCCAGTTGTCCGGCGCCGATGCGACCGGCACCGATCTGGCCCAGCACCGTGGCGTCCCTGCGCGCCAGATGACGGGTCGCTGCCGCGCTTGCCGCGCCGGTACGCAGCACGTTGAAGAAATTCGCCTCGATCAGCGCCAGCGGAACGCCGGATACGGCATCGTACAGATAAACATGGGACCGGCTGCCTTGGGGCGTCGCGTAATAAGCCTTGTAGCCGGTCACCCCGGCTTGTGGCGCCGCACCTTGAAGGATGCTGAGGGTTCCCAATCCGGTCCGGGTGCGTTCACGGGGTACGTCAATGGCGCTGCCTCGCGCATGGTCGGCAAGCGCCCGCTCGACGCAATCCACCGCATCACGCATCGTCAGCACGCGGCTGACGTCGGCCTCCGAAACCAGCAGCATCAATCAACCTTGATGCCGGCGGCCTTCACCACTTGCGTGTATTTGAAGATTTCGGATTTGATCAAAGCACCAAACCGCTCTGACGTATCGCCGGCGGATTCCAGGCCTTGCACGGCAAGCGCCTCAGACATGCCCGGCAGCTTGAGCGTGGCAAGCACGTCGCGATTGAGCTTGCCGACAATAGCCCCCGGGGTTCTGGCCGGCGCCAACATGCCCTGCCAGTTGGATACATCGAATCCGGCCACGCCCGCCTCGGCCACCGTCGGCACATCCGGAGCGGCAGCGACGCGTTTGGCACTGGTGACACCGAGCGCCCGCAACTTGCCGCTTTTCACATGTGGCAACGCCGGCGGCATGGTACTGAAAATAAGCTGCACCCGTCCGCCGATCAGATCGGTGATCGCGGGTCCGGTGCCCTTGTACGGGACATGCAGCATGTCAGTGCCGGTCGCATACTTGAAAAGTTCTGCCGTCATATGGAGCGATGAGCCGGTGCCCGCGGAAGCGTAATTGAGCTTGCCGGGACTGGCCTTGGCGAGGGCGATGAGATCACGCACCGACTTCGCCGCCACCCCGGGATGAACCGCCAGCATGAACGACGAAGTTGCGAGCAGGGAAATTGGCGCGAAATCACGGGGTGGATTGTAGGAAAGATCGGCCTTGAGCGCCGGATTGTGCGCAAGATTGCCAAGACTGCCGAGAAACAGGGTGTAGCCGTCCGGCGCCGCAGCTGCGGCCATCGTCGCACCGATCACCCCCCCGGCGCCGCCGCGGTTGTCGACCACAATCTGCTGTCCCACCACTTCACTCATGCGCTGTCCGACTACACGGGCAAGGGTATCGTTACCGCCGCCGGGAGGAAACGGCACAATCAGTCGCAATGGTTTGGTGGGGAATCCGCCTGCAGGATTCTGTGCCGAGACGTCAGCTGCAGCAGCCAGAACCACCAGCAATACCGCAACACCTGATGTTTTGCTCATCGCCCCGCCTTTTCCTGAAAATGGTCTTGCATTGCAGATGGAAACTCCATTGGCTTGCCCGGGCACTTGAGAGGAAATGATGCCTGAACATTCACTGCGGTTGGATGCCGATTTTAATGAACAGCGGTATCCACTTCTCGCGCTCGGCCCGGATGTGCGTCGCGAACTCCTCCGGCGTGCTGCCTATGGGTTCTATGCCCAGTGCGTACATTTTCTCCTTCACCTCCGGCACCGCCATTGCCTTGCGCGTCTCCTGTTGCAAAAGGTTGATGACCGGGCGTGGCGTTCCTGACCGGACCGCGAAGCCGTTCCACGACGTCGCCTCGTAGCCTGTAACACCGCCTTCGGCGATGGTCGGCAGGTCCGGCAACAGCGTGGAGCGTTTGGCAGTGGTAATGCCCAGAGCGCGCAGTTTCCCCGACTTCACGTGTGAGATTGACGAGGCGATCTGGTCAAACGCGATCTGCACCTGGCCGCCCAGCAGGTCTGTCATCATTTGTCCGCTGCCCTTGTACGGCACATGCACGATGTCGATGGCCGCAAGAGCCTTGAAGAGTTCCGCGGTAACGTGGGTCGCTCCACCGACACCCGAAGATCCAAAAGAATATTTCCCGGGCTGCGATTTGGCCATGGTCACGAGTTCCTTCACCGATTTTGCCGGCAAAGACGCGGGCACGATGAGGATCAGCGGCAGTGAACCGACCTGGGTGACCGGGGCGAGATCTTTTTCCGCGCTGAACGGCAGCTTGGAATAGAGATAATGGTTGAATGCCATGACTCCGGTGGTCGCCATCAACAGGGTATAGCCGTCAGGATTTGATTTTGCAACAACGTCGGCGCCGATGTTGCCGCCGGCGCCAGAGCGGTTGTCGACGATCACCTGCTGGCCCAGGGCATTGCCGAGCTTGTCGGCGATGATGCGTGCGGTGACATCGGTCGAGCCGCCGGGCGCGAAACCGACAACCAGGCGCATGGGGCGGACAGGATAGTTTTGCGCTGACACTCCGGCAGAAACCAGACCGGCGATAGTGAAAACGGCCATGCAGATCAGTCTGCTCATGTCACACCCCCTCAAAGAATGAATAATTTTCCCCGCTTGCCACATCCCGGCAAGCCGGTCACACGGGTTTGCCGTAACCCCCGCCGCCCGCGGTTTCCATTACAACACGGTCGCCTTTTTTCAATACCCAGTGCTCTGCCGGGTCTATGGTTTTACCGTTCAGCCGCAGTGCGCCGACCCTGCCCGGCTCACCACCGAATATGCCCTGCGGGGCGGTGCGAAACCGCGTCATGATCATCGACGCCATCATCGGCGTGTCGGCCACGACCTCGACCTCGAAATGCAACCCGTCACCGCCGCGGTACCTGCCAAGGCCGCCGCTGCCGCGGCGTATCGCGCGCTCAATCACGCGCACCGGTGCCATCTGCTCCAACACTTCGATCGGTGTGTTGGAAAGATTGGACGGGAACGACAGCATGGTAAATCCATCACGATGTACGGTCGCACCCTGCCCGGCATTCATGAAATTGACCGCGGCGTAGGGCCGGCCCCGATGCTCGCCGGTGACGGTAATCGACGAATTTGACGAGCCTTCGGCAATCGCGCGCTCGGGCAGCACGTCAGCAAGCGCCATCATGATCGCCGGCACCATCATGTGGCCTATCATGCCACGCCCGCCGCTGGCAGCGGGATATCGCGGATTGAATATGGAACCCAGCGGCGCCGAGGTTGAAATCGGCATGAAGCTGCCTTCATTGTTCGGCACATCAGGACACAGCAGCGCCTTCACCGCGAACGCCGAATAGGCGAAGGTGTAGATGGGCACCACGTTCACCGCGCGCGGCACCTGCTGGCTTGAACCGGTGTAGTCGATCGACAGCCTCTCGCCTTTGACCGTCACCGTGCAGTTGATGAGTATCGGCTCCTCGAAACCGTCATGCTGCGTCTGGGCGTGATACACGCCATCGGGCACGGTGCGTATCGCCTTGCGCATCGCCGCCTCCGAACGGCGGCGGATTTCCGCGCCCAGCGCGTCGAGATCGGTGTCGTGCAGCAGCGGTTGCAGGCGCTCCTCGAGCATCTTGCAGGCGGCAACCTGCGCCCAGATGTCGCCCAGCGTCTGCTCCGGCACCCGCACGTTCTGGCCGATCATCTCAAGCACGGCCTGCACCGGCCGGCCCGCTTCGATCAGCTTCAGCCTGGGAATCTGCAGTCCTTCCTCGTAGATGTCGCGGATGCCGGCGTTGCGGATGCGCCCGCCGATGTCAGGCATGTGCGATACCACCGCCGCAAATGCGATGATTTTCCCCTTGTGAAAAATCGGCATCGCAACATTGACGTCGTGGATGTGCCCTGTCCCCATCCACGGATCGTTGGTGATCATCAGATCGCCGGGCTTCAGCGTCTTCGCGGGGAATTTGTCGAGGAAATGCTTGACCGTCGCCGGCAGCGTACCGATGAATGACGGGATCGACAACACCGACTGTGCGATCGAACGGCCCTGCGAATCCGTCAGCACCACGGCAAAATCGTTGGCCTCGCGCACCAGCACAGAAAACGAGGTGCGCACGAACGCCGCCGATGCTTCGTCAACCATGCTGACGAGGCGTTTCCACTGGATTTCCAGTGTAATCGGGTCAAGTTTTGTTTTTTTCATCAGAATTCCTTGATCGTGATCGACACGGTGTAATCAGGCAGCACGCGCACGTCGGCGGCCACCGGCACCACCAGGGTCGACTCGCGTTCCTCGAGGATCACCGGACCATTGATGCGCGTACCCGGCTTCAGCGAATAACGGTCATACACCGGCACCGGGGCATATCTTCGTTTCAGTGGCAGCCAGATTTCGCGTTTGCCACGCATCACCGGCCGCGCCGACACGCGCGTATCACCCCAGACGAATTTGTGATTCTTTACCACCGATCTTCCGGTGAGACGCCAGGTCACGGCCTGCGGCGCCGCATTCGGCACCAGGTGGCCGTAGAGCTGTTTGTAGCAACGCTCGAATTCCTTCAGCAGCGCGGCGGCCATGCCGGGATCAATGGTGCGCCATGACAGATTGACCGATACGTTATGGCCCTGGCCCGCATAGCGCATCTCCACGCCCATCCACCATTGCAGCCTGACCGCGCCCGCACCCGCGGATTTCAGTTCGTCTTCGGCATCGGCTCGCAACCCGGCGTAGACCTTCGCGACAAGCCCCCAGTCGATGTCCTTCACCAGCGTCGGACTGGACCACGCGCGATCCACGCGGGCCGGGGCGGCCAGCAATCCCAGGCACGAGCCGGCGCCCGCGGCGATCGTTGCCAGGACCCGCGGGATTTGCAGTTTTCGCGCGACCTCCACAACATGAACGGGTCCCGCGCCGCCGGTGGCGACCATCGCGAACTCACGCGGGTCATGGCCTTTCTCGGCGATATGGATGCGCGCAGCGGAAGCCATGTTTTCGTTGACGATGTTGCAGATGCCCCATGCGACCTCGGTGGGCGTCAGCTTGAGCCGGGTTGCGAGCTTCTGCAACGCGGCGAGCGCGAGATCCTTGCGCAACTTCATTTCCCCGCCGAGGAAGTTGTCGGCATTGAGATAACCGAGCACGAGATCGGCATCGGTGACCGTCGCCCCGGTGCCGCCCTGGCCGTAACACGCCGGTCCCGGATCGGCGCCGGCGCTCTCGGGTCCGACGTTGAGCAAACCGAGATCGTTGACATGCGCGATTGACCCGCCGCCCGCGCCGATTTCGATCAGGTCTATGCTGGGCATCAGAATCGGCAGCCCGGAGCCGCGCGCGAAGCGCGATACGCGTGCGCATTCGAAACTGTGCGCGATCAACGGCTCGCCGCCCACCGCAACGCAGGCCTTGGCGGTGGTGCCGCCCATGTCAAAAGCGAGGATCTGATCGATTCCGGCGTTGCGCGCGGTATTGAGCGCGGACAGCACGCCGCCGGCCGGCCCTGACTCGAGCAGGAGTATCGGCGTCTCGGCCGCGGCCTTGCCCGAGGTGAAGCCGCCGCTCGAAACCATGATGCGCAATGGTGCTGAGGGTGCGAGCTTGTGCACACGACTGTCCAGGCGATCCAGATAATCGGCAACCTGCGGCTGCACGTAAGCATTTGCAGCAGTCGTCGACATGCGTTCGTACTCGCGGATTTCCCGGGCGATGCCCGAGGAAACCGATACCGCCAGTCCGGGAAACCGCTTTTTGATGGCCGCGGCAATCTGCTTTTCGTGCACATCATTGACATAGGCGTGCAGCAGACACACGGCAACCGCCTCAACGCCGAGCCGGCCAACCTCGCCGGTCAGCCGCGCCAGTTCCGCTGCGCTGAGCGGCGTGACGACATGGCCTTCGACATCCACCCGCTCGTCCACCTCCAGGCGCAATTCGACCGGGACCAGCGGTTTGGGAATTTCGAGATTCAGATCATAGAGCTCGTAACGGATCTCACGCCCGATGCTCAGCACGTCCCGCGTGCCTTTGGTCACCACCAGCCCGGTTTTGGCACCCTTTCTTTCGATCAGCGTGTTGGTCACCAGCGTTGTGCCATGCACTACTTCGGTGACTTCGGGCAGCGCATCCGTGCGCACTGCGGAAATCTGTCGCAGCAGATCGACCATGACCGTAGTCACCGCCTCGCCCGGATCACGCGGTGTGGTCAGCGTTTTCGCGACCCAGATCCGGCCACCGGGTGTCAGTACTGCCAGCCCATCGGTAAATGTTCCCCCGATGTCCACCGCGAGTCTTACTTTATAAGTATTTGTTTTTATTGATTTTTTATTCATTTCGTCATTACCTTGTGGGGTTTTCATAATCACTCGCGGCCCGCCGGTTCGCTGGCAACGGGGATATTACGGATCTGCTCGCGACGTTTGAGCCACCAGGCATACGCCGGCGGCAGCAAATCGAGATAATCCGGCACGCCAAGTTCGCGCGCGGCATGCACCGGCCAGTTCGGGTTGTACAAAAGCTCGCGCGCCAGCGCGATCAGGTCGGCCTCGCCGCGTTGCAGGACATCTTCGGCCTGCCGTGCTTCGGTGATCAGTCCCACCGCGCAGCTCATCACACCCGCCTCCCTGCGCACCCGATTCGCGTAGGGCACCTGATAGCCCGGTGTGCGCGGCACGATCGCCATGTTGAGCGGGCCATTAATGCCTCCCGACGAACAGGTCACGACATTTACACCGCGAATTTTCAGCTCCTGCGCCAGCGTAACGGTATCGTCCATGCTCCACGCCCCGCCGTCGCCATCTACGGCGGAGACGCGAAAAAAAAGCGGCTTGCCGCCTGGCCATGCGGCGCGCACGGCCTCCGTCACTTCGAGCGCGAATCGCATGCGGCCTGCCAGATCGCCACCGTATGCATCGGTGCGCCTGTTGGCCAATGGCGAAAGAAACTGATGGATCAGGTAACCGTGTGCGCCGTGAATTTCAAGAATGTCGAAGCCGGCTTCCAGCGTCCGCAACGTCGCCTCGCGCCAGCTTGCGATGACCGCCTTGATTTCCGCGACGCTCAACTCGACCGGTGCCGGCGCATCCTCGCGGGGCGGGATGGGGCTCGCGGAAACGCCGCGCCACGGTGCCCGGCCTGCTTTGGCATCCTCGTCGGTCAACGGCTTGAAGCTGGTCCAGGGCGGCCCGCACGACGCCTTGCGCCCGCTGTGCCCGAGCTGCATTGCGGGAATGGCGCCGTGATCGCGCAGAAAACCCGTAATGCGGTGATACATCGGAATATGACCGTCGTCGTAAATGCCCGCGCAGCCGTACGTTTTGCGCGCGCGCTCCTCGACTGCGGTCTCTTCGCAGAACACAATGCCGGCCCCGCCCAGCGCGAACTTGCCCAGATGTACCAAGTGCCAGTCGGTCGGCCCGCCCCGCTCGGATGAGTACTGGCACATTGGCGACACCACCACCCGATTGCGTGCCGTGAGACCGGCAAGCACCAGCGGCGTGAACAGCAGCGGCGTATTGAACATGGCGGAGCCGCGCCGTTCCCTATTTCAGCGCTGAAGTTGCGCGCTGGATGCGCCGGCAGGCTTCAGTGAGTTCTTCCACCGACGACGCGATGGAAATCCGGAAATACGGCATCAGTCCGTAGGCCTCGCCCTGGATGACCGCCACGCCTTCGTCGAGCAGATACAGCGCAAAGTCCTGCTCCGTCGCAAGGACCTTGCCCTGCGGCGTTTTTTTGCCCAGCGTGCCGGCACAGTTCGGAAAGACATAGAACGCACCCTGCGGTTTGGCGCACTGTATGCCGGGCGCCTTCTCCAGCATACCCAGCACGAGATCGCGTCTCTGCTGAAAAGAAAAAGCGCGCTCTTGCAGAAATTCCTGGGGGCCGGTCAAGGCTTCCACTGCTGCCCACTGGCTGATTGAACTGGGGTTCGACGTGCTCTGCGACTGCAGCTTCGCCATGTTCCTGATCAACGCCTTGGGACCACCGGCGTAGCCCAACCGCCAGCCGGTCATGGCGTAGGCCTTGGACACGCCATTTACAGTAAGCGTGCGTTCATGGAGCGCCGGCTCGACCTCGGCAATGGTCGCGAACTCCACGCCGTCGAACAGCAGGTGTTCATAAATGTCGTCGGACAACACCCAGACCTGCGGATGGCGCAGCAACACTTCCGCCAAGGCCTTCAGCTCCGAACGGGTATAAACGGCGCCGGTCGGATTGCACGGCGAATTGAGGAGCAGCCATTTGGTCTTGGGCGTGATCGCCGCCTCCAGCCGCTCGGGCGTGAGTTTGAAGCCGTATTCCGGCCCGCAGGCGACCGCCACCGGCGTGCCATCGGCCACCAGCGTCATGTCGAGGTAAGAAACCCAATACGGCGCGGGAATGATCACTTCATCGCCGGCACTGAGCGTGGACATCATCGCGTTGAACACCAGCTGCTTGCTCCCGGTTCCCGCGATGATCTGGTCGTGCGCATACTCAAGCCGGTTTTCGCGCCGGAACTTCAGGCGCACTGCGTCCTTGAGCTCAGTGATGCCATCGACCGTCGTATAGCGCGTTTCATTGCGCGCCATCGCCGCAATGACGGCCTGTTTGACATTGGCAGGTGTCTCGAAATCCGGCTCCCCCATTGTCAGGCCGACAATATTGCGCCCCTGCGCGCGCAGTTCACGCACGCGTTGCGTGGCCGAGTTGCTCGGAGAATGCTTGATGCGGTCGAGCCGAGGCGCGAAGAAACTCATGTTGTCATTCAAACCTGATGCCCTGTTCGAGAACGACCTTGCCCCACTTGGCGGTCTCCTGTTTCTGGTGTGCCACCAGTTCCTCCGGTGTGCTGCCCACGGGATCAATTCCCTGGGCGCGCAACTTCTCGCGCACATCGGCGGCGCCCAGTGCTCTTACGGCTTCGCGATTGACAAGTGCAATGGCTTCGCGCGACACACCCGCAGGAGCGAACATGCCGAACGAAGTCACGGACTCAAATCCGGGCAATCCCGATTCGGCGATGGTCGGCAACTCCGGCATCAATGAGGTGCGCTTCGACGTGCTGGTGGCAATGAGACGCAGGCGCCCGGCCTTGGCCTGAGGCAGCGCAGTGATCGCATCGACGAACGACAGCGCCGTTTCACCCGCGATCAATGCGTTCGCCGAAGGGCCGCCCCCCTTATAAGGAACATGCTGCATTTTCACGTCGGCAAGATTCATGAAAAGGGCTGTAGCCATATGGCTGGTCGCACCGACGCCCGCCGTCGAAAACGGGATTTTCCCAGGCTGGGCTTTCGCAAGCGCGATCAATTCCCTCGCGTTCCTGACCGGCAGCGAAGGATGAACCGAAAGAATCTGTGGGCTGATTGCGACCAGAGTGATCGGCGAAAATGCCCTCTCATTGTCGTACTGCAGGACGCCTTTATAAAGATGGGGCGCGATGGCAAATGTGCTGTTGGTGCCGAGCAGCAGCGTATAACCATCAGGCGCCGTCTTTGCCGCGAACGCGTGGCCGATGGTGCCGGTGGCCCCACCGCGGTTATCAATGACCCATTGCTGTCCGGTGTATTCGCCCAGCTTCTGCCCAAGTATGCGTCCGATGGAATCGGTCGAGCCGCCCGCAGCCCAGGGAATGATCAGCCGAACCGGCTTATTCGGGTATTCCTGCGCGAAAACTGCCTGGGGCACGCAAGGAAACGCAAACATTAACAACAAAAATTTGACCAGAGCGGTGCCGCGCATGACGACCTCCCTCTAACAAGAATGAACCTGTTTGCCATCACCGGGCCTGCGAGCGCCCGATTCAGATGGCTTCCCGAAGCATGTTAGGCCCGGCAGATTCATCCCACAATCGGAAAATTTCGATTTATTATTCGTAAATGAAGATAAATGCGACCCTGCGGCATCTGCGCTGTTTTGCCACGGTGGCCCGGGAGGGCAGCTTCACTCAGGCGGCGAAGCGCATGTTCATTACCCAATCCTCGCTCACTGCCGCCATTCAGCAGCTCGAGCAGGCCGTGGGGCTCAGACTGTTCGACCGCACGACGCGCCGCGTAACCCTCACGCGTGAGGGCGTGAGCTTCGTGCCTGTGGCCGAGCGCCTGTTGAAAGATTTCGACGCGGCAATGGCCGACGTGCGGGCGGTGGCCGAACGCCAGCGCGGACACGTCAGCATTGCGGCGGCGCCATCGGTGGTGGCTCTCATACTCGCGCCCGCAATCGCCGGATTCAGCGCGACTTATCCGAACATCAGCGTCACAGTCAGCGATGGCGGTGCAGAACTGGTGCAGCAGCGCGTGCTCGCCGCCGAGGCGGATTTTGGCATCACCAGCAGATGGGCGGATGATCCCGGTCTCGATTTCCGACCGCTCATCTGCGACCGCTTTGGCGTGGTGTGCCGCAAAGATCACCCACTGGGCCGCGCCAAAACCCGGATTGCCTGGAAACGGCTGCAGAGAGAACGCTATATCGGCCTCGGGGTCGATACCGGCATCCGCACCATGCTGCAATCGTCACCGGATCTGCCGACAATGCTGCGTGCCCCGCACTTTGAGGTATCGAGCACAGGTTCGCTGTACGCGATGCTTAATGCCGGCCTCGGGATTTCAGTATTGCCGGCCTTGGCTGCGAACCTGATACCGCTGAACCATCTGGCGTTCCGCGAACTCACCGAGCCGTCGCTTGAGCGGACAATTTGTGTCATCACCCGTCGCGGTCGTGCGCTGTCTCCCGCCGCACAGGGCATGCTCGACATGATCGCCCGGCATCTGCAGTCATACGCGCTGCCACCGGGCGCACGGCTGGCCACCGGCCCGATCAAATAATCGCCTTGATCCGCACCAATGTTGAGGTGGGGTCACGTCAATTCAAAGTTTTCCCGTTATATTGAGTTCAAGCCACGCATCACAACCTGCGCATTACAGCCCTCTCATTACAGCCCAATTTCTTTCATGTATTTCAGCACGCCGGGATGAATCATCTCCCGGGTCGGCGCTGCGGCCAGCGTGTTGGCCAGCGTCGATTCCTGAGCCTGGTCGAGTTTGGCGGACAGCGCGGCATGGCCGGTGTGCAGCGCCTTCGCCAACCGGTACGCCACGTCATCCGGCAGTGACGCGCGCGCCAGCACGAAGGGCCAGGACCCCACCGAATTGACGGGCCCCTGTTGCCCGGGATAACTGCCCGCCGGCATCGTGGTCTGTTTCAGGAATACGTGTTTGCCCTGAATGCGTTTGATTTCATCGGCACTGGGTGAAATGAAACGCATGCCCTGCGGGTTTTTCGCGATGTTCATGAACGGTGGCCAGCCGACACCACCACCCCACATCGCCGCCGCTTCACCGCTATTGACCAAAGGTGGTCCGTCACCGGCTTTTTCCAGCAGCCGCGCGTCGAAATCTTTTTTGATGTCGAGGCCGAGGCCGTCCATCACATAACGCGCCAGCACGACAAAACCCGAACTCGATGCGCCCCAGACTACGGTTTTACCGACGAGGTCCGAGATTGTTTTATACGGACTGTCGGCGCGCACCATGAACATGCCTGCCTGCGAATAGGTGGCGTTGATGATACGGATGTTTTGGCAGGGCGCACGGCCAATGCCGTTCACTGCTTCATAAGTGACTTCACCGGTGGCCAGCGCGATGTCAAGCTCACCGTTGTCGATACGACCTACGTTTTCACCGCTGCCCTTGGTGTTGATCGGCTCGATGTCCAACGTGGCATCAACGGCGTTCAGTGCTTCTGCATAAGGCCAGCCGTAGGCGGGAAATCCGCCGCCGGGGGTTGCCGTGCCGAGCACCACTTTTGTTTTTTGTGCTGCCATTCTTTGCTCCTCCTCAGGTCGAAACGCTTGGCTCAAAGACGGAATAGTAAACGCGATCAAGCAGAATAGGGTGGTATACGATGGTCGCATGATTAAAATGCCGCAGCCGCATCCCGGACGTATTGCCGCCTTGGTGCTGTTGGTACTGGGCCCTTTGGCCTGGCTGATGATCGGACACGGCACGCCCATCCTCCAGGATCGCGGCTACCATGTGTTTGCCGATGCCCGCAGTTGCCTTGGCATTGCGAACTTCGGCAATGTCGCATCCAACCTGCTGTTCCTGCTTGCAGGAATTTTCGGAGCCCGGCAATGCTGGCGCAAGCGCAGCGGCGCCTGGCGCTCGTGGCTGGTGTTTTTCAGCGGCGTTGCGCTGGTGTTTATCGGCTCGGCCTACTACCACGGCGCACCGCGCGACGCCACGCTGGTCTGGGATCGCCTGCCAATGACCGTGGCTTTCATGGGTCTGTTCGCCGCCCTGATCAGCGAACATCTCGACGCGAAGCTGGAACCCGCGCTGCTGGCCGGCGCATTGTTGACCGGCATCGCCAGCGTATGGTGGTGGCAACACAGCGGCGACCTGCGAATTTATATCTGGGTACAGGGCACGCCACTGCTGGCGATTCCTTATGTGATTGCGGCGTTTCCCGGGCGTCACACGCACCGGCATTTCCTGCTATACGGGGTGGGCTGCTACGCACTGGCCAAGGTGGCCGAGTTACTCGACCATCAAATCTACTCGGCTACCGGGGCTGTGATCAGTGGCCATTCCGCGAAACATCTGCTCGCCGCCATCGCGGTGTTCTTTGTCTATCGGATGTTGTGCCGGCGTAGTCAGAGCCGCAGTTAAAATCGCAGCTATAGTTTCACACCAGTGGCGTTTTCCCAATAACGCACGATTTCGGTCTGATCGACACCAGCGCCGACTTTATCGGCGGCATCATTCCATAGCTGCGATACCGTTTCACCCAGTGGCACCGCAGCACCGATGGCATGGGCGACATCAACAGCGATTTTGACATCCTTCGCGATGAAACCCAGCGCCATGCCGGTGGCGAATTTTCGCGTCAGCACCTGCGGAATCACTTTTTTCTCAATTGGATGATTGCGTCCGGCACACATGGTCGCCAGCCCGTCGGCCATCATTTTCACATCAAGACCGAATTTTTTGCCGATGGTCAGCGCTTCGATGGCGTTGATCAGCGCGCAGGCGTTGACATAATTGGCCAGCGCCTTCATCGCATGCGCCGAACCGGTGGCGCCGCAATGAGTCACCGCACGGCCCATGGCTTTCAGCACCGGCGTACAGCGCGCCACCAGTTTGGCGCCGCCCCCGGCCATGATGTCCAGCGTCGCATCCTTGGCAAACACCACGCCGCCCATCACCGGCGCGTCGATCATGTGCAGGCCGAGCTTTTGCAGTTCGGCTGCCGTCTGCTGCGTGCCGGTAGGATCGCAGGTACCCATGTCGATCAACACCGCACCCTGCGCCATCGCGGAGGCTGCGCCGCCAGCGTCGAGCATCACGTCGCGCACGATCTTGTCATTGGGCAGCATGGTGATGATGGCGTCAGCCCCACGTGCCACATCGGCCAGCGACGCCGCGGCCTTGCCGCCGTGCTGCGCAACGAAGGCTGCCGCAGTTTCGGTGCGTGCATCGAATACCGTGACGTCAAACCCGCCCCTCAGCAGATTCGCCGCCATCGGATTACCCATGTTACCGACACCGATGAAACCGATTTTTTTGATCACCGCCATGCCACCCTCCTCCTACCACACCGCGCCACGGGCAGTGATCGGCCAAAGCGCCTCGACCTTGCCGCCACGCACACAGACATAGTGGTCGTACAGGTTCACCGTCGGATCGCAATGCCCGGGAATCAGCTTGATCTTGTCACCCAATGCAAAACCCGGCGTGCCGTTCATTTTGATCACGCCATGTTCGTCGGAGGCTTTCTGAAATTCGGCCTGCGGGAAATCGGCGACCCGCGGCATGCCGGAATCGATGCTGGAGGCCTTTAACCCGGCATCGACGATGGCGATGTCGGGACGGGTGCGGCTCATCACTGTGGTCCACACAAACAAACTGTGCTCAAAACGCGGAATGCCGCTTTCGGTCCAGTCGTTTTTGGCGTAGTCGGCGTCCATGAAAATGTACGAACCGACCTGCAACTCATCGTAGACCCGGCTTGCCGCCTCGAACAGGTAAGTGCCGGTGCCGGCTCCCGTGACCTTGCCGCGCGGCAGCCCGGCTCCTTCGATCAGTGCCAGTGTTTTTTCCACGCCGTCGATCGCGGTGTCGATCGCAGCGCGGCGTTCTGCAACCCCACGCAGATGCTGTGCGCCGCCCTGGTACGCCTGCAGTCCGGCATAACGCAGGTTTTTGCAGACGGCGATGGCCTGCGCGATTTTTAACGCCGGCTCTCCGGGTGCTACACCGCAGCGGTTGGCGCCGACATTGACTTCGACCAGCACGTCGATGGTGACACCGGCTTCGCGCGCCGCAATATCAATCTGCGCGACGTTGCCGGCATCATCGGCGCAGACCGTGATCTTGGCTTTTTTCGTCAGCGCCGCCAGCCGTTTCAGTTTGGTCATGCCAACCACTTCATTCGCGATCAGCACATCGGGCACGCCGCCTTCGACCATGGCTTCGGCCTCGCTGACTTTCTGGCAGCACACACCAACGGCGCCCAGCGCCATCTGGCGCAAAGCAATCTCTGGGCATTTATGGCTTTTGGCATGCGGCCGCAGCATGATCTTGCGGCCGGAGATTGATTCCCTGAGTTTTTGCAGATTGCCCTCGAAGGCGTCGAGATCGAGGATCAATGCCGGCGTATCGACATCCGCCAGGGCCATGCCTGGCTGTGCGGGAAGGACGCGCGGCATCAGGCGGTCTTCGGGCCGTGACCCGGATCATAATGGCCGCCGGCCATGGTGCCGTCGGCAGCTTTGCCGATGATGCCGTGCGACAGATCCTTGACCGCAAAAAACATCGCATCCTCTTCCGGCATCGCAATCGTGTAATGCACGATGTTTGCCGGAAAATATAACAGCGTGCCGGGGCCGCACACTTGCTCCTCACCATCACCGACCTTCACCCGCATCATTCCCTTGACGATGTAGTTCCACTGCTCGTTGGGATGCAGATGCGGACGCGAGCCAGTGCCCTTTTCCTTGGTCACCAGCGCGCACTGCATGCGCTCGCCCTCAATCACCGGCCCCATCGCTGTCGAATAGCCAGTGCCGGCCTCGATCTTGCCCATTTCCATCAGAGCGAAAATGAATTTGCCGTTGCCGCCTTTGACGGCGCCTTTGGTCTTGGTTTCTGCGGTATCAGCCATGATGGTTCTCAGTTGAAATCAGATGATCGGCTTCAGGCCGGCCTGTTCGGCGCCATACGCACAGCAGGCTTCGTCCTCGTCACCGGTGCCGCCACTGGCACCCGCCGAACCGACGACATTGCCCGCAGCATCCTTGATCAGCACGGCGCCCGGCTGTGGCAGGAATTTGCCATTGGCAGTCGCCGCCAGCGTGATCATGAAATTGGGATTTTCCTTGGCGCGCCCGGCCAGCGCGCGGCTCGAAGCACCCATAGCCACCGCGCCCCAGGCCTTGCCCAGCGCAACATCGAAACGGAACATTGAGGCGTTATCCTGACGCTGCACCGCGACGATGTGGCCTGAGGCATCGAGCACTACCACCGCCAGCGGACTCACTTTCATTTCCTTCGCCTTGGCGAAGGCTTTTTCAATGATGGTATTGGCTTGCTGCAGCGTGATCTTGGACATGGGTTTCTCCGTGAAAAATTGACGCGAACTGCGTTTACGCAAAATGCGTGGGCGCGGATTGCGCGTTGGAATAAGACAACTGACTATACAAAGGCGGCGGATTCAGTGTCAACGAATCCGCCGCTAATTCAGACCTTCGGCGCGATCAGGCCTTCTTTTTCCAGCAACTGATATACACCACCTGCCTGCACCAACGCCATCAGCGGCGCCGGCAGCGGTTTACCGCTTAGCGCCGTGCCGCGGGTGACATTGCGCACCTGGGCAGCATCGAATTCAACTTCCGCTGCCTCACCCTCGGTGAACGCATCGTGTATGCCCGGACATTCCAGCGCTGGAAACGCAAAGTTCACGCAGTTACGCATGAACAGGCCATTCAGCGATTCGGCAATCAGGCAGGCCAGACCGAGATTTTTCAGTGAACGCGCTGCAGCGCGGCTGGAACCCATGCCGAAATTGCTGCCGCCGATCAGGATGTCGCCTTTTTTGACTTGTTCGGCCCAGCCCGGCCGGTTGGCACTGAATACATACAGCGCCTGCTCCTCGTGCGTCAGGTAGAAGGCCTTGTTGGGCAGAATCAGGTCGGTGTTGATGTTGTCACCGACGATCCAGACGCGGCCCTTGAAGTTCATGGTCTTATTCATCACTGCATTTTTCGTATCCGTCATTGCAGGAACTCCCGTGGGTCGGTGATGACCCCCGTCAGTGCCGAAGCCGCCACCGTAGCCGGCGAGGCCATGTAGACCTGTGAACTCGGGTCGCCCATCCGCCCCTTGAAATTGCGCGTGCTCGACGTCAGGCAGACTTCGTTGGGACCGAGCACACCCATGTGGCCACCGCCGCAGGCGCCACAGGTCGGCGGCGCAATCATCGCGCCGGCCTCGAGCAGCACCTGCACCGCGCCACTGGCCACCACATCTCGATACACCGTCTGCGACGCCGGGGTTACGATAAAGCGCACGCCGGGTGCGACGCGCCGGCCCTTGACCACGCGCGCAGCCAGTTCGATGTCGTCCTGGGTACCGTTGGCGCAGGAACCGATATAGGCCTGGTCGATGCGCGTACCTACAGCCTTGGATACCGGGTGTGAATTCCTGACCACGCTGTCGGGCAGCGCCACCAGCGGCTCCAGCGCCGCCAGGTCGACTTTGCGCACTGCATGGTATTTCGCGTCGGCATCAGGCGTCACCGGCACAAACGGCGCGGGATTGCGCGCGCTGATCCATTCCACCAGCGCCGCGTCAGCTTCGAAGGTCGCGAATTCCGCCGACAGTTCCGCCGACATCGCGCTCAGCGTCTTGCGTGCATTGATCGACAAGCCGGCGACACCGGAGCCGCCGTACTCGACGTTCATGGTCGCGTGTTCGCCGTGCACGCCGGCGATCTGCAGAAAAGCATCCTTGGCGGTTACCGCCTCGGGCAATTTACCAACCAGTTCGTAACGTACGGTTTCACCGCAGCGAAACCAGGTCTGCCCCTTGATCGCGGCATAAACGATGTCCGGACCACCGACACCGCGCGCCAGGCAGTTGAACACGCCCGCGCTGCAAGTGTGCGAATCGCTGCACAACAACACGGAGCCGGGCAAGGCATAACCGTAGTCCGCCACCAGCTGGTGGCTGATGCCCTGATTATGGCCGACATCATGGAAACGTTTGATGCCGAACTGTTTGACAAAGGCACGGCCGGTGACCTGCGCCGCAGCCGCCTGCTGTGTCGGCGCCGGCACGCGATGGTCAAAAGTCACCACGATTTTCGAAGGGTCGGCAACCTTGAGGATTTCACGCCAGTTGTTGGGCATGAAGTTGTTGTCGAACAGGATCACGGTATCAACATCCACCGTGACCACATCGCCCGGCACCACGGTCTTGCGGCCGCTTTTAGCGGCGAGGATTTTTTCTGCGATGGTCATGCCCATGTGCTGCGCCTCTTGTTATGGGTGATGAGTAATGGGTGATGGGTGATGCGGCGGGTAAATGGTGACTGGTAATTGGTAATTGGAGAAAACCGGGGGCGCGCCTTGCCCATTACCCATTACTCATCACACATTACCAATCACCAGTCACCAGTCACCAGTCACCAGTCACCAGTCACCAGTCACCAGTCACCAATCACCAATCACCCGACCGTGTAACGCTGTTCCATCTCATCCAACTCCTTCATACCCATCAGGTCATTCAATTCCTCAAACCCGACCTGCAGATCGGTGCGGTCGACGACGATGTTTTTTCCGACCACCTCATTTTGGAACACCTCCAGCGCATTCATCATGCCGCGCAGCGCGGCGGTGGTCAGCAGACGCGGGTAACTGACGCCGCCCACACCGATGTCCTGCAGCTGTTTCGGGCTCATCAGCGGCGTGGTTTTGCGCGGACGCATGCCGAGGCCCATATTCACAATTAACGGCTTCGGTACATTTTTCGCGACCTTGGCGATATCTTCCTTCGACATCAACGCATCGGCGTACATCACGTCGGCGCCGGCTTCGGCATACATGTTCAGGCGGCGGATCGCTTCATCCACGCCATGCGGCCCGGCAGCGTCGGTACGCGACACGATGACAAAATCATTGTCACGGCGCGCGTCCACCGCGGCCTTGACCTTCTGCACCATTTCTTCTGCGGGTATGCACGACTTGCCGGCCATGTGGCCGCAACGCTTGGGCCACACCTGATCCTCGATCATCAGCGACGCCATGCCGGCTTTTTCAAAGGCGCGCACCACAAAATGCACGGTCATTGCGTTGCCGTAGCCGGTATCGGCATCGGCGCGTAGCAGCAGGTCCGAGCAATCCGCCAGACGCCGTGCGTTGTTCAGGTTCTCCTCAAAAGTCATCACACCGCGGTCAGCCCAGCCCATGCGGCTCTCCGACACGCCGGCGCCGGAGATCGACGCCGTCTTGAAACCCGCGCGCTCGATCAGCCGTACGCTGTAGCCGTCATACACGCCGGGCTGGATGAGGATCTCCTTGCTGTACATCAAATCCTTGAACTGCTTGCCCCTGCTGGCCATTTGAAATCCTCCTGAGTGAATGTCTGCGATTGTAGAGCCGTCGCAATACCGGGTGCGACCCGTTACCGGATCATGGACTGTTTCACAGCAATGGGCTTCGCGCGGGACTAGAATGCGAGAAACATGCGGAGGAATTCATGCGCACAAGAACCAGCACACAATTGCGCCAATTGCTGGGCGGCGGCAAAACCCTGGTCAAACCAGGCGCCTACAACGCGCTTTCAGCAAAAATCATTGAAAAAGCCGGTTTTAGCTGCTGCGGCGTGACCGGCTATGGCGTCTCCGCCTCGCTGCTCGGCAAACCCGATGTCGGCCTGATCACGCTCGACGAAATCGTCATGATCACCCGTTACATCGCGCGTGCCGTGAAAATCCCGGTGATCGCCGACGCCGATACCGGTTTCGGCAATGCCATCAACGTGATGCGTACCGTCGAGGACTTCATCACCGCCGGCGCAGCTGCCATCCATATCGAGGACCAGGTGGCGCCCAAGCGCTGCGGCCATGTCGCAGGCAAACAGATCATCCCGTTGGAGGAAATGACCGGCAAACTGCGCGCCGCCGACCGCGTGCGGCGTGAACTCGACCCGGATTTTGTGCTGATCGCGCGTTGTGACGCGCGCGGTGTTGCCGGCGGCAGTGTCGATGAACTGATCCGCCGCGCCAACGCTTACCTTGAGGCCGGCGCCGACATGATTTTCCCTGAGGCGCTGACCTCGGAAGCCGAACTGGAACGCTGCGCAAAAGAAATCAAAGGCCCCCTGCATTTCAACCGTACCGGGGTTTCGCCACGCCTGCACGTGTCACGGCTGAACGAACTCGGCATCGCGATGGTGTCGAATGCCACCGGCTCGCTGCGCTCTTCCACCGTCGCAATGGTCGATTACTTCGCCGAGTTCGCCCGGGATGATGTCGAAGCCGTCAAACGCTTTGAAGAACGGACCAAGAACCATCCCGCCGGCAACATGCACGCCTTCATCGGCTTTTCCGACATCAAGAAACTGGAAGAAGAGTTTTTACCCAGCGCTGAAATCCTCGCCAAGTACGAGGGTTCGGTCGGCTTTCAGCCTTAGCGCTATAGATTACGAGGAGAACATCTTGCAATCCACAGTCATCCGCAGCATCATCGCCGTCGCCGCACTGGCCACCGCGTCTGTCGCACTCGCGCAGAACTACCCGACGCGCCCCATCCGCATCATCGTCGTCAGCACGCCGGGCGGCAGCGTTGACACCATGGCGCGCGCCGTCGGCCCCAAACTCGCCGCGCGCTGGGGCCAGCAGGTACTGGTCGACAATCGCCCCGGCGCCGGCGGCACGATTGCCGCTGAGCTGGTGGCCAGGGCCCCACCCGACGGCTACACGCTGATCATGGGTACGATCGCCTCCTTTGCAACCAACGTCAGCCTGCATAAATCGTTGCCCTACGATCCGGTGAAGGATTTCGCACCCATCACGCTGGTCGCCACACAAAACCTGATGCTGCTGGTCCATCCGTCGGTCCCGGCAAAGTCGGTGAAGGAACTGGTGGCCCTGGCAAAAAAACAGCCCGGCAATTTGTCTTTTGCGTCCGCAGGCAACGGCACCGGCGGCCATCTGTCGGGGGAGCTGTTCAAGATGCTGGCACAGATCGACATGCTGCACGTACCGTATAAAGGGGTGCAGCCGGCGCTGATCGATGTCGTCGGCGGTCAGGTATCGCTGACCTTCGCCAGCATTATCTCGGCAATGCCTCAGGTGACCGGTCGCAGGCTGATTCCGCTGGCAGTGACCGGTGCGCAACGTTCCCCCGCAGCAAAGGAACTGCCGACGATGATCGAGGCCGGCGTCAAGTCTTATGAATCAGCCACCTGGTACGGCCTGCTCGCGCCCGCGGGCACTGCGACGGACATCGTCAACAAGCTCAATGCGGAAGTCGTCGCAGCACTGAAGAATCCGGACATGCATGACCGCCTCTCCCGCGAAGGCGCCGATCCGGTGGGCAACAGCCCCGCCGAATTCGCCAGGCATATCCAGGTCGAAATCGATAAATGGCGCAAGGTGGTCAAGGCCGCCGGCATTCAACCGAGCTGATCCGGGTAGCGTAACAGCGGCATTTCCGCACCGGGTGCGATGCTCGTTGAATGACCGCGTGCGCAGCAGGAAGCACGGTAGAATCACGCCTTCCTTTTTGGCGCCCAATCCATGCTCTCCCCGACATACCAGCAAATAAAGACACTGCGCTCGACCGGCAAAAGCGCCGCTGCTTATTCGCTGCTGGGGTCGACGCCACCGACCTCGGACGACGATGCGTTCGAGGCAGCGGTATGCCTTTTTTTGTGCGGTGATCTCGCGGCAACACAGCATGTGTGCCAAAGCCGTGTCTGGAAAAAAGACTGGGCCGGCCGTATGGCCCAGGCCCTGGCGATCATGGTTTCGAACGGAGATGCGGCACTGGCCTTGTCGGTCGCCCGTCCTGCCGCCGGCGATGCCAAAGCCGGATTCGACATGTCGGCAATATTCCTGATGCTGCTTCAGGCCAACGGGTTGCTCAAAGAAGCCGATGCCTACATCAGCGCCCGTCTGCAGAATCCTCCGCCCAATGAAACGTTTTTGCTGACCATCATGGCGGAAATTGCAGCGGCCCTTGAGGACTGGCGACAAGCCTACAAGCTGGCCTCGGCGGTAATGTTCGCCGACCCTGATGATTTTCGCGCCCTGCTGACCCTCAGCCGCACCAACCAGGCGGTGGGTAATTTTCATGAGGCATTAGGCAACGCGTTGCGGGCCCACAAGCTCGTCCCGGGTTCACCGCAAGCCATCCTGCAGATGATGCGCTGCCATAACAAGCTCGGCGACTACTACACGAGCATCGGCATGCGCCACGAACTCGCAACGCCGGAAGCGATCACGCCCGAAATCCATGCCGAACTGGGAACCGCCCATGCAGGCATTGAAGACACCGTGCGGGCGACAGCGGCATTCCGCGCCGCGCTTGCTGCCAGCCAGAAACCCATTGCCGCCATCCAGGGCCTGGCTTTGATTCTGGCCGACACCGGCAATATTGCCGGTCTGGCGGAACTGGAAAACACTTGCCGCGCAGAGATGCACGCCGACATCGAATGCCTCGCCATCCTCGGCAAGGCGGCACTGGCCCGGCGCGATCTGGATGGTGCCGCATTACTCTTCGGGGAATCGCAGTCCCTCGCCATCCGTGAACGCAGTGCGCTCTCCATGCTGTCATGGCCCATAACGGAGCCGCGCATCCGCCATGATTACGAACAGCTCGAACTGCTGTCACAGCGTGGCCTGCTCGACGGCGCCGGTCGCAACGCGCTCAATCTGCTGCAACGATATTACGCGCAGACTGGAAACGTCACGCAGACTTTCGCGCCTCCAGGCAAGGAGGCTGAAGCGCTGCGAGCCGCGCTGACCCTCCACCACCGTCCCCCGGTGCCGTTCTCCGGCACCGCACTGGGACCGAATGACTACACTGCGATCGAGGCACAGTATCTGTCGAATCAGCCTCCGGTGGTCGCCATCGACAACTTCCTTTCCGCCGAAGCCCTTACCTCATTGCGCCGCTACTGCGAAGAAGCCACAGTATGGAAACTGGAGGCGGGCGAAGGTTATCTGGGCGCATTGCTTCAGCAGGGCTTCGCACCACCGGTTCTGCTTGCCATCGCAGACCAATTGAGGCTGGCAATGCCGCGCGTCATTGGCAACTTTCCGCTATTGCAGGCCTGGGCCTTCAAATACGACCAGCGGCTCCAGGGCATCAACATGCATGCCGACTTTGCAAAGGTGAACGTGAATTTCTGGATCACGGCGGACGCTGCCTGCACGGACCAGTCGACCGGCGGCATGGTGGTCTACGACGTACCCGCCCCGGCCAGCTGGACGTTTGCCGACTACAACACCAATCAGTCCAAGATGAAGGCGTTCCTGGAAACCCATGGCGCCAAGCCGATGCGGGTGCCTTATAAGGAAAACCGCTGCGTGCTGTTCGATTCAAGCCTGATCCACATCACCGACGAATTGCATTTCAAGCCGGGATATACCAACCGGCGCATTAATGTCACGCTGCTCTACGGGCGGGCCCGCAGTATAGGCTGAGGGAGCCGCCGCCGATTTGTGGCGGAACGCCTGCTACCAGGCCACCGCGCCGCCATCGACCGGAATGATCGCACCGGTCATGAAGTTCGACGCGCTGGACGCCAGCACCACAACAATGCCCTTCAGGTCATCAGGTCCGCCGGTCCGTTGCAGCGGAATCTCGCGCTCGATGTTGTCCTTGTTTTTTTCGTAAAGTTTCTGGTTGATCGGCGTGACAAAAAATCCCGGGCAGATCGCGTTGACCTGGATGTTGTGCAGCGCCCACTTCACCGCGAGGTCGCGAGTGAAATTGACCAGCGCACCCTTGCTCGCACCGTAGGCGATCGAGTTGTAGGCCGTCGGGTTGCGACCAACCAGACCGGCGATCGACGCAATGTTGATGATCTTGCCGCGGCGCTGTTTGATGAATTCGCGGCCCATCGCCTGTGCGCAGAGGAAAGGCGCAGTGATGTTGAGATCGAACACCTGCTGCCAGCGCTCCAGCGGCGTGTCTTCCGGCGGCGCCACCCAGGCACGGCCGGCGTTGTTGACCAGCACATCGACACGGCCGAATTTTTTCAGCACCGCGTCCTTCATCGCCTCGACCTGTTCGATTTTGGTGACGTCGCAGCCGATGGCCAGCGCCTTGACGCCGATTTTTTCAATCTGCGCCGCCGCTTCTTCGCAGACATCCAGGCGCCGCGAACAGATCACGATGTTGGAGCCTGCTTCGGCCAGTCCTTTCGCCATTTGCAGGCCAATGCCGGTCGCACCACCGGTGACCACGCTGACCTGGCCTTCGAGGTTCATCAATTCCTGGATTTTTGCCATCTGAAGCTCCTGCAAAATATGGATAAAATATTCATAAAATCAAATACTTATATGTTACACCGAGCGCAGCCTCAATCCTTCAGCAACAGCCCGGCAATGATGTTGCGCTGGATTTCCGAGGTGCCTTCGTAAATGCGCACGATGCGCGCGTCGCGGAAAGTGGTTTCGATGCCGACCTCGCGCATATAACCCATGCCGCCGTGGATCTGCACCGCGGCATCAACCACACGGCCCAGTGCCTCGGTAGAAAAAACTTTGGCAGTTGACGCTTCCATGGTGCCGCGTTCACCACGCATCAGCGTGTCGATCGCACGGTAGGTCAGGCCGCGCGCCGCATCACGCGCCACTGCCATGTCGGCGAGCATCCACTGCAGGCCCTGGTGTTCGGCGAGTTTTTTGCCGCCCTGGCTGCGCGTTTTCATGTACTCGGCGGTCTGGTCGATCAGTTTGTCCATCATGCCGCAGCAACGCGCCGATACCGTGACGCGCCCTGCCGTCAGCGTCTTCATCGCCTGCACATAACCCATGCCTTCGGCACCGAGCAGGTTGGCAGCCGGCACTTCACAATCGGTAAATGACAGCGGCGCAGTGGTGCAGCCATGCATGCCCATTTTCAGTTCGTTCTTGCCGATACTGAATCCCGGGGTGCCGCGCTCGACGACAAACACCGACATGCCCTTGATGCCTTTGCTCTTGTCGGTGATCGCCATCACCGTGAACACCTGCGCCAGCCCGGCATTGGTGATGTAGATTTTTTCACCGTTCAGCACATAACGGTCGCCCTTTTTCACCGCCATGGTGCGCATCGCCGCCGGATCGGAACCCGCCTGCGGCTCCGTTAACGCAAACGCGCCGATCCATTCCCCGCTGGCCATTTTCGGCAGGAATTTTTTCTTTTGCTCGGCATTGCCGAGTGCGGTGATGCCGGTGGTGCTGATGCCGGTGTGGTTGCCGATCAGCGTGGCAAAGCCGTAGTTGGTGCGCCCCATGACTTCCTCGATCGCGCATTTGCCGGCGAGATCAAGACCGCTGCCACCGTATTCCTCGGGGATGGTCAGCCCGAACAGGCCCATGTCGCGCGCAAGCTGCAGCAGATCATCGGGAATCGCATCGTTTTCCTCGATAGCACGCGAACGCGGATCCACCTGCTCGCGCAGGAAACGCGCGACTTCATCACATAACTGACGGACTTCCGTTGAAATGGCCATGCCTGTCGTTCCTCCGGGTGATTAGGTGATTAAGTGACGAGGTGATTACCCCGGCCAATCACCAGTCACCAATTACCAATCACCTAATAACCTAATCACTTAATCACCGATCTACTTATTCACGGTCTTAATCAACGCATCCGCCGCCTTAACACCCTGCCCCTTGGGCATCACGATCAGCGGATTGATGTCGAGTTCGGCGATCTGGTCTTTCAGATCAACCGCCAGTGCCGACAGCTTGACCAGTGCATCCACCAGCGCATCAACGTCTGCCGCGGGTTTGCCGCGAGCACCGGCCAGCACCGGATAACCCTTGATCTCTTCGACCATTTCACGGGCCATGGCCGGTGTGATCGGCGCGAGCCGGAAGGACACATCCTTCAGCACTTCGGCGAAGATGCCGCCGAGGCCGAACATCACTGCCGGGCCGAACAGCGCGTCGTTGGTGATGCCGACAATGGCCTCGATGCCACTACCGACCATTTCCTGCACCAGCACGCCATCGATGCGCGCATCGGCTTTGTAGGCCTTGGCGTTTTTGAGTATCTCGTCATAAGCCGCGCCCACAGCAGCGGCGTCCGCGACATTGAGCTTCACTGCCTTGGCTTCGGTCTTGTGTGAAATGTCAGAGGACTGCACTTTCATCGCCACCGGGAAACCGATTTTCTGTGCGGCCGCGACTGCGGCGTCACGGCTGGTCGCCAGTTGCTCCTGCGTCACGGCGATGCCGTATTCGGCCAGTATCTGCTTCGCCGCGTATTCAGCGACGTCACCGGTTTTGCCTTTGAGCATGGCCTGCGCAGCCGGACGGTTGATCACCGGCGGCTTGTCGTTTTTCTGCGCTTCATTGCGGCGCTTGGCCGCGGCATACCATGACACCGCGACCAGCGCACGGCCGCAGCGCACGGGAGATTTGTAATGGGGAATGCGCGCCGCATCGAGTGCTGCATAGGCTTCGGGCGCCACCGCGTCGCGCGCGCTCCACGAAATGAAGATCGGCTTGTCGGTTTTGGCGGCGACGGCAATGATCTCCGCCGCCACCTTTTGCGCGATTTCGCCCTGCAGCGAGGCGTTGATCATCGCGATGCAGTCGACACCGGGATCGTCGTTGATCGCCTGCAGTGTGCGATTGATCAAGCTGAGGTCGTTGAAAATCGCTGCAGTGACGTCGACCGGGTTGCCTACCGAACCGTACGACGGCACGAATTCGCGCAGCTTGGCCACGGTGCTCGGCAACAACTCCGCCATCTGCATGCCGCCGGCGACGATTTCATCGGTCATCAGGATGCCGGCGCCGCCGGAGATGGTGATGATCGCCAGCCGGTTGCCGCGCGGCAGACGGTTGCTGCGCAGCGCGTGGCCGTAATCGACCAGGTCCTGGATGTCTTCGACCTGAATGATGCCCTTCTGCTTGAACGCCGCTTTGTACAAGGCCATCGCACCGCCGAGGTTGGCGGTGTGCGAGGCGGCGGCCTTCTGGCCTTGCTCGGTATTGCCGACCTTCCACATCAGGATCGGTTTGCCGGCGGCGAGCGCCTTGTCGCCCACGTCCAGAATGCGCCTTGCGTCCTTCACGCCTTCAATATAGGTGCCGATGATGTCGGTCTTCGGATCACGGATGAAATATTCGATGAAATCCAGCGTCGACACGCCGATTTCGTTGCCGGTGGTCACCATCTGCCGGAACGGCAGGCCACCATCGAGCGAGGACAGGTTCATCACCGAAAAACCGAAACCACCGGACTGCGACACCATGCTCACCGTGCCGCCGTCGTAGTTGGCGTTGAATATCGAGCCGAAACCCGCGTACACCGAATCGGCCGCGTTGATCATGCCCTGACAGTTGGGACCGATGACGCCGATGTTATATTCGCGCGCGACGTCAGCCAGCTTTTGCTGCAACGCCACGCCGTCACCGCCGGTCTCGGAAAAACCGGAACTGAAAATGATCACGTACGGAATGCCTTTTTTGCCACAACTGGTCAGCATGTCGACGACGCGCGAGGCATTGACGAGGATCAGCGCGAGTTCAGGCGCTTCCGGCAGGGCTTCAATGGACGGCCAGCATTTCACGCCGCCGATTTCCTGGTACTTGGGATTGATCGGGTAGAGCTTGCCTTTGTAGCCGTGGCTCAGCAGGTGTTTCAGCGGCTGGCCGCTGATGGTCACGAAGTCCTGCGAAGCGCCGATGATGGCGATGGATTTGGGGCTGAAAAAACGCTCGATGTCGGTACGCATGAAGTTGCCGGTGTGAATTTTGATTTTGGATTATTTGATACGGATTTGCGACGGGAATGTGGGGCGCGAATTTATGTAAAGAATGCGGCGCTGATTATACGCCGCAGCTTTTGCGCTTTAGCTGCATGTTATGATGCTTTGATCCCTGTCCAGACCATATTATGAGCGCCACCGCCGCCACCATTTCACCGCCGCGCACCTTCCGCGACGTCTGGCTGATTTCCGCCGGCCACGGCCTGACCCACTGGTACCCCGCAACGTTTTACGTGCTGCTGCCGCTGATCGGCAAAGAGCTGGGTCTCTCCTATACACAAATCGGTTTCCTGATGAGCGCGCAGCACCTCGCCGGCGCGCTGTCCAGCCTGCCCGGCGGCATGCTGGTCGATGCCATCGGCAAGAATGGCTACATGATGGCCGCATCGCTGTTCTGGGTCGGCATGCCGTACGCGCTGATGAGCCTGACCAACAGCATGTGGATGCTGGTGCTGTGCGTGATGCTGATCGGCATCGGCAACAACCTGTGGCACCCGGCGGCGATTCCGACGCTGGCCCATCGTTATCCGCAGCGCAAGGGTCTGGTGCTGTCTTTTCACGGCATGGGCGGCAATGTCGGCGAGGCACTGGCGCCGCTGGCGGCAGGCACCTTGCTGGCGTGGTTCACCTGGCGCGAAATGGTGGTGATCAACATCGTACCGGGGCTGGTGATGGCGACGCTGATCCTGGTGATGGTTGGTGCACTGGCCAAAAACCGCGCGCCTGATGGTGAAAAAGACAAACGGAATGACGTCAACGCCGGTCGCGGCCAGGGCTGGGACATGCGCCGTTACCTGCAGGATCTGCTGGGCCTGTTGCGCGACCGCACCCTGATGCTGATTTGCGTCAGTGCCGGTTTTCGCACCCTGACCCAGGTCGGCCTGCTGGTGTTCCTGCCGGTCTACCTCGCCTACGAGCAGGGCTACTCGCCGATCGCCGTCGGCGTGTGCATGACCGTGCTGCAGGTCGCCGGCATGATCGCCGGGCCCATTGCCGGCCACCTCTCGGACAAGGTCGGGCGGAAGAAAGTCATCATGTCGAGCATGCTGGTGTCCGGCCTGATGATCATCGGCATGGTACTGGCGGGCCAGTCGTTCGCATTCATTGTATTTGTCGCGCTGGTCGGATTTTTTCTCTACGCAATGCGCCCGGTGATGCAGGCCTGGGCCGTTGAGAACACACCGCGGCGCCTGGCAGGAACCGGTGTCGGCCTGCAGTTCACCATTCTCGCCATCGGCGGCAGCATCGCGCCGGCAACGTTCGGCATCATCGCCGATACCTGGAGCGTCTATGCGGCGTTCTACTTTCTCGCTGGTACCATCATCCTGGCGAATCTGCTGGTGATGCTGGTGCCGCCGGCGCGGGCGGACGCCACTGCAGCATGATGTCCGGCTGGTGCCCGACACGCGGTGTTGAACTGGTCGCCGGCACCCCTGCCGGCGGCGGACAGGACCGTCCGGCACGGGCGCTGATCAGCATCCTCGAAGCACAGCAGTTGGTTGGTCAACCGCTGCAGTTGACCAACATTCCCGGCAAGGGCGGCGGCAACGGCTGGGATTATCTGCGCCAACATCCCGCTGATCCGCACGTGCTCGCCATCAACTCGCCGACCATCATCACCAACCGGCAACTGGGCGTCGCGGATTTCGACCACGCCGCGCTGACCCCGCTGGCCAACCTGTATACCGAATACATCGCGTTTGTGGTGCGCGCCGATTCGCCGATCCGCAACGGCGCCGACTTCATGGCCAGGCTGTCCGCGGACACTGCCGGTTGCCGCATCGCCCTGGCGACAGCCATCGGCAACATCAACCATATGGCGCTGGCCCGCGTCACGGCACATGCGGGCGGCGACGTCAAAGCACTGCAGATCAATGTGTTTGACTCCGCACTGTACGCCGTGGCGGATGTGATCGAGCAGCGCGCGGAAGTCGCCGCCATCACCGCGGTCAGTGCAGTGAAAGCCATCTCCTCGGGACAAGTGCGCGCCTTCGCCGTATCGGCGCCGCAACGCCTGCCCCGGCTGTATGCCGGGGTGCCGACCTGGACCGAACTCGGCGTGGACTGCGTGATCGGCACCTGGCGCGGTGTCATCGGTGCAGCAGATTTGACGGCGCAGCAGATCGCGTACTGGGATGGCGCGCTGCGCGCCGCTACAGCCACCGCGGAATGGAATGCCGCGCTCGCGGAAAAATACTGGGCCAACACCTATTTAGGCGGTACTGAACTCACCGCATTCCTCGATCGCGAGCGCGAGGTCATGGGCGGGCTGTTGCGCGACCTCGGCTTGCTGTCCTGATCGCCGCCCCGCCGTGGCTCACGGAGCCGCCACTCTGGAATGTTGTAAGTATTTGTTTTTATTGATTTATTTATCAATTCCTGGTGTGTTATCCTTGTCGCCCCCTGCAGCAGTCCGCTGCAACTGCACGCACCACCATCGGAGTTGGCCGCAATGAAAACCGAAGTCCATGTCCACGGCAGCGTTTTTTTATGCAAAGGCGTGCGCCTGGCGCAGGTCGAACTGGCACTCCGCCCCTGGCTGGATTACGTCGATGCGGATCATTTGGCCGATGCCAAAAGCCTTGAACGCGAAGAGACCGGGATTGTGTATGACGCCGGTGAACGTGTGGTCAGCATGTGCTGGACCGGTGAAGTCGGCCGCAGCTTTCACAACAAGCTGACGGAAGCCTGCAACAACCTCGGCCCGCTGACCGAATACGCTTCCGAAGTGGAAGTGACCTATTACCCGGACAGCGGTGAAGACGAGTTCTACCAGTTCTTCGTCGGACCTTCGCCGGAAGCGATCCACGAATTCCGCCGCCAGTGTGTGACCGAAGACATCAATCACATGTTGTCGCGGCATCTCGGCAAACCGGAAGTCGAACAGGTCACCGCGCTGGTGAGCAAGATGTTTGACGCGCACACGCCACAAAAATCCGCTGCTGATATGCCGGCAGCCACCACTACTTCCACCGTCATTCCGCTGCATCCGCGTAACCGCCACCTGCACTGAACCTGGTGACTGGTAATTGGTAATTGGTGATGGGTGAAGGGTGAAAAACCCAGTTCTGCGCTTAGTCCGGTTTTTTGGAATCGCCCAGCCTTAGTGCGGGTACGCGCAGGCTGAAAAAAATCGCGGCAAAACGGATCACCACGATCGCGGCCATGCCGGCGTAACCGGCGGTCAGACGATCGAACC
Source organism: Betaproteobacteria bacterium (assembly GCA_021732605.1). Classification (GTDB taxonomy): domain Bacteria; phylum Pseudomonadota; class Gammaproteobacteria; order Burkholderiales; family SG8-41. Next base: position 65,444 of record JAKFUS010000041.1, on the reverse strand, counting down.
CCGTCATCTGCAATATTAGGTACACGACGATGCCGGCAATCGCCGCGGTGGCGTAGATTTCCCCGTCGCGCAGCAGCAGCGGGATTTCCGCCAGCAGCATGTCGCGGAATACACCACCCGCCACACCCGTCATGGTGCCGAGGATCACCACCACGATGCCGCCATAACCGGCGGTTTCGGCAATCCGTGCGCCGCTGATCGCAAACAGCGCCAACCCCAGCGCATCGGCAATCAGCAAGGCGCGCAGCGGCAGTTCGCGGAAACGCACGATCAGCAGCGTCAGCAAGGTCGCCGCAAAGATGGTCCACAGGTAACCGGTGTCGGCCATCCAGAACACCGGGTGGCGATCGATCAGCAGATCACGCAGCGTGCCGCCGCCAAGCGCGGTGACCGTGGCGATGACCAGCACGCCGAACCAGTCGAGGTGTTTGCGACCCGCCGCCAGCACGCCGCTGACGGCAAACACGGCGACCCCGAGGTAATCCATCACGTGCAGTGGTGTGATGAGCAGACTCATCGACCACCCGTTAAATCAATGACCTGTACGCGTGTGCGCTCGCGCATCATTTTTTCAACAGTCCGTCAGGCGCGTTTTTGCAGCGCATCCTTGCGGAAGCTGATGGTCGCTTCCGGATCGACCTTGACGTGGATGATCGCCGGCTTGCCGGCTTTCAGCGCGTCGCGCAGCGCATCCGCAGTTTCGCCGGGCGCGGTCGGATGGTAGCCGTTGCCGCCGGTGAGTTTCATCACTTCGTCGAAACGCGGGCTGTGCACATGCGCCCCTATATAGCGTTCCTGATAGAAATCGCGCTGGTAGGCGATCTCTGAACCCCAGGTGCCGTTGTCCATGACGATGCCGATCGCGGGAATGTTGCTCGCCACCGCAGTCGTCATCTCGCCCATGGTCATGCCGAAACCGCCATCACCCATCAGTGAAATCGCCGCACGGTGCGGCGCGGCGACCTTGGCACCGATGGCCGCCGAATAGGAAAAACCGACCATGCCGCAATCCAGCGGCGTCAGCAGCGCCGGCGCTTCGTAACACGGCAACTGATCTGTCGCCTGGAACCCGGTAGTGCCGGCATCCAGCGTGAAAATTGAATTACGTGGCGCCGCCTTGCGCACTTCAGCGTAGATCACGTCCGGATGCATCGGTGTGCCGGTACGCGCACCGGAAGCTTCGCGTTCCGCCCACAGCGCGGCACGCGCCTTGAAATAGGCTTCGTTGCGCGCACGCCATGGCGCCACATCGGCGGCAATCGGCTGCATCACTGCCGCCAAACCGTCGATCACCGAACCCACATCAGCCGTCACCGCCAGTGCCGTCGGGAAATACCGTCCCAGCGCCATCGCGTCGATATCGACCTGGATGATTTTCGCGGTCGGCGAAACATCGGTGTACTTGTAGAAAGTGGTGTTGAATCCCAGCCGTGTGCCCAGCGCGATGATCAGATCCGTTTCACGCATCAGGTCGCTCGCGACAGGATTGCCGCGCGGACCGACGCCGGCAGCATGGAGCTGAAAATCCATCGGCAGAATATCGGCGTGCCCCGCGGAACTGGTCACGGGGATCTGCAGTTTTTCGGCGAGTGCCGCGAGTTTGCCGCTGGCACGCGACCACTTGATGCCGGCGCCGGCATGGATCACCGGTTTTTTTGCGGCGAGTATCAGCCTGCGCATTTCCACCAGCGTTTCCGGATCGGCTGCCGGCGGCTTGATGTCCAGATTCACGCGCTGTGGAATATCGGCGTCGATGCTGTGATTGAACAGGTCGCGCGCAATGTTCACCACCACCGGCCCGCGCCGGCCGGAATTGGCGATGCGGAAAGCCTCGAGGATGAATTCGGGAATGCGCTCCGGCCGCGGCACCGTCATCACGCGCTTGGTCACCGGCAGGAACAGCGTGTTTTGATCGATCTCCTGGAAGGCATCGCGCCCGAGATGCTCAGTGGACGCCAGGCCGGTGATCGCCACCACCGGCGAATAGGCAAACTTCGCCTGCGCCAGGCCCAGCACCATGTTCGCAGCACCCGGTCCTGCCTGGCCGCAGATAAATACACCAGGAGTCTGGGTGACACGGCCATAGGCATCAGCCATGTGCATGCCGCAGTTTTCGTGGCGCACACCGATGTATTCGATTTCCTTTTTGACGTCGTACAGCGCGTCATACATCTCCAGCGTGCTCGAACCCATCAGGCCGAAGACCTTGGTCACACCGGATGCGCGCAGCGCTTCAACTGCAGCCACACCGCAACGCATTTTTTTGGCAGCCATGTTCTCCTCCGACTTCTTTTACGTTATTTCTTCAGCACATCCGGGTTCGCGACGTTGATCGGCTTGCCGCCGATGAACGCCAGAATCTGTTCGACTGCGGTGCCGTAATAGGCTTCGTAAGTGGCTTCCTCGACATAACCCAGATGCGGCGTACACACCACGTCGTCCATGCCGATCAGCGGGTGGTTTGCATTCATCACCGGCTCGTCTTCGTAAACATCGATCGCGGCGCGCCCCGGCCGTCCGGCCTTCAGCGCGGCAACCAGCGCGTCCTTGGCGATGATCGGCGCGCGGCTGGTATTGACGATCAATGCCGTGGTTTTCATGCGCGCGAGGTCTTCCGCAGTAACGATGCCACGGGTGCCGTCGTTCAGCGGCAGGTGCAGCGAAATCACATCGGACTCGGCAAAAAAGGCTTCGCGGCTGGCCGCAACCTCGTACCCCGCGGCGCGTGCCTTGGCCAGCGAGGCATCGCGCCCCCAGCACAGCACGCGCATGCCGAAAGCCTTGCCCACAGGCGCCATCAGGCTGCCAATGCGGCCGTAGGCATAAATACCCAGCGTCTTGCCGGCGAGTCCGGTGCCCACCGAACCCTGCCATTGGCCGTCCTGCAGGCGCCGCACTTCCTGAGGGATGCGACGCAGCGCAGCGAGGATCAGCCCCCAGGCCAGTTCCGCCGTCGGGTTCGGATTGCCGGCGCCACCCGCAGACACCACGATGCCTTTTTCAGTGCAGGCCGCGATGTCGATGTGATTGGCATTACGACCAGTCTGGCTGACCAGCTTCAGCTTCGGCAGTTTTTCAATCACTGCGCGCGGCAGTTTCGAGCGCTGCTGCGTCAGCACCAGCACCTCGGCGTCACCGATCCGTGCAGCAAGTTTGGCCGGATCCTTTTCGGTATCGGTAAAAGCAATCAGTTCATGGCCTGTCAGTTGTTTGGCGCAATCCAGCCGGCGGAAGGCATCCTGGTAATCATCGATGATGGCGATTTTCATGTTGAAGTCCTGGTGGTTGCTGCGTTGACAGTATTACGTCGATTATATCGGCCGCTGTATTTAACACTTCATAATTGGATACCGTTTGAACGCTTGATCCCTCTCCCCGCCCCTCTACTCCGCTACAAGTGTCCCCTTGTCCCAAAGGGAGAGGGTGAGAACTGCCCTGATTCGCTGATGCGAATCAGGTAACGATTTCTAACGCCGCCGGCTGAGCATGCCGCCGGCGCCGAGCATTGCGGCGTTCGCCAGGAATACCGGTGCGACGCCAAAGGCGGTGCCGAGTGCGCCAAACAGCAAGGGCACGGTCAGATGCGTCAAGTTGTTGATCGCCATGCGCAAGCCCAAAGCCTCACCCGATCGTCCCTCCGGCGCGCGGGAATAAATCATCATCAGGGTCAGAGGCTGACCGGAGCCGGTGCCCAGCCCAAGCAGGAATGCAATGGCGGCGAGCAGCACGCCGCTTTCGATCAGCGGAAACAGCAGATAGGTGCCCGCAGCGATGAAAATAGACGCAGTCAGCACTTGCTCCTCGCTGAAACGGCTGACCAGCCGCGGCATGATGATACGCACGATGAATGAAGCCGCGGCGAACATCGCGAGTACCATGCCAATCGCCGACGCCGACAGGCCGATGGCATGGCCGTAGATTGGCATGTAGAACTGGAACAGGTCAATCGCTGTCAGAATGATGCCGCTGGTGATCAGCGTGCGCCGCAACGGCGCATTGGCCAGCAGGCCCACTGCGTAAACCGCCTCTTCCGCGCTCTTTGATTTGCCCCCGCGCAACGCGGCAAGCCCGCGCCGGGCCCTGAACATGATTGCCGCGGATATCGCCGGAGTCACCGCGATGCACAGATAGGCCGTGGCATGTCCGAGGGCATCGATGGAAACGCCCGCGATCAGCGGCCCGAGAAAACCGCCGCTGGCGATGACCAGACTGAAATTGCTGAAATTTCGGGTGCGCGTTTCCGGCGTGCTCAGCATCCCAATCAGATTCTGAACCGAGATGTTGTAGAACACATGGGAAGCGCCTATCAGCAGCGCCGACACGTACAGCATGTGCAGCGACGGCAGCACACCCGGCAACGCCAGCGACAGCGCGATGCCCAGCGAGCCCAGCGCCAGCGGCCAGCGCACACCAAAACGATCGGTCAGCTTGCCGGCATAGAGCGCAAGCAGCATTGGAAACAGTGAGTACAACGCAACGATGACTCCGAGCATGATCTGGGGTGCCCCCAGTTCCAGCGCAAACAGCGATACCAGCACTTTGCTGCCGCGAAACGCGCTCATGTTGAGCAGCACGACGAACAAGACAAGGGAAATCGGCATGCGCGTTTTTAAGGCGTTCCGGCGGAACGTTTGCGGGCGTACCAGTTGCCGGCCGCGATCACACAGGCATTGGCCCAGAACACCGGCGCCAGACCGAGTGCAGCGCCCACCGCGCCGAAGAGCGCCGGCACGACGACATGCATGGAATTATTGATCGCGATGCGCAGCCCCAGTGATTCACCACCACGTCCCGCGGGTGCATAGCGGTAACACAGGACCACCGTCAGCGGCTGGCCGAGGCCCATGCCGAGACCCAGCGTGAAACAGATCACGCTCAGCACGACGACGCTGGTGAAAAACGGAATCAGTGTGAACATCGCCGCGGCAAGGAACAGCGCATACAGCAGCGTTTTTTCTTCGCTGTAACGCGCGGACAGGATCGGCAGCAGCGCGCGCGAAACAAAGGTCGCGGCAGCGGCAGAGCCCAGAACCACGCCGATCGCCGAAGCCGACAGACCGATCTGGTGACCATACAGCGGGATGTAGAGCTGGAACAGATCAATGGCGGTCATCACCACTGCGCTGGCGATCAGCACACGCCGCATGTCGACGTCGCGGAACAGGTCGGTCATGCGCTGTCCGGCAGGGGCCGGGGCCGGCAGCCGGTGGCGCGGAACCCGCTTGGCCAGGGCAATGATTGCAATCACCGAAGTCGTGCTCAACAGGCCGAGGAACAGGTAGGTCGGGACATGGCCGGCATGGTCGATCGAGAACCCGGCAAACACCGGACCGACAAAATCGGCGACCGCGACAATCAGCGCATAGTTGTTGAAGTTGCGGGTCCGCGCATCGCCCTCGCCCAGCGACCCGACCAGTGACTGGAACGCAACCTGGCCGAGAATGAAACCGAGGCCGGTCACCGCTGCGGCGACAAACAACAGCGGCAGCGTGGGCGCAAACCACGGCAGCACGGCACCCAGCGTGCATACCATCATGCCAAGGATGATCGGCACACGCGCGCCATAGCGGTCGGCGATGCGCCCGGCTTTCACCGCCAGCAGCAGCGGAAACACGCCATAGGTCGCCAGCAGCAGGCCGATGTGCAAAGGCGTCGCACCGAGTTCCAGCGCATACAGCGTGTTCAGCACGCGCGCACCCTTGTAGGCGCTGTTCCACAACACCACCACGCACAAGAGCTGGACGATGGTGATGAGTTGGGAGCGGACGCCGCTCGCAGTGGAATTGTCGGGCATGGGAGGCTGTGATTTTACCGCAGCGCACTATCCCGCCTGACGACAAGTCCATCAAGTAGAATTCGTTCCTTTTTCCAGGTTTTTATGTCTCTGCCTTCCCTGCGCGCTCTGCGCCATCGCAATTTCCGGCTGTTCCTCGCCGGCCAGATTTTTGCGCTGATCGGCTACTGGATCCAGATGGTGGCGCAGAGCTGGTTGCTCTACCGGCTGACCGGATCGGCGACGATGCTGGGCGTCATGGCCTTTGCCGGCAGTCTGCCGATCCTGCTGCTGTCACCGCTGGCGGGGCTGTGGTCAGACCGCTGGAACCTGCACCGCGCAATGTTTGCCACGCAGATCCTCGAACTGCTGCAAGCGGCAACGCTGGCCGCGCTGGCGCTCGCCGGCATCATCGCCCCCTGGCATATCGTCACACTCGCCATGGTGATGGGGGTGCTGGTCGCCTTCGAACTGCCGATCCGCCACGCTTACCTGCTGGAACTGGTCGACGGCAAGGAAGATCTGCCCAATGCGATTGCACTGACCTCACTGATGGCCAACAGCGGCCGGATGGTCGGCCCCGCGATTGCCGGCATCCTGATCGGCGTGCTGAGCGAGGCGCACTGCTTCCTGATCAATGCCCTGACCTACATCGCGGTAGTGATTTCTTTCATGATGATCCGCAACCGGCCGCAGCCGCGCGAGCCGGTCAAAACCTCAGTACTGGCCGGTTTACGCGAAGGATTCGGCTACGTCTGGCACACGCTGCCGATCCGCGCGCTGCTGCTGACACTGGCCGTCGTGGCTTTTGTCGCGACACCTTATTCGGCACTGATGCCGGTGATGGTGCGCGAAGTGTTCAGCGGCGATGCCGACCTGATGGGTTTCCTGATGAGCGCTTCGGGCGGCGGCGCCATCTGCGGCACGCTGTACCTGGCCTCGCGCAAAAACGCGCGCGGCCTGATCCGGCTGATCATCATCGCCGTGTTCTCGGCCGGAACGGCGCTGGTGCTGTTCGCCAATGCCCCTTCGGTATGGCTCGCGCTGCTGTTGCTGCCGGTCGTCGGTTTCGGCATCCTGGTCACGTCGGTATCAGTCAACACCATCCTGCAGACCATCGTCGACGACGACAAACGTGGCCGGGTGATGAGCCTCTACACCGTGGCTTTCCTTGGCATCATGCCCTTCGGTGCGCTGGCGGCTGGTGCACTGGCCGACATCGTCGGGCCGCGCGCGACGATCACGGTTGGAGGATTGTGCTGCGTGGCTGCGGCGCTGGTGCTGGCGCGCAAGCGTCAGGACATCCTCGCCGGAATACGGCCTATTTACGAGAAGCTGGGGATCGTGCGGCGGTAGGTTGCGAGTTTAAAAGAAAACTCGCATTCACTAGCGTCCAAAATCGACGCTTCACTTTGTTTTTGCGTAAAGACTGAATGCGTTGCCAGCTTCTGAAAATTTTAAAGTACATTGCTCTTGCCAAGATTGCACTTTGAACACAACGTGCGCAGGTTTGCAAGAACGGTCTCGCCGCGCTTGCTCCAAGGCACGATGTGATCAACATGAAGTATCGTGCCGATTGAGGTCGCAGGACTCTTGCCACAGCCGCAACAGGTAAATCTATCGCGAAGCAAAACCTTAAAGCGGATACGCAAGCAATAAATAGGGTCAGTGTAAGTTTTTAGAAAATTTACTCCGTTAATTTGGAATCAAGCTTAATGCGATGCGGGTTGAGCCACTAACCGGACTCCCAAGGCAGCGCAAACCCGGCTGACCGTTTCAAAGCGCGGCTGCGCATTGGGTCGCAAAGCCTTGTACAACGCTTCACGGGTGAGCCCGGAAGCCTTGGCAATTTCGCTCATGCCACGCGCTCGGGCAATATCGCCCAACGCCGCCGCCAGCATGGCTGAATCACCTCCCTCAATCATCGCTGTCAAATACTCGGCGATGGCTTTCTCGCTATCAAGGTACTCGGCAGCATCGAATTCGGGCAGATCAGCTACACGGATTTTCTTGGCCATCATCTACTCCTCTATTCGGGTCGCGAGTTTCACGGCCCTGGAAATATCTGCAACTTGCGTGGACTTGTCGCCACTACCCAGCATCACGATCAGCACGCGTAGGGCGGAATAAGCGTAGCGCATTCCGCCGAATGAAACGCTTACGTATGTGAGGCGCAACGATGTCACGCATATCAACTGCGAACCGGCGGATTACGTCGCTATCCCCTAAGAGGACTTCCTTCGGGCGTGCGACTAATCCACCCTACGATCCTGCGTTGCACGCGCTCAAAGGAGCGCAGGGGAGCCTTGCGGGATCCGCTTCAGAACGATGGTTATACGGTTGCGACTTCGATAACTTCACTGGAACTGGAGGGAGAGGGGACCGGGTGGCCGTCTTCCCGGAGACCTTCAAGATGAAATTCGATGGACTCACGGATAAGAGTCAAAACCTCTTCTCTCGATTCGCCCGCTGCGATACAGCCTGGCAAATCGGGTACGTAGGCTCCGAATGACTGCGGCCCTTTTTCAACGACAACCAAATAACGCATGTTATTTTCTCCTACTTTTTGAGGCCAGCTTGCTTCAGTGCACTGTTAAGAGTCCCTGGCGGAATATCCACGCTTGGTTTTCCCGAAACCGTCACTGTGCCCGGTTTCGCACGATGGTGAAACTGCCGGTGACTGCCTTTCATGCGAACCTGAAACCAACCGTCCGCCTCAATCAACGCAATCAAGTCCTTGACCCTCATCGCTCACAGTGTACTACGCCATGACTCCGAGCCGCATAACGTGGATAACATCAGCGCCGGGGTGTATTTCGGACACTCAATCCGGCTTCGCCCCCGAAGCCTTCACCACCTTAGCCCACTTCTTGATTTCAGACTTGATGTAAGCCGAAAATTCTTCCGGCGTACCGTAAGTGATCTCGAAACCGACAGCAGCCAGCCGCTTGGCGACAGCCGGATCCTGCAATGACTTGTGGATGTCGGCATTCAAGCGCGTGACGATCGGCTTCGGGGTGCCCGCCGGAGCCAGCACGCCAAACCACGAACTCGATTCAAAGCCGGGGAAAGTCTCGGCGATGGTCGGAATGTCGGGGGTCGCCGGCGTGCGCTTCAGGCCGGTGGTGACAATGCCGTTCAGTTTGCCGGAACGCACCTGCGGCAGCGTCGACGCCATGCCGCTGATCATGACCTTGATATGGCCGCCGACCAGATCGGAAATCGCCTGGCCGCTGCCCTTGTACGGCACGTGCAGCATGTCGATGCCGGCCATGTCGTTCAGCAATTCACCGGTCAGGTGGCCCACGCTGGCCACACCGGCTGTGGCGAATGACACTTTTTTCGGATTAGCCTTGGTATAGGCGATGAATTCCTTGAAGTTTTTCGCCGGCAACGAAGGATGGGTGACAAATATATTGGATGCGCCCGCGACCTGCGTGATCGATGCAAAGTCCTTCACCGGATCGTAGGGCATCTTTTCATACAGGCTGGGCCCGATGCCGAGATTGGCGATGTAGCCCAGCACGATGCTGTATCCGTCGGCGGGTGCCCGGGCAACGATGGTCATGCCGATGTCGCCATTGGCACCGGGACGATTATCGACGACCACCTGCTGACCCAGCAATTCGGAAAGCTTTATTGCCATCGACCGCGCCAGCGTGTCGGTGCTGCCGCCTGGCGCGTAGGGCACGACAAAGCGCACCGGGCGCGAGGGATAGTTCTGCGCCGTTGCCGCAGTAGTCGCAGCAATAAACGCTGCACCGAGCACGACTAGTTGTTTGATAGAAACTTTCATCGTTTGAGTCCCGACGGATCATTGCGCCAGCGCTCCCACGCCAAACGCTGGTCTTCACGAATCGACTCGTCTTCGAGCATGCAGCGCACCAGCGCTGTCACGTCAGACTCGTAAATGCCGGCGCGTTTTTTGAAAGCCCATTGCTTGTCCTGCGGGAAAACCGGCGAAGGCACGGGGGACTGCGGATCTTTGTGATCACTCATGATGAATACCGGATTGAGTTGATGTGGCTGGAACTTGCTTTGCTGCAGCGCTGGGGGTCGATTCGGAGTCACTGGCATAACAGGAACAGGTCTGCGAAATATTGCCGACGGGCAAACGTTCGGTGCGTTGAGTCGCGGGCCGCATCCAGTGGTTGATCGCATCCACTGTGCCGGCGATAACGAGACCCACGGCCAGCACTGCGGAGCCGCCCCGCGAAAATGACACCTGGCCACCTGCCGCATGCGCCGGGGGTGGCGAGCCGAATGAACCGCCAACGCGTGCATTGCCGAACTGCTTGCCGGCTTGCACGTTGCTGCCGGTGGTGGTGGTCGCTGTCGTACCGCCGCCCGTGGTCTGGTTGCCGTGCAGCGTCACTGCACAACCGGGCAGCACAACAAAAGCGAGCAGGAGCAAAATTCGTTGCATCCCTGCAGTATAACGCCGCTAGACTGCCCTTAAAATTATCAATTAAATCAATTACTTACTGTTTTTCTGCGCCGGTGCCGCGGCTGCCACCATCTGTTCGCGCTTGAGCAAGAGCGGCGCCACCTGTTTGCCCGGTACCACGTAGGCCCACTGCGAACGCGCCTGCTCCAGCATCACCCGCGCTTCCAGGCGCTGGCGGTTGTCGGCAAATTCCTTGTCGCGTTTGGCGGCGTCTTCGGGCTTTTCCGCAGTTTTCCCCGCTATTTTCCCATCAGCTTCCGGCTTGCGCGTTTTCGGCGGAGTGCCGGCAACACTGAAGCGCAGCACAAAATCATCATTGGCATGCGGCGCCAGTTTGACTGTGTAGGTCAGGTCGTCGAAGGTTTGCGCCGTGAATGTAACCGCCTTGTCAGTGCCGGTCTTGTCATCGAGGATGACGTCGGTAAAAGCCAGTCCGGACCAGGCATTGTTCACGGTCACCGCAGCGCTGGGATGAAGCTGACCACCGCCCGTGGCGAATTTCCACTGGCCCCATTCCTCGTCACGGGTGATTTTCCACGACGATGCACTCGCATTTACGCCACCATCCGCGGCGAGTTGCAGGGTCTTGATGCGATCAATCTTGAAAAAGTCGCGGGCCAGCCATGCGCCGGGGCGCGCCACCGCTTTCTCCAGCGGATCGGACACCACGAACACGTTGTCGCCCTTGCCTGCCACCAGAATATGGCGGCCGGCCGGCACACCGTCCTTGGCGTTGGGCAGCGGATTCATCGGGTCCTTTTTCATGGACACCTTGCCGAGCACCATGCTCACCAGCACCTTGCCCGCCGCATCGCTCAGTTCGACCAGTGTGCCGGTGCCTTCCTTGGGGTCCTTGCCTGGCGCCAGCAGATCAAGGCGCCCGTGCAGGCTTGCACCTACGGCTTCCGACTGCACCACCTTGGCTTCGAGCAGCTTCAGGATCAGGCCGCTGATTTCCGCGAAGTCTGCCGGATAACCGCCGCGCTGTTCAACACGCCAGACCTTGTCCTTCACCGCCAGCGTCACTTCACCCGTCTTGTCCTGCAAGCGCAATTTGGCGACGTCACTGACTTTCATCGGCGGCAACAACTGGGCGCCGATTTTGGCACCACTGTCGCGGTAGGCCGTGAGGTCCTTCCACAGCAGCGCCATGCCGACGCCGGACATGATCACAACCGCCAGCATCAACCACAGGAATTGTTTGCGGTTCATGATGCGCGCGCTCCGCTTTTAATTCTCAGGTTGGCCTGACGGCGCTTGATGATCGCCAGTGTGATGCCCAGCACCATCACCAGCAGCGGCACCAGGCCGATGTTGATGACCTTGGTCCACAGCTGCAGCGACTCGGTCTCTTCACGCAGGGTTTTCCGCACATCCTTCAGTTCCTTGCGTGTTTCCACTGATTTCTTGCGGAAATTTTCCATCTCGGCCTGCTGCTCCGGCGTCAGGATCGCGCCACCGGTGGCGCTGCCTGAGGCACGCCCTTTCTGCAGCGCCTGCAGTTTTTCAGTGGTCTGGTTCAACGTGTCTTCCAGTTCCTTGATCTTGCCGAGGTAGGTTTCCTGGGCACGCGACTCCATCTGCTTGATCACCGTCAGGGGCCGGCTGAAGGCGGCACGGCTCCGCAGGTTGATCAGAGCGCTGTCACCGGCCATCTGCTCGACCAGGCCCTGGGCAAACGCGAGGTTGCCGTTCCGGGGCACGGCGACGCGCTGGCCGAAGATTTCCTGGATATCGACTGCAGCACCATCGGTCAGCATGTCAACGTCGCCGACAATGACCACGGTGTTCTCCGCTGCCGCTTCGCGCACATGCGATTTGCGGTCGGCCTCGAACTGCGCCGGATCGACCGGTTTGCCGCGTGCGAAGGGATCGGCGGGTTTGCCGTTGGGGAAGGCGGTCTTGAACTTGCCGCTCAGCCGGAAGGCCAGCGGTTCTTCCTTGCCGGAGGGCTGGAAGCCGCGTGTCGACGGCTCACCCGACAGGGTCGCGATGATCAGGTCGGCCAGCATCGAGTTTTTCGAGGTATGCACCAGCGTGGTCTCTTTCAGGCCTTCCGGCAGCTTCAGCGCAAAACTGGCGCTGAACGGCAGTAAGAGCGTGCCGACCTGGCTGGTCACCACATCGTCGAGGTTCAGCGCTTCGGTATTCAGCGACAGCAGCGTCGGCAGCAGGCGCGGGCCTTCGCCACTGGCGAAAGTCAGGTCAGCGACAACCTTGCCATTGCTGGGCTCCACACCCCAGGCCTTGAACAGGTTATAGAGCGAAGACTGTCCGGCAGCGCTGCCGCCAAACGGATTTTGCAGGTCCGGCTGCTGGTCGAAATAGGCGTAGGTATCTATGAAGGTAATCAACTTGCCACCGCGCAGCACGAACTGGTCGAGTGCGTATTCCGTCGTCTCCATGATGTCGCGCGGATGTATGACCAGCAGCACCTTGATGTCGTCATCGATTTTGGTCGCGGTCAGCTCCACCTTGCGCACGTCGAAAATCCGCTTCAGTTCCGAAGCCAGCACCCAGGGCTCTGTCGGCTGCTGCTTTTTCACCGGATCCAGCGAACGGCCGAGTACCGGCAGATTACTCATGATGCCGATCACCGGCTTTTTCGCCTGGGCAACCTGTGAGATCGAACGCGTGATGTCGTACTCGAGCAGGCGCTCGCGGTCCGGCGTCAGCACCGGAATCGACGACTTCTGGTCAAGGAAGGACACCGCGAGGCCGAGGTAAAACTTCTCGCCGGTATTGGTCATCTGGCCTTCGACGTTGTCGAGCGCCGCGGAATCCTCGGCATCGGAATCCGGCTCCGGATTGAATTTCTCGATGATCACCTTGCCGTTGGATGCGGATTTGTACTCGTTGAGCAAATCCTCAACGCGGCCGGCGAAAGTTTTCAGCCCCGGCGGCACCGCAGCGCTGCCCTGGGTGTAATAGAGACGGATTTTCACCGGCGCTTCGAGCTTCGACAGGATCGAACGCGTGCCCTCGGACAGCGTATAAACGCGGCCCTTGGTCAGGTCAACGCGGGCGTTGAACGCGCTGAAAATGAAATTGGCGGCGACCAGGATCAGCGCCAGCGCGAGAATGCCGCCAGCTGAGTACATCAATGTTTCAAGATTTTTGTTTTTCATGATCTGATTTTTCGTAAGCTCAGCCTGCGCGCTGGTTGCGGATGATCACGCCGGTGGTGAACAGCATGAAACCGATCACCGAGGCGAAGAACACCACGTCGCGCGTGTCGAGCACGCCGCGCTGGAAACCCTCGAAATGCGTCATCACCGAGAAGGCGGCGACGATACTCACCACCACCGGGCTGGCAAAACGCGTCAGCAGGTCGGTCACCGGCGTGTAACCGGCGAGGATCAGGAACAGGCAGATCATCACCGACAGGATGAAGCTGATGACCTGGTTGCGCGTCAGCGCAGAAGTCATGCAGGTCACCGCAAGGTACGAGCCGGCGAGCATCAGGCTGCCGACATAACCGGCGAAGATCACACCGTTGTCGGGGCTGCCGAAATAGTTGACGGTGATCACCACCGGGAATGTCAGCGCCAGCGCCAGCGCGAGGAACAACCACGACGCGAGAAATTTGCCGACGATGGCCTGCCAGCTGGTGATGGGCATGGTCAGCAGCAGTTCCATCGTGCCCAAGCGCCGCTCTTCCGACCACAGGCGCATGCCGACGGCCGGCACCAGGAACAGGTACAGCCACGGATGCCAGGTGAAGAACGACACCAGCGAGGCTTCGCCACGCTCGAAGAAATTACCGATGGTGAAGGTGAAAAAGCCGGTCAGCAACAGGAATATGACCAGGAACACGTAGGCGATGGGCGAGGTGAAGTAACCCGACAGCTCGCGTTTCATGATGGTGCGGATGTTGGCGAAAGAGTTCATGCGCGTGCCTCCGCCTTGACGGTGTCCGGCAGCGTGATCGCGCGAAACACCTCGTCGAGTTTGCCTTCCGGCGAACGCGCCTTCAGTTCCGCCGGCGTACCGCTGGCGACAATGCGGCCGCGGTCGATGATGATCACACGGGTGCAGGCCGCTTCGACCTCTTCAAGAATGTGCGTCGAAAAAATCACCACCTTGTTTTCGCCGAGGCGCTTGATCAGGCCGCGCACTTCGTGTTTCTGGTTGGGGTCGAGACCATCGGTGGGTTCGTCGAGGATCAGCACATCCGGGTCATGAATCAGAGACTGCGCGAGGCAGGTCCGGTGTTTGTAGCCTTTGGACAGCGTGTCGATCGATTGATACAACACGCTTTCAAGGAAGCACAGTTCGACCGCACGGTGCACCGCGCGTTTGCGTGCGTCACCCTGCAGGCCGCGCAGTTCGGCGCAGAAATTGAGAAAACCGTTGACCGTCATGTCGGCATAACCGGGCGCATTCTCCGGCAGGTAACCGATCAGGCGTTTGGCGGCGATCGGGTCTTCAACCATGTCATGGCCGCCGACGGTGATCCTGCCCGAGGTGGGCGGGTAATAACCGGTGATCATGCGCATGGTGGTCGACTTGCCGGCACCATTGGGCCCGAGGAATCCCAGCACTTCGCCGCGCTCGACGCTGAACGACACATCGTTCACCGCCAGTTTGGGGCCGAAGGCCTTGACCAGATGTTCAACGCTAATCAATTTCTCTCTCCGTTCATGCGCGTCCGTCATATGCGGCCACGCGTTATTGGCGGCGAATTAGATGGCGCCGCCGCATAAAAATTCAATCCGGCCACGCCACAGCACGACACCGTCGCCCGTTGCCGGGCGATTTATATAACCCATTGATTTTATTGGATTATTTAACTTCCACCGATTCCCGCAGAACCCTTGCGCCGGCGGCGGTGGTGCCGACAGTCTGAATCGAACAGACGACCTACCGCTTACAAGGCGGTTGCTCTACCAACTGAGCTATGCCGGCGCGAGGCGGGATTATAACGCCTCGCGCCTCCTATAATTGCGCGATTTCCACCCTCCACAGACTGGCGCAAAAACATGAACAACACTCCTGTCGGCATCATCGGCACCGGCCTGATGGGCAGCGCCTGCGCGCGGTGCCTGATCGCGGCCGGGCACGCCGTGACCGGTTATGACGTCGACGCCGCAAAAGCGCCGGCCTTTGCAGCGCTCGGTGGCCAAACTGCAGCGTCGATCGCCGCCCTCGCCCGCGACTGCAACACCGTGGTCCTTGCCGTGTTCAACACCGATCAGGTGGAAACCGCGCTGGAAGCGCCGGACGGCCTGATCGCCTCGCGGCCCGCAGATCTGCCGCCGCTGACGGCGATCTGCGTCAGCACCTGCGACCCCGATCGCATCGCGGCGCTGTCACAACGTCTGCCTGCTGAGCGTTTACGGTTTGTAGAAATGCCGGTATCCGGCACCAGCGAACAAGCCGCGCGCGGCGAGGCGCTGGGTCTGGTCGGTGGTGATCCGGCTGCCGCCGATGCAGTGAAGGATGTACTCGACGCGATCTGCCCGCGCCGCCATCATCTCGGCGCCGCCGGCAACGGCGGCCGCGCTAAACTCGCGATCAACCTGATCCTCGGCATCAACCGCGCCGCCCTCGCCGAAGGCCTGGTATTCGCCGAACGCATGGGCCTCGATCCGGCGCGCCTGCTCGATGTGGCCCGGGACTCCGCAGCCTATTCGCAGATCATGGACATCAAGGGCAAAAAAATGGTCGATGGCGATTTCACGCCCCACGGCAAGATCGCGCAGACACTGAAAGATTTTTCGCTGATGTTGAAACTGGCGCAACGCCTGCAGCAGCAACTGCCGCTGGCCGCGACCTACACCGACATCGTCGAAGGCTGCATGGGCGCAGGCGAAGCCGAACTCGACAACGCCGCAGTGATCCGAGAAATCCGCCGGCGCGGAAAGTAACCGTCGTACTTTGATGTTAAATTAACTTCTATAAAAATAATGCTGGCCCTGACCTTTTGAGCGCTTTAAATAGAAATGAATATTCCTAGCATGCAATCGTTGGAAATGATCTACGGCACAACGCGTCGTCTTGCTTTCACACAGAACGATATAAACCAGATGAGCGTTCATTTCGAAAGTATTCATCGAAATGGTCTTGATCTTCGAATCCAAGACGAAATTTCTGCGCCCTTAGAAATGCTGCGCGAAGGATTTTTTCTTTTGCAATCTCGTGACTTGGAGACTGATTTTGCAATAGCGAATGTCGATGCAGGGCGTGGCTTTTTTGGCGGTCAAAAAACGAGCGTTCTAATTTACACTTCCGATATTTATCTTGACCAATTCGCACCTGGACCAGCGCTTGGCAGTCTTTTGCGGGCTCTGGTTGGCATCAATAATTTGTACCGCGCCGCTGGTATATTAAAGGGAGTGGCGTTCTAAATCAGCAAGGAAGGTGGGCAAAGACAGCGTGCCCACGCAGAAACCGATCTTGCGCGAAAGCTGGTTGATCACCCCCCTGTGAACCGCCGAGCAGCGCAGCCAAGCCGGGAGCATTCGGCGAGGACTGTCTGAGCCCTCGCGTTTTTTGCGAGGGCGAGTTCCGCAGCCGCCCGGCTTGGCGAGCAGCGCAGGGGAGTCCGAAGGACCGGTGAGCCGGGGTCGCCTTCTTTTGGTTACTTTTCTTGGCGAAACAAGAAAAGTGACTAGCCGCCGGGCTACCCCCGGCGAAGTTGCTTGGTTTAAATAAACCCTGAGCCATCCGGCGGATAACGCCGCTACCCCCCAAGGGGACTTACTCCGGGCGCGCGGCTCATCCGCCCTACTCGCTTCGGCGCGCGCCGAAATGACGGCATAAAAAAACGGCGCAGACTCTCGCCCGCGCCGTCAGTAAAACCAATACCGTTCAGGTCTTTTTTATGGCATAGCCGTAGGCCATGTTGGTGCGGTTGCCACCCTCGAGGTCATACGCCTGCTTGGCCAGCGCAAAACGATCATTGACCAGTGACGCGCGGTGCTGCGCTGTCACGCCGTAGAGCCGTGCGTTGTTTTCACCGAAGATGGCCTTCTTGGTCGGGCCGTCGGCCGCGCCCAGCATGGCGAAGCCGTATTTCTTCCGCATGTCTTCCGGAATTTCCAGGCGGCGCAGTGCCTCGATCTGCCATTGCGGCGCGCCGGTCCAGACTGCATCAGTGCCCCACACCACGTGATCGGCGCCCAGGCCCTTGACCAGCTGACCCATCATTGCCGCGCACAGACGCGGTTCGGCGACGGTGCTTTGCGCAAACAACTGGCCGACGTCGCCATAGACGTTTTTGACGCCGAATTTTTCAGGGATGTCGCAGAGGTCGGTCACCCAATCGATGCGGCCGGTCTGCTCGAACTGCTCCATACCCACCTTGTATGCGCCGCCGGTGAAACGGAATGCCGAGTGATAGCAGATGAAGTTCAGCTGCGGCCAGTCCTTCGCCGCCTTGCCAATGTCGCGCACGTCGGCGTATTGCAGCAGGTCGGGGAACTGCTTCGCTGTCGCGGGCGGATACAGGCCCTTGTGGAAACAGACATTGGCCAGACTCGGATTGGTCTTCGACGCCTTGACCAGTTTTTCATAAAACGGATAGAGCAGCTTCTCGTCGTCAAGCCGCCACGGATGCTTGGCCAGCTGTTTGTTGGTGTTGTCGCCGACGGTGTAGCCCTTGAACGAATCCGGCTTCAATTTCTCCAGATCATGGTCCACCTTGTCCATCCAGCCCGGCATGCCCGGCATGAAAATGGCATGGGAATACATGCGCTTGGTGCCCGCCTCCTTGTTGACCTTGGTGCGCGCATCGTCCTTCATCTCGTTGGTCAGGAACCAGTCGCGCGGCTCTTCCGAACCGGAGCCGGAAATCAGCGCAATCTTGGTATCGGAGTCGAGGTAGATTTCCTTGAAGTAGTTGGGGAACTTCAGATCCTCGATGGTCTGCGGTTTGCCGGCCAGCAGCGGATTCCAGCCGGCCTTGCCCACCGCTTCACGCTGAGCGACAAAACCCATGATGCGCGTGTCATCTCTCAGAAAATGGGTGTGCATGTCCATGATGAACTGGCTTTTCAGCGCGTTGGCGCGCTCGTTGGCCATGTCCGGCGATGCTGCCTCCGCACGGCTCACTGCGTAGAGCGGGCCGTAGGTGTCGTTCATTGCGACAAACGCAGCCGCCATCCCCGCTGCACTTTTGAAAAAGCGACGGCGTGTGACGCCGTGTTTTTTTGACATTTCATCACCGATGGCCTTGACCCGCGCTTCGAATTCGCGCTGCTTCTCGGTCTGCGCCGTCGGCATGTATTCGTCACTGGAAATACATTGTGTCGGGATCGGCGAGGGGAAAATTGTGGATTCCGCTGGAACAACTTGTGCCAGCTCTTCTGGGGTAAGCATGCGCGACTCCTGGTAGGTTAACCACGCTGAGCATGCGCCGTTCTTGATACCGCTGTGGTGCGACCGCTGTGGTGCGACCGCTGTGTTGCGGCCGCTGCTGCGGCTTTTTATGATGAGGAACGGCGTCGGAGGATTCTGCGGCGCGTACCGGACCCTGTCAAACGGTCCGGCGAAAGACCGTTATTTGACGACCTGCAGGCGCGGTCGCCCTGAGGGCGCAGGGGCGCCCGGCTTGGGATCGTCAGGGCCCTCGGGAACCGCTGCCGGCGTGGTTATACCGCTTGGGGCCGTCAGCAGCACCGGTGATTCTTCAGGGAAAAACAGACCTTGGCCGTTTTCGCGCGCAAATATGCCCCGCACTGCAGCGAGCGGAATTGAGCACTCGCGTGACACACCACCGAAACGCGCTGAAAACTGGATCAAATCAGGACCGATGGTCAGTTTGTGCGTCGCATCGTAACTGAGGTTGAGTACGATCTCGCCGTTTTTGACATGTTCGAGCGGCACCCGCGTGTTTTCATCGACCTTCACCGACAGGTAGGGCGTCATGCCGCTGTCGCAGGTCCATTCATGGATGGCGCGGATCAGGTACGGCTTGGTCGAACGCTCAGACATAAACACAGTGCGGAGTGATGAGTGATGAATGATGAGTTAAAACCGGTGCGTACCGAGTTTCGCTCCGCGCCCCGCAGGAAGTCCCCTTGGGGGGCATTCCGCATTCCGCGCTCATCACTGGTCCTTACTTCCTCATGACCTTTTCGGAGGCAGTCAGCGCGTCGATGTAGGCCGGACGACTGAACAGGCGCTCGGCGTATTTCATCAGCGGCGCGGCCTGCTTGCCGAGCTGGATGCCGTAGTGGTCGAGGCGCCACAGCAGCGGCGCGATCGCCACGTCGAGCATCGAGAACTCCTCGCCCAGCATGTATTTCTGCTTGGCGAACACGGGCGCGATCTGGGTCAGGCTGTCGCGAATGGTCTGGCGGCCCTTGTCGGCCTGCTTCTGCGTGCCCTTTTCGATCGCGACTACGTGCGAAAACATTTCCTGCTCAAAGCGGAACAGGAACAGCCGTGCCCGCGCGCGCATCACCGGATCCGCCGGCATCAGTTGCGGATGCGGGAAACGGTCGTCGATGTATTCGTTGATGATGTTCGATTCATAGAGAATCAGGTCGCGTTCGACCAGCACCGGCACCTGGTTGTACGGGTTCATCACCGCAAGGTCTTCCGGTTTGTTGAACAGATCGACGTCAATGATCTGGAAATCCATGCCCTTTTCGTAGAGCACAAAGCGGCAGCGCTGGCTGAAGGGGCAGGTGGTGCCGGAGTAGAGTGTCATCATGATGGTTTATCCGTAGCGGAACAGCAGGTCAGTCGATCAATAGGGGCGGTGCCAGAGGAACAAAGAGGCCGTGACGCGGCTGGCGCACGACCCCGGCTCGACTGAGAATCAGTGCACGTCCTTCCAGTACTCTTTCTTCAGTGCATAGACGAAGATGAACAGCACGCCCAAAGCCATCAGCACGAACATGCCGATGGTCTTGCGATTGCTGCGCACCGGCTCACCCATGTACACCATGTAGTTCACCAGGTCGGCAACCATCTCGTCGTATTGCGTCGGCGTCAGTTGGCCCGGTTTGTCGAGCTTCAAGGCCATTTCGGTTTTCATGTAGCCTTCGCCGCGCACCTTGCGCTCGGCCAGCACCTGCTCGCCCTGCAACTCCCACAGCGCGTGCGGCATGCCGACGTTGGCATATACGGTGTTGTTCCAGCCGGTGGGCCGTTCGGCATCCCGGTAGAAGCCACGCAGATAGGTATACAGCCAGTCGGCGCCGCTGCCATCAGCGGAAGCGCGCGAACGCGCGACCACCGACAGGTCGGGCGGTGTTGCGCCGAACCAGTTCTTGGCGTCTTTCGGATCCATCGCGATTCTCATCAACTCGCCGACCTTGACGCCGGTGAACACCAGGTTGTCGCGGATCTGCGCTTCGCTTAAGCCGATATCCTGCAACCGGTTGTAGCGCATGTACGCCGCGCTGTGGCAGTTCAGGCAATAGTTGGCGAAGTGCCGCGCACCGCGCTGCAGTGACGCGTGATCTTCTTCGTTGATCGGCGCGCGGTCGAGCTTGATATGGTCGCCGGCGGCCAGCGCCAGCGTCGGCACCAGCAGCAGGATTGCAAATAAGTTATTGATTTTATTCATGTTTTTTATCATCACATGGTCACCCGATCCGGCTCCGGCTTGGTCTTGTCCATCGCCGAATACCAGGGCATCAGCAGGAAGAACGAGAAATAGATCAGCGTGCCGACCTGCGAGATGAGGGTGCCGGCAGGGGTCACCGTCTGCGTGCCGTAATAACCGAGCACCAGGAACACGATGACAAAAATCGTCAGCGCGGTCTTGAACAGCGGCCCCTTGTACCGGATCGACTTCACCGGGCTGCGATCCAGCCATGGCAACAGGAAGAAAATCAGTGTTGCAGCACCCATCGCCGCCACGCCCCAGACTTTCGCCTCGATCGCCAGCGGGCCGCCGATCATCAGCACAATCACCGCGATTCCAATCACCGAGGCCGCCAGCTTCACACGCACATCGCGCGTGGTCAGCCAAATCAGCACCACATATGCCGCGACGCCGATCGCCAGCACCAGCATGAAGTCTTCAGTGATCGCGCGCAGGATCGAGTAATACGGCGTGAAGTACCACACCGGCGCGATGTGCGGTGGCGTCTTCAGTGAATCTGCCGGGATGAAATTGTTGAACTCGAGGAAGTAGCCGCCCATTTCCGGGGCGAAGAACACCACCAGGAAAAACAGGAACAGGAACACCACCACGCCGACCATGTCCTTCACCGTGTAATACGGATGGAAGGGGATACCGTCCAGAGGCCGGCCCTGCGCGTCCTTGTGTTTCTTGATCTCGACGCCGTCGGGATTGTTCGAGCCGACTTCATGCAGCGCCATGATGTGCGCAGCAACGAGGCCGAGCAGCACCAGCGGCAGCGCGATCACGTGAAAGGCGAAAAAGCGGTTTAGTGTGGCGTCCGAAATCACGAAGTCGCCGCGGATCCAGGTCGACAGGTCGGGTCCGATCAGCGGCAGTGCGTCAAACAGGTTGATGATCACCTGCGCGCCCCAGAACGACATCTGGCCCCACGGCAGCAGGTAGCCGAAAAACGCCTCGGCCATCAGTGACAGGTAGATCAGCATGCCGAAAATCCAGATCAGCTCGCGCGGCTGACGGTACGAACCGTACATCAGGCCGCGGAACATATGCAGGTAGACAACAATGAAAAACGCCGAGGCGCCGGTCGAGTGCATGTAGCGGATGAACCAGCCCATCGGCACATCGCGCATGATGTATTCAACCGACGCAAAAGCTTCAGCCGCCGACGGCTTGTAATGCATCACCAGGAAAATGCCGGTGACGATCTGGATCATCAGCACCAGCATCGCCAGTCCGCCGAAGAAGTACCAGAAGTTGAAATTCTTCGGCGCGTAGTACTGCGACAGGTGGTCGCGCCACAGCGACATCAGCGGGAAGCGTTGATCAACCCAGGTGAGCAAACCACCGATCGGGGCGTTGAGCGGGCCGGCGCCGGAAAACTGCACGGGTTCTTTGGGGGTTGCAGCCATTTTGATCAGGCTCCCTTGCTGTCTTCGCCGATGACGATGCGCGTATCGGACAAATACTTGTGCGGCGGCACCACCAGATTGTCAGGCGCGGGTTTGTTTTTGTAGACACGACCCGCGAGGTCGAACAGCGAACCGTGGCACGGGCAATAAAAACCGCCCTGCCAGTTCGGATCAAAGGCTTCCGCCTGTTTGGCAAACTTGCTGACCGGCGAACAGCCGAGATGGGTGCAGATGCCCACGACGACCAGGTATTCATCCTTGATCGCACGCATTTCGTTGGTGGCGTACGCCGGCTGCATTTTTTTCTTCGACTGGGGATCGGCAACGTTGCCGTCGTTGCCGCGGATGGCGTCGAGCATGTCCTTGGTACGGCGCACGATCCACACCGGCTTGCCCTGCCATTCGACGGTGACGCGTTCACCCGGCGCCAGCGTGCTCAGATCCACTTCCACCGGCGCGCCGGCGGCCTTCGCGCGTTCCGACGGCAACATGCTCGCCACAAACGGCACCGCTGCCGCACCGGCTGCAACACCGCCAGCAACCGTGGTGGCAGCGACCAGAAACTGCCGTTTTCCCTGATCGGTATCTTTCTCGGACATGCCTGTAGTCCCCTTTAGTACTTACTTGCCGCGAAAAAGGCGACATTTTACACGCGGACAGGGGTAAAAGTTAAGCAGAACCTGAAAAAGTCCATGCAATTCAGTGGGTTAATCAATGCGCCCCACAGGGTTGCGGGTGCGCGACCGGCTCTGCAAACGGTGCGCTCACCGCAGCAGCGGATGCAACCGAAGGCGGTCTGCTTACTGCGGCGGGGATTGTGGGACGACGCGTTGCCAGGGCGACGCGCAGGTCTGCACGTAGGGGTAATACTTCTGCGAGTCAGCACAAAAATACCAAGTCGGGGCCGGAGCCCCTGGCTGCGGTTGCGCAGCCGGGGGTTGCTGAATCTGGCCCTGTGCCTGTACTTGCGGCTGTGCCGGCGGGACCGGATTGCCACGCTCGTCGTAGTACACCAACGGTTCACGCACCACGACTCGCTCACGCACCACCACGGGCGGCGGAGAGTAGTAATACGAGGGCTGATAGTAAGGACGCGATTCGACCCAAAACGGCGCGAACAGTAATGGCGCGCCGATGAATACGCCCACCCGCGCGTGCCCATGCCCGTGCCCATGCCCGTGGCCATGGCGGTGGCCGCCGCCGGCGTAAGCCTGCAGACTTGCGGCCATCATCACGGTGGCCAGTATGAACATCAGGGTTTTGCGCATGGACCCTCCTCGGGTACCTAGGGTAGCCACATGATAGCCCCGCCGCGCTGCCCGGAGCCGCCTAATTTGTTACAGAGTGTAACGGCTTGCACTGCCCGGTCGTGGGATCCAGCGGACCGGCTGGCGTAACCCGGTGCCCTTTCAGTCCAGCCACTTCGAGCCTGCGGCCTCGGCCAGAGCAAAAGCCTGGGTGCCGCCGCCAACCATGCCGGAATAACGCGAGAAAAACAGATAGCCGTCAAACGGAGCCACAATCTCTTCAATAACCTCGTAGGTGTACATGTCCACCACCTGTCCGAGTTTGGTGCCGCTGGTTACCAGTTGCCCCAGCTGTTCCGGTTTTTCGTAATACGACTCGAGATAGCCGCTGTTTTTCGGACGCAACTCGCGTCTGGCCTTGGTATCAAAATCGATCTGCCGCGGCGGCTTGGCATCGCCTTCGAGCATGCCGAGATGACACATCATGCCGGCAAGTCCGCGCTTCATCATCGCGGTGTAGTGCTGCGATGTTTCCGGGCCGAGATAACAGCCCCCGACCTCGGGATTCACCGCCGGCACGCCGCGCGTGTTGAGGTAATGCGCCGCCGCGCCGGCAAATTCGTTCTCGTGCACAAATGGCGCGCCAAAAGCGCGGGCCATTGCAATGTTTTTTTGCTTCAGCGCGTCGGGCGCCTTGCTGTTGTGGTCCACCCGCGCCTGCAACCGTCCGCCGCTGCCGCCGGAATGAAAGTCGATCAGCGCATCGACGTGGTGCAGGACGTTCGCGGTGATCGTCGCCGCAATCATCTGCGTGGTATTGCCGCGTGCGTTGCCGGGATAAACCTCGTGCAGGTCCGTGCGGCCGTGCTGCTCCGGTGTCAGGCGGCCGAATCCTGCAGTAGCCATCGGGTTGGCCACCGGTACCAGCACGATGCGCCCCTTCAGCTTTGCAGTATCCAGTGCCAGAACGAATTCACGGATGGCCATCGTCGCCAGGAACTCGTCGCCATGGGTGTTGGTGATGATGCCGAACGTCGGCCCCGGGTGCCGGCCGGTGATTACGTGCAGCGGCACGGCCAGCGTCGCACCGTTCAACATGGTGGTGACGGGCATGCGGGTAAACCAGCGGCCTTCGGGCTGGTCCTGCCACAGCGGCATGGAATCAGGATTCAAGGTGGGGCCTCTTTGCTTGCATCAATCTAGAAACGGAATACCAGGGAAGGTTCGTCCATGCGGTCACGCGGTTTATGGATGCGCCCGGCCATCGCCAGCGCATATGGCGCAGCCTCGAGGAGTATCTGCATCTGCCGTTCGTTGAGACGCAGGCCGGCACGCCGTGCCATGGTTTCCACATGCGCACACGTCGCCGCATCAAGATCCGCCGTTCCCGGCTCGTTGGCCCGGGTATCCACCGCCGGCGGCGGAACGCCGGGTATCAGCGCGGGACGACGCAGGTGCCAGTCGGTGGCGAGCTGGTAGGCATGGCCCGCGCGCAGCACCTGCGCATCAGCCGAAGGGCGCGCCAGCAATTGCAATCCCAGCGGCAGTCCACTCTTTGAAAAACCGCAGGGCAGCACCAACGCCGGTGTGCGCGCGACATTGGATGGCGTAAATGCATTGGAGCGCTGCCAGAAGTTGAGTGTCTTGTGCGCATCCAGCCGTGGCGCCGGGCCAAAGCCGCAGGTCAGCAGCACGTCATAACGCTCGACCAGCGGTTTCATTTCGGCCAGGTAACGCCGGTGCTCGCGCAGCGCCTGCACATAATCTGCGGCCTGAAACAGACAGGCCGGCAGGATGCGGCCGAGAAAGTCGCGGCCGAAATCGCCGGGCCGCGCGGTCAGCTGGTCCTGGTGAATCGCAAATATCTCGCTCTCCGCAATGATGACCTTGATATCGAGCCCGTCCATCATCGGCCGTGCGCGGCAGTCCTCGACTTTTGCACCGAAGCGGATGAACGTGCTGATCACTTCATCCAGCGCCGCCGCATGTTCCGGGTGCGCAGGCAGATCCTCTTCCCAGTAATGGCGCAGTACGCCGATCCTCAAACCGCGGATGTCGGGATTGAGTGCGGCGCGAAAATCAGGGATGTCCTGCTGGATGCTGCCCGCGTCCTGCGCATCGTAGCCTGCGATGGCCTGCAGAAGGATCGCGCAATCCTCCGCGCTGCGCGCCATCGGCCCGCAGTGATCGAAGGTGAAGGAATTGGGAATCACGCCGGCGCGGCTGACCAGGCCGTAGGTCGGCATCAGTCCGGTGACGCCACAGAAAGAGGCCGGCCCACGGATCGATCCACCGGTATCGGAGCCCAGCGCCGCAGGCGTCAGCCCGGCCGCAAGTGCCGCGCTGGCGCCGCTGGATGAACCACCGGTGAAATGCGCTGTATTCCATGGATTGCGCGACGGCGGCCATGGCAGGTCAAATGACGGCCCGCCATGCGCGAACTCGTGGGTCTGCAGCTTGCCAAGCAACACCGCGCCCGCTTCCCGCAGCTTGCGCGCGGCTGTGGCATCTCCTGCGGGGATGTTGTCGATGCAGATCCGGGAGCCGCCGGATGTGAGTATGCCTTTGGTGTTGTAGATGTCCTTCAGCGCAAAGGGGATGCCGTGCAGCGGTCCACGATAGTCACCGCGGGCGATTTCCTGCTCGGCCGTCCTGGCCTGCGCGCGCGCCAGATCTGCGGTGACCGTGATGTAAGCATTGAGTTGCGGCTCGATCAGGGCAATGCGCGCCAGCATTGCCTCGACCAGTTCGACCGGCGACAGTTTTTTCGTCTGGATCAGCCTTGCGGTTTCAGCAATGCCGAGGAAATGCAGATCTGCTGCGTTCATGTTGCGGGGGCGGGATCCCGATTGTTTACCTGTCCCCGGATTGTCGCATGTTCAATCGACAGTGGCCCCCGCCGCCTTCACCAGTTTGCCGAGTTTGGCGATGTCCGCGCGCAAATGCTCCGTAAATTTCGCCGGTGTCATCGTCACCGGCGCGGCGCCATAGCCCGTCCAGGTGTCCTTGACCTTCTGCAGCGTCAGCATTTTCGCGATCTCGCCGTTCAGTTGCGTGACGATGTCGCCGGGTATGCCGGGAGGTCCCATCAAGCCGCTGTAGAGCACGATGTCGAAACCCTTCAGGGTCTCGGTCATCGTCGGGACATCAGGGACGACCGGGGAACGGGTCACGCTCGTCACCCCCAGCGGGCGCAGCTTGCCGGCCTTGATGTGCGGCAGGGCAGCGGGTGTGGTCGAAAAGCTGATCGACGCCTCGCCGCCCAGCACCGCCGCCACCGCCGGCGCGCTGCCTTTGTACGGGATGTGCACCATCTTGATCTTGGCCATCGATTTCAGCGTCTCGCCCGACAAATGCAGGATCGTGCCGTTGCCCGATGACGCATAGTTGATTTCGTCAGGCCGCGCCTTCGCCAGCGTCACCAGTTCGGCAACTGATTTCACCGGCAGCGAGGGATGCACGATCAGGATCAGCGGCGTCTGCGCGACCATCGCAATCTGCGAAAAATCCTGCACTGAATCGAATGGCAGTCTGGAATACAGCGACGCGTTGATGGCATGCGTGGTGACGTCGGTGAAATACAGTGTGTAACCGTCGGCCGGAGATTTTGCGACTGTTGCCGCTGCCAGCGTGGTGCCCGCACCCGGACGGTTGTCCACGACAAACTGCTGGCCCTGGGTGGTACTCAGGTGCTGCACGATCACGCGCGCCAGACCGTCGGAAATGCCGCCCGGCGGAAACGGTACAACGACGCGCACGGGACGAACGGGATATTGCTGAGCGCAGGCCACGCCTGTTGTAACGGATATTGCCGCGCCGAGTGCAAACACGGCGCAAAAAAACGATCGGCTGTTCATGAAAACTCCGGGGGATGTGATGGGGTGTGATGCGCGGCGGCCCGTAAAGTCATGCAATAGATCATTAATACTATCAGCAACAACCATGTATTTTCAGCAACAACCATGCCACGGAAAAACACGCACCGGGAGGGATTGCATGCGGATTGACGCGTCGATGTGGTGCAAAGCGCTCAGGCTTTGCACCATCCAACATCATTTAAACAGGATTTTCGATTTCAATAAAACGGTGCCTTAACCCGAAGCGCTGCGCCAGGTGTTCACCCAGCGCCTGCACGCCGTAGCGCTCCGTGGCATGGTGGCCGGCTGCGATGTAGGCAACACCGGATTCGCGCGCGGCATGCACCGTCTGTTCGGAAATTTCTCCGCTGATGTAGGCATCGACCCCCAGCGCGATGGCCTGCTCGAACAGTCCCTGCGCGCCTCCGGTGCACCAGGCGACGCGGCGCAGCGACCGCGCCGGGTCACCGATCGCCAGCGGCGGGCGCGCGACCTGTTTGCCGATCAAGTCTGAAAACTGCGCCAGTGTGGTGGCACCTGCCAATGTGCCGTGCACGCCGATGTTCTGTTCGCCGAAACAACCCGCCGGTGCCAGGCCGAGGCGCTGCGCCAGCATGGCGTTGTTGCCGATTTCGGGATGAACATCCAGCGGCAGGTGATAGGCAAACAGGTTGAGGTCATGCTCCAGCAACAGCCCTATGCGACGGCGGCGCATGCCGGTAATGCGACCGTCTTCGCCACGCCAGAAATAGCCGTGGTGCACGATCAGCGCATCCGCACCGGCAGCTACGGCCGCTTCGATCAGCGCGGCCGATGCGGTGACACCGGTGATGATGTCCGATATTTCGGCGCGCCCTTCCACCTGCAGGCCGTTTGGGCAATAATCACGGAAATCAGAGACTTGCAGATAATCCGCCAAATAGGCGTCGAGCGCAGCGCGTTGCATAAGCTCCCGTTTCATAAGCCCGATTGAATTCTTCAAACAAAAAACATTGTAACCGCGACCCCGCAGCCCCTTCATGAGAAAACTCTGGCTGATTTTCTGTCAAACCGCGACCATTTGCCTTGCCGTACTGTTCGTGGTCAGCACGCTGCGCCCCGATCTGCTCAACGGCAACACGCCGCAGAGCGCGGTCATCACCACCGTCAAACAAATGACCGGGGACAGCTCGGCGCCGCGCGCGGGCTCGTACAGCGATGCCGCCAAAAAAGCGATGCCGGCCGTGGTCAATATTTTTACGTCACAGGCGGTCAAGGCACAGCAGCGGCACCCGCTGATGGACGACCCGTTGTTCCGCTATTTCTTCGGTGACCAGTCTGCCGAGGCGCAGAGTCAGCCCAGCACCAACCTCGGTTCCGGCGTCATTGTCAGCGAATCAGGTTACATCCTCACCAACAGCCATGTGGTCGAGGCCGCGGACAGCATCGAAGTCGCCCTGGCCGACACGCGACGCGTCATTGCCAAAGTGGTCGGCACCGATCCGGAGTCCGATCTCGCAGTACTGAAAATCGACCTGCCCAAACTGCCGGCCATCACCTTCGGCCCACCCGACGGCACCCGCGTCGGCGACGTGGTACTCGCCATCGGCAACCCCTTCGGCGTCGGCCAGACGGTGACGATGGGCATCGTCAGCGCCACTGGCCGCAGCCACCTCGGCATCAATACCTTCGAGAATTTCATTCAGACCGACGCCGCGATCAACCCCGGCAATTCGGGCGGCGCGCTGGTCGATGTCAACGGCCACCTGATCGGCATCAACACCGCGATTTATTCGCGCACCCCCGGTGGTGCATCGCTGGGCATCGGTTTCGCGATCCCGGTGAGTACTGCAAAAACGGTGATGGAGCAGATCATCAAGACCGGTTCGGTGGAGCGCGGCTGGATCGGGGTCGGCGTGCAGGAAATGACCCGGGAAATCGCCGAATCGTTCAAGATGCCCGGTACGACGCGCGGCACGCTGATCACTGAAGTGTTCCGTGGCACGCCTGCCGACCGCGGCGGCATGAAAGTCGGCGACGTGCTGGTGGCCGTCGACGGCAAAACCGTCACCGATTCGGCGGCCATGCTCAACCTGATCGCCGCGCTGACGCCCGGCAGTCAGACCGTGCTGCGGGTAATGCGCGAAGCGAAGGAAATCAATCTCAAGGTGACGGTCGGCAAACGACCGAAACAGCCGCGCAAAGAATGATTACTTAGCCGGTAACCCCTACCGGCGGCTCTATTCGGCTTAGCCCGCTGTCGCCGCCAGCCGCTTCTGCTGGCTTAGTCTGCTTATCGGCTAAGCCGACAACAGCAACCGGCACCTTGATCCGCGGCAAGCTCGTCCGCTGGTTTAGCGCCCTGTTTGACGAGGTCAGTTGCCGGAGCGGCTGCGCTCTTCGGCAGCGATCCGGTCGAGTTCCGCGTCCTGCGCCGCATCCGACGGCGGACTGTATTTTCCCGATTCATCATCTTCCGCGCTGCGCGGCCGTGGCGGCACGAAGCGCGCAGCAAACAAGCCCACCTCGAACAGCAGGCACATCGGAATCGCCAGCAGCAGTTGCGACACCACGTCGGGCGGTGTGACCACCGCGGCGATGATGAAGGCAATGACAATGAAATAGGGCCGGATGTTGCGCAACTGCTCCAGCGTGACGATGCCCATGCGCGTCAGCATCACCACCACGATCGGCGTCTCGAAAGTCAGACCGAAGGCCATGAACATGGTGAGCACGAAATTGAGATAGTTTTCGATGTCCGGCGCCACCGAAATGCTTTTTGGCGCGATCTGGTTGATGAAGTGGAATACGGTGTTGAAGACAAAGAAATAGCAGAACGCGATGCCGATCACGAACAGCAGCGTACTCATCACCACCAGTGGCAGCACCAGACGTTTTTCGTGGTTATAGAGGCCGGGCGCAATGAACGACCAGGCCTGGAACAGCGTGTAGGGCAGCGTGATCATGAAAGCCAGCATCATCGCTACCTTGACGGGCACCAGGAACGGCGTGATCACGCCGGTGGCGATCATTTTTGCGCCCTCGGGCAGCGCGTGCATCATCGGTGTCGCCAGCAGGTCGTAGAGGTTGGAAGAAAACGGAATCAGCACCAGCAGCACCAGCCCGAACGCGATCAGCGCACGCAGCAGCCGGTCGCGCAGTTCGACCAGGTGGGAGATGAAGGTGTCTTCGGTCACCGCTTGTTTTCGCCGGTTCTTTTATACCGGTTTGACCGGTTCCGGCACGGCGACGGCTGCGGGTGCGCCCGGTGCTGCAGAGTCTGCGGCAGAGGCCGGCGAAGCGGCGGTTATTTTGTTCATTTCGCTTCCAGCCGAACGCTTCTCCTCGGCCATTGACTGTTCTGCCGAGCGCACCTCCCCGGCTACCGATTCCTCTGCAGCCCGGACTTCCGTGGTCACCGACTGCTCGATCGACTGCACCGTGTCCTGCATGCTCGATTGCAGTTTGCGCAGATCATCGAGCGCCATTTCGCGGCTGATGTCCGACTTCACGTCGTTGACATAGCGCTGCATGCGGCCGAACAGGTGGCCGACGGTGCGCGCGACTTTGGGCAATTTCTCCGGGCCGATGACAATCAGCGCCACCACGGCAATGACCATCAATTCGGAGAAGCCGATATCAAACATGGGGGTGATGGGTGATGAGTAATGGGTGATGAGTAATGGGTGAAAGCACGTAGCAGGGAAACCCCTGCATTTACAGTTTACCCATTACCCTTCAACTCTTACCCGTCACGACTTCGTGGTTTCCTTGCGCGCTTCGCCGTCGATGGTCTGGCCGGTCGAGGGCGGGATTTCAGACTTGGCCTCGCCGGCTTTGTCGTCGCCGGCCTTCACGCCTTCCTTGAACCCCTTGACTGCGCCGCCAAGGTCAGCGCCGATATTGCGCAGTTTCTTGGTGCCAAATATCAGGACCACCACCAGCAACACGATCAACCAATGCCAGATGCTGAACGAACCCATAACAAGCTCCTCATGATCCGTGCACGAGCACGGGGTAAGAATTCATGCGCCGTGCTGCCGGCGCGACCTTGCTTGTGACCTTACTTGTTTCGCAATGCCTTTTCCGCGACGCCGGACACACCCTCGCGCCGCTGCAATTCAGCAAGCACATCTTCCGGCCCGACACCGTGCCAGGCCAGCAACACCAGCGTGTGAAACCACAGGTCGGCGGTCTCGCGGACCAAATGCAGTTTATCACCCTCCTTCGAGGCGAGCAGAGTCTCCGCCGCCTCCTCCAGCACCTTGCGCAGGATCGCGTCCTCGCCCTTGGCCAGCAAACCGGCGACGTACGAACCCGCCGCGTCGGCGCCCTTGCGCGCGGCGATGGTCCCGCCCAGCCGCAACAGTATGTCTTTGTCGATATTGGCCATTAATTACCGTACTACTGCTTTTTGTAAATCGTTTTGGGGTCTTTCAGCACTGGATCCACCTCGACCCAGCTCCCCTTGCGCAGTTCATGAAAAAAACAGCTATGTCGCCCGGTGTGACAGGCGATGCCGCCGACCTGCTCGACTTCGAACAGCACCACATCCTCGTCACAATCGAGGCGTATCGCTTTGACCTTCTGCACATAGCCGGATTCCTCGCCCTTGTGCCACAATTTTTTGCGCGACCGCGACCAGTAGTGGGCCTCGCCGGTGGCTGCAGTCTGCTGCAGTGCTTCGCGGTTCACCCACGCGACGGTCAGCACCCGCCCCGATCCGGCCTCCTGCGTCACTGCCGGGATCAGCCCGTCGGCGCCCCAGTGTATGCGGTCCAGCCAGTCTGACACCCTATTCTCCTGTCCCCCGGGAACAACTCGCCCGAAATTTATAAGTTATTGATTTTAATTGATTTTTTATTGCGCTTCAAATCAATCTTACAAGCGGACCTCAATACCCCGCTGCGCCATCCGTTCCTTGGCCTGGCGCACCGTGTATTCGCCATAGTGAAAAATGCTCGCGGCGAGCACTGCATCGGCGTGGCCGATGGTGACGCCGTCGGCCAGATGGTCAAGGTTGCCGACGCCGCCGCTGGCGATGACGGGAATATCCAGCGCCGATGAAAACGCGCTGGTCAGTTCGAGATCAAAACCGATGCGTGTGCCGTCACGGTCCATGCTGGTGAGCAGGATTTCGCCCGCGCCCAATGCCTGCATTTTTTTGCCCCATTCCACCGCATCCAGTCCCGTGGCCTTGCGGCCGCCGTGGGTATAGACCTCCCAGCGCAGCGGCCCGTTCCTGGTCACACGTTTGGCATCGACGGCGACAACGATGCACTGCGCGCCATAACGGCCGCTGGCATCGGCCACCAGTTGCGGATTCTGCACCGCGGAGGTGTTGATGCTGACCTTATCAGCGCCGGCATTGAGCAGGCGGCGCACGTCCTCCACCGAGCGCACGCCCCCGCCGACCGTCAGCGGGATGAACACCTGCGCAGCAACAGACTCGATGATGTGCAGGATCAGGCCGCGATCGTCGCTGCTCGCCGTGATATCGAGGAAGGTCAGCTCATCGGCGCCCTGATCATCATAGCGACGCGCGATTTCGACCGGATCGCCGGCATCCTTCAACTCGACAAAATTGACACCCTTGACCACGCGGCCGGCGGTGACGTCGAGACAGGGGATGATGCGTTTGGCTAGGCCCATTCGTAGACCGGTGACTGGTAACTGGTAACTGGTGATTGGTTATTGGTAATGAGTGAAGGGTCAAACGCCAACAGTAGTAGTCGTTTACCAATTACCAGTCACCAATTACCAATTACCCAACTTTGGAAAGTTTGTCGGCCAGCTTCTGCGCCGCCCTGAAATCCAGCGTACCCTGGTACACCGCGCGACCGGTAATGGCGCCGGTGATACCTTCGGCTTCGACGGCGCAAAGTTTTTTGACATCTTCGAGATCGGTAATGCCGCCACTGGCGATCACCGGCACATTCAACTGGCGCGCCAGGGCAACCGTGGCCTCGATGTTGACGCCAGTGAGCATGCCGTCGCGGCCGATATCGGTGTAGATCACGGCTTCGACGCCGTAGTCCTCGAATTTTTTCGCCAGATCGACGACATCATGTCCGGTCATTTTCGACCAGCCGTCGACGGCAACCTTGCCGTCCTTGGCGTCGAGAGCAACGATGATATGGCCCTGGAATGCGGTGCACGCTTCCTGCAGAAAACCGGGCGTTTTCACCGCAGCGGTACCAATGACGATGTAACTGATGCCGGCGTCGATATAAGCCTCGATGGTGTCGAGATCGCGAATACCACCACCCAGCTGCACTGGCAATTCCGTGCCCACCGCCTGAACAATGGCGCGGATGGCCGGCTGGTTCTTCGGTTTGCCCGCAGCGGCACCATTGAGATCAACCACGTGCAGGCGGCGCGCGCCCTGGTCCAGCCATTGTTTGGCCATCGCAGCGGGGTCTTCGGAAAATACCGTGGCATCGTTCATGTCGCCCTGTTTCAGGCGCACACAGTGACCGTCTTTCAGGTCAATGGCGGGAATGATCAGCATGGAGTATGGGGAAAAGTGCGGGGGGAGAAGTGCGGAGAAATGCGGCGAATTGCGAAACCGGGTTTAGTCGGAATGGGGGAGCGACAGTTAAACCGGATCAAATAAGCGTCAGAGGAATGCGTCAGAAAAACGGCGTTTAAAAAAGCGTTGTCTGCGTATAGGTTGCGTCAGATGTTAATCATACTACAGCGGCAGCAAATGCAGCGTCAGCAATTACAAGCCGGTTTCAGCTTGTAGTGGCCGCACCGCTGTTGGGCACCGCATGCACCACCGGTTGCCATGCCACAAAATTAGACAGCAGTTGCAGGCCCGCAGTGTGGCTTTTTTCAGGATGGAACTGCACCGCGAACACATTGCCGCGCGCCGCCGCGCAGGCAAACCGGAAGGGATAGTCGCTCCAGCCGGCGACCAGCCCCGGATCAGCGGGCTCGGGATAATAGCTGTGCACAAAATAGAACCGGCTGCCGTCGGCGATTCCCTGCCACAGAGGATGCGCCATGACCTGCATCACCTCATTCCAGCCCATGTGCGGCACTTTGAGTTTTTCGCCTTGCGCATTGACCATGCGCGCCGCCGGAAACCGCCGCACCACACCGGGGAGCAGACCGAGGCCGGGCGTGTCACCTTCTTCGCTGTGTTCGAACAACATCTGCAAACCAATGCAGATGCCGAGGAAGGGTTTGTCGCGCGCAGCCGCGAGCAACGCGCTGCGCAAACCGCGTGCGTCCATTTCACGCATGCAATCAGGCATAGCACCCTGCCCCGGAAACACCACACGGTCGGCCGCTGCCACGTCATCGGGGTTGCCGGTCACCACCACCTTGCGGCCCGGCGCTACGTGTTCGATGGCCTTGGACACCGAGCGCAGGTTGCCCATGCCGTAATCAATCACTGCGATATCGATGGTCATCGTGAAACGTAGCCGATCATTGATGAACCCTGGGCGCCTAGCACCAACGCGGAAAGCCTATAACTTTCCCTTGGTCGATGGTATGCCCTTGACCCGCGGATCGAGCTCGACCGCCATGCGCAGCGCACGACCGAAGGCCTTGAACAGGGTCTCCACCTGGTGATGGGTATTGGAACCTTTCAGGTTGTCGAGGTGCAGTGTGACCTGGGCGTGATTGACGAAACCCTGGAAAAATTCGCGCACCAGATCGACATCGAATTCGCCGACCCGCGCGCGCGTGAACTTGCCGGTCATTTCCAGCCCGGGACGCCCTGAGAGATCAATCACTACGCGTGACAGCGCTTCGTCGAGCGGTACATAAGCGTGGCCGTAACGGCGCACGCCCTTCTTGTCACCAACGGCTTTGGCCAGCGCCTGACCCAGCGTGATGCCGATGTCTTCAACCGTGTGGTGGGCGTCGATGTGCAGATCGCCCTTGGCCTTGACCTCGAGATCGACCAGTCCGTGACGCGCAATCTGGTCAAGCATGTGGTCGAGGAAAGGCACGCCGCTGGCGAGTTTGGCGTGGCCGCTGCCGTCAAGGTTGATCTTGACGGTGATCTGCGTTTCCTGGGTATCGCGGGTGACCTGTGCCTGCCGTGCCATGATTGCCTGATGTCTCGGGTAACTTGTTGATTACAGAGTATAAACGAATTCGTGTATCATCGCCGCATCACGCTGCCGACACGATGTCGCGCAGCGCCTCCACCAGCCCCGCGCATTGCTCGTCGGTGCCGACGGTGATGCGCATGAATTCGGCGATACGCGCCGGTTTGCGGAAATGGCGGACGATGATGCTGCGTTCGCGCAATTTCGCGGCAATGTCGCCGCCGTCGCGTCCTGGCACGCGCGCGAATACAAAATTGGCAGCCGACGGCAGCACTTCGAAACCGAGATCCTGCAGGTCCTGCACCAGTTTTTGCTTGGTGACGATGACCTTGCGGCACATCGCCTGAAAGTATTCGTCGTCTTCAATCGCCGCAGTGGCACCGGCCTGCGCAAAACGGTCCAGCGGATAGGAATTGAAGCTGTCCTTGACCCGGTTCAGCGCCTCAATCAAATCGGGATGACCGATGGCGTACCCAACGCGCAACCCCGCCAGCGCCCGCGACTTCGACAATGTGTGCGTCACCAGCAGCTGGGGATAACGGCTGACCAATGGCACTACCGATTCACCGCCGAAATCGACATAGGCCTCGTCGATCACCACCACCGAATCGCCATTCGCGCGCAACAAGCGTTCAATGTCGGCCACCGGAACGAAGCACCCGGTCGGCGCGTTGGGATTCGGGAACACGATGCCGCCGTTGGGTTTCAGGTAATCGTCAACCGCGATATCAAACGCACCGTTCAGCGCTACCGGTTCGTAGGCAATGTCGTAGAGACCACAGTAAACCGGATAAAAACTGTAGGTGATGTCGGGAAACAGCACCGGCGCCTCGTGCTTCAGCAGCCCGAGGAACACGTGCGCCAGCACTTCATCGGAACCATTGCCGACAAACACATGATCCGGTGTCAGGCCATGGCGCTTGGCAATCGCGGCGCGCAGGCGGTCGCTGGCGGGATCCGGATATAGCCGCAGTGAGTCACCAATTTCGGCGCGCAAAGCCTCCAGCACGCGGCGGCTCGGGCCGTACGGACTTTCATTGGTATTAAGCTTGATCAGGTTCGCCAGCTTCGGCTGCTCGCCCGGCACATAGGGCGTCAAGCCCTGCACCACCTTGCTCCAGTAACGGCTCATGATCGCCTACGAACGGAAGCGCATCGCAGCCGAACGGGCATGCGCGGTCAGCCCCTCGCCTTCCGCGAGCTCCACCGCAATCTTGCCGAGTTTCGCCGCACCGGCCTGCGATACACGGATCACGCTGGAGCGTTTCTGGAAATCGTAAACACCCAGCGGGGAGGAAAAACGTGCATTACGGGAAGTCGGCAATACATGGTTCGGTCCCGCGCAATAATCGCCCAGCGCCTCGGAGGTGTATCGGCCGAGGAATATCGCGCCGGCGTGGCGGATTTTGGGCAGCAACCGCTCCGGATTGTCCACCGACAGCTCCAGATGTTCCGGCGCGATGCGGTTGGCCAGTTCACAGGCCTCGTCGAGGTCGCACACCTGAATCAACGCGCCACGACCCTTGAGCGAGGCCTCGATCACCGCGCGCCGCGGCATGTCCTTCAACTGCCGGGTGATGCTGGCGGCAACGGCATCGAGATATTTTGCATCGGGCGCAAGCAGGATGGCCTGTGCCAGTTCATCGTGTTCGGCCTGCGAAAACAAATCCATCGCGACCCAGTCGGGATCGGTGCTGCCGTCACCGACCACGAGAATTTCTGACGGACCCGCCACCATGTCGATGCCGACCACGCCAAATACCCGTCTTTTGGCTGCAGCAACATAGGCATTGCCCGGACCGACGATCTTGTCCACCTGAGGAATCGTCGCCGTGCCATAGGCCAGCGCCGCAACGGCCTGCGCGCCACCGATGGTAAATACGCGGTCCACGCCGCAGATCGCAGCGGCCGCCAATACCAGATCGTTTTTTTCGCCGCGAGGCGTCGGCACCACCATGATGACTTCGGGAACACCCGCGACTTTCGCCGGCACCGCATTCATGATTACCGATGACGGATACGCCGCCTTGCCGCCGGGCACATAGAGGCCGGCGCGGTCGAGTGCGGTGATCTGCTGGCCGAGTTCGTTGCCGTCGGCGTCGGTGTAGCCCCAGGACTGTGCGCGCTGCCGTTCGTGATAATCGCGCACGCGTGCGACAGCAGCTTCAAGGGCCTCGCGGCGGACGGCCGGAATACGCGCGAGCGCAGCTTGCAATTCAGTACGGGGGATTTCCAGCTCAGCCAGCGCACTCGCACTGACGCCATCAAAACGTTCGGTGTATTCGATCACCGCGGCGTCGCCACGCGCCTGCACGTCAGCGAGGATCGCAGCGACCATGACATCGACCTGCGGATCCTGCGCAGCCTCAAACGCCAGCAACTCGGCAAGCTGCGCATCAAAATCGGCCTGGTTTGTAGCTAGGCGACGCATCATTAATTCAGCCTACCGGGCTGATACAGCGCGGGTAAAGGCGTCGATCAGCGGCTGGATCTCTGCGCGTTTCAGTTTCAGCGCAGCCTGGTTGACGATCAGGCGTGAGCTGACCTGGGCGACTTCCTCCACCGCCACCAGGTTGTTGGCTTTCAGCGTACCGCCCGTGCTGACCAGATCAACGATGGCATCGGCCAGTCCGGTCAGCGGCGCCAGCTCCATTGATCCGTAGAGTTTGATCAGGTCGACATGTACGCCCTTGGCGGCAAAATGTTCGCGCGCGGTCTGCACGTATTTGGTGGCGACCTTCAGCCGCGCGCCCTGACGCACCGCGCTGGCGTAATCGAAATCGCGGCGCACGGCAACCATCATCCGGCACTTCGCGATCTTCAGGTCCAGTGGCTGGTAGAGGCCCGCGCTGCCGTGTTCATCAAGGATGTCCTTGCCCGCCACACCGAGGTCGGCGCCACCGTACTGCACATAGGTCGGCACATCGCTGGCGCGTACGATGATCAGGCGCACTTCACGGCGATTGGTGGCCAGGATCAGTTTGCGCGAGGCCTCGGGATTCTCGCGTGCGACGATGCCCGCAGCCTTCAACAGCGGCACGGTTTCGTCAAAAATGCGGCCCTTGGAGAGCGCAATGGTGATCATGGCAGGTAGTCAGGCGAAAGATTGCACAAAAAAAGTCTGCTAGCGTACGCGCGGAAAGTCATGAATTGTAACGTATTTCCGTCGCAGACCGGGGTGTCCGCGGTTCACGAAACCCGCCTCAGCGGTTACACTTCAGCCTCCATTGCCGCCCACCGCCTTCATGACCACCCGTATTCATGACCACCCGCATTTATGACCACCAGTAACATCGTAGAAATCAGCGATCTCGCCTTCTCTTACGGATCGCGCGAGATTTTCAAATCCGTGAACCTGACGATTCCGCGCGGCAAGGTCGTCGGCATCATGGGCGCCAGCGGCAGCGGCAAATCCACGCTGCTGCGGCTGATCGGCGCGCAACTGCACCCGTCGCGCGGGACTGTCAGCGTCCTCGGCCAGAACATCCACGCCCTCGACCGCAACGCGCTGTATCAGTTGCGGCGCAAAATGGGCATGCAGTTCCAGCAGGGCGGATTGTTCACCGATCTGTCGGTGTTTGAAAACATCGCCTTCCAGATGCGTGAAAAAACCAGCCTGCCGGAAGACATGATCAATGACCTGGTGTTGATGAAATTGAACGCCGTGGGTCTGCGCGGTGCGGCGCGGTTGATGCCTGCTGAATGTTCCGGCGGCATGGTTCGGCGCGTTGGCCTCGCGCGTGCGATCGCGCTCGATCCCGACCTGATCATCTATGACGAGCCATTCGCCGGCCTCGATCCGATTTCCTGCAACGTGGTCGGCAAGCTGATCCGCCGCTTGAACGACGCACTGGGCGTGACCTCGATCGTGGTCTCGTACGACGCGCAGGAATCACTGAAGGCGATCGATTACGTCTATTTCCTCGCCAATGGCGTGGTCGCGGCGCAGGGCACGACCGAAGAGGTCAAACAATCAACAGACCCGTTTGTAAAACAGTTCATCGGCGGCCTGCCTGACGGTCCGGTGCCCTTCCATTACCAGCAGAACGCCTATGCCGCCGATCTCGAATTGCCCACAGCTTAAGCTGTAATAAATATAATAAAAACAATACGATATATAAACATCGGGTAGCCTCGCCCACCGCCTCGGCCAAGAAACCCACTGTACTCATGTCACACGCCGATAATGAACTTGATCAAGTGTAATATCGTCCCGCTGAGCTACGGGCCACCGCCTTTGAAACAAACCCAAGACAAGGGCGCGAATTATGCGCGCATGGTTTGTGTACAAGATATCTCAAATGCCTGCCCGCCTCGCGATGGGAAGAATCGTCCTCTTCTTGTCGATAGCCCTTGCCTCGTCTGCCCAAGGCCAGCAGCAATGGAGCGAAGGTAATACCTGTGGACTGAGAGTCCCGCCCCAAACTGCTGTAATGCGCGAGATGTTCATCGCCTACCCGGACCCCGCAACAGTGCCCTCAAACTTCACTGGCTGCCTGACACGGTGGATAGGTACGTATAGCGATAACGCGAAAATCTTTGAGGTTAGATTTACCAACGGAAAACTGATGTGGGTTCGGGGAGGAGATGCGGATATCTACTGCGAATACGATGGACAACGCGTCACGCGCGTTGAAATCAGCCCGAAACTGAAACAGGTGTTGGAGGCATACAACCCCAAAGGCGCGGATGCACAACTGTGTCCAGAACCTTTAGGGCTTGCAATTTCAGAATGGAAATAACCTCCCAATCTTCGATTACCCCACCGAAACCGGTCGGCACAGCCATTCCCAAGCGAAAAAAGACCTTAGAAGATCTAATTTCTGCACTTTGTCGCAGGGTCATCTTTTTTTCGATGACACTAGCCACATTGATAATAGCCGCCAGCAATGCCTTTGCGTTTGACCCACCCAAACCAAACCCTTATCTCGAAAAGGCACTGGCAGAAAAAGGCGTCTCCATCGATGAATGGTTGCTCTTTGACGGGATTCGCAATCGCAACATCCAACAAATTGCGTATGCGATCGCCAAAGGGGCCGATGTGAACGAGGCACGCGATATTGAAAATTTCTCTTTCAGCCGTCCGCCACTGATCGCTGCAGTTACGCATGATCTACCGAATGAAGAGATTGTCGTCTTGCTGATCGATAAAGGCGCACGCTTGAATCAAGCATACACTCCGAAACCACTGGTTCCAGAATCCAATGACCCCCAACAGCGCATGGTTGTCATGCTCTGGAATGCTTCCTCACCGACAAAGAGAACGCCACTGCACTTTGCAGCCGCATCTTCCACACCGCTAATCATCATGCTATTGATCAAGCGCGGCGCTGATATCGAGGCCAACGACAGCGTAGGTCAAACCCCGCTGTTCGATGTACCTCCCCACAGATGGGAAAATGCGGAAGCGCTGTTGAAAGCCGGTGCCCGGATTAACACGAGAGAAAAGTCAGGCAAGACCTTGCTTTACCATCAGCGCCTCATGCAGAGACTCATGGGACCGCAGGATGCACGAATTCAAAAAACCTTTGCCACGTACATCGAATGGCTCACCAAACACGGCGCCACTGAATAACATTACTCGGATCGCTAGAATCAGCGGATGCCAGCAACCAGGAAATAGAAACGGCAGATACGGATTTACCCGTTGCGACAGGTACGCCGCGTCGTCTCCACCACCGCACGCACTTCCGTATTCAACGTATAACGATCCAGCACCGGTGCGCGTCCTGCGCAAAACTAGACAGTCTTCGCCGGATCCTGCAAAATCAAAGAACAGTTTGCTCAGCCAGTAGTCGCGCACGGGGCGCCCTGCTAAGAATGGCGGATTCAGGGACGAAGTGCCATGCGGCTGAATGATTGCATGACCAAAAAACTGGCCGTGGTCGATATACCTCCATCGGCCGATATTTTCTTCACTGCAACAACTCGAACCCCGGCA
Organism: Betaproteobacteria bacterium; assembly: GCA_021732605.1. Taxonomy (GTDB): domain Bacteria; phylum Pseudomonadota; class Gammaproteobacteria; order Burkholderiales; family SG8-41. Next base: position 24,176 of record JAKFUS010000041.1, on the reverse strand, counting down.
GCCTTGCCGCCTTGCGATCAAAGGTCACCGTTTTTTCCCCGCCATGATCAGCGACGATCTCGCCGATCAGCGCATCACTGAAATCCGCAGCGACCGAGCTCCAGGCCCGCAACGCCCGCCACACCCGATCAGCATGCTCTACCCGGATCTGTCGCGTGGCCAGCAATGTCTCAATTACGGCGGCGATTTTCGGGCGATCCGCGCCATAACAGTCAGCGAGCACCCACGCGAGCTCGCACAGCGTTACAGACGTGACGAACCCGGGGTTGTCCTGGGACAGCTTCGTTTCGATGAGCCGGGTTGCGACCGCGGATTGCGCCAGATCATCCTGTACCACGTAGCGGACCAGCACATTGGTATCGAGACCGATCAACGCTTGCTACCGGCTCGGGCGATGGCGCGATTCATGTCGTCGATACTGACTGATTTGCCGGGCTTGGGAATCAGGCCTTTCAACGCCTGCACGTCGCTTGTTGCCGCGACCAAGGTGAACACGCCCTGCGCACTTTCGACAAATTCGACCCGGTCGCCCGCATCGACTTTCAGCCGCTCGCGCACGGATTTGGGGATGGTGATCTGCCCCTTGCTGGTCAATACGGCGACAGTCATTGTAAATTCCTTTCTTATTACATGTTTCCTTACTTTAGTGTAAGTTCTAATATGGCGCAAGAAAAACCGGTCACACGCACATCAGCGTAAAATATCAATAAAAACAATTACTTATTTGGTTATGCCGCCATACATTAGTGCACCCGGCGAATCCGCGCGCCCAGCTTCGATAATTTTTCTTCGATGCGCTCGTAGCCGCGATCGAGGTGATAAATCCGCTCCACCGTCGTAGCACCCCGCGCTGCCAAGCCCGCCACCACCAGGCTCGCCGAGGCGCGCAGATCCGTCGCCATCACCGTCGCACCGTTCAATGCGGCAACACCCTGGATCACCGCGGTATTGCCTTCAACGGCGATGTCGGCACCGAGCCGCTGCATTTCCTGCACATGCATGAAGCGATTTTCGAATATGGTTTCCACGATGCGTGACGCACCCTCGGCGACGCTGTTCAGCGCCATGAACTGCGCCTGCATATCCGTCGGAAACGCCGGATAGGGAGCGGTGCGCACATTGACGGCTTTCAGCAAGCCCTTGGCTTTGACGTGAATCCAGTCGCTGCCGGTTTCGATGTGCACGCCGGCTTCGCGCAGTTTGTCGAGCACCGTGTCCAGCGTATCGGGTCGCGCCCCGGTCAGCCGCACGTCGCCACCGGTGACTGCCGCAGCGACCAGGAAAGTGCCGGTTTCAATTCGATCCGGCATCACGCTGTAGCGCGCACCGTGCAAACGGTCGACGCCTTCGATGGTGATGACATCACTACCGGCGCCGCTGATTTTTGCACCCATCGCCGTCAGGCAGGCGGCAAGGTCGGAAACCTCCGGCTCGCGCGCGGCGTTTTCGATCACCGTCACACCATCGGCCAGCGTCGCCGCCATCATCAGGTTCTCGGTGCCGGTCACAGTGACAATATCCAGGCAGATACGCGCGCCGCGCAACCTTCCGGCGCGGGCAATCATGTAGCCCTGCTCCATGTCGATGGTCGCGCCCAGCGCCTGCAGGCCTTTCAGGTGCTGGTCCACCGGCCGCAGTCCGATTGCGCAGCCGCCGGGCAAAGACACCCGGGCTTCCCCCAGCCGCGCCACCAGCGGGCCCAGCACCAGCACCGAGGCACGCATGGTTTTCACCAGTTCGTACGGTGCGACCGGATCAGTGATTTTCCCGGCGCGCAGCTCGACCCCGCCCTTTTCGTCCAACGACGTGGTGACGCCCATCTGCATCAACAGATTGAGCATGGTCGATACATCGCGCAGGTGCGGCACGTTGTTGATGAGCAGCGGCTCGTCAGTCAGCAGCGCCGCGGTGAGGATCGGCAGCGCGGCATTTTTTGCCCCGGAAATCGCGACGGTACCGGCCAGCGGCACTCCGCCTTCAATGACGAGCTTATCCATGAATCGCGATCATCCCTGCCATTGTTCCGGGGTGAGGGTCTTCATCGACAGCGCGTGGATTTCCTCGCGCATGCGGTCGCCCAGCGCCTGGTAAACCAATTGATGCTGCTGCACCTTGTTTTTGCCCTGGAACGCCGCACTGACAATCACCGCTTCCCAGTGATGGCCATCGCCCGCGACTTCGACATGCTGGCAGTCGAGCCCCGCAAGGATGGATTGTTTAATGCTGTCTGGAGTAACCATGTGAATCCCTTTAATGTCGCGACCTCAGTGGCGTAACTTATAGCCCGATTTGAGCAACGCCAGCGTCAGCCATGATAAAGCGATAAAACTGCCGCCGACAATCGCCAGGCTCAGCCACGGCGAAGTATCGGAAGTGCCAAAAAAACCGTAACGAAAACCATCGATCATGTAGAACACCGGGTTCAGGTGCGATGCCAGCTGCCAGAATGCCGGCAAGGACTGGATCGAATAAAACACACCCGACAGGAAGGTCAGCGGCAGGATGATGAAATTGGTGAACGCCGCCAGCTGGTCGATTTTGTCCGAATAAATGCCGGCAACGATGCCCAGCGCGCCCATCGCCGCGGCTCCGGCGATGCCGAAGAGCAGCACCCACAAGGGATGTGCCGCCGGCAGGTCAATGAACCAGATCGCCGCGAACAATACGCCGGCGCCGACGATGACGCCGCGCGCAATTGCGGCCAGCAGGTAGGCCAGGAAAAACTCGCGGTGCGACAGCGGCGGCAGCAGCACAAACACGATGTTGCCGGTCATTTTTGACTGCATCAGGCTCGACGAGGCATTGGCGAAGGAATTCTGCAGCACCGACATCATCGCAAGGCCCGGAATCAGGAAGATCGCGTAATCGACGCCGGGAAAAACCTCGATGCGGTCGCGCAGCGCGTGGCTGAACACCAGCAGGTAGAGTAGCGCCGTCAGCACGGGTGCCAGCACGGTCTGCACACTGACCTTCCAGAAGCGCAGCCATTCCTTGTAAAACAGAGTGTAAAAGCCGGTCATTTTTCAGGGTTGAGGATTGCGGATTGAGGGGCAGACCGCCCCCCACGCCTCAATCCTCAATCCTCGCTCCTCAATCCTCATGCTTTCCTCATAATCTGCACAAACACTTCTTCGAGGTCGGGCTGCATGATTTCCATTTCCTGGACAGATACCCGCGCCTCGCGCAGCGCCGCCATCACCCGCTCCACTTCCGCGTATTCGGGAAGTGCCAGGCGGATCGCTCCGTCGTCGCGCCGTTCCGCCACCAGCGACTCCAGTTGTTGTGGCAGCGCGCCGCCCAGCCGCAGCTCGACATAACAACCGGAATGCAGCCGCAGCAGATTCTCTGTCTTGTCGAGTGCCACGATGCGTCCCTGTTTCAGCATCGCCACCCGGCCACACAAGGCCTCGGCTTCTTCCAGGTAATGCGTGGTCAGCACGATGGTATGGCCGTCGCGATTGAGTCTGCGGATGAACCGCCATAAAGCCTGGCGCAACTCCACGTCGACGCCGGCGGTGGGTTCGTCGAGCACGATCACCGGCGGCTTGTGTACCAGCGCCTGCGCCACCAGCACGCGCCGCTTCATGCCACCGGACAGCGCACGCATGTTGGTGTCGGCCTTGTCGGTCAAGTCGAGGTTGGCGATGACCTCATCAATCCATGCACGGTTGTCGCGCAGGCCGAAATAACCCGACTGGATGGTCAATGCCTCGCGCACTGTAAAAAAAGGATCGAACACCAGTTCCTGCGGCACCACACCCAGCGCGCGCCGCGCTTCGCGGTACGCACCGGTGACATCATGGCCCATGATCCGCGCCGTGCCACTGCTCGGCCGCGTCAGTCCGGCAAGGATGCTGATCAGTGTGGTTTTACCGGCGCCGTTGGGACCGAGCAGGCCGAAAAATTCGCCCGGTGCCACGCTCAGGCTGACGCCCGCCAGCGCCTGCAGGCTGCCGTAATGCTTGGTGACGCTGGTGACTTCGATGGCAGGGGTCATTGCCGGATCTGGGCAAGCGGAGGCAGATGAAGCCCTGCCCTGCTACTCCGCGCTCACGATTTCCGCAACGCCGTAGAGCTTGGCCAGGCTGGTGAGATTGTCCGGGAGATTGACGTAGCGGATGCGGCGCTTGGCGGCCAGGGCAGCGCGCCGCCATTCAAACAACAGGCTGACCGCGGCGGAGTCGACTTCGGTGACAGCGGACAGATCCAGCGTGGTGTCCTGTTCGGTGAACAGTCGCAGGCCTTCTTCACGCAGCGCCAGCGCGTTTTCCAGATTGACGGCGCCCTTCAGCGTGCAGCGCCCCTGATTACATTCAATCATCGCATTTAATCATGCTGACTCTTGATCATTGGTTCGATGCCAGAACGCGGTTCTTGTCGCGCAGCGTCTTGATCAGGCCATCCACGCCGTTTTTCTGGATTTCGGTGTTGAAGGTGCTGCGGTAACTCTCGACCAGGCTGATGCCGCCGATCTTGACGTTGTAGACCTTCCAGCCGGCGTCGGTTTTTTCCATGCCGTAATCGACCTGCACCGGCTCGCCGCCGCCGGACTGGCGCACCAGCGAACGCACCAGCACGTCAGTGTCATCGGATGCGAGTTTCAGCGGACGGTATTCGATTTTCTGGTCCTTGTAGAGCAACAGCGACGCGGTGTAGGTCTGCACCAGCAGCGCGCGGAATTCCGCGATCAGCGCCTTGCGCTGCTCGGCATTCGCAGCGCTCCAGTTTTTGCCCACCGCGAGCTGCGCCATGCCGGCAAAATTGAAATGCGGCGCAATCTTGCCTTCAATCAGGTCGCGCGCTTTTTTCAGGTCACCGGCCTGAATGGCCTTGTCGTTGCGCAACGCCACCAGCACTTCGTCCGTGACGCTGCGTGCCAGCACGTCAGGTGCGGTCATTGCTTCAGCCGCATTCACAACACCGGTAAAAAACGAAAATATCAATAAAAACAATAACTTATACATAAATCACTCCGTTAACCTGCGCTTAGCTCACCCTACGCGCTGCGCGTAAGTTTTCCGCTCATTAACCATCACCCATTACTCATTACCAGTTACCAGTTACCAATTACCAATTACCAATTACTTTATTTTTTCGCCGGCGCCCCTTCGGCCGCCTTATCAAACAGGAATTGGCTGATCAGTTTTTCCAGCACCACGGCCGACTGCGTCAGGCGGATATTATCGCCGGCCTTCAGCATCTGGTCGTCGCCACCGCCCTCCAGCCCGACGTATTGTTCGCCGAGCAGGCCGGAGGTCAGTATCGACGCCGTGGTGTCCTTGGGAAACTTGTAGTTCTGCTCCACCGCCAGCGTCACCTTGGCGGTGAAACGTTCGTTGTTGAAGCTGATCGCCGTCACGCGGCCGACAACCACGCCGGCGCTCTTGATCGGCGCGCGCGGCTTCAGGCCCCCGATGTTGTCGAAGTTGGCCGTGATCTGATAAGTCTCGTCGCCGCCCAGGCTCGACATGTTGCCGACCTTGAAGGCGAGGATCACCAGCGCGGCGATACCCGCGACCACAAACAGACCCACCCATAAATCCAGCATTGAACGTTCCATAATTTAAGCACCTTTGGAAATCTATGTACCTTTGTAAATCTGTGCGTCTTTGTACATTTTAAGCAGCACTGAACATGAAAGAAGTCAGGATAAAATCCAGCGCCAGCACCGCCAGCGACGAAGTTACCACGGTGCGCGTCGTGGCGCCCGAAACGCCCTCCGCGGTCGGCGGCGCGTCATAACCTTCGAACAACGCGATCCAGGTGATCGCAACGCCGAACACAAAACTCTTGATCACGCCGTTGACGATGTCCTCGCGCACATCGACCGCGCTCTGCATCTGCGACCAGAACGAACCCTCGTCGACACCGATCAGCACCACGCCGACGACATAACCGCCGAACACGCCCATCGCGCTGAACATCGCCGCCAGTAGCGGCATCGACAGCACGCCGGCCCAGAAGCGCGGCGCCACCACGCGCGCAATCGGATCCACCGCCATCATTTCCATCGCCGACAGTTGTTCGGTGGCCTTCATCAGGCCGATCTCTGCGGTCATCGCCGAGCCGGCACGGCTGGCAAACAGCAGCGCCGACACCACCGGACCCAGCTCGCGCACCAGCGACAGCGCAACCAGCACACCGAGCGCCGATTCGGAGCCGTAAGTGGTCAGCGTCTGGTAACCCTGCAGGCCGAGCACCATGCCGACGAACATGCCTGACACCAGGATGATGACCATCGACAGCACGCCGGTGTAATAGAGCTCGCGAATGATCAGCCGCGGCCGCACAAAGGCCGTGCCGGAATGCGCCAGCGTCAGGCCGATAAACCGCGCGGCGTAACCGAGGCGCAAAACATTGTCGATGGCGTTGGCGCCGATGCTGCGTATCGTGGGCAGGCTTCTATGCGGCACGGCGCCCCCCCAATTTCAGTTCCGTGGCGTAATCACCGCTCGGGTACTGGTAGGCCACCGGCCCCTCGGCCTCACCATTGACGAACTGGCGTACCAGCGGATCGGCATTGGCGCGCAACTCTTCCGGCGTACCGTGCGCCTTCATCTTGCCGTCGGACAGGTAATACACATAATCCACCACGTCGAGCGCCTCCTGCACGTCATGCGTCACCACCAGCGAGGTGGTACCCAGCGTGTCGTTCAATTCACGCACCAGGTTGGCAATCACGCCCAGCGAAATCGGATCCAGTCCGGTAAACGGTTCGTCATACATCATGATCATCGGATCCAGCGCAATCGCCCGCGCCAGCGCCACCCGCCGCGCCATGCCGCCCGACAGTTCCGCCGGCATCAGCTGGTGCGCGCCGCGCAGGCCCACCGCGTGCAGCTTCATCATCACCAGATCGCGGATCATGCTTTCCGGAAGGTTGGCATGTTCGCGCATCTGGAAAGCCACGTTGTCGTACACCGACAGGTCAGTGAACAGCGCGCCGAACTGGAACAGCATGCCCATGCGCCGGCGCAACTTGTAAATGCCTTCCTGATCCAGCGCGCTGGTGCATACGCCATCCACCCAGACCTCACCGGAGGTCGGTTTCATCACACCGCCGATCAGTCGCAGCAAGGTAGTCTTGCCCGAACCGCTGATCCCCATCAGCGCCACGACCTTGCCGCGCGGGATGGTCATGTTGATGCCGGTGAGTATCGGACGCCGCCCGTAGGCGAAATTGACGTCCTTGATTTCAATCAGGTTTGCGGAGGGCACGGATGGCCGGTTGATGCAGGAAATAAAGCGTGGATTCTAAACGAGAATGGCAGTGTGACCAACCCGCTGCCTGCCGGCAGATGCCGCCGTCCACCGTGCTGTTTACCCTTGCCCGCGTTTGGGCTAAGTTACGCCGCATGTCAGCATCCGCTCTGCGCATCAGCAATCTGCACAAATCCTATGGCAAGGCCGTCGCGCTGGCCGATTTATCACTGGAAATCGCTGCCGGCGAATTTTTCGGACTGGTCGGCGCCAACGGCGCGGGCAAAACCACACTGATTAAATGTGCCCTCGATTTCTGCGACATCCAGTCCGGCGCCATCGAAATTTTCGGCGTCCCGCACCGCCAGACTGCTGCGCGCAGCCGCCTGGGTTTCCTGCCGGAACGGTTCATGCCGCCCCATTTCCTGAACGGCCGCGACTTCCTGCGATATCTAGGCGAACTGCATCACCGGCCGTACGACGAAGCGCTGGCCCGCGCCAAATTTGCAGCGCTCGAACTTGATGACAGCGCTCTCGACAAACCGGTGCGCAGCTACTCCAAGGGGATGACGCAGAAACTCGGTCTCGCCGCCTGCCTGCTCTCCGCCAAGGACATGCTGATCCTTGATGAGCCGACCAGCGGCCTGGACCCCAAGGCGCGCGCGCTGCTCAAACATGAACTGAAGGCCCAGCATGACGCCGGACGCACCGTACTGATGACCACGCACGCCTTGCATGACGTCGGCGAAATGTGCAGTCGCATGGCGGTGGTGCATCGCGGACAACTGCGTTTTGCCGGCACCCCCGCGGAATTCATCGCCCGCCACCGCAGCACCGACCTCGAGCAGGCTTATCTGGCCTGCATTGCCGATGATCAGCTTGCCAACGACTGAGCCTGAACTGTAATCCGCGCTGCGGTATCAAGCGTGTCGGCAATCTGGCACAATACCCAATAATTTCAGCAAGTTAGAATAATTAGAATATTCCTGGATTTTTGGACAAATTCGACGAACCCATGGCGGACCCGGTAAAACCCGAACTTCTGATCGTTGACGATGACCCTGCCATCATCGACACGCTGAGTTATGTCCTCGGCAGCGATTTCACCGTCATCACCGCGGAATCGCGGGCGCATGCCAAAGCCCTGCTGCGCCAGCGCGACACACCGCCGCAACTGGCGCTGATCGACCTCGGCCTGCCACCGCGGCCGCACCGCCCTGACGAGGGTTTTCAACTCATTGCCGAACTGATCGCCGCGGCGCCGACGATGAAAATCATCGTGCTCTCCGGCCAGAACGACGAAGCCAATGCCCGCCATGCGCGTACTTTGGGCGCCATCGATTTTGTCGCCAAACCGGCAGAGCCCGCACAACTGAAGGTGCTGCTCAAACAGGCCCTCAGTGTCAGCTCCGCCGAAACCGGCAGTGCCGCGACAGGGCTGCTCGGCAACAGCTCACCGATGCAGAAACTGCGTCAGCAGATCACGCAGTTCGCCGACGCCCCGTTTCCGGTGCTGATCGAAGGCGAATCCGGCAGCGGCAAGGAACTGGTCGCGCAGGCGCTGCACAAACAAAGCCGCCGCGCCGCCAAGCCTTTTCTCGCGCTGAACTGTGCGGCGATTTCGCCGACGCTGGTGGAGCCAACGCTGTTCGGTTATGCCAAGGGTGCGTTCACCGGCGCCGTCACGGCGCGTGCCGGTTATTTCGAAGATGCGGTGGATTCCACGCTGTTCCTTGACGAAATCGGTGAACTGCCGCTGGAACTGCAGGCGAAACTGCTGCGCGTGCTTGAAAACGGCGAATTCCAGCGCGTCGGCGAAACCCAGAGCCGGGTGTCCAACGCGCGCGTGGTCACAGCGACCAACCGCGACATGCGCAACGAAATCCGCCACAACACCTTCCGCGCCGACCTGTATCACCGGCTGTCGGTATTCACCATCGATGTGCCGTCGCTGCGCGACCTGGGCGAGGACAAACAACTGCTGCTCGATCACTACCGGCAGTTTTATGCGAGCCAGATCGGCGCACAGCCGGTCGAGCTTGATGAAGGAGCCCTGCGCCAGTGGCGCGAATACCCTTTTCCCGGCAATGTCCGCGAACTGCGCAACATCGTGATCCGGCTGTGCACAAAATATGCCGGCACCCGGATCAATCCCGACCTGCTGCAAGGCGAGCTCGACCGCGAAAGTCTGGTGCCCGCGGGCGCCGGCATGCCTTCCCTGTCCGATGACAGCGTGCTGCTCGAGGCGGCGCGGCGGCAGATCGAAGCCGATCCCGATTTCAGCCTGGATGAAGTGCTCAAACGCTGGGAACGCGGCTTCGTCGAAGCCGCGCTGGCACTGACCAACGGCAACCTGTCGCAGGCCGCGAAACGCCTCGGTGTCCACCGTACCACGCTCTACAGCCGGATGCAGTCCCACGGCGAAACCGGCGAGAACAAATAACCATGTACTACGAACACTTCGGACTGACCCAGGCGCCGTTCAAGATCACACCGAACACCGATTTCTTTTTCGGCGGCGGCAATCGCGGTCCGATCCTCGAGGCGCTGATTTACGCGATCACCCAGGGCGAGGGCATCGTCAAGGTCACCGGCGAAGTCGGCAGCGGCAAAACGATGCTTTGCAGCATGTTGCAGAGCCGGCTGCCGGAACAGGTGGTCACGGTTTATCTGGCGAACCCCAGCGTCTCGCCAGAGGAAATCCTCCACGCCATTGCCTTCGAAATGCAGCTCGACATCGCGCGCGACGCGAGCCGGCTGGTGGTGATGCATGCCATTCAGGCCTATCTGCTGCAACGCCATGCCGAGGGCAAACGCGTGGTGCTGTTTGTCGAAGAATCGCAGGGCATGCCTATTGCCACGCTGGAGGAAATCCGGCTGCTGTCGAACCTTGAAACCAAGTCGGATAAATTGCTGCAGATCGTGCTGTTCGGCCAGCCTGAGCTCGATGACAACCTGCGCGAGAACCAGATCCGCCAGTTGAAAGAACGCATCACTCACAGTTTCCGGCTCGAACCGCTGACCGCCCAGGAAACCCGCGAATACATGATGTTCCGCCTGCGCGCCGCCGGTTACCGCGGCCCCGACCTGTTTACCGATGCCATCGTCCGCGAAATTGCACGCATCTCCGGCGGCCTGACCCGGCGCATCAACCTGATCACCGACAAGGCACTGCTCGCCGCTTTTTCGGAAAACACCCACAGCATCCGCCCGAAACACATCGAGGCCGCCATCCGCGACAGCGAATTTGCACAAAAACACCTGCCCGCCGCAGCACGCCCGCGTCTGGTCCAGGGCATCGTGCTGCTGGGCGTGGGCATGGCGGCGGGCGCGGCGCTATACGCGGTTTTGGCTGCCGGCGGCAAACCTGCGGCCATCGCACCGGCTGTAACCCAAGCGACCCCTGCTGCCACCGCGCAACCGGTTGCAACAATGCCAGCGGCACCGGCCGCCCCCAGTGAAGATGATAAAAAATCAATAAAATCAAATACTTATGAAACACCCCCGGCACCAGCTGCTGCGCCGGCCAGCGTAGCGCCCACACCACTTGCCGCACCTGCGACGCCCGCGTCCTCCACTGCGCCAGCCCCAACCGCGATTGTGGCCGCCGTTTCTGCCAGCAGCAGCGCGCTGCTTGAAACCCGGCTCTCCGCCACCACCGCCTGGCTGGCCGGCGCAAAACCCCAGACCCACACCATCCAGTTGCTCGGATCGACCGACGACCAACAGCTTAACCAACATCTTAAATTTCTCTCCAACAGCATTGATATTAATAGTCTTTTTGTGTATCGTACAGTTGCTAAAGGTGCGCCGGCCCTGACTGTTGTGTGGGGTAGTTTCGATAGTCAGCGCGAAGCCCGTGAGGCAATGGCAAAATTACCGCCATTCCTTAAGGCTTACCGGCCGTTGCTGCGCACTGTGCAGGGGATCAAAGCAGAAGTCCGGGACCAGAAAGCATCGTGACTGCGAGCGCAAAGTTGATATCTGCGAGACACGAACAAATACCCGTGAGCCAGGGGAGAAAGTACAACATGTCCGAACGGTCTTTCGACCAGAGGCAAGCTGTCGCGCGGGCCCAAACCGGGGCCGGCATTGCCCTCGCCTGCGCTGCCGCCCTGTTTGCCGGCGGTTGCGCCAATTTCCAGCCGAGCGTTCCACAGTCTGAAGGACACATCTCGGCGCCTGCCACAAAACCTGTGGCTGCGCCTTTCATCCCGCCACCGGCGCGCGTGTCGACGCTGGTGCCGCCGCCCGTAGCGCAGGTCAAACCGCAAACCTACAGCGTGGTCGTACATGAAGTGCCGGTAAAGGAACTGCTGCTGGCGCTGGCCCGCGACACCAAACGCAACATTGACATCCATTCCGGCCTCAGCGGGCTGGTAAGCCTGAACGCCATCAACGAAACCCTAGAGGCGATCCTTGACCGTGTCAGCAAACAGGTAAATCTGCGCTACCGGATCGAAGGCAACACCATCATCGTGTCCCGCGATACGCCTCACGTCAAAACCTACCGCGTCAATTACGTCAACACGTCGCGAACCATCACGTCGACCATCAACGTCACCGGCGAAATCGGCGCATCGGGCGGCTCGCAAGGCGGCCAATCGGGAGGCACTACCGGCAGCACCTCCGGTGGCTCAAAAACGGAAGTCACCAGCAAAACCAGCAATGATTTCTGGGAACAACTCAAAGACAACATCAACGCGATCCTGATCTCCACCCGCAGGATTACGGCAACCGATGACGAAAAAGCAGAGCGTGCACAGGAAGAGAGAAACGCCAGGGAAGCGGAACTGAAACGAATCGAGGCTGCCTCGCGCGCCGGTGCAGGCGCCAGCGCACTGATTCAAAGCGCCGCACCCACACCGCAACGTCCAGCCACACTGCAGCAAACCGATACCGGTAAGGACGTCATCGTCAATCCGATGAGCGGAACCATCACCATACTCGCCACCGAAAAACAACATGAACTGATCCAGCGCCATATCGACAGCGTGGTCAACGCCACACAGCGCCAGGTGCTGATCGAGGCCACCATTATTGAAGTACGTCTGTCCAACAGCTACCAGGGCGGCATCGACTGGGGTCGCATCTCCGGCAGCGGCGGATTTTCCTTCAACCAGAATCTGCTGGGCAGCGCACTTCAAGGCACGTTGACAACCCCGCCGGGCACTTTTGGAGCGACTACCGTACCGTTCGCCCAACTTGCTTTCAATCAGAACAACGCGCGCGCCGGAGACATCCAGTTTGCCATCAACCTGCTGCAGCAATTCGGCAATACCCGGGTGCTTTCCAGCCCCAAATTGATGGCCCTGAACAATCAGACTGCGTTATTGAAAGCCGTCGAGAACAGGGTTTATTTTGAAGTGCAATCCACAGCATCCACCGTCAGCAACGGCGTGACTACTGCCGGAACCACCAACACCACCGCCAAAACCGTGTCCATCGGCGTGGTCATGGGCGTGACACCCCAAGTCAACGAAGATGGCCGGGTCACGCTGATCGTCCGTCCCACAGTGTCTAGGCTGATTGGGGAAGGAAAACGAGATCCCAACCCTAATCTGATACTCCCCAATATCGTTCCTGAAATTCAAGTTCAGGAAATGGAATCCGTGCTTCAGGTCGGCAGCGGACAAACCATCATTCTGGGCGGCCTGATGCAGGACAACGTCCAGCTTGACCGTCAGCAACTGCCCGGCGCAGACAGCCTGTCAGGTGGTGCCGGTGTAGGCGGACTGGGTGACCTGTTCCGCAACCGCAATGAAAGTGCAAGCAAAACCGAACTGGTGATTTTCCTCAAGCCCACGGTCGTAAGCAATCCCTCGCTGGAAAGTGATGAACTGAAATTCTTCCAGCGTTTCCTGCCGCAGGCCGAGTTCACTCCAGCGCCCAATCCCGTCCGATGAGCCTGTTGATGAAGGCCTTGGAAAAGGCCGCCAAGGATCGCGGTGAACAGCAGCCGGTGGCAGCAGCCGCCAATCCCGCGGCACCCGCCGCAACGCCGACGACGGAATTGTCGCTGGAGCCGCTGCAGGCCGACGCGCCTGCGCCTCCGGCAGAACCCGTCCCGACGCGGACCACGGCAAAAACCCTCAACGAGCGCAATCAGGCGCGTGCTGCGACCCTGATGCAGGCGACCGAGCGAGCAGCCCCTGTGACCACAGTCGCCGGCGCTCGCATCCGTCCCGTGATGGCGCTCGGACTTGCGGCCGGTGTCGTGACGCTGGGTTTCGCGATTTACCTCTACCTGCAGATCACCAATCCCGGAATATTCATCCGCCAGCCCCCGCCAGCACAAAAGCCCCCGACAGCGCTGGCACAGGCCCCTGCTCCGGCATCAGCACCAGCCCCGATTGCATCCAGTGCCGTCATCGCCCCTGCAGATGCCTCCGCGCAGAATCGCGCAGCAGTGCAGCCGCAGACCATACGCCCGCCGACGCCGGCGGAGCCCGCTCAGGCGCGCAGCACGGAAACACCGCGCAACAGCATCCAGGTCAGTGCAGGTGCCGCCGAACCGCAGCTCAATCCGCAACTGGGTCAGGCTTATGCCGCACTGCAGTCGGGCAAACTGGATGCCGCGCGTCAGCTCTACACCGACGCCGCGCGCAGCGACCCGCGCAACATCAACGCACTGCTCGGCCTGGCCGCAATTGCGATGCAGGAAGGCCGCACCGAGGATGCCAGCCGTCTGTATTTCAACGTGCTCGACCTTGAGCCGCGCAATGCCTACGCCCAGACCGGCCTGATCGCGATGATGGGTCGCGCCGATCCCGCGGCTGCAGAATCCAAACTCAAACAGTTGATCGCCCGCGAACCGCTGGCCTCGCTTTATTTCACGCTGGGCAATCTGTACGGCGACCAGTCGCGCTGGGCCGAGGCGCAACAGGCTTATTTCCAGGCGCATCAACTGGAACAGTCCAATCCCGACTACGCCTACAATCTTGCCGTGGGACTTGAGCACATCGGCCAGTCCAGACTCGCCGCCAGCTTTTACCAGCGCGCGGTCGAGCAGGCCAAAAGCAAAGGCCGCGCCGGATTCAATCTGGCCCAGGCGCAGGATCGTATCCGTCAACTCGCCGCGCTGCCGCAATAACGGGCCCGGGCGCGAGCTACCATGTCCGAACAACGGAAGAAACTACGGCTGGGTGAACTGCTGGTACAGCAGGGGCTGATCACCAAGGATCAGCTTGCGATCGTGCTCGCCGAGCAGCGCAACAGCAACATCCCCCTCGGCCGCCTGCTGGTCAGGCTCGGCTTCGTCACCGAAACCGCAATCCGCGACATCATGGCGCGGACCGTCGGCCAGGAATCAATCGATCTCGCCCAGGTTGTCGCCGACGCGGAAGCGTTGAGCCTGGTGCCCGAGGATTTCGCGCGCCGCAACCACGTGCTGCCGATCGCCTACGATCCCGCCGACCAGGTGCTGACCATCGCCACGACGGAGATTTTCAACGTCGTCGCACTCGACCAGTTGCGCGCACTGCTCGGCCCGCAGGTTGAACTCAAGGCGCAGCTTGCCGCCGAAGCACAACTCGGCGACTACATCGACCTGTTCTACGGTCATGAACTGTCGGTCGATGGCATCCTGACCGAAATCGAAACCGGCGAAATCGACTACGAAAGCCTGCAGGCCGGCGGCGACGAGTACACCCAGCCGATGGTGCGGCTGGTCAACGCCATCCTGGTCGATGCCGTCAAACGCGGCGCCTCCGACATCCACTTCGAGCCGGAATACGCATTCATGCGCATCCGCTACCGCATCGACGGCGTGCTGGAAACCGTGCGCAGCCTGCATAAGACCTACATGCCCGGCATTACGGTGCGGGTGAAGGTGGTCAGCGACATGAACATCGCGGAAACCCGCGCACCGCAGGACGGACGGTTGTCACTGACCTTGAACGGCCGGCCGATCGATTTCCGCGTCTCCACCCAGCCGACAATTTACGGCGAGAACATCGTGCTGCGCGTGCTGGACCGCGAAAAATCCATCGTCAATCTGGACCGCATGAACCTGCCCGCTGAAACCATGACCAAGCTGGAAATCATGCTGGCGCGGCCGGAAGGCATTCTCGTCGTCACCGGCCCCACCGGCAGCGGCAAAACGACCACGCTGTATTCGCTGCTGGCCCAGGTCAATGATGAGACCGTCAACATCATGACCCTGGAAGATCCGGTCGAATACCCGCTGACCCTGATGCGCCAGACGTCAGTCAATGAAGTGGCGCGCATGGATTTCGCCAACGGCATCCGTTCGATCATGCGCCAGGATCCGGACATCATCCTGGTCGGCGAGGTGCGCGACAAGGAGACGGCGGAAATGGCCTTCCGCGCCGCCATGACAGGCCACCAGGTGTTCACCACGCTGCATACCAACTCGGCGCTGGGCGCCTTTCCGCGGCTGCTCGACATCGGCATACAACCGGACATCATGGCCGGCAACATCATCGGCATCATTGCGCAGCGCCTGGTGCGCCTGCTCTGCACTCACTGCAAGGAAGCCTACGCGCCATCGCAGGAAGAACGCGCCCTGCTCGGCGTAGCGGCGGATTCGGCTTCCTTCCTCTACCGCCCGGTGGGCTGCAAACACTGCTCGAACAAGGGCTACCGCGGCCGCACCCCGATCATGGAACTGCTGGTGATGGACGGCGACCTGGATGAACTGGTGGCGCGCCGGGCCACCGCCAAGGAACTGCGCGCCGAAGCCGTCTCCAAGGGTTTCCGCTCACTCGCCGAAGAAGGCATCGGCCGCGTGATTGCCGGCACCACCAGTCTCGCCGAAGTCGCACGCTCCGTCGACCTCACGGGAAGACTGCGCCAGTGATGGCCCGCTCTTTCCACACACCTGCCACGCACGCATCATTGCACCTGACTAGCTGATCCGTGCCCTCCTTCCAATACAAGGCGATCGACAAAACCGGCCAGCCCGCCCGGGGCGGACTCGACGCGGTCAACGAAGTCGATCTTGAACTGCGGTTGCGCCGGATGGGGCTGGACCTGATCACCTGCAAACAGGTGGACCGGCAGACTTCGACCACGCTGGCCGCGGGCGGCGCCGTTACCCGGCAGGATCTGGTCAACTTCTGCTTTGACATGGAGCAGATGATCCGCTCCGGCATCCCGATCATCGACGGCCTGCGCGACATGCGCGACACCAGCGATTCGGCGCGTTTCCGCGAAGTGCTGACCATCATGACCGAGGACATGGAGGCCGGCAATGTACTCTCGCAGTGCATGGCGACGCATACCGACGTCTTTGATCGCGTGTTCATCAGCCTGATCCGCGCCGGCGAACAGTCCGGCCAGTTGCCCGAAATCTTCAAAAACCTCGCCGATACCATCCGCTGGCAGGATGAATTGATTTCGCAGACCCGGCGGCTGCTGATGTATCCGGCGCTGACGCTGGTGGTGGTGCTCGGGGTGATGGCGGCGTTGCTGATCTTTCTGGTACCCCAGATCGCGCAGCTGTTCAAATCCATGGGCATGGCGCTGCCGGTTCAGACCCGGGCACTGCTGGCTGTATCAGGTGTCGCCAAGGATTTCTGGCTGCCCATCGTGCTGCTGCCGGTGATCGCCGTGATCACACTGATGGTGACCGTCCGACGCTCGAGCAAAGCAGCCTATCTGTGGGACTACGCCAAACTGCGCCTGCCCATCGTTGGTCCGATCATCCAGAAAATCATCCTCTCGCGGTTCGCCAATGTGTTCGGCCTGATGTACCGCTCCGGGATCACCGTGCTTGACGCCATCCGCATCAGCGAAGAAGTGGTCGGCAATCGTGTCGTCGCCGATGGCCTCAACCGCGCCGTGCAACAGATCGCCGCCGGCGACGGCATGACGGAATCTTTCAATAACCTGGGACTGTTTCCGCCACTGGTGATCCGCATGCTGCGGGTCGGCGAAGCCACCGGCGGGCTCGACGTGGCCCTCGCCAACGTCACTTATTTCTACAACCGGGACGTCAAGGATGCTGTGGACAAGGGCATGAAAATGCTCGGCCCGGCGCTGACGCTGATTCTCGGCGGGATGATCGCCTTCGTGATCTGGGCGGTGCTCGGTCCCGTCTATGATATTCTCGGCAAGCTGAAATTCTAGGGCCTGTTGACCATCATGGCCAATAAACTCCTGCTCTGCATCTCGGTGAACGGTGCAACCGCGGCGCGCTGGAAAAGCGGGCGACTGCACGACGTCGAGATTTTCGCCAACGACGAAACCGGCCTCACCGGTTTCCGCGACTACGCCGCGGCCTCCGCAGGAACGCCGGCATTCATGATCGTCGATGCCATCGAAGAGGATTACCGCTTCGAAACCCTGCCGCACGCGTCGGGATCCGACCGCGACCAGATGGTCGAGCGCAAACTGCGCCAGTATTACCGCTCGTCACCTTACTGCGCGGCCTCGCTGATCGGACGGGACGGCGTCAAGCGCCGTGATGACCGCTTCCTGTTTTCGGCACTGACCAATCCGGAAGTTGTCGCCCCCTGGCTGGCGGTGCTGGTGGAAACCGGCCTGCCTGTCGGCGGCATTTACCTGCTGCCGATGGTCATGTCCGGTCTGGTTGACGCTCTGGATACAAAATCCGATAACCTGCTGCTGGTAGCCGCTCATCCAGCCGGCATCCGTCTGACTTTTTTCCGCGAAGGCGCGTTTCGGCTGAGCCGGTTAAGCCGCAGCGATGCCACGGCAGGGCTCCAGAGCCGCGCCATTGTTGATGAAATATCCAATACCCGGCTCTATCTGCACGCATTGCGCGCCGCCACACTCGATGAACCAGTTTCCGTCGTGTTGCTGGACCATGCAGAACGGCTCGGTGAAACCACCAAACTCATCGGCGCTGATAATCCCAGCCTGAACTGCACCCGGCTCGGACGAGGTGATATAGCTGCGCTCCTCAAGCTCGACCCGATATTGATCGAAACCTCGCCGGCCGCGATTTATCTGCAACTACTCGGCGCAAGAATTCCCGGCAACAACCTGGCGTCCCCCGCGGTCACCTCGGGCTACAAACATTATCAAACCCGCCAGCAGCTGTTTGCGGCCAGCGCTGTCGCAGCGCTTATTGGCATCGCCTGGGCCGGCTTCAATCTGTGGCATCAGTTCTCGATCGACAATGAAACTGCAGCGGCCACGCAAAGAACTGCACAGGTCAACGCCGAATATCAGGCTGCCACCGGAAAATTTCCTTCGTCACCAACCACTGCCGACAATCTCAAAAAAGCCACTGAACTCGCCGAAAAGCTGCGCACTACAGCCACGACCCCGGAACGTTTTTTTCAGGTGGTCGGTCAGGCCCTCGCACCCAGCCCCGAAATCGTCCTCACCGAACTTGACTGGCAACACAGCACCACCGAGTTCGATGCGGGCACGGCGGCGGCAGGCGCCCCCAAAGCCCCCCCGCAAACACTGACCGGCATGGCCGTCCGTAAACAAAGCGGCCTGATCGCGGGGCAGGTGAGGGATTTCAAGGGCGATTTCCGTCTCGCCATCAACTCGATCACTGCGCTGGCCGAGCGCCTGCGCAGTAACCCGGCGGTGGAGACCGTGCGTGTTGTGCAGTTGCCGCTCAATGTAAGCCCGACGCTCACGCTGTCGGGAAACACCTCGGACAATCCGGCGCAGGCGGGTGCCGCCGAGTTCAAGCTGGTGCTGGTGCTTAAGCAGCCGTCATGAACGCCGGAGAACTCAAAGCCCTGCGCGGGCCGCTGATCCTTCTGGTCGCAATGCTGGCCGCGGCTGCCGGCGCCATTTATTACACGCACCTGCTGGCCCAGCAAGCGCAGACCGCCCTCACCAAGCAGCAGACCCTGCTTCGCGACGCGCAATCCCGGATGCGGCGCTCCGGCGAAGAAGAATCCATCATCACCCAATACGCCGAAAAGTACCGCCAACTCCAGCAATCCGGTTTCATCGGTGACGAACAGCGCATCGAGTGGCTGAATGCCCTGCGCGCAGCCAATGAACGCACCGATTTGTTTGGCGTCAATTACGGCATTGATGCGCAGCAACCCTATGCCTACGCCGCCGAACTCAGCCCGGGACAATTCGCCCTGCGCCAATCCGTCATGAAACTGGAATTCCGGCTGCTCCATGAACTCGATCTGCTGCGCTTTTTTGAAGCCCTGCGCGCGCAAAATAACGGCCTCTTTCAAGTTGATCAATGCGCAATGCGCCGCACCGAAACCACCGCCGCCATCCGTTACCAGCCCAACATTACGGCAAACTGCCAGCTGACCTGGATTACCGCGACGCCTGATGTCACCACCGGAGTTCGGCCATGAAATTGCTGGCACTAGTTGCGTTTGCTTTGACGGTGCAGCTTGCGCAGGCAGCTGAACTTCCCGGAAGAATTTTTTTTACCCCTGAGCAGCGTGCGCAACTCGATACGCTGCGCCAGCAAAAAGCCGTTGCTTCACAGGCGCGTGACGAACCGATACCGGAAACCGTCACCTACAACGGCATCGTCCGACGCAGTGACGGCAAAACCACGGTGTGGGTCAATGATGAGGCGCTGTCAGAAACGGGGCTGCTCAACAAACAGTCGATCGTTGGCAGGGTGGGACGCGACGGGCAAATCACCCTGCAGGCGGCGGCAGTACAGCTCAAAGTGGGGCAAAGCGCGACGCTGTTCACCGGCAAGGTTGATGAATCTTTTGCTCAACGCAAGGTAACAGCACCCAAACAGGGGGCCACGGAAACAACGGACAAGGCCTCCGCCAAACAAGCGCAAGCACCAGACCCGCAAAACACCAACAAGACATCGGATCCGGAAGCGAATCGGCAAGCAGCTCCGAAACCATAACTTCGTCATGTCGAATACCGCCAGGTTATTGTATTCAAATGATCATTTTGACAATCAGCGCGGGCAGGCCCTGCTCGCCCTGCTGGTCATTCTGGTCATCGGGCTCAGCGCGACGATCTACTCTTTGGTCAGCCCGACCCGCTCCACCGTTGAAAGAGACAAAATCACGGCCGCCGCGCTGGCTCAGGCCAAGGCCGCCCTGATCGGATACGCCGCCGGAGTCAGCGACCTAGCCGGTGGTGAACGTCCGGGAGACCTGCCATGCCCGGATACCAATGACAACGGCGCTCCAGGCACTCCCAACTGCAACACCCAGGCCCTGAGGATTGGGCGACTGCCGTGGAAAACACTGGGCCTTGCCGACCTGCGTGACGGTGACGGCGAGCGATTGTGGTACGCGGTTTCCGACAACTTCAAGAACAATGGCCGCACTGCCTGCGCCGCCCCCGGCGATGCCGGCTGTCTCAACAGCGATTCCCGCGGCACGATTACGGTCCGCAACAATGCTGGCACGGTGATCCATGACGGATCCAATCCCGACGCGTACACCCCCAGCGGCGTCATTGCCGTAGTATTTGCGCCCGGCGCCGTACTGCAGAGACAGGGGGCCGGTGCCCCCCAGGACCGCAGTTGCACCGGCGGTAGTTGCACAGCGGCCGGGGTCTGCACCAGCAGCCCGCTGACGAATACCCCGAAATGCAACCCGGTCAATTACCTCGATGTCATGACCAGCATCGAGGACAACTCCGGATTTACCGACGGCAGCAACAGTGACGGTTTCATCAATGGTGTCATCCAGGACGCCACCGGCAATCTGATCGTGAACGACCGTTTGATCGCCATCACCTATCAGGATCTGATGCCGGTATTGCAGCGCAGGGTTGCCAAGGAAGCCCTCAACTCCCTCACCGCATACGCGAGTGCCAACAACGGCCGCTACCCGTGGGCGGCGCCAGTGACGGATGTGACATCCCCCTACAGCGACAACAACGGTGAACGTTTTGGCCGCTTGCCGGATAACATGGGCGCCACAGTGCTGGGAATCGGCGGTGCTGTCGCCACAACGGTCTGCGCACTGCTGCCCGCACTTTGCATGTCGAGCACCTGGCCAGTCGGATCCGGCATCACGCAAGGCACCTGGTGGACCAACTGGAAAGAAATGGTCTTTTACGGGGTCGCCGCCGCTTACGCGCCGGCAGTTAATGCCACACTGATCCCGTTTACTGCCGCCATCCCCGCCAGCAGTGGTTGCGGCAGTTGCCTGACCGTCAATCCGCCTTCCGCTACCGCTGACAAGCGGGTCGTCGTCGTCGTGGCCGGCAAACGACTTTCGGTTGCAAACTACGCTGCCGGCAACAACCAGCTGCGCACCACCACGGCCAACAAGCAGGATGCCACCAATTATCTTGAAGGCACCAACAACAACACGGCAACCTCGAACACCTACGAGCAACAGACCATTTCGAACTCTTTCAGCGACTTCCTGCTCTATCAATGATCACCATGCATAACCACTGCAGTAGAAACGCGGCCGCCGGAACCGAACATGGATTTTCACTGATTGAAGTCGCAGTGGTGCTGTTCATCATCGTGCTGCTGCTCGGCAGCGTCCTGGTGCCGCTCACCACCCAGGTCGAACAAAAGCAGATCAGCGACACCGAAAAAACCCTGAATGAAATACGCGAGGCACTGATCGGTTACGCCGTCGCCAACGGCAACCTGCCCTGCCCCGATACCGATACCAATGGCGCAGAAAATGTCACTGTCGCCACAGGAGTCTGCTCCACCATCGCCGGCGGCATCGCCGCCGGTCGATTGCCCTATACGGACCTGGGGCTGGGCAATTCGGACTTGTGGGGCAATCGCTACACCTATGTGGTGAACGCGGTCTATGCGCAACGCAGCCCTGCCGCGCCGTTTGCGTTGTCCTCCGCTGGAACCAACGTGCGGATTTGCACCACCCAGGCCTGCACAACAACGCTCAGCACCACGGCTGTTTTCGCCGTAATCTCGCACGGCAAAAACGGGGCCGGTGCAATCAATTTTTTGACCAACGTCGCGAACACGGCTTCTGCCAGCGCCGACGAGCAGGACAATTACGGCGCCGATGCCGATGTCGTCTACCGTCCCCCGATCAGCGGCGGACCGGCCACCAGCGAGTTCGACGACATCGTCATCTGGCTGTCACGCTACACGCTGTTCAACCGCATGGTATCCGCCGGCAAGCTCCCTTAGCCCTCGCTTAGCCGCGACGCGTCAGCTCAAAACACACACATCCTGGCCGGTTGTCTGCCAGCGCCAGCGCATAGCCGGATTGCTCGGCAAACTTTGCGGCCTGGAACAACCCCACGCCGAGACCACTGTCTGACTCGACAGGCATCGCCAGGATTTGGTCAACGATGGGCGGCGGCACTGGCAACCCGGTATCACAAACGCGCAATCGCGGACCGGCCAACAGTGTCACCGTGACTTTCAGCGCAGCGTCCTGGGCGGTTTTGTAGAGGGCGTTTTCGATCAGTGTTACGACCGTGCTGTCGAACAGCTCCGCCGGCAGACGCATGTCATTCAGCGCACCTGGTTCAGAAAAGTGGATCCCGCGTCCGCCGTAACGGGCCTGCAAACCCTGCCACCAGATCAGCGCATCCACTTCACTCGCCACGCTCGTCGCCGGCGATTTGAGCTTGTCGAGCGTACTGCCCAGGCGCTGCGCAATCTGAGGCAGCTGCCGCTGCACCAGCGCGCGAAATGCCGTATCGTCATCGACCCCGCGCATTTCCGCTGCCGCGCAGATTGAGCGCAGCGATTGCAGCAGATTTTTGACATCATGCGTCAATCGTGCGCCGGTTTCGTAGATCGCCTGGGTATAGGCCGACTGCCGGCGCAATTGTTCCCGGCGCTGTGCTTCGTAAAAGTGGCCCACCATCTGCATCAGCAGCTTCAGGTGCAGCAGTACCGCGGGTGAAAACGGCCGGGGCGCATATACGGTGATGCGGAGGCTTTCGGTTTCGTATTGCTCGTCATGCAAGGCCTCCTTGCCAACCGTGCCGGAAGACCATGCCGAGGTCCAGCCGAAGCCGGTGACCCAGGGCAGTTCCAGCATGTAGGTCAGCGCATCGCGCAAAAAATGCTCAGGCCGGGTTTCCGTCTGTGCCAGATCGGCGAGCCGCCGCATGCGTTGCTCGAAGGGTAATCCCAAACCGAGCAGGTAGCGCGACAGCAAAGTGCCGATGCCGCCAAAACCGCCGCGCGGATTCCACAGCCACGACAAACCCACCAGCAGCAGCGCGATGACCATCAGCGCCTGCGCCAGTCCCAGCAGGTACTGGCCGTGCGACACCTCCTGGATGACAAAGCTGCCCAGCACCAGTGCAACTACCAGCAGGAACAGCACCACGCTGTAAAACAGATCGACGATCACCGGAGTGCCCGACTGGCGCTCACCCTTGGGAATCGCCAGGATCACCAGCAGCAGCAAGGGCAATCCGTAACGGACAAAGCCGCTGATCCCGGGAACCAAGGCGTAGGCGATGAACAACTGCGGCACCACCCACATCAGCAGGACTGTCACCAGATAGACTGCGGCCAGGATCGCCACGAAGCGGTCGCTGCGGCCCACCGTTCCCGGCACACCACCGCCGATCAGGCCGAACAGCACCGCCATCCAGGTTGCGATCAGCCACCAGTTGCCGGAAACGGCAAAAAATGCGCCCAGACAGAGCACCATCAGCGCGCGCGTCAAGGGAATCTGCCGCTCACCCCGCCATACCGGCTGCCAGATCAGGAACAAGCCGAAATGCGCCAGCAACAAACCGCGCGCCCACAACTCGTTCGGTTCCCAGGCAACCGCCCCGTGCAGCGTCAGCAGCATGCCTGCGAGCAGCGCATGCTGATACCGGGGCGGCGCTGATGCCGCCGACGTGCCGCCCGGCTGGTCGACTGAATTACGCGGTTCGTCAGACATCGTCATTGGCTATACTGTTTCTTCTGTTGAAAAGAACGGTCCTGCCCGTGCACATCGCAACCATCGGCAAATACACAGCCCTCGAAGCCATCCGCACCCGTGTTCCGGCCACCGCCCTGTTGACGCTGGCCGTGCTGCTCGGCGCCAGTCTGTTCATCCGCGAACTCGCCGTCACCGAAACCGCGCGCTTCCAGATCGGTTTTTATGCGGCTGCGGCGC